>NZ_JBIRZM010000046.1:0-1428 GCF_044390825.1 Streptomyces sp. NPDC018833 | reverse complement strand
GGAGTCTCAATGACGAAGTCAAGCCGCCTGCGTGACCGGCGGGGCGGAGGTGAAGACCCGTCCGTCACGCAGAAGTGCCCACAGAACGCTCGCTCGTCGCCGGGCCAGCGCGATGACCGCCTGGACGTGTTTGCAGCCCTCGCCGCGCTTCTTGAGGTAGAAGTCCCGGTTCGCGCCCTCGCGAATAATGCTGGTCTGCGCGGAGAGGTAGAACACCCGTCGCAGGCGGCGGCTGTAGCGCTTGGGCCGGTGCAGGTTGCCGGTGCGGCGGCCGGAGTCGCGTGGCACGGGCACGAGCCCGGCCGCCGAAGCCAGATGACCGGCGTCCGCGTAGGCCGACAGGTCGCCGGCAGCGACGACGAACTCGGCCCCGAGTATCGGGCCCATGCCGGGCAGGGACTCGATGATCTCCGCCTGCGGATGGCTGCGGAACGTCTCGCGGATCTGCTTGTCGATCCGCTTCAGCCGGTCGTCCAAGTCCAGGATCTGCCCGGCAAGGGCGGCGACGATCTGCGCGGCGACATCCTCCCCGGGCAGCGCGGTCTGCTGTGCCTGGGCTGCTTCCAGCGCGGTCGCGGCGACCGCGTCGGCGCCCCGAACGCTGCGGTTGGCCAGCCAGGCCGTCAGCCGGGCCCGGCCGCGGCGACGGATGGCGGCCGGGGTCTGGTGGCCGGTCAGCAGCACCAGCGCGCCCTTGTGCGCCGAGTAGTCGAAGGCCCGCTCCAGCGCGGGGAAGACGCCGGTCAGCACGTCACGGAGACGGTTGATCATCCGCACCCGGTCGGCCACCAGATCGGCGCGGTGGGCCGTCAGCAGCGCGAGGTCGGCGGCCAGCTGGGCTGGCACGTCGATCGCGGCGAAGTCGTTGCGGTGGCGGGCGGTCTCGGCGATGACATAGGCGTCGCGGGCGTCGGTCTTGGCCTCGCCCCGGTAGGCGCCGGACATGCGGTTGACCGTGCGGCCGGGAACGTAGACGGCCTGCTGGCCATGGGCTGCAAGCAGGGCCAGCAGCAGAGCGGAGGACGTGCCGGAGATGTCCACCGCCCAGTGGACATCGTCGGCCAGGTCCAGGATCTCACCGATGGCGGTCAGGATCGCCGGCTCATCGTTCTCGATCTTCTTGGACCACAGCGTGGCACCGGTCTCGTCGACCACAGCCGCCCAGTGATGCCCCTTGCCCGCGTCGATGCCGGCCCAGACCTGGGCCCGTCGCTCGCTCACTCGCCCCTCCTCGTTCCGCACAGCGTGCCGTCGGCCCGAGGAACACCCCGCTGTCATCTCCGTAATCAGCGACCGCACGAGGCGCGCACATCTCAATCAGCAGCCAGGGCGCCCCGGAGAGCCGGACGGCCACTCCTGCGGAGCCACTGAAGGCAAGACCCCATAAGCCACATCCGGCCCTCCCGGGCCATCCAACAACTTACGGAG
>NZ_JBIRZM010000045.1:0-1546 GCF_044390825.1 Streptomyces sp. NPDC018833 | reverse complement strand
GGTGCCTCTATGTCCTGCGTCAAGGCGCCCCTGTCGGGTTTGGGGCGGTTCGGGCTCGCTGGGGTTATGCGGCGAGCTCGACGTCCTTGGGGGTGCGGGGTTCGTAGAAGGTGCCGTCGCGGAGCATGGCGAACAGGACGCTGATGCGTTGGCGGGCGAGGCGGAGGAGGGCCTGGGTGTGGGTTTTGCCGCGGGCGCGTTGCTTGTCGTAGTAGGCGCGGGAGGCCGGGTCGGCGTTCATGCAGGCGAAGGCGGACAGGAACATGGCCCGTTTGAGCTGCCGGTTGCCGCCTCGGGGTGCGTGTTCACCGTGGATCGAGGTTCCCGACGACTTCGTGGTGGGGGCGAGTCCGGCGTAGGAGGCGAGGTGGGCGGCGGTGGGGAAGCTGGTGCCGTCGCCGACGGTGACCAGCAGGACGGCGGCGGTCCTGACGCCGACGCCGGGCATCGAGGTCAGGACCGGGGAAAGAGGGTGGGTCTCCAGCAGGGTGTTGATCTGGGCTTCCATCGCCCGGCGCTGGGTGTGGACGGCGGCCAGGGAGGCGGCCAGAGAGGGGATGACGATGTCGAGGGTGCCGGTGCCGGGGACCATGACGGTCTGTTCGTCGAGGGCGTCGAAGACATCGTCGATCAGCCGCTGGGCCATGCGCGGGGCCTTGGGCCGGATCAGCTCGACGAGTCTGCGGCGGCCGGCTTTGCGCAGGGCGGCCGGGGAGCCGTAGCGCTCCAGCAGCCAGGTCACGGCCTGGTGGTCCAGGCGGGGGCCCAGAACGCGCTCCAGCGACGGGTGGAACTGGGTGAGCAGGCCGCGTATCCGGTTGGACGTGCGGGTGGCCTCGGCGGCGAGGTCCTGGTCGAAGCCGACGAGGACCGTGAGTTCGGCGGTGATCTCGTCGGTCAGTTCGAGGGATCGCAGGGTGTGCGGCATGGTGCGGGCCGCGTCCGCGATCACCGCAGCGTCCTTGGCGTCGGTCTTGGCCTCGCCGGGGTAGAGGTCGGCGATCCGGCGCATGGCCAGGCCGGGCAGGTAGGCGACGCGGCAGCCGGCGTCGCGGGCGACGGTCAGCGGGAGGGCGCCGATGGAGGCGGGCTGGTCCACGATCACCAGGACGGTGCCGAACTTCGCGGCCAGTTTGTCGAACACGGCCCGCAGTTTCGGCTCGCTGTTGGGCAGCTGCTTGTCGAAGACCTTCTTGCCGGCCGGAGTCAGCCCGTGCCCGTGATGAGAGCTCTTGCCGACGTCCAGGCCGAGGAACACGCCCACGTCTTCGGTGTCGAACATCGCGCCCTTCCAGGAGAGTTGAACGTGCCGGCCTCGGCAGTGGTGTCGTACGCGCGCATCCACGTTATGCAGACCTGCCGCCCGCGAGCTGTCCGGCATTGCGCCGGACCGGGTGGTGGCCGGACCTCTGATCAGCGTCTCCGACGGCACCTCCCGGGCCCGGTGACACCACCCCCCAGGTCATCCGTTCGACAGGGGGGAACAGTCATGCCGGGCCCGGAGGCCAGCGGCCCTCTTGCAGGACCGCGAAGAACATAACGGGGG
>NZ_JBIRZM010000044.1:0-1635 GCF_044390825.1 Streptomyces sp. NPDC018833 | reverse complement strand
CGATGCGGAGGTCACCGTGCTGACCGTCGGTCCCGAGGATGCCAAGGACGCGCTGCGCAAGGCGCTGTCGATGGGTGCGGACAAGGCCGTCCATGTCGAGGACGACGATCTGCACGGCAGTGACGTGATGGGCACCTCGCTGGTGCTGGCCAAGGCGATCGAGAAGACCGGTTACGACCTGGTGATCTGCGGTATGGCCTCCACCGACGGCACGATGGGTGTGCTGCCGGCGGTCCTGGCCGAGCGCCTGGGTGTCCCGCAGGTGACGCTGCTGTCGGAGGTCGCGGTCGAGGACGGCACCGTGACGGGTCGTCGTGACGGTGATACCGCCTCGGAGCAGCTGGAGGCGTCCCTGCCGGCCGTGGTGTCGGTGACGGACCAGTCGGGCGAGGCGCGTTACCCGTCGTTCAAGGGCATCATGGCCGCCAAGAAGAAGCCGGTGGAGTCCCTGGACCTGGAGGACCTGGACATCGACGCCGAAGAGGTCGGCCTCGAGGGTGCCTGGACCAAGGTCGACTCGGCCGCGGAGCGTCCGGCCCGCACCGCCGGCACGATCGTCAAGGACGAGGGCGAGGGCGGCAAGCAGCTCGCGGAGTTCCTCGCGAGCCAGAAGTTCATCTAAGGCTTCGGCCACCAACCGCCCCCTTCATACTTCGCAAGCAGGAGAGAAGAAGTCCCATGGCTGAAGTTCTCGTCTACGTCGACCACGTGGACGGTGCCGTCCGCAAGCCCACCCTGGAGCTGCTGACGCTGGCGCGCCGTATCGGCGAGCCCGTTGCCGTCGCCCTCGGCGCCGGTGCCGGGAGCACCGCGGCCGCGCTCGCCGAGCACGGCGCGGTCAGGGTGCTGACCGCTGACGCCCCCGAGTTCGCCGAGTACCTGGTGGTGCCGAAGGTGGACGCGCTGCAGGCGGCGTACGAGCAGGTGTCCCCGGCCGCCGTGCTGGTCCCCTCCTCCGCGGAGGGCAAGGAGATCGCCGCCCGTCTCGCGGTGCGTATCGGTTCGGGCATCATCACCGACGCGGTCGACCTGGAGGCCGGCGCCGAGGGCCCCGTGGCCACCCAGTCCGCGTTCGCGGCCTCCTTCACCACCAAGTCCCGTATCACCAAGGGCACCCCGGTGATCACGGTCAAGCCGAACTCGGCGGCTGTGGAGGCCGCTCCGGCCGCCGGCGCGGTCGAGGCGCTGTCGGTGTCGTTCTCCGAGAAGGCGACCGGCACCAAGGTCACCGCGCGTACTCCGCGTGAGTCGACCGGCCGTCCCGAGCTGACCGAGGCCGCGATCGTGGTCTCCGGCGGTCGTGGTGTCAACGGTGCGGAGAACTTCGCGGTCATCGAGGCGCTGGCCGACTCGCTCGGTGCCGCTGTCGGTGCCTCGCGTGCCGCGGTCGACGCCGGCTGGTACCCGCACACCAACCAGGTCGGCCAGACCGGTAAGAGCGTGTCGCCGCAGCTGTACATCGCCTCCGGTATCTCCGGCGCGATCCAGCACCGCGCGGGCATGCAGACCTCGAAGACCATCGTGGCGATCAACAAGGACGCCGAGGCCCCGATCTTCGACCTCGTCGACTACGGCGTGGTCGGCGACCTCTTCGACGTCGTCCCGCAGCTGACCGAAGAGGTCAAGACCCGCAAG
>NZ_JBIRZM010000043.1:0-1954 GCF_044390825.1 Streptomyces sp. NPDC018833 | reverse complement strand
TGGGGGTTGCCCAGGACGTCGCGCGGGTGGCCGGACTCGACCACCACGCCGCCGTCCATGAAGACCAGTGAGTCGCCGACCTCGCGTGCGAAGCCCATCTCGTGCGTCACGACGATCATCGTCATGCCGTCCTCGGCCAGGCCGCGCATGACGTCCAGGACGTCACCCACCAGCTCCGGGTCGAGGGCCGAGGTCGGCTCGTCGAAGAGCATCAGCTTCGGCTCCATCGCCAGCGCACGGGCGATGGCGACGCGCTGCTGCTGGCCGCCGGAGAGCTGGGAGGGGTAGTTCCCGGCCTTGTCGGCGAGGCCGACCCGGTCGAGCAGCCGCTCGGCCCGGGCGCGGGCGACGGCCCTGGCCTCGCCCTTGACCTGGATCGGGGCCTCCATGACGTTGGCCAGCGCGGTCATGTGCGGGAAGAGGTTGAAGCGCTGGAAGACCATGCCGATGTCGCGGCGCTGGGCCGCGACCTCGCGGTCCTTCAGCTCGTAGAGCTTGTCGCCCTTCTGCCGGTAGCCGACCAGCTGGCCGTCGACCGAGAGCCGGCCGGCGTTGATCTTCTCCAGGTGGTTGATGCAGCGCAGGAAGGTGGACTTGCCGGAGCCGGACGGGCCGACCAGGCAGAACACCTCGCGCGGGGCGACCTCGAGGTCGATGCCGCGCAGGATGTGGGCGGCGCCGTAGGACTTGTGGACGCCTTCGGCCTTCACCATCGCGGTCATGCCCGGACACCTCCCCTGTTACCGATGAAGGGCAACAGGTTCTTCTTGACCCGCTGCCACGGAGTGGGCGGCAGCTGCCGCAGCGAACCGCGCGCGTAGTAGCGCTCGACGTAGTACTGGCCGACGCTGAACACGCTGGTCAGTGCCAGGTACCAGACGGACGCCACCAGCAGCGTCTCCATGATCGCGAACGATGTGGAGCCGATGTTCTGCGCGGCGCGCAGCAGCTCGGTGTACTGCACGGCGGAGACCAGCGAGGAGGTCTTCAGCAGGTTGATGAACTCGTTGCCGGTCGGCGGCACGATCACGCGCATCGCCTGCGGGAGAACGACCCGCCGCATGGTCTTGCCGCTGGACATGCCGAGCGCGTGCGACGCCTCGCTCTGGCCCTCGTCGACGGACTGGATACCGGCCCGGACGATCTCGGCCATGTACGCGCCCTCGTTCAGACCCAGGCCGAGCAGCGCGACCATGAACGGGGTCATCACGTCGACCATCTCGTCCTTGTAGAACCCAAGGTTGAGGACGGGGAAGATCAGCGCGAGGTTGAACCACAGCAGGAGCTGCACATACACCGGCGTGCCGCGGAAGAACCAGATGTACAGCCAGGCCACCGCGCCGGTCACCGGGTTCTTCGACAGCCGCATGACCGCGAAGACGACGCCCAGGACCAGACCGATCAGCATCGACAGAACGCTGATCAGCAGCGTGCGGCCCATGCCGGCGACGATCCGGTCGTCGAAGATGAGGTCGCCGACCGTCCCCCAGGTGACATCGCCCTGGGAGAACGAGTAGGCCAGTGTGCCCAGCAGGGCCACGACGACGACGCCGCTGACCCAGCGGCCCCAGTGCCGGACCGGGATGGCCTTGATCTGCTCAGGGGGTGTGTAGGCCCCCTTGCCGACCGCCGAGTCCGCTGGTGGCTCATCGGCGGGTGTCTTGTGGAACTTGTCAGTCACAGTGACTGCCCTTCAGTGAACGCTCTGAGGCGAGGACGCCGCTTACTTGCCGGCGTTGATCGTCGCCTCGGTCACGGCGCTGTTCTTGACGTCCCACTTCTCCAGGACCTTCGCGTACTCGCCGTTCTTGATGATCGCGTTCAGGGCGTCCTTGAGCGCGTCGCGGAGCTGGGTGTTGTCCTTGTCGACGGCGATGCCGAACGGACCGGCCTCGGTCTGGCCGCCCGCGACCTCGAAGTCGTTGCCGCCGCCCGCGGTCTTCGCGATGTGCGC
>NZ_JBIRZM010000042.1:0-2194 GCF_044390825.1 Streptomyces sp. NPDC018833 | reverse complement strand
GACAGTGCGCCGTGGAAAGCGCATGTGGATTGTGTGGGGGTGAGAGACCTTCGCCGCTGGGCTGTCGCAGCAGCCCGGTGAAGCTGGGGGCAGCCTGATCCGGGAGGTGCCGGGGAGGGCGGTAAGCAGCCCCGACAAAGCCGGGACGTTCCAGAACTGCCAGATGGGACGGGTCCGGCGAGCAAGACGGAGAGGAGTACGCGAGGAACCGGCGTCTTACGCCTCCTTACTTCCAGCCGGCTCGAACCTGGCGGATCTGGGCCGGAAGCGGTGTGTCCCTGCCTCTACCCAGGGGCAGGGAACTTTTCGGGTGATCTTGTCATGTTGCCCGGGGAGGCCACGGTGAAGTGCTGCGGGGTAGTCGTGGCTAGGGCCGCGGGGGCAAAGTCGGGCTCCTCCTCTGACAAGCGATCCACAAGTGAACACGGGAACCGCTCCGGTTCCGCCTCGACCTGCCCACCCAGGGCAGGAAGCGGCTGGGCTCATCGTCGGCCGATCGGGCTGGAGCGGGGCGGAGCCGCCGTAGTACTCGGAGCTGGGGAGAGCCCAGTACGTGGGGAAGGGCGGCAGCGGAATCAGAAGGGAGGGATTGCAATGCCGAAAGAAGCACTGCTGAACAGCAGCGCTCCACCGGATCGCCCCGTGGGGCTAGACCGGCGGGTATCGGAGATGCAGACCAAGCTTCACCGTTGGGCGGTGGCCGATCCCGGCCGCCGATTCGACGATCTGTTCAACCTCGTGCATGACCCGGCGACGCTGCTTACGGCGTTCGAACGGGTCGCGGGCAACACCGGGGCCCGAACCCCTGGAGTGGACGGCCTCACGGTCGACCAGGTGGAACGGGAGGTCGGTGTTCCGGGGTTCTTGGATGATCTGCGCCAGGCGCTGAAGGCGGGCAGCTTCTGCCCGCTGCCCGTGCGGGAGCGGAAGATCCCCAAACCCGGCGGCAGCGGGAAGGTGCGCAAGCTCGGCATTCCGACCGTGGCCGACCGCGTGGTGCAAGCCGCGCTGAAACTGGTGCTGGAGCCGATCTTCGAGGCCGACTTTCAGCCGGTCTCTTACGGTTTCAGGCCGATGCGGCGGGCGCACGACGCCATCGCCGAGATCCACATGTTCGGCACCAAGGGATACCGCTGGGTGCTGGACGCGGACATCGAGGCGTGCTTTGACTCCATCGACCACACGGCCCTGATGGATCGGGTGCGAAACCGGATCAAGGACAAGCGCGTGCTCCGCCTGGTGCAAGCCTTCCTCAAGGCTGGTGTTCTCACTGAGGTCGCCTCCTACGAGGAAACTCTCACCGGCACGCCGCAAGGCGGCATCCTCTCACCCCTTCTGGCCAACATCGCCCTGTCGGCGCTCGATGAGCACCTGCACGGCCCGTGGCTGGAGGGCGGGAGCATGTCGACCGCGTACAAGCGCAGCCGTCGACGTCACTACGGCCTGCCGAGATGGCGCATTGTCCGCTACGCGGACGATTTCGTCGTTCTCGTTCATGGCCAACGCGACGACGTCATAGCCCTGCACGAGGAAGTCACCGAGGTGTTGCGCCCCCTGGGACTTCGACTGTCACCAGCGAAGACCCGGATCGTGCACATGTCGGATGGGTTCGACTTCTTGGGGTTCCGCATCCAGTGGCGCCGCAAGAGGGGTGCCAACAAGTGGCACGTCTACACCTACATCGCTGACCGGCCCATCCGGCAGCTGAAGGAGAAGATCCGAGCCCTGACAGGCAGAACGTCACAGCAGGACATCCGCAAGGTGCTGATCCGGATCAACCAGATCACACGCGGGTGGGTCAACTACTTCCGGCACGCCGTCTGCAAACGCGCCCTCCGCGCGCTGGACTACTTCGTCTGGCGCAGAGTCAGCGCTCTGCTGATAGCGCGGCACCGCTGGAAGTGGAAGGACGTCCGCCGACGCTTCTACGACGGCAGCGCCGGTCGCTGGAAGCAGTTGTCAGCGGACGGGATCGCACTGTTCGCGCTGGATACCGTCGCGGTCACCCGCTACCGGTATCGGCCGAAGATCCCCACCCTTTGGGATGTCCCTGCTCATGCCTGACGGACGAGACCGTGGAGAGCCCGGTACTCGGAAACGGGTACGCCGGGTTCGGAGAGCGGTCCGGGGAAACGGGCAGGCAGCAATGCCTGAACCGCGCCCCGGGCCGACTCAACTGGACCCATCCCGCCGT
>NZ_JBIRZM010000041.1:0-3307 GCF_044390825.1 Streptomyces sp. NPDC018833 | reverse complement strand
AATCCCCGCGAGTTCACGATTTCTGAAGGTATCGAAATCTGAACTGTAGGCGCTGCTGGGGGATTCGGAGGCTCTCTGGCCGTGGGTTCGCGGGTTACCCGGTCGTCGTTTCGGTGCCTGCCGGGCTGGCCGCGCGGGTGTAGCGCAAGCTGGCCTGGGCGCTGAGGTTGAACATGGTGGCGATGCGGAGGGGATCGGGTCCGGCGGCGATCGCTTCTTCGAGGACCCGGTCCTGGCGGAGGCTGTCGGCCGTGGCGGGCAGCCCCTTGAACAGGCGCTTGAGCCAGAAGTCGCTGACCGGGCTCTCCCTCTTGGCTGTCTGCTGGGTGAGGAGGAGATGAGGGTTTGCCGAGTCCGGCCAGCGGGCGTCACGGTAGCGCCGGTACTTGCGGATGGCTTCGGCGGTGAAGTGGTCGAGGGGCCGACTGACCTCGCCCCGCCGGAGGCGCCCGGTGCTCAGCTCGATGTCGGAGTCTTGGAGCATTCTGATCTCGTGCGGGAAGAGGGCGTGGACGCCGGCAAGGGCGACGACGGCCAGGAGGGCCGGGCTCTCATCCGCGGCTCTGGCCACTTGTTTGAGTTGGTCTTCCGCGACCGGTGTGGGCGGGTTGACGAGGGTGTTGCCGGGCCTGATGCGTCGGGCCGGGTTAGCGAAGATCAGCCGCTGTGACTTGAGCGTCTTGAACATGTCCCGGAGCGCGACGATTTCGCGCTGGACGTTGTTCCGTTTGGACAGCCAGTCAGTGATGTCCTCGGGGGTGACCTGCCTCAATGTCGAGTATCGGGGGGCACAGTACTGGGCAGTGAACGGGACGATCAGCCGCAGGTGGATGTCGACTGTGTGAGGCGACCTGGGGCGGCGGCGGGGGGCTCCGTTGCGGAGGATGTCGAAGTAGGCGGTCACCTCGACGCGTATCTGCTCGGGAAGCACTGCGAGGTGAGCTCTGACCAGTTGTTCGAGGGGGTCGGGTGCGTCGTCGAGCAGGATGTCGAGATCGTTGAGCATGTCGATGAGATGGACTGCGGGAACATCGATGTCCCGGGAGAGTGCGTGCACCGTGGTGGCTTTGATCCTTTCGGAAGGCTGGTGCAGGGCCGAGAGGATCATCAAGCCGCACTTCACGCGCTTGATGGTGGAGTCGTTCCAGCCCCGTACCGCCGCGACGTCCCTGGCCCGATCGACGAGGAAGTCCGCATATCCGGGATCTGCCGGGGTGAATCCTGTCCAGGAGCGCCCCTTCGAGCCGTTCGGGTGCCGATAGCGCCGGAAGTCCCGGACCGGCTCGAAGAGCGTGAGCTGGATGCTCTCGGGCGGCTTCAGCAGCAGGGGGTGTCTGTGCGGCGTCTCGCTCGGCAACTCAGGCATCTGCGCTGTTCTTGCGGTGAGGTGGTGGCGCCGATTCCATTTGATCAGGTCAGCGAGAAACGTCTGGTGCCCGGTTGCGGCTGCGACCGTGAGGTCCAACCGGGCCCCGTAGCCGGCTGAGGGGACCTTGATACGGCCGGCGACGAATGCGGCCTGGTGACGGCAGGCCCGGCAGACTCCGTCACGCAGGGGGGCGGTCGCGCCGCACGTGCCGCACGAGTCGGCAGGGTACTTGTACCACCATGCCCTGCATGCATAGCAGAGGATCTTCGAGCCGCCCGGGTTAGGGTGCAGGCCCCAGGCCATGCAGACCTCGCAACTCTCAGGCGTCCCACGCCCCTTGGCCTTCGCTTCCTTCGTCACAACGGCGGCATCAAGTTGCGGGAGGCCGGGCCGCCGCCGCTGCGACGACGGTTCTCCCCAACAGCGGGACGGATGGCCGCCCTGCTCTCATCCTGCTCCGGTCGTTTCGCGCGGGCCTTCTCGGGCTCACGGACAAGGAGATCGCTGGGCTCGCATTGCAGCACATCGCAGATCACGTCGAGATCGTCCAGGCGGATAGTCACCGGCTGGCCGGCCCACAGGTTGGACATCTTGCCCGCACTGATCACCAAGCCCGCGTCAGCCAGCATGCGCTGGAGTTCGGAGGACTTCCAGATGTCCCGCTTGGCCGCGGTCATCCGCAGGTTCCACTTCATGACGCTCCTCCGAATCGCGCCCGTCCACGCTCACCGGCACGGACCCACGCGTCCTCGACATGAGTCTGGTTGACGTGTACGTAGATCATGGTGGTGTTGATCCACTTATGACCAAGCAGCTCTTGGATCGCCACCACATCCATGCCCTGACGGTAGAGCTCCGAGGCAGCGAAGTGCCGAAGCGTGTGCGGCGTCAGCTTGCCTGCCTGGGAAGGAAGGTGCTGGGCGACCATCTTCTTCAGATGCAGGCGGAGCGTGTCGGTATCCACCCGCAGGCTCGAGCCGTCTGCGGCCCGCCGCTCCGAGGGGAACAACGGCGCCCCTGGCTCATCCACCCGATCGTCGTACTGCCAGCGGGGGCCGTCGACCCACCACTCCAACAGCGAACGGCTCCCGTTGATCAGCGGGACGAGCCGTTCCTTCTTCTTGCCGCGCCTCCCCTTGCCCCGCAGAAGAATCTTTCCGAACTGGCCGAGTTCCCAGTGGATGTCGTCGACGTTCGCCAGGCTCAGCTCCGAGACCCGGGGACCTATCAGACTCGCCAGCCTCATCGCGGTGTAACTTCGGACGATCGACAACGGTTTACGCGCCTGCGGCACCTCGTCACGCCAAGCCGAGAACAGATGGTCGACCTCCCCGAGCGGCGGCGGAACCCGCAACCGGGACAGGGTCGATCCACGGGGCCGGTTGATCTCATCCAACGGCGACTCGACGACATAGCCGGTTGCCCTGTGAATGGCGGGCTTGTGCCGTAGTTCAAGGAACTCGAAGTACACGCTGAGAGAGTGCGCCTTGTGGACCTTTGTGGCATGAGCCATACCCTGTTGATGTCGGCCGAAGAACCGGTCCAGATCACGAGGTTCCATCTCCCACAGCGGGCGCGCGAACCATGAGCGCACTTCGACGATCACGCCGACATCGCCGGCGACCGTCCCGTCGCTGATGCCGGCCGAAGCCCGGGCGAGCACGAACTCGGACAACAGATCCTGCTCGAAGGCCGCGAGCTCCTCCGGCGTCGTCAAGCGCAGTTCCGGACGCAGGTCTCGCACGATCGCCAGGGACACGAAACCTCCAGCTCGACCATTTGGCCAACTGATCGGACTGGACGATATTATCTCAGGAATCGCGAGATTCCATCGGGATGGACAACCTCTCGTGTGGGACGGATAGACCTCCAGGTCAGGCGCACGCTGCGGCGAGACCACGCTTCGGAGTGCTTGAGGAACCCTCGGGAGGAGAGTCA
>NZ_JBIRZM010000040.1:0-3708 GCF_044390825.1 Streptomyces sp. NPDC018833 | reverse complement strand
GCGGAGCGAATCTCAAAAAGCCGGTCTCAGTTCGGATTGGGGTCTGCAACTCGACCCCATGAAGTCGGAGTTGCTAGTAATCGCAGATCAGCATTGCTGCGGTGAATACGTTCCCGGGCCTTGTACACACCGCCCGTCACGTCACGAAAGTCGGTAACACCCGAAGCCGGTGGCCCAACCCCTTGTGGGAGGGAGCTGTCGAAGGTGGGACTGGCGATTGGGACGAAGTCGTAACAAGGTAGCCGTACCGGAAGGTGCGGCTGGATCACCTCCTTTCTAAGGAGCACAGTACCGATTGCAGGCAAATGTTCTGCACGGTCAGCTCATGGGTGGAACGTTGATTAGTTGGCGCGAGAGTCCTGACAGGGATCACTAGTACTGCTTCGGCGTGGAACGTGAGATCTGGAGGGGTGCTCGTGCCTGGCACGTTGTTGGGTGTCTGAGGGTACGGCCGTGATGGTCGTCCTTCGGGATGCCGGCCCCAGTGAACTCGCTCTGTGAAGGGTGGGGTGGTGGGTGGCTGGTCGTTGCTTGAGAACTGCACAGTGGACGCGAGCATCTGTGGCCAAGTTTTTAAGGGCGCACGGTGGATGCCTTGGCACCAGGAACCGATGAAGGACGTGGGAGGCCACGATAGTCCCCGGGGAGTCGTCAACCAGGCTTTGATCCGGGGGTTTCCGAATGGGGAAACCCGGCAGTCGTCATGGGCTGTCACCCGCTGCTGAACACATAGGCAGTGTGGAGGGAACGAGGGGAAGTGAAACATCTCAGTACCCTCAGGAAGAGAAAACAACCGTGATTCCGGGAGTAGTGGCGAGCGAAACCGGATGAGGCCAAACCGTATGCGTGTGATACCCGGCAGGGGTTGCGCATACGGGGTTGTGGGATCTCTCTTTCATTGTCTGCCGGCGATGAGACGAGTCAGAAACCGTTGATGTAGGCGAAGGACATGCGAAAGGTCCGGCGTAGAGGGTAAGACCCCCGTAGCTGAAACATCAGCGGCTCGTTTGAGAGACACCCAAGTAGCACGGGGCCCGAGAAATCCCGTGTGAATCTGGCGGGACCACCCGCTAAGCCTAAATATTCCCTGGTGACCGATAGCGGATAGTACCGTGAGGGAATGGTGAAAAGTACCGCGGGAGCGGAGTGAAATAGTACCTGAAACCGTGTGCCTACAAGCCGTGGGAGCGTCGCTGTATGTGCTTGCACATGCAGTCGTGACTGCGTGCCTTTTGAAGAATGAGCCTGCGAGTTTGCGGTGTGTTGCGAGGTTAACCCGTGTGGGGAAGCCGTAGCGAAAGCGAGTCCGAACAGGGCGATTCAGTAGCGCGCTCAAGACCCGAAGCGGAGTGATCTAGCCATGGGCAGGTTGAAGCGGAGGTAAGACTTCGTGGAGGACCGAACCCACCAGGGTTGAAAACCTGGGGGATGACCTGTGGTTAGGGGTGAAAGGCCAATCAAACTCCGTGATAGCTGGTTCTCCCCGAAATGCATTTAGGTGCAGCGTCGTGTGTTTCTTGCCGGAGGTAGAGCACTGGATAGGCGATGGGCCCTACCGGGTTACTGACCTTAGCCAAACTCCGAATGCCGGTAAGTGAGAGCGCGGCAGTGAGACTGTGGGGGATAAGCTCCATGGTCGAGAGGGAAACAGCCCAGAGCATCGACTAAGGCCCCTAAGCGTACGCTAAGTGGGAAAGGATGTGGAGTCGCAGAGACAACCAGGAGGTTGGCTTAGAAGCAGCCACCCTTGAAAGAGTGCGTAATAGCTCACTGGTCAAGTGATTCCGCGCCGACAATGTAGCGGGGCTCAAGCGTACCGCCGAAGTCGTGTCATTCGCGCAATAGCCCCAACGGGCGTGCGGATGGGTAGGGGAGCGTCGTGTGCCGGGTGAAGCAGCCGCGGAAGCGAGTTGTGGACGGTTCACGAGTGAGAATGCAGGCATGAGTAGCGATACACACGTGAGAAACGTGTGCGCCGATTGACTAAGGGTTCCTGGGTCAAGCTGATCTGCCCAGGGTAAGTCGGGACCTAAGGCGAGGCCGACAGGCGTAGTCGATGGACAACCGGTTGATATTCCGGTACCCGCTTTGAAACGCCCAGTATCGAACCCATTAATGCTAAGGCCGTGAAGCCGCCGGCTGAGTCTTCGGACGAGGTCGGAGTGGTGGAGCCGCTGACCCAAGGTGGTAGTAGGTAAGCGATGGGGTGACGCAGGAAGGTAGTCCAGCCCGGGCGGTGGTTGTCCCGGGGTAAGGGTGTAGGACGCACGGTAGGCAAATCCGTCGTGCACGAGTCTGAGACCTGATGCCGAGCCGATTGTGGTGAAGTGGATGATCCTATGCTGTCGAGAAAAGCCTCTAGCGAGTTTCATGGCGGCCCGTACCCTAAACCGACTCAGGTGGTCAGGTAGAGAATACCGAGGCGTTCGGGTGAACTATGGTTAAGGAACTCGGCAAAATGCCCCCGTAACTTCGGGAGAAGGGGGGCCATTCTGGGTGATCCGATGTACTCGGTGAGCTTGGGGTGGCCGCAGAGACCAGCGAGAAGCGACTGTTTACTAAAAACACAGGTCCGTGCGAAGCCGTAAGGCGATGTATACGGACTGACGCCTGCCCGGTGCTGGAACGTTAAGGGGACCGGTTAGCTGACTTTCGGGTCGGCGAAGCTGAGAACTTAAGCGCCAGTAAACGGCGGTGGTAACTATAACCATCCTAAGGTAGCGAAATTCCTTGTCGGGTAAGTTCCGACCTGCACGAATGGCGTAACGACTTCTCGACTGTCTCAACCATAGGCCCGGTGAAATTGCACTACGAGTAAAGATGCTCGTTTCGCGCAGCAGGACGGAAAGACCCCGGGACCTTTACTACAGTTTGATATTGGTGTTCGGTTCGGCTTGTGTAGGATAGGTGGGAGACTGTGAAGCTTGGACGCCAGTTCAGGTGGAGTCGTCGTTGAAATACCACTCTGGTCGTGCTGGATGTCTAACCTGGGTCCGTGATCCGGATCAGGGACAGTGTCTGATGGGTAGTTTAACTGGGGCGGTTGCCTCCCAAAGGGTAACGGAGGCGCCCAAAGGTTCCCTCAGCCTGGTTGGCAATCAGGTGTTGAGTGTAAGTGCACAAGGGAGCTTGACTGTGAGACCGACGGGTCGAGCAGGGACGAAAGTCGGGACTAGTGATCCGGCGGTGGCTTGTGGAAGCGCCGTCGCTCAACGGATAAAAGGTACCCCGGGGATAACAGGCTGATCTTCCCCAAGAGTCCATATCGACGGGATGGTTTGGCACCTCGATGTCGGCTCGTCGCATCCTGGGGCTGGAGTCGGTCCCAAGGGTTGGGCTGTTCGCCCATTAAAGCGGTACGCGAGCTGGGTTTAGAACGTCGTGAGACAGTTCGGTCCCTATCCGCTGTGCGCGTAGGAGTCTTGAGAAGGGCTGTCCCTAGTACGAGAGGACCGGGACGGACGAACCTCTGGTGTGCCAGTTGTCCTGCCAAGGGCATGGCTGGTTGGCTACGTTCGGAAAGGATAACCGCTGAAAGCATCTAAGCGGGAAGCCTGCTTCGAGATGAGGACTCCCACCTCCTTGAGAGGGTAAGGCTCCCAGTAGACGACTGGGTTGATAGGCCGGATATGGAAGCCAGGTAACTGGTGGAGTTGACCGGTACTAATAGGCCGAGGGCTTGTCCTCAGTTGCTCGCGTCCACTGTGT
>NZ_JBIRZM010000039.1:0-5455 GCF_044390825.1 Streptomyces sp. NPDC018833 | reverse complement strand
GCGAGCGTTCTGTGGGCACTTCTGCGTGACGGACGGGTCTTCACCTCCGCCCCGCCGGTCACGCAGGCGGCTTGACTTCGTCATTGAGACTCCCGCGTGACGGTCGTGGGGCTCGTGCCCGGCCTGCGCGTCTGCCCCTCGGGGCATTGTGCCCGCCATCCTCCTGCGGGCCACCGACGCGCGCGGGGGCGGCCTACGCGATCCGGCCGGGCGGACGTGATGCGGCCCGGGCGGACGTGATGCGACCAGGTCGGCCGGGTGGGCCGACCGCGCGAGGGTCAGCCGTCACGCCCGGTGATGCGACCGGGTCGGCCCCGCGGGGTCAGCCGTCGTCGCCCCGCCGTCCGCTCTCCTCGGTGACCAGCCGCTCCAGGAGCTCGTGGAATTCGTCGCCGACCATGATCCGCAGCCCTTCCCCCTCCTCGTCGCGGTCGCTGAGCTGTGTCAGGGTTCCGGCACGCCACCAGTAGACGTAGGGACTGATGGCGCCCGGCGTGTCCTCGTAGCCGGTGGCCGCGAAGGAGGCCATGGCGTTCAACGCCGGGATCATGCCGGTGTCGTGGATGGCGTGGAAGGCGAGCTGATGACGGAACGGGATCGCCACGAGCGCGCCGTCGGCCGTCAGCTCCTCGCCGGTGACCTGGCGTACGAGGGACTCCAGCGCGAGGACCCTGCTCGCGGTGTAGAAGGAGTCCCCGAGCACGACCTCGAAACGCATTCCCTCGTCGTCGGCGACGGTCTCGTGGGCCTCGATCGGCAGGCCGCGCAGGTTGTAGAGCGCCTGGTCGCGGAGGTAGGGCAGGTCGCCGAGCGGTTCGAGGGCCTCGTCGGTGAGCATCATGACGCTCTCGGGGAGGTCGAGGGCGAGGATCTCGAACAGGCCGGGCGCGAGGGTGCGCGCGTACCCGAAGCTCTTCGGATCGAGTCCCTCGGCGCCGACGACGCGGGGGTAGAGCTGGGCACGGATCTGCTCGGTGGGCAGGGTCTCCAGCGCGGACGGCGCGTCCATGGTGCGCAGGACCATGCCGACGTGCTGGCGGACGAGTTCGGGCCAGGCGCGCGGGCCGCGTTCGTCGTTGTGGCAGACGGCGGCGAGGTTGCCGAGGCCGAACTGACGGCCCGCGCTGTCGGACACCATGTCCGAGTAGACGGTCACCTCCAGGCCCGCTTCGGCGAACGCCTCGCGCACGAGGCCGCGGAAACGCGTGCCTTCGCCCGCGGAGAAGAAGGCGAACTCGGGGTCCCGGGGCGCATCGCGTCCGTCACGCTTCGGCCCTCGCCGGAACAACCCCACACCGACCGCCCTTCCTGCCTGCCACTCGCCACATGTCCTCCTTCGAGCCTACAGAGCGCAGGTGAACGGCGGGGCGGGCAGGTTCGGTAGGCCCCGAAGGGCTGTCAGCTCGCCGTGACCACGAGATCCGCCCGGTCGCGCCCGAGGCCGATCAGCCGGGCGTTCACCTCGTCGGACTCGCGGACCCAGCGCTCGGCGTACGGCCGCTCCTTGCCGAAGGACACATGCCGGTCGACGAGCCTGCGCACGCGCGTCCGCTCGTCGAGTTCCAGGAACCAGATCTCGTCGACGAGGGGGCGCACGCGGGCCCACTGCCCTTCGTCGTGGAGGAGGTAGTTGCCCTCGGTGACCACGAGGGGAACGGCGGGCCCGACGGGGATGCTGCCCGCGACCGGCTCCTCGAGCCCGCGGTCGAACGCGGGCGCGTAGACGGTGGTGTCCGGCTCAGGCGTACGCAGCCGGGCGAGCAGCGCGGCGTATCCGGCGGCGTCGAAGGTCGCGGGTGCGCCCTTGCGGTGGGCGAGGCCGAGGCGCAGCAGTTCGCTCTGGGCCAGGTGGAAGCCGTCCATGGGGACGAGGACGGCGAGGCCGTCCAGCGCGGTGACCAGGTGCCGGGCGAGTGTGGACTTGCCGGCGCCGGGCGCTCCGGCAAGACCCAGGATGCGGCGCCGGCCGGGGACGGCGAGGGCACGGGCGCGGTCCAGGAGATGCGGCGGGAACGTCATGGAACGCATTGTTCCACCTCTAGTCATACGTATAACCTCATTCCATGTCCTTCATCGCCCTGGTCTCCCTCGTCGTCCGCGACTACGACGAGGCCATCGCCTTCTACACCGGCGCCCTCGGTTTCGAGCTGGTCGAGGACACCGACCGCGGGAACTCCTCGCGCTGGGTGGTGGTCCGCCCGCCCGGCGGCACCGGCGGCACGGGCCTGCTGCTCGCCCGTGCCAAGGACGACACCGAGCGCGCGAGCGTGGGGGCGCAGACGGGCGGCCGGGTCGGCTTCTTCCTGCACACCGACGACTTCGCCCGCGACCGTGCCCGGATGTCGGCGGCGGGGGTGCGCTTCCTGGAGGAGCCGCGGTACGAGCCGTACGGCACGGTCGCGGTCTTCGAGGACCTGTACGGCAACAAGTGGGACCTCCTGGAGCCCCAGTAGGCTTCGGCCGCATGACCGATCCCGCCCTCGAACTGCTCCGCGAGCGACCAGACCTGGCCGAACTGGCCGCATTTCCCTTCAACTTCGACATCGGTCGCGCCTACCACGTCGAGGACGTGCACCTGGCGTCCGGTGCGTCGCTGGAGCCGGTCGCCGGTGACGACACCGGCGGCACGTACTTCGTCTGCGAGGACGGCACGGTTCTCCACGCCTCCTCCGAGGGAGATGCCGCAGTGGTCGGCGGCAGCGTCTCCGAGGCGCTGGAGGTCGTCATCGGGCTCCCCTGGTACTGCGAGGGGATCCTCCCCGACCTCGACGAGGCAGCGCTGCTCGCCGCGGTCGGCGTGGCGGACGACTGTCGACACGGGCCAGGTGGGCGGTCGCGGCCCTGCCGAAGATCTAGAGCGGCAGCGCGCACGCCGCCGCGGGGAACCTGAACGCCTCATCGGCCGACCGGAGTTCGCCCGTTCGCGCGTCCACGTGGAAGACGGTGACGGTGCCGGAGCGCTGGTTCGCCGCGAAGAGCAGACGGCCGGAGGGCGACAGGGCGATCTGGCGGGGGAAGTCGCCGCCGACCGGCACCGTGTCCAGCAGCCTCAGCCGGGCGCCGCCGGCCTCGACGGCGTACCGGGTGAGCGTGTTGGGGCCGCGGTTGGCATGGTAGGCGTACGCACCGTTCAGCGTCACCACGAGCTGTGCCGGGTAGCTGGTGCCGGGGCCGGTGCCGGTGGACTGCGGCTCGCCGGGCCGCAGCGTGCCGGTCGCGGGGTCGTAGGCGCAGACCGTCACCGTGTTGTCCAGCTCGTTCGCGAGGTACGCGTGGCGGCCGGACGGGTGGAAGGTCAGGTGGCGCGGACCCGCCCCGGGGCGCACGGTCACGCGGGAGACCTCCGTCAGGGCCCCGGCCCGGGTGTCGAGGCGGTAGGTGTACACGGTGTCGTTGCCGAGATCGACGGCGAGGACGTGGCGGCGGTCTGGTGTGGTGATGATCTGGTGGGCGTGCGGCGAGGTGCCGGTGTGCCGGACGAGGTCCGTTCGTTCGCCGAGCGCGCCGGAGTCGTCGATGGGGTGGACGGCGACGCTGCCGGACCCGAAATTGGCGCTGAGCAGCCAGCGCCCGGAGGGGTGCACGGACAGATGGGCGGGCCCGGCCCCGCCCGTGGACCGGCTGCCCAGCACCCGGTGGTCGCCGTCGTCCGCCAGACGCACGGCGGTCACGGCACCGGCCGCACGCTCGTTCACGGCGTACAGGGTCCGCCCGGAGGGATGCACGGCCAGGTACGAGGGGTCCCCGACACCCTCGATGCCGCCCACCCCGGTGATGCGTCCCGTCGTCTCGTCGTACGCGGCGACGCCGATCCCCTTCCCGCCCCCGTCGACGGAGGTGTACGTCCCCAGATACAGGGGCCGGACCCGCCGGGCAGGGGACGTGGGCGCGACCGGCGCCTGCGACCGCGCCCGTGGTCCGGGTTCCTCGGCCGCCCCGCACGCGGGCAGCACGGCTACGGCGGCGACGCCCGAAAGACCTTGGAGAAAACGACGCCGGCTTGTCGCTCCCACGTTGCCCATGCCCAGCAGCCTAGCCACGAGCGGCATCCGGCACAGGGTCGGTCACTGTGCGTTCCCGCTCCTCCGCGACCGGATCCCCGGCCCGGGCGACGGCGAGGGCCAGGTCCGGCCGGCGGATCAGGTCAGGCCGGACAGGACCAGGCCGTGGGGCGGTCAGGTGATCGGCGAGTCGACTGGGTCGTCTCTTTCGGATCACCGCCGGGACCCACGACGGCGCGCCGCCGGGTCGACGACAGCCCGGTTGTCATGCCCAGAGGAACCCGCCGCAAGGCGCCGTCGGGCCATGATGCAGGATCGCCCCGTGAACAACACGAGCAGACGCACCGTCCTCGCTTCCGTCGCCGCCGTCGCCGCCGGTCTGCCCACCCTCAATGCCGTGATGGGCAGCGGCGCCACGCCGGCCGCGGCAGCCGACCAGTACGGGTCCAACACCGAGTTGTACACCCGTACCGCGGCCAAGGAGGGCACCGACTGGATGCGCCGGTTCCGCATCGGCGCGCCGGCGCAGGTCACGGACAATGCCCGCAGCACGAGCAGCCCCGTCAGCAGTACGGCGGTGGTCGCGCCGCACGGCGGTGGGATCGAGGCGGGCACGAGCGAGCTGTGCATGGCCATCGCCGGTTACACGCCCTTCGACGCCGACACCGACCCGGGGAGCGCGGCGGTACCGGGAGAACGGCAGCGGGACTATTGGATGTTCGAGGCCCTGGCCAACTCCGCCGCGCAGCACGTCACCTCAACCCACTGCGACGACCCGGCCGCCCTCGCCGTCTGCGCCAACAACCTGTACGCCGTCTCCCTGCACGGCTTCGACGACACGGCCACGAAGAAGATCATCATCGGGGGCCGGGACGAGCGTCTCAAGCGCAACCTGCTGGCGGCCTTCACGAAGTACGGTCTCACCTCCCCCACGACCAACGCCGATTGGGACGTGACCGTGGTCTTCGCGGGCGCCACCGACCCCCTCAACGGCGACGACCCGGCCAACATCGTCAACCGCACCCGCACCGGCGCCGGTGCCCAGCTGGAGCTGTCCACGGCGCTGCGCAAGGCGATGTTCGGTGATTTCTCAGGCGGAGCCAAGCGCAGGACGACGGCCGGCGTGCCGAGCGCCGGCAGCCCGTACGCCGACCACTTCTGGAACGGTTTCGTGAGCGCCGTCCGCGAGGCGATCAAGAACCACGAGCTCGGCCTCGACTCCCTCTAGAAGGCTGCTGAAGATCTTGTCGAAAGGCTGTCCGGCCGCAGGCTGGCCAGCCCCTTTCGCTATGCGGTGGCCGGGGCGAGATGCCAGGTGTTGCTGGCCCGGGTGAGTCCGAGGTTGATCAGGCGGCGGACGTTGAGGGCGGCGGCGCGGTGGTGGAGCCAGAGGTTGTTGGCGATGACGCCGCGGTAGGGCACCCGGCGGTTGCCCTTGGCGACGAGCCAGGCGA
>NZ_JBIRZM010000038.1:0-6909 GCF_044390825.1 Streptomyces sp. NPDC018833 | reverse complement strand
CCGCGCGGGGTGCGGCCCGCGCCCGGCGGGGGGGCCCGCGCCCGGGCCGACCCCCCCCCCCCCCCCCCCGCCCCCCCCCCCCCCCCCCGGGCGGCGCGGGGGGGGGGGCCCCCCCCCCCCCCCCCCCCACGTCTCACCTCTGGAGTCACCCCCTCATGCAGAACGCACCGGATTCTTCGCTGATCGGGGAGGAGTACGAGGTCGAGGTCGGTCCCGTGGCACACGGCGGCCACTGCATCGCCCGCACCGACGAGGGCCGCGTGCTGTTCGTACGGCACGCGCTGCCCGGCGAGAAGGTTCTCGCCCGCGTCACCGAGGGTGAGGAGGACTCGCGCTTCCTGCGCGCCGACGCCGTACGGATCGTCGAGGCGTCCAAGGACCGCGTCGAGGCCCCCTGCCCGTATGCCGGGCCGGGCCTGTGCGGAGGCTGCGACTGGCAGCACGCCAAGCCGGGTGCGCAGCGGCGGCTCAAGGGCGAGGTGATCGCGGAGCAGTTGCAGCGGCTCGCCGGTCTGACCCCCGAGGAGGCCGGCTGGGACGGCACCGTGATGCCGGCCCCGGGCGACAAGCTCCCGGCCGGCGAGGTGCCCGCCTGGCGCACTCGGGTGCAGTACGCGATCGACGCAGAGGGACGCGCCGGGCTGCGCAAACACCGCTCGCACGACGTCCAGCCCATCGACCACTGCATGATCGCGGCGCCGGGCGTCAGCGAACTGGGCATCGAGAAGCGGGAATGGCCGCAGATGGCCGCGGTGGAGGCGATCGCGGCGACCGGTTCCCACGACCGCCAGGTCGTCCTCACCCCGCGCCCCGGCGGCCGGCTCCCGCTGGTCGAACTCGACAAGCCCGTCTCGGTGTTGCGCGTGGACGAGAAGGACGGCGGTGTCCACCGGGTCCACGGCCGCGCCTTCGTCCGTGAGCGCGCCGACGAGCGTACGTACCGCGTGGGCATGGGCGGCTTCTGGCAGGTGCACCCGCAGGCGGCGGACGTCCTGGTGAAGGCCGTGATGCAGGGCCTGCTGCCGCGCAAGGGCGACATGGCACTCGACCTCTACTGCGGCGTGGGCCTGTTCGCGGGCGCGCTCGCGGACCGGGTCGGCGAGAAGGGCGCGGTGCTCGGCATCGAGTCCGGCAAGCGCGCGGTGGAGGACGCCCGGCACAACCTCCAGGACTTCGAGCGCGTCCGCATCGAACAGGGCAAGGTGGAGCAGGTCCTGCCGCGGACCCGGATCACCGAGGTCGACCTGATCGTCCTCGACCCGCCGCGCGCGGGCGCCGGCAGGCAGACGGTCAAGCACCTCGCCTCACTGGGCGCCCGCCGCATCGCCTACGTGGCCTGCGACCCGGCGGCGCTGGCCCGCGACCTGGCGTACTTCCGCGAGGGCGGCTACAAGCCGCGCACACTGCGGGCGTTCGACCTGTTCCCGATGACCCACCACGTGGAGTGTGTCGCCATCCTTGAACCGGCCGCAAAGGGCGCCTGACCTGCGGTTTCTCCCGTGCGCATTATGTGCAGTGTGGGCGTTACGGGCGATATCTTGACGCTGAAATGACGCTCGTGACGCTCAAATGACGCTCGTTCTGACGGGACGTCACATGGCTGATCGTGCAGGTCACGTTGGCTGGGAGGCGCGCTCCCGTGGGCTGGTTTTGCGGGAACTTGAAGAAGATTCCGCCGGGTTACGGCGCCCGCCGCTGGTTGCGGTGGCAGGCGCGCTGCTGCCGTACTTCGGCGGCCGGACGTGTGGCGGAGCGGGCGTCAGTAGGTGGGGCCGTAGGGGCTCCAGTGCCCGAGGAAGGGCTTCAGGTCGTCGAGGCGTGGCTCGGGAATGTCGGGCAGCCGGGGCGGTGTGTTCAGTGGGTCGAGGCGCTCCACGCGGGCCCTTGCCCAGTCGATCCAGGCTTCGGCTTCGGTCCGGGTCTGGCCTGGGGGCATGGCCTCGACCCGGGTGCGTACAGCGCTCACGTACTCCGTCAGTCGGGTGGCGTGGCGCCATGTCGCTTCCTGCGCCTCGAAGTGCCTGACGCGGTACGCCTCGGCGTACCGGATTCGGGCTTCTTCCATGGCGGCTTCCCAGCGGATGCGCTTCTGGCGTGCCACTTCGATCTCGTCCAGGCGTCTGCGCTCGGCGGCTTCGCCGCGGAGGGTGACCTCCTGGGCGATCTCGGCGAGCTGGTCTTCCAGGGGGTGGCCGGGGGTATCGGACCATTCGCTGGCCCGATGCGGTTGGCCGCCGCTGAGGACGAAGCGGAGACGCTCGGACGGGGTGTAGTCGAAGCGGGGGATCCTGACCCAGGAGTCCTTCTTGGCCGCGGTGAGTTCCTTCTCGGTGGCGACGTGCTCGGTCCGGTCTTGCTCCTGGAGGACAAGGAACCCCACAGTCTGGCCCTGTGCGGTGATGGTGAAGTGGGGAGATGCCCTACGACGGCGATGAGACGGGGGCGCGAAGCCGGTCTGTCCTGCCGAGCTGGAATGTCCTTCGGCCTCGGCAGCGGTGATCAGCGCCTGGACGAGCCGGAGGGCACGTCCTTGGACGGGCTTCGTGAGGCCCAGTGGCTGTTGTTCGTTCTGCATGGCCCGGACCACGGTGTGCGGCCGCGTGAGCCGGGAGGGAACGGGGACGGGTTCGAGGACGGCGAGGCGCCAGGCGGGGATGTCGACGAGCTTGATCTCGTACCCGCCCTGGCACCAACCCCCGTACAGCTCCTTCGTCTCCGGAATCCTTCCGGACCTGCGTGCCGCGGCGACGCGAGACGGCCACTTCTCCAAGTCCGGCCCGCTTCCGCTCTTGACGATCCTGCCGCCGGCCTCCGCGAGCTCTTGCAGCAGCTGCTCCGTGAACGTCACCCGAGGCTGTGATGGAGGGCTTGGCCTCCGCCCGGCGGCCGGAGTTTCCTGCGCTCGGGTGGACTGGGGTCGTGGAGCGGCGGCCTGGGTCTTCGGCGGGCGTGACCCGCGGGGAGGGTACGCGCCGTGCGCCAGGTAGTGTTGGCCAGCACTCGTCAGGGTGACGCTCCACTGCCCGGCCTTCCGGGAAACCGTGACCAAGCCCCGGTTCTGCAGTGCCTGACAGGTGCTCTTGTAGGAGCTGGTCTCCCAAACACCGGCAGGGCATCCGTCTTCCACCCACTGCAGCACCGAGAGTTGCCGCTCATTGACCTGCCGTTCCAATGGCCCGCCTTCGACTCGAGGTTGACGTGCGACGGCGGCATGTTGTCAGTTCCGTTCGGCAGCGACGGGTGGTTCGAAAAAATTCGCTCGAACGAGGGGGTGACGTGGACCATGTCTATGTCCGCGCGGGCGGCGCCTTCACCGTTGCCATCAACTCGACCTCCGTGACCTGCTGGCGAGACAGCCCAGTGGCTTCGGTCGGGACCTTCAGCCACTGAACTTCGCGCGCAAGCTTTCGTTCTCCTTCTCCAGCGTCTTAACGCGTCGTTCGAGTTCGGCTCGTGTCGGCTTCTTCGGGGGCGGCGGAGGTGTGGGGACCGTGGGTTCCGGTGGCTCGCCGCGCAGTCCGATGGGTTCGAAGGCCACGATCGTTTGCCAGGCATCTCCGCACTCAGGGCATTGCTTCCTGGACCCTCCAGCATCGATGGGGTCGGTGTACGTGTAATGCGCCTCCGTCTCGATGATGTGGCCGCAGTACAGCCGGACACGCCACCGCATGATCTCGTGGTCGGCCTTCTTGAAGGACTGCATCAGCTTCGCGACGTTCTCGAACGCCTGGCGGCGGCGCTCTGCCATCGCCGGGTCTGCCCGGCATTTGGCATTGTCCTCTTCGACCTGTCGTCGAATCGATACGCTGCTCTCCTCGCTCTGTTTCTGACGGCGGTGGTCCCTGCGGGTGAGTTCGTACTCTTCCAACGGAACCCCGCTGCTCCGGTATTCGACTTCGCGCATGACGGTCAGCGTAGAAGCGGCGCCTACGCGGCCGTGGGGAAGAACGGTCTTGGTCAACCAGCTTGCGGTTCTGCCCATGAGTGACCGCCGGGGTGCGTGTCGCGTACGCTCCGAGGCCAGCCGCGTGGGCTCGCGTGGTGCGGCGGCGATGGCCGCTCTGAAGCAAGCCATGGGCTACCGTCGACGAGCAACCGACGGTCCCGGTCAAGCCGCCGCCGGGCGCAAACCCAACACCGCCGCCCATCCACTCGAACGAAACAAGAGCAGACGGATTCCCGCCAGTTAGCCGGTTTTGATCAATCAGTGGCTCGCCACTGACGCTGTTGGGCAGTATGCCGTCCTGGGGCATTGTCGGTTGAGAGAACCGGAGGGGGAACATGGCGATCAGAGTGCTGCCGGTGTCTGCGGAGCAGTCGGAGCTGCTGGACGCGGTTATCGCTTTGGGCGACCGATACACGAAGTATCTGGGTCTGCTGACGCCGCCTGCCTACCGTAAGCACGCTGAGGACGACGGCCTGCTGGTAGCCGTGGATGACGAGGAGGTCGTCGGTTACGCCCTCTTCGGGCTGCCCAAGCGGAGCCTGCATGTGCGGCTGGCTCACTTGTGCGTGGCAGAGGAACACCGAGGCAAGGGTGTCGCTCGTGAGCTGATCGAGGCGATCCGCGCGCGGCACGCTCATCGGCTCGGCATTCGCGCGAAGTGCCGGCGCGACTACGGACTCAGCGGCATGTGGACGGCGCTGGGCTTTGTTCCCAAGGGAGAGAGCCTGGGGCGGGGCAAGGACAAGAAGACGCTGGACACCTGGTGGCTCGACCTGGGGCACGAGGACCTGTTCACGGAGGCTCAGAGCGATGCGCTGCTGGTGGTGACCGTCGATCACGGCGTGTTCGCCGGGCTGCGCGGTACGGGAGCGGAGCGCGCTGTTGCGGAGTCACGTGCTCTCGCGGCGGGATGGCTCGCCGACCTGATCGAGCTCGCGTTCACTCCACAGCTTCTGCACGATGTACGTGATGTCGAGGAGCGTGAGGCGCGCAACCATCAGCGTGCGGGGCTCGTCGAGTTGCGGTCACTGTCTCCCAACAGCGCCGCCGTGGCCATCCGCTTGGAGGAGCTGGCCGCGGCAGCGAGGAAGGAGCTTCCTGATGTCCCCCTCGATGGCCGGCACCGCGCCCGCTTGCGCTACGTGGCCGAGACGTCGTGTGCCGGGCTCCAGGTACTGGTGACGCGCGATCCCGCACTGGCGGCTCTGGCAGACATCGCCTGGGACGTCGCACGGGTCAAGGTCGTCTCCCCGGCGGTGGTCACGCTGCATGTGGACGAACTGCGCCAGGCCCAGGTGTACCGTCCTGCGGATCTCATGGGCACTACCTTCTCCGCCGAGGAGATCGCGCCAGGCAGTGAAGGAGAGCTGGTCGCCTTCTTCGACCAGGCCGAGGGCGACCGTGGAACGGCCTTCGCGGAGCGGCTGAAAAGTCTCGCCGATGACGGGGTGCTGTGGCGCAGGGAGCTACTCCGGGACGGAGAGGGGCATCCGGTAGCTCTCTACGTCTGGGCCATGGACGGCCGCACGCTGAACGTCGCGTTTCTCCGCACGGCATCGCACCCGCTGGAGGAGACACTGGCGCGGCAACTGCTGTTCATGCTCAAGCGGCTTGGCCGAGAGCGAGAGGCGCAGGCGGTCCGTATCACCGATCCGTTCCTGTCGCCGACAGCGATGACGGCGGCCGGCGCCGACGGCTTCACCGAGGACGAGAGCGGCTTCACCGCACTGCTGGTCGACGTCTGCGGACCTGCCGAGGCTGTCTCGCAGAAGGCTGCGGAGATCGCAAAACGCATGAGGCGGTCGGCTCCGCGGCTGGATGATCGCGTGTCGCCCGAGATCGCGAGCATGGCCGAGCGGGTGTGGTGGCCGGCCAAACTGATTGACACGGCCCTGCCCTCCTTCATCGCGCCCATCAAGCCACGCTGGTCCACGGAGCTCTTTGACGTTCCGGCCATGCTCGTTCCCCGGGACGACGTACTGGGCATCAGCCGCGAGCACGTCTACTACCGCTCGTCCGGACACCGAGGAGAGAGCGTTCCCGCCCGGATCCTGTGGTACGTCAGCGAGGGGACTTCCGGGCAGCAGGGCAAGATGGTCATCGGCTGCTCGCGCCTCGACGAGGTGGTCATCGACGACCCCGACACCCTCTTCTCGCGATTCGAACACCTGGGCGTATATGGTCATGCCGAAGTGCGTGCTGCAGCCGATGTGTCGGGCAAGGCCATGGCGTTGAGGTTTTCGGACACGGAGATCTTTCCCGTACAGGTGACGCATGCACGAGTGACCGCGTTGGCCAAGGGGCTGGGGCTACGGTGGATACCGCCGATGCAGCTGTCGAAGATCAGCAGTGCGCTGTTCCATGCCATGTACGAAGAGGGGCACCGAAAGACGTGAGTGATCCGGAGCGCGCGATGCTGCTGTCCGTCCACCCTCGGTTTGCCACGGCGATCCTGGCTGGGACCAAGACGGTGGAGGTCCGTCGGCAGCGCGTCGCCGCCCCGCCTGGAACGCCAGTACTCCTCTATGCGACCGCGCCCACGATGGCCATCGTGGGCATGGCGCGGATTGCTTCCGTGCAGGTGGCCTCCCCTCGGGAGGTCTGGTCGGCCAGCCGCACGAGTGCCGGGATCAGTCGGCGTGAGTATGACGAGTACATGAGCGGAGCGACTCAGGCCAGCGGTCTGTCACTCGAGGAACCGATCACCTTCGAGGACCCGGTATCGCTGGCCGCGCTGCGAGCCTCCGGCACGTTCCACCCGCCGCAGAGCTACCGGTACTTGACCGGCGAAGACCTCCGGAAGGTCGCTGAGGTAGCACCAGTGACCGGAGCGGCCCTTCAGGGCGCATTGAACGACCTGACGCCGGCCTAGAAGGCTGCTGAAGATCTTGTTGTGGGGCTGTCCGGCCGGAGGCCGGGCGGCCCTTTTCGCTATGCGGTGGCCGGGGTGAGGTGCCAGGTGG
>NZ_JBIRZM010000037.1:0-9812 GCF_044390825.1 Streptomyces sp. NPDC018833 | reverse complement strand
ACCTCTCGTGTGGGACGGATAGACCTCCAGGTCAGGCGCACGCTGCGGCGAGACCACGCTTCGGAGTGCTTGAGGAACCCTCGGGAGGAGAGTCACACGGCCCCGTCGGGTACTCCGACGAGAGGAACCGGATCCCAAGCATCGTTTCCATGTTCTGCTCGATCAGCGTCTGCAAGTGTCGCTCCAGCGCCACCGTCGCTCCTGGGATCTCGGCCGCCTGGCCGTCAGCGATCCGAAACAGCTTCAGATCGTTCACGGCTTCCCCCGTTCACCTCGATGGCCTCGCACAGAACAATCGATTCCGGGCAGCCGCGTATTCCGGACCGCACGTACCGTCTCCTTGCGTCGGTTCTCGGCGAGACTGTCGTGCTCCTCGGGCTGGCGGTCTCCGCGCGGGGCGAGCCGGTGTCAGCGGATCGGTTAGGACTCTCCCAGAATCCGCATCAGGTGACTCTTCTGGCGGCGAAGCTGCTCCACTGTCGCCTTCGAGCGGGTGGGCCAGCCTTCACGGATCAGCTGCAGGTTGACATCCTTCTTCGGCATTCCCCGCCTGTAGGCCAACTTGCCCACCAGAGTGTCAATCTCCCCGCGGAGCATGCGCTCCGCGCGGTGACGGGGCGGGGCGGGCGCAGGGGTCGGCTTTGGGTTCTCCACCACGGCTACCGCGCCGACGGGCGCGGACCGCAGACCGCGGGCAGCGTTCACCGCATAGGTCGAGGGGATGCCGTTCGCTCGCAGCCACGCCGCTGCCTTGGCGACCTCAACGGGTGTCACCTCATCGCCATCGACGATTGCCCTATCGAAGACCGCCTCGGTCGCGTCAAGCGGGATGCGGAGGTCGAGCATCCCTCCCCCAGAATCGCCACTATCGCGCACACGCTCGACACGCTCGGCCTCGATCTCCAATTGGTGACGGAGCTCCTCCTCGATGGCTCGTCCATGCTCCATGATCGACGGAATCGCGGGGATGAACAGGCGGGCGTTGAACTCCTCGTCTTCACGGATACGCACGAAGCGTCCGACAACCTGGCGGAAGAACAGGGGCGTGCGGATCTTTGTGGCGTACAGCCCGACTCGTCTGCCGCCACCTGCGGCTTTGCCTCGGAAAGGGCCTCTGACCTGCGTCGGAGGCCCTTTCCGATCTTTCGGGGGCTTGCCGAGTTAGGCAGCGAAAAGTCCCTCGGAAGTCCCTCAGACAGCGTTGAAAGTCCCTGAAAAGTCCCAGGAGCACAGAGGCGGGCGAGGTCTCTGGGCAGGGCGTTTGCGACGGCCACCGGCACCTTACGCTGGGGTTGCCCACCTCGAGGCCGTCTTGGATCGGCGGGAATGCAAGGCCTTGGCGTTGATGATCGTGTTGGTCACACGGCCCATTCGGCGCGGGTGGCTACGAGCATCAGTACTCGTAGTTCTCGGAACACTCGGTGTACTGGCGTAGGCCTCAGCGCCGTGCAGCCGGTGGAGGACGTCGGCAGTGCACCTGCTTGGTGCTGGCTTCCAGGCGCACCACGCGCCGTGGCGGGCGATAGCGAGGTGGGATCGCTCCAGCCATCTGCACCGGCCCAAGGTGTGTACCACGCACAACGGGCCTCCCCGGGCGGGCCGAACGGACTTGGCGGCCTCTGCGGCAGGTCTGGGCGATAGCCTGGTGAACACTGTCACCAGGCCTCTACCGCAGTGGAGTTACTCTTGCCGCAGCTCGCCGTCGCGAACACCCTCTGGGCCGAATACGAGCAGTTGGAGAAGCCGGTGCGGGCGGGGCTCCGCAAGGCGATGGCAAAGTTCCAGACTCTGACCGTGGCGGAATTGCACGCGGACAAGGGGCTGCATCTGGGGGCCGTGCGCAACGCGCGTGACCCGCGCCTGAGGACGATCCGCATCACCGAGTTCTGGCGCGGTGTCGTCCTCGCCCCCAATGACGGCAGTGACACCTTCCTCCTCGTCAAGATCCTCCCGCATGACGCGGCGCTCGAGTGGGCAGCCAAGCGGCTCTACACCGTGAACTCCGCCACCCACAGTCTCGAAGTCCGCGACGCGCCGGCCATCGAGCAGCTGACGAACGTACTGGGGGAGGCCGCCGCCCGCCTCCCGTCGCGGTTGTTCGCGAAGTGTTCCGATGAGGTCCTGGGAGATCTCGGCATCGACCCGCAGACCCTGAAAGCGGTGCGGACCGTCATAGACAGAGCACAGCTCGAAGCCTTCGGACCGCTGCTCCCCGAGGACCAGTTTGAGGTGCTGCAGTACCTTGCCGAAGGATTTGACCCTGCCGAAGTCCACCGCGATCTGGTGACTGCCCGACGCCCCGCCGACGCGGGACCCGACGCTGTTGAGGATCTTGCGGCCGCCATAGCCAACACGCCAAGGCGAATCACCCTTGTCACCGGTTCCGAGGAGCTGGAAGAGATTGCTGGCAAGCCGCTCGTCGTGCCGCAGCGCGGAGAACTGGCCGGCTACGCCACGCGTGGCGAACGCAAGGACTACAGATGCGAGCGCCTCCCCGTAGTCGGAGGCGGACAGGCAGACGTGTTCAAGGCGATACACAAGGCGACCGGTGCGGTCGTCGCTCTCAAGAAGCTACGGGAGAAGTACCCATTCCCTCGACAGGTGGCCCGCATGGGGCGCGAGATCGAACTCGGTCGTCGCCTCAGCGGGCACCCTCACGCGATGCCGGTCCTGGACTTTGACCCCAAGCACGCGTGGTTCGTCATGCCTTACGCGGAGACCACAGCAGAAGGATGCCAGGAGGAATTCACCGAGGTATCAGCCTTGCGGGCGCTCCTGGAAGCCCTCTGTTCTGTCCTTGCCGTGGCCCACCGGGAGGGATGGGTCCACCGGGACATCAAGCCGGCGAACGTGCTCCGGCTTGACGGCCGCTGGGTTCTCGCAGACTGGGGCATCGTGCGGCGTCCCCCGGGACAGACGACCGACCCGCAGCGCACTCGAGTGGGGATGTTCCTGGGTTCTGATGGGTTTGCTGCTCCGGAGCTGTACGACGATGCCCACCATGTCGGAGCGACCGCCGACATCTACAGCCTCGGACAGTTCATCGGCTGGGCCGTCACAGGCGAGATGCCCCTTGCAAACGTCCCCCTCATTCCGAAATCCGGTCCCTGGCGCGCGGTCGTACGGGAAGCCACGCAAAGGGATCCCGCGCGGCGGCCGGCCACGATTGCGGATTTCCTCGAGCTGATCGGCCAAGAGGTCGAGACGCCGCCACAACCCCCTGTCCTGCGGGGCGAGCACCTGAAACAGGAAGTGACCGATGGATCGTCCAGCGCAGCTGAGGAACTGATTTCCCTCGCTGCTGCACACGCCGACGACGCCGCCCTGTACTGCGACCTTCTGGTCACTGTGCCTCTTGCCTCCCTCATGCCGTCACTGCTGGCGGACCCTCACCGCGCGGTTGAGGTCGTGCGCGCAATGGCCGTACTGCTCGGCACGCACAGATCACCCGAGCGCGGAGAGGTGGATGCCACCATCATGTGGCTGATCAGCATTGCCCGTCAGGCCGCCCAGGCAAGCGAGCTGGACCTACTTGAAGAATGCTGCAGTGGCGCGTTTGAGTGGGACGCTCTATGGGATCAATGGGCACCTCAGGCCGAGATATCCCCGTGGCTGTCCACCTTGACCGGAGATGCCGCAAGTTCTGTCGCAGCGATGCTCCGACAGCACCCCGGGTGCGCAGCACACTTTCGTCACCTGTCTGACGACGGCCGCGTAGACCATCGAATTCGCGCGGCCGTCTCACACACCCCCAGCCTGGATCTCGAATGAGTCCTCGTCGGAATGTTGGTGCGTGTTTCTGCCTGCTAGATCAGAAGTCCGGGTGCACGGTGCACAGCTGCGGGGCGCCGCGGCACCGACCATCGACGCGTCCCGTCCGGCCCGGCGACAACCTGTCCACGCTCAACCCACGCGCCCAGTACACGCTCAGCGACCTTGGCAAGCGCTTCAACTGTGCGGTTGACTTCCTGCTCCCGTAGGCGGTGCTGACCATGTAACTCCCTTCGTGGTCAGGGCAGATCGGTGGTGCTGACGGCGGCTCGAGGCTGGTTGCGAGCCCACTGCTTGAGGTCGCCGACCCGGTAGAGGAAGTTCGGCACCGCGCATGCCCGCCGGAGTTGGGAAGGGACCAGAGGTCCCTATTGGATACGCTGGCGGCAGGCACCCGCGATCGAGGTTCCAAGCCAATCGGTCGTTGCTGAAATGCCCTCCAGTATCGGTACAGGCTTCACCGCCGGGAAGAGCGCTCGTAGGCGTGTGCTGTCGGCCTGGGAATGGGGGACATCTCCCGCGCGAGTGGTCGTGTGCTCCCTCAGAGCGCGGATTCCGGTTGTGGCCTCGATCGCAGGAATCAGGTCCAGAAGCGACAGACGTGTCCCGAAGGCCAGGTTCACCGGGCGGGATTCGACTACCCGGCGCAGCAGCGCGTCGGTGAGGACGCGGCATACGGTGCCCACGTACGTGAAGTCCCGCGTCTGAGTGCCGTCACCGTGCACGATTACAGGCTGGCCGGCGAGCGTGGCGCTGATCCACTTCGGGATGACGGCTGCGTAGGGGTGGTCGGCTCGCTGGCCGGGGCCGTAGACGTTGAAGAATCGGAAGGGCAGGACCGGCAGGCCGTAGCTGTGGTGGTACGCGCCCAGGTATGCCTCTGTGGCGAGTTTGGTGACTGCGTACGGGCTCATCGGGGCGGTGGTGAGCTCCTCGTGTTTCGGGAGGTGCGGGTTGGCGCCGTAGACCGAGGATGAGGAGGCGGCGAGCACGTGCAGGTTGTCGGCTCGGAGGGCGGCTTCGAGGACCTGGAGGGTGCCGGTCGCGTTGGCGTGGTGGCTGGCCAGCGGATCCTTCACGGAGCGCGGCACGGATGGCAGAGCAGCCAGGTGGACGATCGCGTCCGCGCCGTGGACGACCCGGTCAAGAAGAGCTGCGTCCTGGATGTCGCCTTCGATGAAGTGAGCATCGAGGCCCATAAGGTTGTCCTTGTGGCCGGTGGAGAGGTTGTCGATCACCCGGATCTGGGTGATCTCGGGGTGCTCAGCCAGCGTTCGGGCGAGGTTGCTGCCGATGAATCCGGCGCCGCCGGTGATCACGATTTTCACGGGCCGTGCCCTTCAGAGAGAGTCGACGTGTGCACCGACGAGTCGGCGGCGGCAGTCGAGGATGTACGGAGCGTGTGTGGTGATCGCGGGGTAGTCGAAGGCGTCGTGATCGGCGAGCAGTACGACGGCATCAGCGGCCGCGAGGCACTCGGGGGTCACTTCGACTCGCTCAACCGTTTGGAGATCGGCGGCACGAGGGTGCGCGTCGTCGACGACGTGAGGGTCTGCCGCCTGGACCTCGGCGCCCATGCCGGTGAGCAGCTCGGCGATCCGCGCTGCCGGGGTCTCTCGGGCGTCTCCGGTGTTGGCCTTGTAGGCGAGACCGAGCAGCAGAATCCGGGATCCGTTGAGGGACTTCCTGCGCTCGTTGAGACCGTCGACGAGGCGGCGGACCACGTAGTCGGGCATGTGGTTGTTCACGTCGTTCGCCAGCTCGACGAAGCGGAAGTTGCGCCCCAGGGTGCGCTGAACGCGCCAGGACAGATACGACGGATCGATGGGCAGGCAGTGGCCGCCGACGCCGGGGCCAGGGGTAAAGCGCATGAACCCGAACGGCTTGGTGGATGCAGCGTCGATGGCTGCCCAGACGTCGATGTCCAGTTCGTGGGCGAAGATCGCGAGTTCGTTGGCGAGGGCGATGTTCACGTGCCGGAAGGTGTTCTCCAGCAGCTTCGTCAGTTCGGCCTCCTTGCAGCTTGCGACGGGCACGATCGTGTCGACGAGGGACGCGTAGAAGCGGTGGACTGCTTCCGTGGAAGCGGTGTCGATGCCGGAGATGACCTTCGGGGTGTTCTCCAGCGTCCAGCTCGGATTGCCGGGGTCGATGCGTTCGGGGCTGTAGCCGAGGTGGAAGTCGGGGCCAGCGGTCAGGCCGGAGGCGCGTGCGAGGAGCGGGCCGAAGAGCTCCTCCGTGGTGCCGGGGTACGTGGTGGACTCCAGGACGACGGTTGCCCCGCGTCGGAGGTGGCGGCCGAGCATCCGCGCTGCCTCCTCAACATGGGAGAGGTCTGGCACGCCGTCGCGGAGCGGTGTGGGGACAGTGACGATCGCTACGTCGAATTCCGCGCAGTCGGATGCGTCGATGCTTGGGCGGTAGGTGCCGGAAGCAAGGAGCGGTGCCAGCCGTGCGTCCGGGATGTCTTCCACGTACGACTCGCCGAGGATCAGTCGCTTCACTCGCTGTGCGTCAACATCGAGGCCGACGACCCGGTGCCCGACTTCGGCGGCTCTGACCGCGAGCGGAAGTCCGACGTACCCCTGGCCTACTACGACGACGCGGAGCTGCTGGAACTCGGGATTCTTGATCATGCTGTCCACCTCGTTGGAGTGGGGTGAAGGCGGTGCGTGCGGATCTGCGGCAGCGCGGTGGCTCTAGGATGGGGACTGCCTCGGCCGTACGAGACTCGCTTGGCCGCCTGTCTCGGACGGCCGAGTGCCTTTCCAGCCCCCGGGCGCCCCTGAAAACCCGTGGGAAGGGCATTGCCCGGATTCGATACGATGGCGGCAGCTTGCAGCCTCGATCCGTCACCGTGCGTGATATCCCCATGCGGCCTGAGTGGTCGCGTCGACTGCAACCTCCCGACTTGGGCCCGCCGCGACACTGTCATCGGCGCCGTACGTACGAAATGGAGCATCCGAGGATGGCTCGACACCTGGTCACCAGCGCGCTTCCCTATATCAACGGGATCAAGCACCTGGGCAACATGGTCGGGTCGATGCTTCCGGCGGATGTGTACTCCCGGTACCTCCGCCAGCGCGGCCACGACGTCCTCTACATCTGCGCCACCGACGAGCACGGCACGCCGGCCGAGCTGGCCGCCAAGGAGGCCGGGCTGTCGGTCGCCGAGTTCTGTGCTCAGGCCCACGACGTGCAGAAGGCCGTGTACGACGGTTTCGAGCTGGCCTTCGACTACTTCGGGCGCAGCTCGTCGCAGCAGAACGTCGAGATCACCCAGCACTTCGCGCGGAAGCTGAACGAGAACGGGTTCATTGAGGAGCGGGCCATCCGCCAGGTGTACTCGCCCGTCGACGGCCGCTTCCTGCCGGACCGGTACGTCGAGGGCACCTGCCCGCACTGCGGCTACGACAAGGCCCGCGGCGACCAGTGCGAGAACTGCACCCGCGTGCTCGACCCGACCGACCTGCTCAACCCGCGCTCGGCGATCAGCGGCTCCACGGACCTCGAGGTCCGCGAGACCAAGCACCTCTTCCTGTTGCAGTCCAAGCTTCAGCACGAGGTCGAGGAATGGATCAGCTCCGTCAGCGCGCAGTGGCCGCACTTGTCCACGTCCATCGCCCGCAAATGGCTGACCGAAGGTCTCCACGACCGGGCGATCACCCGCGACCTGGACTGGGGTGTTCCCGTCCCGGCCGACACCTGGCCGGAACTCGCGGCCGAGGGCAAGGTCTTCTACGTCTGGTTCGACGCCCCGATCGCCTACATCGGCGCGACGAAGGAGTGGGCGGACGCCGCCCCGGACAGTGAGACCCGGGACTGGAAGTCGTGGTGGTACGAGGCCGACGACACCATCCGCTATACCCAGTTCATGGCGAAGGACAACGTCCCTTTCCACACCGTGATGTTCCCGGCCACCGAACTGGGTGTCCGTGAGCCGTGGAAGAAGGTCGACTTCGTCAAGGGCTTCAACTGGCTGACGTACTACGGCGGCAAGTTCTCCACCTCCCAGAAGCGCGGAGTCTTCACGGACGCCGCCCTGGAGCTGCTGCCCGCCGACTACTGGCGCTACTTCCTGATCGCCAACGCTCCCGAGTCCGACGACTCCTCGTTCACCTGGGAGCACTTCTCCGCGACGGTCAACAAGGACCTGGCCGACACCCTCGGCAACTTCGTCAACCGCGTCCTGTCCTTCTCGCGGAAGCGGTTCGGCGATGCCGTCCCGGCGGGCCACATGGCCGGTGAGGCGGAGGCGAAGCTGGGCGAGGAGATCGCTCGGCTGCTCGCCGAGTACGAGGAGCACATGGAGGCCCTCCAGTGCCGCAAGGCCGCAGCGGCACTGCGCGCCCTGTGGTCCGCGGGCAACTCCTATCTGGAGGAGAAGGCCCCGTGGCTGGAGATCAAGACCGATCCGGACGGCGCCGCGCTGACCCTGCGTACGGCGATGAACCTCATCCACCTGTACGCAGTCGTCTCCGAGCCGTTCATCCCTGCGTCGGCCGCCGCCATGCGCGGAGCCTTCGCTCTGGACGGTGACACCGCGACTTGGGTGACCGCCGAGCAGGCAAAGGCCCTGGACACGGTCCCGGCCGGTGCCGCCTTTACCGTGCCGCCGGTGCTCTTCGCGAAGATCACGGAGGAGGACCTGGAGTCCTACCGTGACCGCTTCGGTGGCGCCGAGACCGCCTGACCGTAACCGCCGCACCCGTACCGCCCCCGTCCTCATCGGGCGGTACGGGCCGCGAGGCGACCGGGCAGCTCTGTGGGCGGCACGTTCATCAGCCGGATCCGAGGGGTGCCCTCGCCCACTTCGATCCTGGTGACGCCGGCGGAGCCGGGTACGTACTCGAGGTACCGGTCGAAGCTGTTCTGCGTGAGCCACAGCAGCAGGCAGGCGATCCCCCCTCCGTGGCCGACCAGAACGGTAGTGCGGTACGGACTGGAGGCGACTTCGTCCCACGCGCGTATGTAGCGGGCCTGGACGTCCTCGGATGACTCGCCTCCTGGCGTGCGAAGCTGGTGGATGGGCACACCGTGGCGAGCAGCCTCGATCTGGGCGAACTCCCGGGGCTGGCCGCCGAGATGGCCGCTGTTCTTGGCCGCCAGGCGCTCGTCCACGCGTACGTCAGCCGGGGCGAGCGCGGCAGTCAGCAGTGCGGCGGACTCATGGCAGCGTGACATCGGGCTGACGAGCATCTGATCCACCGCAATCTTGGCTGCGGCAAGGCTGGCAGCGACGTTGCCGACGTCGTTGGTCCCTCGCTCACTGAGCCGGCCACCGACGGCCCGGCCTTGGTGAATGCCCTGGAGGTTCTCCTCCGTCTCGCCGTGCTTGATCAAGTAGATGTGCTTCGCGTGCATGGCTCGTACCCCTTCCTCGCCTCAGTCCCAGTCGCGTACGTCGACGCGCGCGGATACGGCGCCGACGAGCTGGTCGTGGTCGGCTTGCTTCATGGCGGGGAAGCGGTCGTAGTGCCACTCGATGTAGAGGACGGAGATGAGGCTCAGCGTTCCGTCGGCGAGAAGCTTGTTCAGGACGGGGTACTCGGCGCCCTCGATGTCCATCTTGACGACGACGTGATCATGCGGGGTGACAGTGCGGCGCATCCAGGCGCTGAAGTCGGTGGCCGGCACGGCGACGGGCGCGCTGTAGTCGATCTGCTGGTCGTACATCGGCGGCACGCGCTTGCCCGGCATCACGGTGGAGCTCTCGTGGTGACCGAGAAAGAGGTCGATCGTTCCGTCGTGGGTCCATACCGCGCTGTGGGAGATCTCGACGCGGGGAGAGTGGGCGGCCCGTGCGACTTCCTGGCGGATGGAGGGATGCAGGTCCTTGTTGGGCTCGAAGGCGTAGAAGTCGTGGTCCGGGAGTTCGTCGATGAAGCGGTTCAGCACGATTCCGAGGTTGGTGCCGCAGTCGATGAAGACCTTGCGCATGGGGTACTCCGTAAGTTGTTGGATGGCCCGGGAGGGCCGGATGTGGCTTATGGGGTCTTGCCTTCAGTGGCTCCGCAGGAGTGGCCGTCCGGCTCTCCGGG
>NZ_JBIRZM010000036.1:0-13759 GCF_044390825.1 Streptomyces sp. NPDC018833 | reverse complement strand
ATCCTCGCGCTGACCGCCGCGATCTGGCACAACGACCACACCGGGCAGCCCATCCTGCGCTCACTGACCGCCTATGATCACTGACCCCTTGGAATGGGGCTGGCCAGCTTGCGGCCGGCCGCCAGGGCGCGTACGGATCGGCCAACGCGTTCCTGGACGCCTTGGCACGGCATCGGCGGGCGACCGGGCACGACGACACGGTGAGCTTCGGCTGGTCCTCATGGCGAGGGCCTTGGCATGTCGGCCTCCTCGGAGTTCATAGCGGCCGAGCTGGCCGCCTTCGGTCATGCGGAGATCTCCCCCACCGAGGCCCTGCGGTCCTGGGAGTACGCGGAGCGATTCGGCGCCGCGCACTACGCCGTCTTCCGAGTGGTCGCGACGGACGTCGGACCGCGCCGGATCCCTCTCACCGTGGAGCTGGAGGTCAATGCGGACAACTCCGAGTACACGGAGTCCGACGGCCAGGACTGGACCCGTCTTTCCCCGCAGGAGCTGACAGTGGGCCGGTCCGGGCACACCCCGCCCGGTCCGTGCCTCTCCGTCACTTGCTACCGGGACGATCCCAACCGGACGGCTCCGTCCAAGCGGATCGTTTCTGCATTGAGCATCGCGTTCTCCGCGACGTGCAGGGCCAGGTCCGCGTATTCCTCAGGGCGGCCGAACCGCGCGGGGTGGGCGAGCTGGTTGCCCAGCGCCGTGAGGGCCCTGTCGGGAACATCGGCGAGCAACGGGGTACGGAACAGCCCTGGAGCGATGGTGACGACACGAATCCTCAGCGGCGCCAGATCGCGCGCGGCGGGGAGGGTCATCCCCACGATGCCTCCCTTGGAAGCGGCGTAGGCGGTCTGCCCGACCTGCCCGTCGAACGCGGCAATGGACGCCGTGTTGATAATGACGCCACGCTCCCCGTCGACTTCCTCGGCTTCGCTCATACACTCAGCCGCCAAACGAAGCACATTGAACGTGCCCACCAGGTTGACCTGAATGACTTGGTTGAAGTCGGCAAGCGGGAAGGGCCCCCCTTTGCCGACCGTTTTCACCGCGCTGCTCACCCCGGCACAATTCACCGCGACCCTTAATGTTCCCAGCTCTCGCCCTGCGTCCATCGCGGCAGAGACTTGCGCTTCGCTCGTCACGTCGGTGGCCTTGAAAACGACACGTTCACCGAGCTCCGTCGCGACGTCCTCGCCCCGTGAGGAGGGTAGGTCCGCGATGACGACTTGAGCACCGGCCCCCAAGAACCTCTTCACGGCAGCCAGTCCGAGCCCTGAGCCACCTCCGGTCACCAGAACCACGCTCTCTGCAATATTCACTCTGCTCCCCTTCTGGAAGATGCGATTCGGACCGTGTTCCGGGTCTGACGAAGCGACAGGCCCGGACGAGGTGTATTACGGCCGCCGGTGACACGGATCATCAGGGATTCCACCGTGCTCAATGCCGGGGCCCGACAGTTCACCCTGCGGCAGCGAGGCTGAATGGATCGAGGGAAAGCGCCGCTGCGGCTGTCGCAGATGCCAGAGCCGTCAACTCAGGATCCACCCCGTCTCCAAGAACTCCCGACTGGGTGATCCACGGTAGATGCTCGGTCACCGTAACGTGGGCAGGGCTGTTTCAAAGTCTCGGTGACGCAAGCTTGTCGAACACGGCCCGCAGCTTTGGCTCGCTGGTGGGCAGCTGCTTGTCGAAGACCTTCTTGCCCGCCGGAGTGAGCCCGTGACCGTGATGGGCACTCTTGCCGACGTCCGGACCGAGGAAGACGCCCATGTCGTCGATGTCGTACAACCCGTCCTCCCCCGAACAGGGCTCGTGCGGTGCCGGTCAGGGCGATGGCGCCGCACGCGCGCATCCACGTTATGCAGACCTGCCGCCCGCGGGATGCCGGGCAATGCGCCCGGCTGGCCAGGCGGTAGTCGGACCTCTGACTTGTTGAATCGGACCCAGACGCACGGTCTGCAGCCGTAGCGTCCAGGGTGCCGGTCAGCATGGGCTCGCGTGACCTCATGCCGCCCCAACTCGGGCTGGCTCATGATGAGTTTGCCGCCGTTGGCCGGCACCCGCGCGGTGTGGCTCGACAGAGGCGTGACCAATGGACGCTGAGACTTCAAGTCAGAGTGCCCACCGCACCCGTCCCATCCCGCTGAGACCTGGTCAGGGTGCCCGTGATCACCATCGGTATCGATCCCCACAAGTCCTCTCACACCGCCGTCGCCGTCGATGCCGCCGGGCATCAACTGGCTCAGCGGCGCTTCGTCGTCAACGCCGGGACCGTCCGGCAGCTCATGCGCTGGTGCGAGAAGTGGCCCGAGCGCCGCTTCGCCGTCGAAGGCGCCCGCGGCCTGGGCCGCAGCCTCGCCCAGCAGCTGGCCGCGGCTGGCGAGAAGGTGGTGGACGTCCCGTCCACCCTCTCCGCCCGGGCCCGGCTGCTGGCCACCGGCGGGGACCGCAAGACCGACGCCGCCGACGCCCTGCATGTCGCTCAGGTCGCACTCTTCCGGCAGGACTTGCGCACGGTCGAACCGGAGGACCAGTCGACGATCCTGCGGCTGCTGACCGAACGGCACGACGACCTGGTCAACGAGCGCACCCGGATCATCAACCGGCTCCACGCCGTCCTGCGAGACCTGCTGCCGGGTGGGGCACCCACGCGCCTGTCTGCCAAGAAAGCCGCAGCCCTCATGAAGGGCATCCGTCCCGCCACGGCCACCGACTCCTGCCGTCGCGATCTCGCCCGGGATCTTCTCGCGGATCTTCGACGCGTCGACCGCCAGGTCCGTGACAACGAGGCCCAGATGCGTGACGCCCTGGCGGCCGCCCGCACCGCGCTGACCGCACTGCCCGGACTGGGCACCGTGATCGCCGCCAAGCTGCTCGGGCACGTGGGCGACGTCGCGCGCTTCCCTACCGAGCACCACTTCGCCAGCTACACCGGTACGGCCCCACTGGACGCCTCCAGCGGGAAGAACACCCGCCACCGCCTCAACACCGGAGGAAACCGAGCCCTCAACTCGGTCCTGCACATTGTCGCTGTCTGCCAGATCCGCGACGGCGGCCGTGGAGAGGAGTACTACCTGCGCAAGATCGCCGAGGGCAAGACACCGGCCGAGGCCCGGAGGGCCCTCAAACGACGCCTCTCGAACGTGGTCTACCGCACCCTCAAACGCGACCGCCACAAGGCTCTCACTACGGCCGCTTGACACACAGAGGCACTCATCAGCGTCTCCAACGGCAGCCCTCGGGGCTGCTCGCGCTGCCTGCGGCGGTGGACCTGGAGACGTTCGGTACGAGGGGTGTGAGCGAGGAGCCCGCAAGTGAGCCACCGTCTTGCATGTGTGAACTCGACAAGCTGTGCCACCAAGGTGTCGCCAGGGAACTGGCCAGGTCGGCCGTCGCTTTACCACGGGGCGGGGAGCGCAAGGGGCGCGCGGACGCCTGTGGACGATGCAGCACGGTCTGCGAGCAGCGGGACAGTGATGGGTGCTCTGATCTGCAGAAACCGGATCTGATGCGACCATGCCGCACGGTTCGGCACGATCTCTGTCGCACTCGTAATGCGTAGGTCTCGGGTTCGAATCCCGAAGGCGGCTCCGTGGTGAACCCCAGGTCGGGCCTCTGACCTGGGGTTTCTTGGTTTCGTTGACCTTGGAATTCGGACAGGTCGGGCAACTTGTGGCCTGTGCATCGCAATGCGTAGGTCGCGGGTTCGCTCCTGGTTGTCGGTGAGCCGTAACAAGGCTCTGACCAGTGGTTTTGGTGCATTGGCCCCTTCGGTTGCCTTTGCAGGCAAACGCTCCGGTGGACAGTCGGTGGACAAGCGTGCGTGACGGATCGCCAGAAACGCCTCGCCGCCCCTGGGGGAGCTGAGGGTTTCGGGTGCCTTGGGAATGGTGGTCGGCGGCGTGGGGCTTGTGTTGTTCCGACAGGCGGGGGAAACGCTGGCTACCGAGGGGTGACGTCACCGGTGAGGTTCCCGCCGCAGCGTCGCCCACGGACGGGACCCCCCTTGCGTGGGAGGATCGGCAGGCAGGCCGGAGTGCGGCGGAGGTGACAGCGTTGGTGGCGGACGAGGCGATGGCACAGCGCCTGCTGGGTTGGCTGGTGCCCGACGGTTACCGGCTCGTCGCGCTCTCGGCGGCCGAGGTCGAACGCTTCTGCTGGTACGAGCTGCTCCGCAAGTGGCACGCGGACACCGCTGAGCAGCGGCGGGCTGTTGCCGTCCTGGCCGGCCTGCTGGCCGGAGTCGGCCGCGTTCGGGCTGCCGCGGTGTGCACGAGCGGGACCACCGCCCAGGTGCTGGCGGCCTGGCAGCGCTCCGAGGAGGCGGGCTTCGCGGCCTACCGCAAGGCCGTGGCTGCCTCGCCCACGACCCCGCCGGACGTACCCGAGCTGAGCTGGGGGCAGGTCATGGGCCTCCGGGAAGCGCTGGCCCGTGCCCACCTCGAAGGTCGACTGGAGCAGGCTCTGGACGAGGGCGAACTCGACCCGGACGCGCGTACGTTTCCGGCCGCGCGCCGACGGCTCGTCCAGCACTGGCTCACCACCGCGCAGTCCGTGTTCGAGGGCCGCGCCCCGCTGGAGGCCGTCCGCCGCGAACGGCGCGAGTTGTGGGCCGCGGCGCCCCCGGCCGAGCGCCGCTCTCTGCTCGCCGCCGTCCTGCCTGCCCTTGAGGAGCCGACCGCGGCACCCGTGGACACGGCTGAGCCGCTGCGGTGGCTGCTGGAGCAGATCGGTGACGGCGTCAATCTGACCCAGGCCGACTACCTGCCGCGGGAACTGGTGGCAGCCGCGTTCGCCCGCTACCCGCACTGGTACCCGATCGGCAAGGGGCCGCGCTCCGAGGCGGACCTGTTCCAGCTGGCCGGCCTGCACGAACTCGCCCGCACCCACCGACTGGTGACCAAGCGCCTTCGTACGCTCAAGCTCTCGGCAGCCGGCCGTGCTCAGCTGACGGACCACCAGCTGCGCCAGCACACGGCCGCGCTGGCCTGGCTCGGCACCACCGCAGCGGATCGGCAGGTGGCCGAGTGTGCCCTGGGCGCGCTGTGGGCGGAGCCCCGGTTCCGCGAGGACCTGCGCGATGCCATCCATCCGCTGCTTGCTGCGGGCTTCACCCACGGCGACGGCACCGCGATGGAGGTGAAGGACACCGAGCGGCTGCTGTGGAGGTTCTGGCACACCGGTCGCGAACTCGGCTACCTCGACGAGCGGGACCGGTCCATCGACGTCCCGATCTCCCTGTCCGCCACCGGCCGCCCTGCCGCCCTCGCCGTCCTCCGCCTCCTGGCAGAGGCCCCACGCGACCACATCTGAGCGCGCCTCAGCGGGCCGTCAGGCCGGCGTCGGTGAGGCGCCGCATCAGCGAGGGCTTGCCGCGGTGCTGTTCGCGCAGGTCGTGCAGGCGTCGGGTGAACTCCTCGGGGGTGCCCGCCCGGTCGTAGACCTCTTTCAGGAGGGTGACGGCGGCGTCGTAGGGGCCGGGCTGCTTCTGCCCGATCAGGTGGGCGATGTCCTGCCAGGCTTGTTCGGCGTTCTCGGCCAGGCGGTCCAGGTGGTTCTCGCGGGCCCGCTGTTCGGCTCGGCGGGCCCGGGCGCGGGCTTGCTGTTGCTGGCGGGTGTGTTCGCTGCGTACCTCGTGGGCGGCGTCGAGGAGCTCTGCGGATGAGCGGCGCCGGGCAGTGGTGGACGGTCCGGCTGTACCGCGGGACGCGGCGCGGTGGCGGGCCAGCAGAGTGGGGCCCGGTTGCGGGGCGGTGCCCAGGGCTGCGTTCAGCAGCAGGGTGTCCTTCTCGCGTGGTGGCAGGGCGCGGATCCAGGCGGTGAGCGCGTCCTTGTCGATCGCCTGGGACGGGGCGGCATCGCTGGCGCGGGCAGCCGCGGTGAGCAGGTGCGGGTCGACGTGAAGGAAGTCGGCCAAGCCCTGCTGTGGGCCGGTGAGTTGGGCAAGGCCGGCGGGTACGGGTGGCTCGACGGTGGAGGTGTACTCGTCCTCGTCGACGTCCTCCTGCAGCTCCCAGCGGGTGAGTGCGGAGAGCCAGGCCAGATAGAGGGGGCGCAGGTCGCCTGCGGCGAGTTCGGTACGCAGGGGGGTGAAGGAGGCGAGGGTGAAGGAGGTCTCGAAGTCCCACTCGCCGCCGTCCTCGGCCTCGTAGGAGAAGTCGAGCAGCAGGTGCCCTTTCCTGGTCCAGCAGGTCAAGGCGTTTTCCGCGCAGTACGGTTCGGTGCTGCGGGCGGGCAGCAGTGTGGTGGGCAGGCGCAGCATCAGGCGCCGCGAGCCCCAGTTGGCGAAGTACAGGTGGGCGTCGTACACCTGCTCCATCAGTTTGCGCTCATCGCCGCGGAAGTTGCCGTAGTGGTACTCGTTGACGAAGTGCGTCGTGCTGATCCGGGCCCGGCTCGACAGCGCCCGCACCCCTTCGAGCTCGTCCTTCGTCAACGGCCGGTCGATAGCCTGGAACTCGTAGTACTGGTACTCGCTCACGTCCGTGCAGACTACCGACAGGCGCTGCGGCTCATCTCACGGGACCTGGACGGGATCCCTCGTTCGGCGCCCATCCACGCTTACGGCCCTGGCGGTGCCGTCGGGTTCGCAGGATCAGGCCGAGAACGACGGGCCCGCAGGGGCCGGAGGGCAGGCGTGTGGTGGCGGCACCGAGAGAACGGCTGGCTGGGCTGCTCGGCGGGGCGAAGGCGGCGGGGGCTTTCAGTGCCCGGCTGGAGGCGCCGGTGGCCGGCCTGCGCCTTGAGGTGTCCGGGGTCGGGCCGGTGCGCCTTCCGTTGCGGGCGCCCCAGGTGAAGCGGCTGATTGCGGTGGCACGGCCGGCGCTGTTCGGGCGGGGCGAACAGACGCTGAGCGACACCAGTGTGCGTGACACCTGGCAGATCTCGCCGAACCAGATCATTCTTGCCGGTCCTTCCTGGTCGTCGCTGTTGAGTGGCGCGCTGGAGCATTTTCGGGACGCTCTCGGGCTTCCGGCGGCGACCAGGCTGCGGGCTGAGCCGCACGCGATGCTGGTGTACGGCAAGGGCCAGTTCTTCCTTCCGCACCAGGATTCGGAGAAGGACGACGCCATGGTGGGCACGCTGGTGCTCTCCCTGCCTTCGGCGCACACGGGGGGAGAGCTGGTCGTCGAGCACGCCGGGCAGGAGTGCGCCTACCGCGGCTCGAAGACGGATCTGACTCTCGTCGCCTTCTATGCCGACTGCCGGCACGAGGTGACTCCGGTCCGATCCGGGTACCGGGTGACGCTCACCTTCAACCTGCTCGCCGAGCCGGGGACTTCGGCGGAGGCGTCCGGACCGCTGGCGGAGCTGGCACACAGTCTGGGTCGCCACTTCGGCTCGCCCGCCAAGCCGCGCTATGGCAGCCGTGAGTTGGATCCGCCGAACCGGCTCGTGTACCTGCTCGACCACGAGTACACCCAGCGGGGTCTGAGCTGGGAGCGGCTCAAGGGCGCCGACGCGGGGCGTGCCGCTCTGCTGCGCGCCGCTGCCGGGCAGGCCGGGTGCGAGTCGGTGCTAGCGCTGGCCGAGGTGAAGGAGACCTGGGAGGCCTACCCCGAGGGTGACGACCCCTGGGAAGACTTCGGGTACGACGAGGATGGCGAAGATGAGGACGGCGATGCGGGCGAGGACGGGGATTACGTCCTCCAGGAGCTGGTCGACGACGAGATCACCCTGGGCTGGTGGACCGGTCCGGACGGCAGCGGTGGCGAGCCGATCTCGTTGCGGGTTCACGAGTACGAGGTGTGCGCGAGTACCGCGAGCGCGGACCTGACGCCCTACGACTCGCAGTACGAGGGTTACGTGGGCAACTACGGCAACACGCTGGACCGGTGGTACCGGCGGGCCGCGGTGGTCGTGTGGCCGCGTGAGCGCACCTTCGCGGTACGCGGCGAGGCCGGATCGCGGTGGGCCCTGGAGGTACTGCGCTCCGCTATCGGGCGGGGTGACCTGGACCGGGCGCGCGACCAGGCCCACTCCCTCGCACCGTTCTGGAAGCACACCCACCCGCAACCCGAGCTGCTGGACTGCGCGTTGCGGGTGGCTGCGGGCCTGGGTGCGGCTGAGACCGCGGCGATGCTGCTGGAGCCGTTCCAGGTGGGCGCGCTCAGCCCGGAACACGCGGGCGGACTGGCCGCGGTGGCCGAGCGGTACGGAACCGGGTGGGTGCGCCGGGTCGTCGATGCCTGGTTCGCAGCGGAGCACCGCCTCCAGCCGCAGCAGTACCAGTGGACCGAGCGGTTGCAGGAGCTGTGCGCGGCGCTGCGTGCCTATCGGGCGCCGACGGTGGCACGGCTGCTGTCCGCCGGGGTCTGGGCTGCGGTGGACAGTGACCTGCGACGGTGGACCACGACCGGGCCGGCTGAGACCCGCCGTGCGCAGCTGCAGCAGCTGGCCCTGCCGCTGCGACACGTCCTGGCGGCGGCCGACGAAGAGCTGCGGGACGGGATCGTGGCGGAGCTGCGCGAATGCGGGGACACGGTGCTCGAGTGCCTGATGCCGCTGCTGCGCCGCGCCGCGGAGGCGAGCGCGTCGGCGGAGTGGGGTGCGGCGGGGCTCGACGCCCTCGCGCGGGACTGTGCGGACCGGCTCCGCGCGGTGTGCGAGCGGCCACGGCGCACTGCTGACGACTGGTCAGTGGCCTGGGCCGGGTGCGGTTGCGAGCTGTGCGGTGTCCTCGGCGCGTTCCTCGGCTCCCGGTCGCGGCGGGTCTTCGAATGGCCGCTGGCGAAGGAGGGACGACGGCATGTGCACACCAGGATCGACTCGGCCGAGCTGCCGGTGCGCCACCAGACCAGGCGGCAGGGGCGCCCGTACACGCTGGTGCTGACGAAGACCTACGAGCTGTTCACCCGTGAACAGGCGGTCCGCAGTCAGGCCGTGGCGGACCTGGCATGGCTGATGTCGCTATGGACGCCTGACTGAGGCTTCCGGCCGCCGACTCGGCCTGGTAGATGGGCGGCCTGCTCAACGGTCGGCGCTGCCGGGCGGTACGACCCATTCGGCGGGTTGTCCCGTCAGGGAGGCGATCATGTCGAAGTCGCCGTCGTAGTGGAGGACCGTTCGCCGGTGCAGTTCTGCTGTAGCCGCGATCAGCAGGTCGGCGAGGGACAGGGCGCGGTGGAAGCCTGCGTTGAGAGCATGGCGCTGGATCTCGAGAGCGCGGGTGAAGACGTCGTCGTCGGTGCGGAGGTAGTCGAAGGCGTGGAGCCACGTGCTGATCCGCGTTGCTTCTGAGCTGTCTCGGGCAGAGTGGATCATCTCGTACTCGGTGGGCTGGCACACTGCGAGGAGGTAACGCTCGTGCAGGGGCTTGAGTACCTCCTTGACGCTCGGCTTCGTCCAGCGAGCGAGGGCGGACTTGTCGATCAGGTAGTGGTCCTGCATCAGGCGGCCCGGCCTCCGTCGCGGTCGCCGTCGTGCTTGAGGGAGCCGTCGGCGTTGCGGGGGCCGGTGTTCTCGACGATCTCACTGAAGTCGAGCTCGCCAGCGTCCATGGCGTCGAAGCCCTCCTGCCGCAGGTGCCTCTTGACGGCGTCCTCCATGGCGAGGCGGACGGCTTTGGCCTTCGTTTTGGTCCCGAAGATGCGCATGGCCTCGGTGACCATGTCTTCATCGAGGTCGATGACGGTTCTGGCCATGTGGATGATCCCTTCGGAGATGATTCCGCCAGTGAAACGATACCATTCATCGACTATCGCAGATATCGTTTCGATTTGAGGTCTCGTCGTGGGTGGAGGCTGCGGCGCTCGTGGGGAAGTGCCGCGCGGTCGATCCTTGTGGAAGATGGACAGTGGTCCTCGTGTCAGGCTCCGCCGTTGCCGGGGATTTCGTCAGAAGCGATGGGGCGGTGAGGGGCGGTCGGCCGAGCAACCCCGTCGGTGGACAGCCGGTGGACAGACGCCTTTGGGCAGTGCGTCACGGGGTGGCACGGGTCAATCTGCTGCGCATGCCCTCATCAGGCAAAACATCACTACGCAGAACGACGGGGCACCACGCAACACGATCGCTCATGGTCTCGTAATGCGTAGGTCTCGGGTTCGAATCCCGAAGGCGGCTCCACCCCTGACCAGGGAAAACGGTTCGAACAGAGGCCCCCGCGAAGATCGCGGGGCCTTCTGCGTGAGCGGATGGGAACGCCCTGGGAACATGCCGTCAGGCGGCGTCCTCGGTGGGAACATCCGGGGCTTCCTTGGTGCTCTCGCCGTCCTGTTCGTCCTGCGTCGCGGGCTCCTTCTCGGGCTGCGGGATCACGCGCTTGCGGGAGCGGGGGACGACGGAGGCGGTCGCCTCAGCGGCCTCGCGCTCGACCTCTGCCAGGACGGTCGTGTAGATGTCCGACGTGACGCGGATCGAGGAGTGCCCGAGCCTGCGCTGGACGGCGACCATGGCCACGCCCGCTCGCAGGGCGAGTGTCGCCGAGAGGGTGTGCTGATGCCGCTGCCGGGTCTCGGCCGGGGTGAGGTAGCCGAAGGTCTTGTGTTTGCGCAGACGGCGGCGGTTGTAGAAGGTCTCGATGAAGTTGAAGACCTCGGCGCGGCGGTGGCCCGGTCGGGCCAGGTGCGGGTGCCGATCTCTTCTTCGAGGAGAGCCCAGAAACTTTCCGCGGCGGCGTTGTCGAAGCATGACCCGGTGCGCCCGCAACTTTGCCGTAGCCCCAACCCCCTTACGTGATCGTGGAATTGGGCAGAGGTGTGTTCGCTGCCGCGATCACTGTGGACCACGCAGCCGGGCGCCGGTCCGCCGCGTCCTTGAGCCATGTCGAGGGCGTCCACGACGAGTTCGGCGCGGTGGTGGCCGGCCATGGCATAGCCGACAACCTCACGGGTGGCCGGGTCCAGCCGGCAGGCGAGGTAGAGCCACCCCTCCGCGGTGGGCAGGCAGGTGATATCGCCGACCAGCTCGGTGCCGGGGCGCTCGGCGTGGAAGTCGCGGCCGATCAGGTCCGGGGTCGGCTTCGCCTTCATATCCGGCCGGGTCAGCGAGCGCCGCTTGCGGCGGGTGACGCCGCGGATGTCGCGCTCGCGCATCACGCGGGCGACGCGCTTGCGGTTCACCCCACGCCCCGGACGCCGCAGCTCGGCGTGGATGCGCGGAACGCCGTAGGTGCGGCGGGAAGCGAGGTGCGGCACCGTGATCTCCTGCGCGAGCGCGTCGTCGGCGGACTGCCGGGCGCGAGGGGCGGCCTCGCCCTCGCGCCAGGCGTAGCAGGAGGAGCGGGCCACATGCAGCACCCGGCACAGCAGAACGATCGGGTAGTTCGCCTTCTCCGCATGGATGAACCGGTACAACTCGCTCACCGGTCGTTCTCCTTCACGAAGAAGGCGGTCGCCTTTTTTCAGGATCTCGATCGTCTGCTGCTGTTCGCGGTTCTCCTTGCGCAGCCGCTTGAGCTCCTCGCGCTCGGCACTGGTCAACTCGCCGGGGGTGCCCTCGCCCCGGTCCGTCTTGGCCTTGCGGTACCAGCCGCGCAAGGATTCGGAGCTGATGCCGAGCTCCCCCGCGACCGCAGTGACCGTCTTGCCCGAGGAGTCGACGAGCGCGACAGCGTCCCGCTTGAACTCCTCGGTGTACCGCTTCGTGTACTTGCTTCCCACCTGGTGCTACTTCCCCTGGAACCTCAAGTCCCAGTCACCAGGTGTCCACGATCAAGGGGAAGCTTCACGATGCCGGCGGCGGCGGCTGTGGCGCTGGCGCGAAGGCTGGTGGGAGCTGGGCTACCGCAAGAAGAACTCCAAGGACGGCTACCACGACACCGGCTGGTATCTATGGGGCCCGGACGGCAGCTTCGGGGAGTGGATCGCCTCTCACAAGGCGGATGCGATGTCCGACGCCGACCGGCTCATCACCAAGCACCTGGCCGCCACGGCGAAGGTGAAGCAGTGAGCCGTCAGCTCGAACGGATCACTGCCCGCGAAGCGCACGGTCCGGATCCGGTGCCGGACCTCGCCGCAGCCGACTTGATCATCGTGAGCAGCAGCGCGGTTCTGTATCGAGTGACTGTTGCCTCGTGCGCCGGCGCTCTTGGGGTACGGGACGGGTCCCCACTTGGAACAGACCTCAGGCGTACGCCTCGCGCGCCAACCGCTGTGCCGGGGGGCGACGGCCTGGCGTGGCGAGTTTCCGTTCCTCAGGTCATCAGGTCCGGGGCATACGTGCCCGGAGGCAGGCCGAAGGTCCATCCGATGGCGTCGCGGGGTACCTTCTGGTCGGGCGGGACCCTCAGTACGTACCTCCGGTAGGACCCGTCCGGCTCGGGAGTCGAGTTCTCCACGACGACGAGCACGATGTCGTCCTCGGGCTCGCTCCCGTCCGGGTAGTACCACCGGCCGGTACCGACCGGCGGGCCGTAGTCCTGCTCCAGGGTGTTCTGGTCGCGCGGGTCGGGTATTCGCCACAGGGAGCCGTAGTCGTCGCTGGCGAACTTCCTCGCCCCGCAGTGGGCGAGCAGCCAGTCGTAGCCCATGCGCTCGGCGATGGCCCGGCGGACTTCGCTGTTGCTCTCATCCAGCCAGTCCTCGGCCGTCAGCTCGCCGGTGATGACGTACTTCGGGACGTGCACACCGTGCCAGGCGTGCACGGCGGAGCCGTCGGGGTAGAGCAGTGCGGGGCCCTCGCTGTTGTGCAGCCGGAACGTGCCCTCCCGGCGGCCCGGTTCCAGGTGCACCTCCAAGGGCCGCTCCGACACCACGCACGCGTCTTCGAAGGGCCACCACCAGCCGCACGAACGGACCGCGCCCTGCCATAGGTCCAGCCGCCGCCTCGATCGGGACGTGTAGCACTTCATGCCGAGCCGACGCGGGATCTCGTACAGCGCCGCCCTGTGATCGGTGCGCACCGGCAAGCTGTGGATTCCCCTGGGGTAGGTCGGGCCGGTGCCGCTCAGGGACTGGGCCACCGGCTGCGACAACCCGGACAGCCACCTCGCCACCCGCTGCTCCTCCAGATGGGTCACCGGCACCCTGAGCGGGCGCTTGGGGGCGGTCGGCAGCCAGGGGCCGAGCGGGCCCAGGGGGGACCGGCCGGGCTCGTCGCCGAGGGCCGTACGGATCAGTTCGTCGGCCGCGGCCGGTGAGTCGACCCAGACGAACTTCGGCGCGGACCGGAACGTCATCCGGTACAGCCCGCTGATTGCCGCCTCGGTGGTGGCCCGGTCGGCAGGGCCGGTGGTCTGTTCGTGCGCCTGCCACTCCGCGCGGATCCGGTCGACCTCGGCCCACTGGCCGTCGGTCAAGTAGCGGGTCGCCCGCAGGGAGGCTCCGCGTTCACGGGGGCGGTGAGGACTGCCGAGCATCAGTCGGTCACGTCCCGCGTGGCAGTGTCCCCGGTGAACTCCCGCTGGCGCAGTACTAGGTACCGTCCTGCGGGCACGGTGAGCGGATCGTGCTCCTCGTGGGTCAGCAGGGCGCTCGACCCGACGATGTCCAGGTATCGGTCTGTGATCCCGTTGAGCTCGTCGTCGCGCGAGGCGAACAGGTGAGCATGCGGCTCGGCGATCGCGTGGCTGTGCCCGGTCGCCTCCCCGTGAGCCAGCACCACTCGGCCGCCCTCACGCGCCACAGGCTCCGCGTCCTCGGGGAGCCTGGGTACGGCCCGGAGAAGAACGTCGCCCTGCCGGTACTGAACAGACATACCCGGCTCCCCACGTATCCGTCACTTTCTGAATACCTAGATGATCGATTCCAAGGGATCGGCTGCGCGCATGAGGTGAGGGAGCCCAACGTCAGTGTGTGAAGACAGAGTTGGACTCCCTCGCCACCGC
>NZ_JBIRZM010000035.1:0-15481 GCF_044390825.1 Streptomyces sp. NPDC018833 | reverse complement strand
GACCGCCGCGATCTGGCACAACGACCACACCGGGCAGCCCATCCTGCGCTCACTGAGCGCCTATGATCACTGACCCCTTGGAATCGATCATCTAGCCCCGGTCAACCCGGCGCCATCAGGTTTCACCCCCTCTGGCCTCGGCCATCGGGATGGCGGCGGTTTGCGTACGGCACAATTCCCATGCATCACCAGGTGGTTCGCCTGTGCGATGCGGAGAGGTGGCGTTCGGTCGTGGCGGTGCAGGAAGCGGAACAGTGCGACACATGCGCGCACGGCGCGCGCGAAGGCCATCGGCGAGCGGTGGCCGAATTCCTCGCCAAACGGGACGAATTGGCGGCGGGCGAGGGGCTTCCCGCGGGCGTCGCCCACTCGCCGGGCGCGTCACGGCAGTGGGTGTCCGACGAGCTGACACAGTCGGCCCGCACCGTCGCGGGACTCGACCAGGCCGTGGCCGCGTCCCGGCTGGGCAGGATCCGCCTGCGCAGCCTGGCCGTGGTGTGGGGATGCTGCACGGCGCTCGTCCTCACCCAGACGGCCACCGCGATCGGAGCGGGCTGGACCGCGACCCGTACGGCAGGGCTGCTCGCCGCGCTCGTCGTTGCCGGGGCGCTCACCGGGGTGGCGCACGCGCACCGTGAACGGGGCGGCCTGCTCGCGGCCCTGACCGGCGAGGACCATCGCCTGTCCACCTCCCGTACCGTCGCCGCCGCCTGGTTGCTCGTCGTCTGCGGCGCGGTGCTGCACCTCGGGTTCCTGATGGCCGCCGCGTCCGCGGGCGCACGGCGCGACCGGCTCACCGAGGGCATGGGCGTTCCGGCCGGCGGCGGGCTGCTGTGCGTCCTCGCTCTGGTGTGCGCGATCGCCGTCGGTGTGCGCAGGATCGTGGCCGTACGCGTGGCCGGACTGCGGCTGCAGAAGGTGCGCGCCGACCGTCCGCGCGCGGCCGACCTGTTCTGCGACGACTCGGGCCGGGTCGCCTTCGCCGACACGCAGTACGTCCTGATCAACGCGGCCGTCGTCGCTGTCGCCCTGACCGGGCTCGCACGTGCCCCTGAGCGGCTGCCCCACCTGCCGTGGGGGCTCGTGCTGCTGGTGGCGATCTCGGCCGCGACGTATCTCGCGGGGAAGTACGCGGAGGGCGGCCGGCCCGTCGTGATGTCGGTGGTCCGGGCCCGCGAGGCCGGTGACCTGGACGGGCCCATCCGTACCGGTGACGACATCGAGGTCCGCGGCACCGGCTTCGTGCCGCCGGGCGCGGACCGGCCGGACCTGCTGGCGAAGCTGGTCGTCCGCTTCGGCGCGGTCCATGTGCACGTGCCGCTGATCCCGGTGCCCGGCGGCTTCGCCAACCCGGCCGACACGCTGCTCACGGTGCCGGTACCCGTGGAGGTCGAGCCGGGGAAGATCGACGTGCAGGTGGTGACGGCCGCCGGGGTGGCGAGCAACCGCTGCCTCATCGAGGTCACCGACTGAGCCGCGGCGGACGTGTCACCCATCTGTCGGCACGTCACCCATCTGTCACAGAGCGTGCCGCATGCCTGGTGAGCGGCAAGGCTTCGCCATACGTATGGTCGGTTGACGGGTCAACCGAAGGCGGGACCAGCGATGACACACACATACCGGACGACATCGACCTACGGGACGCTCGACGACGCGCCGCGCGGCTGGAGGGAGCGGGCCACCCGGTACGCGCTGCTGCCGCTGCGCCTGTTCCTCGGGGTGACCTTCGTCTACGCGGGCATCGACAAACTCACCGACAGCCGGTTCATGGCGGCGACCGGCACCGGCTCCATCGGCGAGGTGATGAGCTCCGTGCGCGACGGCTCCGCCGTGCCCGCGCTCGTCGACCTTGCACTGAAGAACCCGGAGGCCTTCGGCACCGCCATCGCCATCGGTGAGATCGCCGTCGGCCTGGGCACCCTGGTCGGCCTGCTGGCCCGCCTGGCGGCTCTCGGTGGCGCGCTCATCTCGCTGAGCCTGTGGCTGACCGTGAGCTGGCAGACCGACCCCTACTACTACGGCAACGACCTCGCCTACCTCATGGCCTGGTTGCCGCTGGTGCTCGCCGGGGCCTCGGTGTTCTCCCTCGACGCGCTTCTGCGGGAACGGCGGCGACGGACCCCGTAGTGCAGGGCGGCGACGACACCGGCCAGGAACAGACCGCCGAAGACGACCGGGAAGGCCGTGAACCAGGGGGTGTGCCAGGAGCCCGCCGCATCCCCTCCGTACAGCAGGGCGGCTGTCAGCACCGACAGACCCGCGATCAGCCTGCCGGGACGGAATTCATGCCGGAACTCAGCGCGCGGCACGGGTCACCTCCACCTGTCCGATGCCCAGCTCCAGATCCAGAACCAGGGTCCCGCCCGCCGTTGCTCCCGGCGGCGCGGGGAAGGTCTTGCGCCGGTCCTGCCCCGGGCCGACGTCGACGTCGTCCGGCGCGTCGCCGGGGAGCCTGATGTCGCCGACGCCGACCTCGGCCTCCAGTTGCACCGCTGCGTCCTTCGGTACGACGACCGTGAGATGACCCAGCCCCATCTCCGCCCTCGTCGACACCGTCTGCCCGGCGGGCACGTCGAGGGCGGAGAGGTCGAGGGTGCCCTTCCCCGAGCCCATCTCGTAGCGTGGCTGGACCGCGGCGGCCGACGCCGGTGTCCAGGTCCTCTCGCCGAACTTCGTGCTGATGTCCTTCGGCAGTGCGGCGGCGCCCGCCAGCGCAGTCGCCGTCACCATCGTCAGCAGCACCGTGCCGAAACCGGTGCGGCCCAGCAGCGTGCTCACCAGCAGGCCGAGGCCGAACACCGCCAGCGCGGCGACGAGCCCTGTCTGCAGGCTCGTCCCGAGCGGCAGGCTCGCCCAACTCAGGCCCGTGCCCAGGCAGCCCGCGAGGAGAGCCAGCAGGAACACGGCGCCGCCGATACCGCGCGGGCCGCGCGGCTGCGGCACCACCACCGCGGCCGGACGCCCGCCATGACGCGGCGGGGCCTCGGCGGCCGCCGCGAGCGCCGACTCCGGGCCCCACAGATAACCGGTCGGCACCGGCCCGGTCGTACCGTCCTTGACGATCGGGTCGCGCCACCAGGACGGACTGTCCGGGACCGGCGGGGCCTTCGTCTCCGGCGGCGCCTCGGGGACCGCGTGCGGCGCCGCCGTGTCCATGGGCGCCCCGCCGGGCGGGACATGCGGGCGGCGCTGGGACCACACCGCGGCCCCCGTCACCGCCAGCGACAGCATGGTGACGAAGCCCAGCATGTTCCCGTTGCTCAGCATCGTCAGCAGGAGGCCGCAGCCGAGCAGCGAGAGCAGCACGGCGCTCAGCGAGGCGCCGTCGACGCGGCCCGAGAGCATCCTGCGGAACTCGTTCTCCTCCTCGTCGTCGGCCGGGATCAGCAGCCAGGCGAAGCCGTAGAAGATCAGACCCGTGCCGCCGGTCACCGACAGCACGCCGATCACTATCCGGAAGATCACCGGGTCTATGTCGCAGTGCCGGCCCAGCCCGGCGCACACACCGGCCACGACCTTACGGCGCGGATCACGGCGCAGCCGCGGCGGCGGAGGCTCCTGCGGCGGCTGGGGCGGTGCGGTGGTCGGCTGGGTCATGACTCCATGGTGACGGGCCCGGTGCCGGGTCGGCAGCCGTCCCGACCCTGGCCGTCCCCTGATATTGCCCTGAGGGGCGGGGTGTTCTCAGGGTCGGATTAAGGGACGGCCCTGATGCCCGGCCCGGCCGGGCCGTGTGACGATCGGGGCATGCCAGTCGCCACCCGCCCGCCCGAGACGGACGAGTCCGCTGTCCGCAAGCTGTACCGCAGCGCGGACGGACGCATGCTCGGCGGTGTGGCCCGCGGTCTGGCCGGGCATCTGGGGCTGCCCGTCGTGTGGGTGCGCCTGGTGTTTCTCGCCCTGTTCATGGCGGACGGCCTCGGTGCCCTGCTGTATGCGGTGTTCTGGATCGTCGTCCCGCTCGGCATCGGCGGCCGGGCCGCCGAGCCGCGCTCCGTCTTCGAGATCACGCCCGACGGCCGCCGCAGGCTGCGCAAGCCCGACAAGGGCCAGTTGTTCGCCCTCGTCGCGCTGCTCATCGGCGCCGGCATCTTCGTCGCCAATGTCGACGCAGGTGGCACCGCCAACCGCTACGTGTGGCCGACGCTGCTGATCGGTGCCGGTGTGGTGCTGGTGTGGCGCCAGGCGGACAACGCCCGCCGTGCCCGCTGGGTCAGTCTCTCGACGGACAGCCGGCGCCGCCGCCTGCTGCAACTGGCGCGCGCGCTCGCCGGTGTGGCGCTCGTCGGCATGGGCCTGACCGTGTTCATGGTGGTGCGCGGCTCGGCGGCCCAGCTGGGCAACGTGCTGACCGCGGCCATCGCCGTCATCGCCGGGGTCGCGCTGCTCGCCGGACCATGGCTGGTGCGGATGACCCAGGACCTCTCCGAGGAGCGGACCATGCGCATCCGCGCCCAGGAGCGTGCCGAGGTCGCCGCGCATGTCCATGACTCCGTCCTGCACACCCTCACCCTCATCCAGCGGAACGCGGACGAACCCGGCGAGGTGCGCAGACTCGCCCGCGCCCAGGAGCGCGAGCTGCGCAACTGGCTCTACAAGCCGGAGGGCAACGGCAAGGACGAGGACGAAGAGCCCGACACCCTCGCCGAAGCGGTCAAGAAGACCGCCGCCGAGGTCGAGGACAAGCACGGCGTGCCGCTGGAGGTCGTGGTCGTCGGCGACTGCCCGCTCGACGAGAAGCTGGCCGCACAGCTGCAGGCCGCGCGCGAGGCGATGGTCAACGCCGCGAAGTACGGTGGCGCGGGAGGGGCCGTCCAGGTGTACGCGGAGGTCGAGGGGCGTACGGTCTTCGTCTCCGTGCGGGACCGTGGGCCGGGATTCGACCTGGACGCCGTTCCCGGCGACAGAATGGGCGTAAGAGAATCGATCATCGGCCGGATGCAGCGCAACGGCGGCACGGCACGGCTGCGCACGGTGCCCGGTGGGGGCACCGAGGTGGAGCTCGAGATGGAGAGGGCTGACGGATGACCGAGTCTGCGGAAGAGAGCGTCGAGCGGCGGGTGCGGGTCGTGCTCGTCGACGACCACCGGATGTTCCGCGCCGGTGTGCAGGCCGAGATCGGGCAGACCGAGCGCACCGGGGTCGAGGTCGTCGGCGAGGCCGCCGACGTCGACCAGGCGGTCACCGTGATCACGGCGACCCGGCCGGAGGTCGTCCTGCTGGATGTGCACCTGCCCGGCGGCGGCGGTGTGGAGGTGCTGCGCCGCTGCGCGCCGCTGATGACCGCGGCGCAGCACCCGGTGCGTTTCCTGGCGCTGTCGGTGTCGGACGCCGCCGAGGACGTCATCGGTGTGATCCGCGGCGGCGCCCGCGGCTATGTCACCAAGACCATCACCGGCACGGACCTGGTCGACTCGATCTTCCGGGTGCAGGACGGCGACGCGGTGTTCTCGCCGCGGCTCGCGGGCTTCGTGCTCGACGCGTTCGCCTCGACGGACGCGCCGCCGGTCGACGAGGACCTGGACCGGCTGACGCAGCGGGAGCGCGAGGTGCTGCGGCTGATCGCACGCGGGTACGCGTACAAGGAGATCGCCAAGCAGCTGTTCATCTCGGTGAAGACGGTCGAGTCGCATGTCTCGGCGGTGCTGCGGAAGCTGCAGCTGTCCAACCGTCATGAGCTCACCCGGTGGGCGACGGCCCGGCGCCTGGTCTGACGGTGAACGGGGCGAGGAGCCCATCGATGCCTGACCGCGTCGGACGGGCTTCCTCGTCCGGGATCTCGTGAGCGGCGGGCGGGACCGGCCGGTCGGGGTAGCGGACGACGAACGGTCCGATGCGCCGGTGGCCGGGCGAGCGCAGCGCGTGCGTGCGCATATGGTCCGGCCGCGTGCCGTTCCCCGACCCGCTCGGCGAGCGAGGCGCCGGCCAGGTACGTGTCGGGGTCCGGGGCAGGAGCGAGCTGCAGGCCGGGGTCGATGCTGCCGGAACGGTATTGCGCCGTGACGACACGGTATTGCGCCGTGACGACGGAGCCGAGGGCGTTGGGGGGCGTTGAGCCGCTCCGTCCTGCGGGCGGCCTCGTCGCTCAGCTCGTCGAGCGCTCTGCGGGCCTGTTCCGTCCGCTCCTTGGCGCCGTTGTACTTCTGGGTCGCCTCTTCGGCCTCCAGGTACAGCTTGTCCACGCGGGCCTTGAGCCGGGCGGGGGTGAGGCGCGGCTCGCCGTGCGCGGGAGCATCGAGCGCGGTCGCCGCGCCGGCGAGCGCCAGGGTGGCTGCGGTGCGGGCGGTCGGCCCGTTGAGCGGACGCTGCTTCGGTTTCCGGTGCGCCGCCACGAGACGTACCCATCCTTCCTGCGTACCTGCGTACCTGCGTACCTGCGGTCCGGCGGCGCTCCGCACAGGGGAAACGGCGCGCCGCCGGATCTTTCGGCGGTGGCGGCCGGTGCCGTCCGGCTGCGTGACGGCGGTGGGGAGTCGGCCACCGGTCGCCGACGCTAAACCCGGCGGTCACGGAAGGAGGCGTAAGGACCTCAAGTGCCCGAACCTGGACACTGCTGTCCGCTTTCTTCGCCCCGAGTCGCCGGTGCCGGGCCGTATTGCGGAGCGGCCCCGACCGATCGCCGTGATGGGGCTCCCCCGACCGCCGGGCGGTGGTATGGCGACGATTAGGCTCCGGCCCATGGACGTACTCATCAATGTCTTCGTCGCTCTGCACATCATCGGCATCGCCTCCCTGCTGGGCGGCTTCCTCGCCCAGATGAAGGCGATAGGCGCGGGCACGGCGCGCTTCAACCCGGCGATGCTGCACGGGGCGCTGACGATGCTGATCACCGGCGTCGCGCTGGTGGGCCTCAACCAGGCCGACGACCAGGCGGTCAACAACCTCAAGATCGGCATCAAGCTGGCGGTGCTGGTGGTGATCCTGGGCCTGGTCTACGTCAAGCGGGACGAGGAGACGGTCGACAAGGCGCTCTTCGGCGCCGTCGGCGGTCTGACGGTCGCGAACATCTTCATCGCGACGCTCTGGACCTGAGCCGCCGTCCCCCCGGAGCACGCGCGCCCGGACGGCGGGACCGTCCGGGCGGGCGCGGGAGCAGGAGGGGTCAGACCGGGCGGATGCTGCCGTAGATCGGCATGTAGTAGATGGACTCCTCGCGGACGTTGTCGCCCGGCTTCGGCGCGTGGATCATCTTGCCGTCGCCGATGTAGATGCCGACGTGGCTGATGTCGTCGTAGAAGAACACGAGATCGCCAGGCAGCAGGTCCGCCGTCGCGACGCGCTGCCCCACCTTCACCTGGTCCCAGGTGGTGCGCGGCAGATCCACACCGGCCGCCTTCCAGGCCGCCTGCGTCAGCCCCGAGCAGTCGTACGAGGACGGGCCGGTCGCACCCCAGACGTACGGCTTGCCGATCTGGGCGCGGGCGAAGGCCAGGACCTTGTCGGCCCTGGCCGCGTACGTGCCGTCGTCCGTGCCGGTGCCGGTGCCGGTGCCGGTGCCCGTCTCCGGCGGCGGCTCCGCGCTTTCCCGCTGCCGCTCCGCCTCTGCCTCCGCCTCTGCCTCCGCCTCGGCGCGGGCCCTCGCCTCCGCCTCCGCCTTGGCCTCGGCCCTGCGGCGCGCCTCCTCCTCCTTCTCGCGCTCGATCGCTGCCAGCCGGGCCTTCTCCTCGGCGGTCAGCTTCGACAGCAGGGTGCGCGCCTCGGCCAGCTTCGCCTGGACCTTCTGCTTGCTGATGCGCAGGGCCTGCTGGGAGTCGGTCAGCGACTCCAGCCGCTTGGTCGCCTGTGCGCGCTGCTTCGCGGCCGCCGCGCGCTCGGTCTCGTAGTCGCTGACGGCCGTCCGCTGCTGGTCGGTCATCCGGTCCATCAACTGCGTCTGGTCGAAGTACGCCTGAGGACTGTCCGCGAAGAGCAGCGCCGCGGTCGGGGTGAGCGCGCCGGTGCGGTACTGCGCGGCGGCGTAGTTGCCGAGGGCGCGGCGCGACTCGTTCAGCTTCTCCGCGCGCGCGGCCGCCTGGTCGAGCAGGGTGTCGACCTCACGGCGCTTCTCGGCGGTGGCCTCTTTCGCCTGGTTGTACTCCTGGGTCGCGCTGCCGGCCTGCCGGTAGAGGTCGTCGACCTTCTTCTGCACCTCTTCGACGGAGGGCTTCGGGTCGCTGGGCGCGGCGGTGGCGCTCTGTGTCGACAGGAGGGTGACGCCGGCGAGGGCGGCCGTCGTGAACCCGACGGCGGAGGAGGGTTTCGTGCTGCGGCTGCGGATCCTGCGATGCGACGCCAAGGCCGGCATCTCCTTCTTCCGTGGACCGCCTACCGGGTTAGCTGTCGGGTTCGGGCGAACGGAAGATGCCCTACGGACCGCATCACATAGTGGTCCGATTCACCCCGGTTGTGCATAGTTCGGGTCCCCGGTTCCGAACGCCCCGACAGGGCGCCCGAATTCAGCGGAGTCGGCCCGTTCGGCGCGGTTCGCCGGGAGGGGTACGGGCCGTCTGGTCGAGCACGCTAGCCAACTCGTGCGCACGCTGTGAAGGTTGATGTTCGATATGTCCGATACATTTTCGTGACCTTTTTCGGAGGCGGCCATTCACCCCCTGTCCCGGTGGCGCCCCGGACAGGCGCGGTCACGGAATGTGACCTGCGCGTATGGGCATGCGGGCCCGGTTGTCGGTCCGGCCGCCTAGACTCGATAAGCGATGAGCAGCCTCTTTGACGACAGCTTCCTGGCGGACCTCCAGCCCCATGGGGAGGAGCCTCCTCCGCCGCCCGAGGAGTCCACTCCGGAGCCGATCCCGGACGACCTCTTCCAGGGCGCCTACGACGTGCCGCCGGCCCGCGACGGGTACTACCGCGACGGCGCGCCCCGCCCTGTCGTCGACGCGGCCGCCCTGCTGGAGGGGCTGAACGAGCAGCAGCGTGCCGCCGTCGTCCACACCGGCTCCCCGCTGCTCATCGTCGCCGGCGCCGGCTCGGGCAAGACGCGCGTGCTCACCCACCGCATCGCCCATCTCCTGGCCACCCGGCACGTCCACCCCGGCCAGATACTGGCGATCACCTTCACCAACAAGGCCGCCGGCGAGATGAAGGAGCGCGTCGAGCAGTTGGTCGGCCCGCGCGCCCACGCGATGTGGGTCATGACCTTCCACAGCGCCTGCGTCCGCATCCTGCGCCGTGAGTCGAAGAAGCTGGGCTTCACCTCGTCGTTCTCGATCTACGACGCCGCGGACTCGAAGCGGCTGATGTCGCTGGTCTGCCGCGACCTGGATCTGGACCCCAAGAAGTTCCCGCCGAAGTCCTTCAGCGCCAAGATCTCCAACCTGAAGAACGAGCTGATCGACGAGGAGGCCTTCGCCGACCAGGCGGCGGACGGTTTCGAGAAGACGCTTGCCGAGGCGTACCGGATGTACCAGTCGCGGCTGCGCGAGGCCAACGCGCTGGACTTCGACGACATCATCATGACCACCGTCCACCTCCTCCAGGCGTTCCCCGACGTCGCCGAGCACTACCGGCGCCGCTTCCGGCACGTCCTCGTCGACGAGTACCAGGACACCAACCACGCTCAGTACACGCTCGTGCGCGAGCTGGTGGGCACAGGGTACGAGGACCTGGACCCCGCCGAGCTGTGCGTCGTCGGCGACGCCGACCAGTCGATCTACGCCTTCCGCGGCGCGACCATCCGCAACATCCTCCAGTTCGAGGAGGACTACCCGGATGCGACGACGATCCTGCTGGAGCAGAACTACCGCTCCACCCAGACGATCCTGTCCGCGGCCAATGCGGTCATCGAGCGCAACGAGTCCCGCCGCCCCAAGAACCTGTGGACCAAGGCGGGCGCGGGCGCACAGATCACCGGCTACGTCGCGGACACCGAGCACGACGAGGCCCAGTTCGTCGCCGACGAGATCGACCGCCTCACCGACGCCGGCGAGGCGAAGGCCGGCGACGTCGCCGTCTTCTACCGGACGAACGCGCAGTCCCGTGTCTTCGAGGAGATCTTCATCCGCGTCGGCCTTCCCTACAAGGTCGTCGGAGGCGTGCGCTTCTACGAGCGCAAGGAGGTCAGGGACGTCCTCGCCTATCTGCGCGTCCTCGCCAACCCCGAGGACAACGTCCCGCTGCGCCGTATCCTCAACGTTCCCAAGCGCGGTATCGGCGAGCGCGCGGAGGCGATGATCGACGCCCTCGCGCTCCGCGAGAAGATCACCTTCCCGCAGGCGCTGCGCCGCGTCGACGAGGCATACGGCATGGCGGCCCGCTCGGCGAACGCGGTCAAGCGGTTCAACGTGCTGATGGAGGAGCTGCGCACCATCGCCGAGTCCGGCGCCGGACCGGCCACCGTGCTCGAAGCCGTCCTGGAGCGCACCGGCTATCTCGCGGAGTTGCAGGCGTCCACCGACCCGCAGGACGAGACGCGCATCGAGAACCTTCAGGAACTGGCCGCCGTGGCGCTGGAGTTCGAGCAGGAGCGCGGTGAGGAGGAGGGTGCGGGGACGCTCGCCGAGTTCCTGGAGCAGGTCGCGCTCGTCGCCGACTCCGACCAGATCCCCGACGAGGACGAGGAAGGCACCGGAGTCATCACGCTGATGACGCTGCACACCGCGAAGGGCCTGGAGTTCCCCGTCGTGTTCCTGACCGGTATGGAGGACGGCGTCTTCCCGCACATGCGGGCGCTGGGCCAGACCAAGGAGCTGGAGGAGGAGCGGCGCCTGGCGTACGTCGGCATCACCCGCGCCCGCGAGCGCCTGTACCTGACCCGCTCGTCGATGCGCAGCGCCTGGGGACAGCCGTCGTACAACCCGCCGTCGCGCTTCCTGGAGGAGATCCCGGGTGCGCACGTGGACTGGCGGCGCACGGGCCCGATGGCCGCGCCGGCCGGACCGACGTCGGGCATCACGTCCTCGCTGTCGTCGTCGCGGTCACGCGGCGGTGCGTCCGGCTTCGCCACCCGGCGGACGAACGACAAGCCGGTGATCGCGCTGTCGGTGGGGGACCGGGTCACGCACGACCAGTTCGGGCTGGGGACCGTGGTCGCGGTGGCCGGATCGGGCTCGGACGCGCAGGCGACGATCGACTTCGGGGACGAGAAGCCGAAGCGACTGCTGCTGAGGTACGCGCCGGTCGAGAGGCTCTGAGAACGCAGGAGGCGGCCGGTCGAGAGGCTCCGAGAACCGCAGGAGGCGTGGGCCGCGGCCCACGCCTCCTGCGCTTTTTCCGTCTTGTGCGCGCTGCTTACGTCGGGTCCAGGCCGTGGCCGCGCAGCCACGGCAGGGGGTCGATCGCCGAACCGCCGCCGGGGCGTACCTCGAAGTGCAGGTGGGGGCCGGTGGAGTTGCCCGAGTTGCCGGAGTAGGCGATGACGTCGCCCGCCTTCACGGAACCACTGCGGATCCTGGTGGTGCTCAGGTGGCAGTACCACGTCTCCGTGCCGTCGGCCGCCGTCACGATCGCCATGTTGCCGTAGGCGCTGTTCCACTGGGTGCGCACGGTGCCGTCCGTGGCGGCCATGACCTCGGTCCCGTACTGGACGGGGAAGTCGATACCGGTGTGCAGGGACATCCAGTTCACGCCGGACTGGCCGTAGTACGCGCTGAGGCCGTCCCGCTTCACGGGAAGCACGAACTTGGGCCGCAGCGCCTCGCGCCGTGCCGCCTCTTCCTCGCGCTTCTTCCGCTCCGCCTCCTGGCGGGCCTTGAGATCGATGCGCTCCTGGGTACGGGAGGCTCGGTCACCGAAGTCGCGGGCGTCGGCGCTGAGCGCGGCCAGCTGCGTGTCCATCTTTTTGTTGGCGGCGACGTGTTCGGCTGAGACCGCATCGGCGGCCGCCGCGTTGGGCTGGTCCTTCTGCTCGTCGCCGAGACTGCCGACGGAGGCCGCGGCGATACCGGCGACACCCATCACACACGCCGAGGGCACGGCGACGGTGAGCAGTGCGGAGCGCTTGGCGGGCGTACGGCGCCGGCCGCGGCTGCCGCCGGCGCGGCGGACGGGCCGGGGGGCGACGGGGGTGACCGGCACGGAGGTCATGGTCTGCGTCAGCGCGTCGTGCTCGGATTCGTCGTCACTGTCCTGGTCGTTCCCGTACGCGACGTCGTGACCGAAATCGCCGTTGTGACCGTATTCGTGGACCTGGCCGTACTCGCCGTCGGCCTCCGCCTCGTACGCCCCGTGCTCCGGCGCGGCACCCGCGTCCGAGCCGTCGGTGTAGTCGGGGTGCGCGGGGCCGGGGAAGTCCTGGGCGGGGATGTCGAGGGCCTGACCGTCCCCGGCGGGGAAGTCCGTCCCGTAGTCGCTGTCCTGGAAGTCCGACCTCTGGAAGTCCTGGCCGGGATGTTCCGCGCCGGGAAGTTCTGTGCTCTGGTAGCCGGCATAGCCGGTGTCGTACCCGGCAGCCGGGACGAACTCGTGCTGCGGCGTGAACTGTTGCGGTACGAGACCTTCCGGCATGGCCGCCGTGTCGGAGTTCCAGGCGGTGGCGTCGTACGCCCCGGTGTCGAAGGACGAGGAGGACCACTGGCCGGTCGCGTCGTACGCGAATGTCGCGGCGGCGGTCTCGTACTGGCCCGTCTGGTCGCTCTGGTTCCAGCCGCTCGCGTCCCACTGGCCGGTGGTGTCGTACTGCGCGTACTGCTGGTCGTACTGCGGCTGTTGGGCCTGCTGCGCCGATGCGTAGGCGTCGTAGCCGGTGGTCTGCTGCGACCCCGTGTCCCACTGGGACGCGTCGTACTGGCCGCTGTGCCCTGACTCGTAATTGCCCGGCATGGCGCCGAAGAGCGGGTCGGAGTCGAAGCTGCCGGTGGCGTAGCCGCCGTACCCGGCGTGGGCGTGCTGGTCGTTCACCAACTTCTCTCTCGCCTCGGCAGCAGGACCCTGCATCTGGGGTCACCGGATTGCAGGGGCCCCAGGGGGAAGCAGTGGCGCGACTGTACCCGGCGGTCTGCGATGGCGACAATCTTCGGCGGCATCTCCGCAATCAGGAAACGGGCATTCGGCCGCCTTTCGGAGGAGTGCGGGCACAGCTTTGGCCCTACGTTCGAGAGATGTTCGAGTAAAAACCGGTTGCGGCGTCGCCTCGCGGATCTCGTCCGGCGGTCTCGCCTTCAGGCGACGGACGCGGCGCTGGACGCACCGGCCGCCGCCGCGCCCGATTCGAGCGCCTCGCGGATCCCGGCCGCGACGGCGGGGTGAACCGGCAGGGCGAGATGGCCGATTCCGCTCACTCGTACGTTCTGGGCGAGAAGGTCGGGATGGTCGATACAGGCCGTCTCGACCGGGACCATGATCCGGTCGAGGTCGCTCCAGAAACTGACGAAGCGCGTACGGCAGCCGGGCGCGGGCATGCGCAGCTCCTCGATGACCGACGAGCCGGGGCGCATCTGCCGCACGATCGGGTGCGCGCCGGCCAGGGGTGCGACCGAGGTCCCGGAGTGCGGTGTGCCGAGCGTGACGAGCGTCCGGACACGGTGGTCGCCGCCGAGGCGCTGCACGTAGTACCGGGCGATCAGGCCGCCGAGGCTGTGCCCGACGATGTCGACCTGCCGCCGGCCGCTGCGTGCGCAGATCTCCTCCACATGGCGGCCGAGCAGCTCGGCGGCGGCCCGGATGTCGCAGGTGAGAGGGGAGTAGTTGAGGCATTCGACCGGCCGCGGACTGTGCTGGGACAGCGCGCGCCGGAGCAGGACGAACACGGACCGGTTGTCGACGAACCCGTGCAGCAGGACGGTCGGCACGGCATCCGCTTCCGCGGGCAACCGGTGTGCGGCGGGCGCGGTGCGTCTGCGGCGAGGACGTTCGGGAGTGAGGCCGGTCGGATAGAGGACGAGGTGGCCCGCCAGGATCGCGATCTCCAGGGCGGTGGCGCGGAGGAGAGCGGCGGGGAGCAGGTGGCGCAACCGTCTCAGACACTGCGCGGTGAGACCCGTGACGACGTGGGCACAGGGCAGAGGCAGGACCGAAGCCTTCACAGCACCTCCCGACCGGCGACCCGCGCGGCTCGGCCCGGGTGTCCCTCGTGGGGGCGCGCTGCAAAAGCGGTGCCGCGCCACCGTGCCGTGCGGCTGTCGGCACGGCGGCGCGGCGACCTGATGTGGACCTGCGGCGGCTCCCGTTCGCGGTCGTGCCCGCGGGGGCCGCGCGGGGTGTGCGCGGTGCCTGATGCCGGTACGACGCTTAGCGAAAAATGTCCCACGTGTGATTTCCCCCTCGCCGTCCCCCGCGAAACGGCGGCTTGCGGGATGCTGGACTGCAGATAACGTTCGTTCACTCTCCGCGCTCCGCTCGCCGGGCGCGGGGACCCGTGCCCGAGGCGGCGCAGTCGGTATGTGGAGGCAGTGATGGGTGTGACGGGTCCGATCCGCGTGGTGGTCGCCAAGCCGGGTCTCGACGGACACGATCGCGGTGCGAAGGTGATCGCGCGGGCGCTGCGTGACGCCGGTATGGAGGTCATCTACACGGGGCTGCACCAGACCCCCGAGCAAATCGTGGACACGGCGATCCAGGAGGACGCGGACGCGATCGGCCTCTCCATCCTCTCCGGCGCGCACAACACCCTCTTCGTGAAGGTCATCGAGCTCCTGAAGGAGCGCGACGCGGAGGACATCAAGGTCTTCGGCGGCGGGATCATCCCGGAGGCGGACATCGCGCCGCTGAAGGACAAGGGTGTGGCGGAGATCTTCACACCGGGGGCGACGACGGCGTCGATCGTGGAGTGGGTCAACGCGAACGTCCGCACAGCGGCGTAGCGGGCGCGGCCCGGGCTGCGCCCGTGCGCGGCCGGCGCCCCCGTGAGCGCGGCGTTCTGGGGGCTCGACCAGGCCTCTCGGGCGCGGCTGGGGCGCGTGATGCGCCCTGGAGCAGCCGGACTCTGGGGAGTTGGCTGGTCTGGGACCTCGGCGTCGGGCTGGGCTCTCGGGAGTGGCCGGGTCCGGGAGCGCGGCGTCGGCAGCTCCGGGGCTCATCCGGGACCGCTTTCCGGCTGCCGGGCCGGTCCCTGCTTCTCACGCCGCCTTACGTCCCGAACAGGACCCAGCGCGCGTCCCCAGCCGGGGCCGGCGGACGTGCGCCCGCTCGGGCAGCGACCACCGCCGTGGTGACGACCAGGGGCGGGAACGGTCCTGCCGGGCGGACGCCCCGGCCCTCGCACCCACCCCGCCCCCGCACCCTTCCCGCCCGTTACCCACCCCGCCCCCGCACCCTTCCCGCCCGTTACCCACCCCGCCCCCGCACCCTTCCCGGGCGGGGCCACCCGGGGGCATACGCCCCGAACCGTCTAGAAGGCTGCTGAAGATCTTGTCGAAAGGCTGTCCGGCCGCAGGCTGGCCAGCCCCTTTCGCTATGTGGTGGCCGGGGCGAGGTGCCAGGTGGTGTTGGTGCGGGTGAGTCCGAGGTTGATCAGGCGGCGGAGGTTGAGGGCGGCGGCGCGGTGGTGGAGCCAGAGGTTGTTGGCGATGACGCCGCGGTAGGGCACCCGGCGGTTGCCCTTGGCGACGAG
>NZ_JBIRZM010000034.1:0-16355 GCF_044390825.1 Streptomyces sp. NPDC018833 | reverse complement strand
ACCCCCCAGGTCATCCGTTCGACAGGGGGGAACAGTCATGCCGGGCCCGGAGGCCAGCGGCCCTCTTGCAGGACCGCGAAGAACATAACGGGGGCCGGGCATCGGGGGCGGGGCGAAGCACGAGCTGGTCTTCGTCGACCGGCTGCCGGCCGCCTTCGTTCACCTGCGGCACGGCGTCACGCACGATGGGCCGGCCTGCTGGTTCGGTGTCGAGCGCTCCACCATCACGTGCGCAGTCGGTGACGTACGGGCCGTTGCGGCGGCGCGGTTGCACCGTCGCGCCCGGCACCGGGCTGTGTACCCTCGCCGAGGTCATCGGCCGTCTCGGCGCGAGCGGACAGACCGGGATCATCGATTGGCAACGACAGGGGTGCGCCGCCCGGCCGCGGGAGGCAAGGACCGGGAGTGGTTCCGCTGCGGCAGGAACGAGCAGAACGCCGTCACGTCCATGGTCGTCACCGACGCACACGGGAAGCTGCTGTTCTGCGGCGCCGTTGAGCCGGCCAGTTGTGCCGACATCACTCATGCCCGAAAGTCAGGCCTGGTCAGGCTACGTGCGGGCGGGCCTGCCGTGGAGATCCTCGCCGGATCCTCGCCGACGCCGGCTGTCAGGGGCTCGGTGCCCACAGGGGCGGTCGGGTGGTGTCACCGCCGCACCGCGGGTTCGAGAACAACCCCCGGACTGGTACGAGGAGGTCGACGAACGCCGGCGCAAGGCTCACTCCTCCTGCCGCATCAGGGTCGAGCGCGGCATTGCACACCTGATGAACTGGCGCGCCCTCGCCCGCCACCAGGGCCGCCGCGAGCACATGACCGGCACCATCCAAGCCATCGCCGGACTGCTGTCACACCAGCGGACCGCCATCCCCGGGGCCGATCAGCGAAGGTGAACACCGGGCGGAAACCACGCCTCACGACGCGCCGGCCGCAACCATGCACGAGCTCGTTGGCCTGGCGGTCCGGCGGCCGTACACGCCGGCCGCCGACGGTGCCTGACTGCCGCCCGGCTGCGGGGCCTTGCGGGAGTGGCGCGTGGACGATGGCGCCCGTCCCCTTACCTTGTTCTTTATCTATCAAGATCTTCCAGGCTTGCCGATGGCCTTGAGGGTCTCGGGGCGTTTGACGGTTTTGCCGATGTCGTAGCGGGGTGCTCGATGTTTGTTCTTGGCACCGGGTGGCCGTCCGGGGCCGGTTCCTCGGGGTTTGGGAACACGGGTCGGGCAGGCGAGGTGAACGCGGATGTTCCGAAACCCTCGGCGGACCCGGGCCGGGGTGAGCCGATCGGAGGTGGCGGGTTTCTCCCAGGGCCGGCGGAGGTCCGCGGCGAGGGGCCGGGCAAGTCGGAGCTGGGTGTGGGCGACGATCAGGATCCAGGTCCAGCGGTCCGCGGCGTTGGGAGTGCGGAGTTTCGGGGTGGTCCAGCCCAGGGTCTGTTTCGCGAAGCGGAAGGTGTGCTCCAGGTCGAAGCGGCGGAGAAATGCCTGCCAGAAACGGTCCACATCGTCCGGGGTGGCGCCAGTCTTCGAGGACCACAACCACACCGGCGGGGCATTCCGTTCCTTCGACAGATGCTCGACCCTCAACCGGATCAACGTTCCTTCGACCAAAGGCAGTTCCCCCTCGTGGTCGAGCCAGGAGGAGCGGTGGGTGAGCCGGGGGTGGACCCGGTCCCATGCCTGGGTCTCGGCCTTGCCGTAGTTGGTGGTGTTCGTGACCGTGGTGATCGCGGGCTCGGGCCAGGTCTCCGGCTTGGCGAAGCGGAACTCCGGGCCGTGCTTGGGCGGCCGGCCGTTGACGCCGTGCATCCTCGGTGGTTTCGGCAGACGCATGACACGGTCGGAGCGGACCCGGCCGACCAGCTCGACCGGCAGATCGCGCAGGACCCACGCCAGGCGGGTGACGTCGTAACCGGCATCGCTGACGATCACGATGGCCGGATCCCCAGCCTGCCACTGCCCTGCGGCGATGAGTCGTTCAACGACGCCTCGGAGCTGGGCGGCGGTGACCGCGGTCGCGTCGTCGACCGGGCCGAGCCGGACCGTGTCCAGGATCGCGGTCCAGAACGTGGCGCCCGGCTCCAGCACCGCGACGAAGGAGTAGGGCCAGCCCGGGATGAACTGCGAGGCCGTCTTCGCACGGCCGTAGACGTGGCAGAACAGCCGCTCTGCTGAGCACGGCGCGTCCGAGCGGAGCCACGGCGACACATCGACCGCCAGGACCAGGCGCCCGCCGTCGAACCGCGGCAGCGGCAGCCCTGCCAACATCGCCCGCAGCCTGTCGACGTCGATCCGGCCGTGGTTCAAGCCGCCATACATCGCTCCGTGCCCACGACGATGCTCGGGCAAGAGCGTCAGGTCCACCGGGGACTTCACCGCACCGTCCGCGCACAGCACTGCGTCCACCAGCTCGAACAGTTCATCGCGCCGAGCGGTCAGACACTCGTAGAACTCGCCCCGGAAGCGTGACGCTTTCGCGAACGCGTCCCTCCGGACCCCATCAGACAGCAGACTCACCCTCACGGCCTTCGTCGTGGTCACGTGCACCTTGGTCGGAGCACAGGATCAGACGAAGGCCGCCCCCATGTCCGGCGAATCCCCAGGTGAGCGACCCAGTTCGACGGACGATTCGAGGTGTCCTGTGAGAACAAGCTTCGAGCGAGTTCCGTCCCAACTTGATTGTTGCTGGCGCCCTACCAACCCATGTCCTTGGCCACCTCGGCCTGGGCTGCGGCGATCTCTTCGTCGGTGGACTCGATGACGTCCACCTCCTCCAAGCGTGTCAGCAGGTCTGCCAGAGCTTGCTTCTGGCCGGGTGCGTGATCGGTATGGCGTTCAGATCGGTGCTCATCAGCCAGTCGAACAGCACGATGGCGTCAGAACGCCACAGGCGGAGATCGACGGTTGGTGCAAACCCCCAGGGGAACCCAGTTTCCATATGGGCATCTTGCCAGGTCAGCGCGCTATGGATCGTCACAGGCAACGGTCACGTGTGCTGCCTGCCAAACCTTCAGTGACGCAACTTCACGCTCGCCCGTCGAAGGTTGATAGCGATGATCAAGGTCCAGCGTCACAGGACGAAGCCGTGAAGATAAAGAACAAGCTTACGGCGTGTTCGTGAAGGAGCGGCGGTAGGAGCGGGGCGGCACTCCCCGGCGGCGCACGAACTGTTCGCGCAGGACGGCCGCGCTGCCGTATCCGACGCGGCGGGCGATCTCCTCGACCGGCAGGTCCGTGGTCTCCAGGAGCTCCTCGGCGCTGCTCAGGCGCAGGCTGCGCAGCCAGGCGTGGGGGGTGGTGCCGGTCGCGGCGGTGAAGCGGCGGGCGAAGGAGCGTTTGCTCATCACGGCACGCCGGGCCAGTTCCGCGACGGGAAGCGGCTCATGGAGGTTCTCGCGGGCCCACGCGAGTACCTCGGCGAGACGCTCGTCGCGGCAGTCTTCGGGGACAGGGGCGGCCAGGTACTGCGCCTGCCCGCCGTCGCGGTGGGAGGGCAGCACCACGTCCCGGGCAACAGCGTTGGCCACCGCGGCTCCGTACTCCCGCCTCAGCAGGTGCAGGCAGAGATCGAAGCCCGCGGCGGCTCCCGCGCCCGTGATGATGCGTCCTTCGTCGATGTAGAGGGCGTCGGGCTCAACGGTGACGTTGGGGTGGCGGCGGGCGAGCAGTCCGGCGAACCGCCAGTGGGTGGTGGCCCGCCGGCCGTCGAGCAGTCCGGCGGCGGCGAGCACGAAAGCGCCGACGCAGTGGGCCGCGACCAGTGAGCCGCGCTGGTGTGCGGCCGACAGCGCATCGAGCACGGCGGGAGCGGGTGGTGTGCGGAAGCCGGCACAGGGCAGGACGATCACCAGATCGGCGGAGGCGAGCCGATCCAGGCCGTGCGTGATGGTGAGCGGCACGCCGAGGTCGGTGGGGACCGGCCCGGGCCGGTCGGTGCACAGGGCGAGGTCGAAGCCGGGCAGGCTCTCGCCGTGCGGGCCGAAGACCTCGGTGACGATGCCGACGGCGAGCATGCCGACTCCGGGCGGGGTGTACGCGGCGACGGTCACGAAGGGAGGCACACGTGCAGTGTGGCACCAATCCTGCGATCAGTGGCAGCTGTGCCACTCGTGAACGATCGGCCTGCCCGCAAGGATTGAGGCCATGACAGACGCACCCCTCGGCCGCAGCGCCGTGTACACGATCCTGACCACCGGATATGTCGGCTCCACCGGCCCCGGAGTCGCCGCCACCGTCTCCTACGTATCCGACGCCGGCCGGCATGTGATCTTCGACCCGGGCATGGTGGCGAGCCGCGACCGCATCCTCGCCCCGCTCGACGAGTTGGGGCTCGGCCCCGACGACATCACCGACGTGGTGCTCAGTCACCACCACCCGGACAACACCATGAACGTGGGCCTGTTCGGACGGGCCCGGGTGCACGACCACAATGTGGAGTACCTCGGCGATCAGTGGAGGAACCGGGATGCGGAGGGTTACGAACTCACCCCGTCGCTACGGCTGATCCGCACCCCGGGCCACAGTGCCGAGGACATCACGCTGCTGGCGGGCACGGACTCGGGCGTGGTCGCCTTCGCCGGTGACCTGTGGTGGCACGCGGACGGCCCGGCGGACGACCCGGTAGCCCCCGACCGTGAGGTGTTGCGCGCCTCCCGGCTGCGGGTGCTGACCGCCGCGGACCTGATCGTGCCCGGCCACGGCGGCCCGTTCAGGGCCGACGACACCACGCCGCGCTAGCCGCTCTGCTGATGGATCAGATCCGCGCCGGCCTCGACCCGGTGCTCGCGGCGTAACCCGAACGTCCGGGTCAGCGAAGGTCGCGAGCAACCACTCCAAGATCCTGCGCAAGGCCTTCCGAGCGCCGCCGGCGCGGTACGCGCGCTCGCCGCCACCCGCGACGACAAGGCCGGCTGAGCCATGACGGACGGGGCGAGCAGGCCCACGCCGCCGCCGTCCGGGGTACCGGCGTTCCGGCCACGGCCAGGCATCGCGGCGCCCGGCGCACGACCTCAACTGGACCGTACCTGGCGTCACCGCATCGGCGTCCCCCCGGTGTCGCCCCCGCCCGACCGTAAACCCGCGAAGCCGCAACGGGGGTGAAGGACGGTCAGGACACACCTCCCGGGTCCGGTCGCCCTTGTCGCGCATGCGGGCGAACCACCACCACAAGGAGAGGCAGGCCTCTCGTGATCCGTTTTCAAGCCGGAGGTCACTTGCTCGCCGGTGCGGCCGCTTCCTGCGGCTTTTGGGATCCCCGGGGACGTTTCGTGGTCAGCCGGCCGCGCCGGCGTCCGCGTAATCCCGCCCGTGAACCTGGCCGGCAGCCAGAAGCAGTCGCCGCCGGGATGCGAACCCGGGTTTCCGAATCCGGTGCGAACCGGCGTCCGGTGTCCTTGGCCGCTGGACGAAGGCGCATGCCCCGGGGAGCGTACGGCGTGGCCCGTGGCCCGTGGCCCGTGGCCGGAGCGCCCGGGTACCGGGAGACACCCGTACGCCGAGGAGCCGTCTCGTCTACGACGTCGGCCCCTCGCACGCCACTGGGTATGCGGCCGGCCCGACCACGACGAGGCCGTCCCCGTGGCGTCACCGACCGCGTCTCATCACGATGGAATGCCGCGGCTGCGCCGTCGTGGGCTGTCTTTTGTGTGTCTCACCCGTCGCTCGGGCCGAGGTCGGTGAGCGCGGTTCCCAGTCGACGTGCGCCTTCGGTCAGCTCGGTGTGGTCGGCGGTCGCGGCGAACCCGATGCGCAGGTGAGGGGCCGGCGGCTCGGTGGCGAAGTAGCGGCTGCCGGCGCTCACGGTGACGCCGCGTTGCCGGGCGGCGCTGGTGAGGACGGTGTCGTCCACGCCCGGCGGCAGGCGAATCCACAGGTGCAGTCCGCCCGCGGGCGGCCCGGCCAGGGCCGCAGCGGGGATCTCCCGGGTGACCGCGGCGGCCAGCACGGCGCACCGCCGGCGCAGCGCCGTACCCAGAGAGCGGACGTGGCGGTCCCAGGAGGGGGAGCTGAGTACCTCCAGCGCGGCTTCCTGGAGCGGGCGCGTGACGAAGAAGTCGTCGACCAGGCGCACCGCCCGCATGCGTTCCATGACCGGTCCGCGGGCCACCAGTGCCCCGATCCGCAGGCTCGGTGCGGCGGGCTTGGTGAGTGAGGTGACGTGGACGACCGTGCCGTCGCGGTCGTCGGCAATCAGCGGTCGCGGCACGGTGCCGCCGTGTCCCAGGTGCCGTGCGAAGTCGTCCTCGAGCACGAACGCGCCCGAGGCGCGCGCCACGTCGAGGATCTGGCGGCGCCGTTCGGGCGCCAGCACGGTGCCGGTCGGGTTCTGGAAGGCCGGCTGGCAGTACAGCAGCCGCGCGCCGGTCATCGCGAACGCGTCGGCCAGGAGGTCGGGCCGCAGGCCGCCCGCGTCGAGCGGTACCGGAACGGGCCGCAGCCCCGCGGCGCGGGCGGCGGCCAGGGCCCGGGGATAGGTGGGGGACTCGACCAGAACCGGGCTGCCGGGCCCGGCGATGGCCCGGAACGCGATCGACAGGGCGCTCTGCCCGCCGGCGGTGACCAGCACGTCCTGCGGCGCCGTGCTGCCGCCGGCGATGCGGGCGAACACGGTGCGCAGCGCCGTCAGGCCGCCGGCCGGGGCGCGGTCCCAGGCGTCCGGACGGCGTGCCGCCCGCGCCAGCGCCGCGCTCAGGGCCCGGGTGGGCTGGAGCGAGCGGTGCACGTAGCCGCCGTCCATCGTGATCGTCCCGGCCGGCGGCGGGCCCAGCGGGTCGGCGATCAAGCGGGTGTCGACGGCGCGGTCGGTGAGGGCGACCGTCTGCCAGTCGGTATCCGTGTCGCTGCTGCCGACTGCGTCGCGGAGCCGGCCCGGCTGCGCCGCGAACGTCCCACTGCCCGGACGGGTCACCACCACGCCCTCGGCGGCCAGTGCGGCGATGGCCCGCGCCACTGTCGCCGGGCCGACCCGGTACTCCCTGATCAGCTCCCGGCTGCTCGGCAGCCGCTCGCCGGGCGACAGCCGGGAGACCAGCGCACGGAGGCTGTCGGCCAACTCACCAGAAGTGCTACCGTAGTTCATGAGAGACAACAGTAGCGCTTCTGGTTCTGGTCGGGAAGCACTTCAGCTGGACGTCGCCGCTCTGCGGGCCGACACCCCGGGGTGCCGCAACGTCATCCACTTCAACAACGCGGGCTGCGGACTGCCGGCAGCGCCCGTGACGGACGCGATGGTCGGCCATCTGAACCTCGAAGCCCGGATCGGCGGTTACGAGGCGTCGGCCGCCCGGGCCGCCGAAGTCCGCGCGTTCTACACGGAGACCGCCGCCCTCCTCAACACCGGGCCCGACAACATCGCCTTCGCAGGAAGCGCCACCCACGCCTACGCCAACGCCCTGTCCTCGATCCCGTTCCAGACCGACGACGTCATCCTCACCACCCGCGACGACTTCATCTCCAACCAGATCGCCTTCCTGTCCCTGCGCAAGCGTTTCGGCGTACGGATCGTCCACGCCCCCGACGCACCCGAGGGCGGCGTCGATGTGGAGGCGATGGCCGCGCTGATGCGGACCCACCGCCCCCGCCTGGTGTCCGCCACCCATGTCCCCACCAACTCGGGCCTGGTCTCGCCGATTGCCGAGATCGGCCGTCACTGCCGCGAGCTGGACCTGCTCTACCTGGTCGACGCCTGCCAGTCGGTGGGCCAGTTCGTCATCGACGTGGAGGAGATCGGCTGCGACCTCCTCACCGCCACCTGCCGCAAGTTCCTCCGCGGCCCGCGCGGCTCCGGATTCCTGTACGTATCCGATCCCGTCCTGCGCGCCGGCTACGAACCGCTGTTCATCGACATGCACGGCGCCCGCTGGACCGAGCCGGGCGGCTACGAGCCCGTAGCGACGGCGGCCCGGTTCGAGGAGTGGGAGTTCCCGTACGCCACGGTGCTCGGCAGCGCCGCCGCGACGCGCTATGCCCGCAGGGTCGGTATCGAGGCCATCGAGCAGCGCACCCCGGCGCTCGCGGCCCGGCTGCGCGACCGGCTCGCACCGGTCCCGGGGGTGCGCGTGCTCGACCGCGGCCCGCGTCTTGCCGCGCTCGTCACCTTCGCCGTGGCGGGCTGGCAGCCGCAGCCGTTCAAGGCGGCCATGGACGCCCGCGGCATCAACTCCGCGCTCAGCTTCCGCGAGTTCGCACAGTTCGACTTCGGGGACAAGGACGTCGACTGGTGCCTGCGCCTGTCGCCGCACTACTACAACACCGAGGAGGAGGTGGACCACGTCGCGGACGCGGTCGCGGACCTCGCCGGCCAGGGACGGCGATGACCGCCGCGCAGACACGCACCGAGGAGCCGCCCACGGCGAGCCTCTGGCGCAACGGCGACGTCCTCAGGTTCTGGCTCGGTGAGACCCTCTCGCTCCTCGGCACCCAGGTCACCAACCTCGCCCTGCCGCTGACCGCGATCATCGCCTTCGACGCCACCGACGAGCAGGTCGGCATCCTGCGGTTCCTGCAGCTCCTCCCGTACCTCGGGCTGGCCCTGGTCTTCGGGGTGTGGGTGGACCGGGGCCCGGCGGCGGCGGATCATGCTCGGCGCCAACCTCGTCCGGATGATCCTGCTGGCTCTCCTCCCCCTCCTGTACTGGACCGACGTGCTCGGCATGGGCTCGCTGCTGGTGATCGCCTGCGCCGTCGGCGTCGCCTCGGTGCTGTTCGACGTGAGGTGGATGTCGTACGTGCCCACCCTCGTGCGCGATCCCCGGCACTATGTCGAAGCCGGCGCCAAGAGGGGGATGAGCTCATCGGCGGCCGATGTGGCGGGACCCGGGCTCGCCGGGGTCCTGATCGGCGCCCTCACCGCACCCGTGGCGCTGATCGTCGACGCGTTCTCCTATCTGGTGTCCCTGGTCTCACTGCTGCTCATCCGCTCTCCCGAGCCCCGCCCCCAACCTCCGGGCGTACGGTGGCACCTGCCGACCGAACTCCGGGACGGCCTGCGCTGGGTCCTGAACAACCGGTCCTGCGGTCCCTTGCACTCATCGGGTTCTGCTGCAACGTTTCCATGGTCGCCGTGTGGACCGTGTTCCTGCTGTACGGAACACGCGACCTCCACCTGGACGCGACCACCCTCGGCGGCATCTTCGCCACCGCCTCCGTGGGCGGTCTCATCGGCGCGGCGATCTCCTGCAAGGTCATCCGGCGCTTCCGGCTCGGCCTCGTCTACCTTCTCGCCCAGTCGGCCCTCCTCATCGGCCCGACACTGATCGTCCTGGTCCCCGGCCCCCAGCTGGTGATGGTGGCGATGTTCGTCCTCTCCTTCTTCACCACCTACCTCGGACTCGGCGTCGCCGGCGTCATCATCGTCAGCCTGCGCCAGGCCAGTACCCCGCAGTCGATGACGGGCCGGATGACGGCGGTCTTCCGCACCCTGCTGTTCGGCGGCGGCGCACTCGGCGGCCTGCTCGCGGGCCTGCTGTCCGGCCGGATCGGCGCCCGGGGGCATGTACCGTGGCCGCGATCGGCTCCGCCACCGTGCTGATCGCGCTTGTCCTGTCCCCGGTGAGCCGACTACGGGGCCTGCCGACGTCACCGGAAGAACCCGTCACGGCGGCAGCGGACGGACAGGCCGCCGGCTGAGACGGAGAACACCGAAGAGCCCCCACTGCGCATTCTCGGCTTTGACATGCGAATGAGACTCCTGAGCTGCAGTTCCGTGGACTGAGTGAGAAGGCTTGGAAGCTTTCCGTTCCCGCTTGATTACCTGTGCTTAGAGCTTGTCTCTCGTGGTGGGTTTGGTCGGCTTCTTGTAGCTGGTCGGTGTGGCTGTGAGGCCGAGGGAGGCCAGGAGGTGTGTGCCTTTGCGCTCGTACCGGACGGTGAGGCGCCGGTAGCCGAAGAGCCAGGAGATCGACCGCTCGATCTTCCGATGGTGCCGGCCCAGGCGCTCGCTGGATTCGATGCCCGGCCGGGCGATGTGCGGGACGACGCCTCGTCCGCGCAGCCGCTTCAGGTGCTCGGTGGAGTGGTACGCCTTGTCCGCGCGGAGCCTGCCGGGGCGGCGCCGGGGAGGACCGCGCGGTGAACGGATCGGGGGTGTGCCCAGGACCTGTGGCAGCAGGGCCTGGCTGTCGTGGACGTTCGCGCCGGACATGCCGAGCGTGAGGGGTATGCCCTGGGCGTCGGTCGGCATGTGCAACGTGCTGCCTTTCTTGCCCCGGTCGACCGGATTGCGCCCGGTCAGTGATCCCTCTTTTTCGTGCGGACGGAGGCCGCATCGGTGATCGCCGAGGTCCAGTCCAGCTCACCGCGGGCACCGAGTTCGTCCGAAACGGCCCGGTGCGGACGTCTCCACAACCCGCCCTGCGTCCACACCGAGAACCGGCGGTGTGCGGTGGCGGGAGAGACGCCGAACGTCTCGGGAAGATGCCGCCACGCGCATCCGCTGGTCAACACGTACACAACGGCGGTGAACACAGCCCGCTCATCGCACGGCGCTGTCCCACCACCCTGCGGTCGCGACGCGAACGAGGGAAGCAACGGGGCTACCAGCGACCAGAGTTCGTCAGGAACCAACCGCTGTGACAGACCGACACCCATGACAAGCCATCATGCCGCATCGATTCGACACCACGTGAGACACACTCTTAGTTGCCATACGGGACTACCCGTATGGCAACTCTCGTCCGCGTGTGTCTCGGTATCGCTAGTGCTGTGACAGTGTGCATGTGCCGGTGGGCTCTTGTTCGGTCAGCCTGAGCCAGTACTAGACATTGCAAGCTACCGGCCTTAGTTTGGTACCGTGACATCGACGCCAAACCCCCAGCTTCTCAAGGGAGTGCTGTCGCTCCTGCTGCTCCGGCTCGTCGCCGAACGGGAGTCCTACGGCTACGAACTGGTGCAGCGTCTGCGGGTGACCGGACTGTCCGAGATCACGGACGGCACCGTGTACCCGGCACTGGCGCGGCTGGAGCGGGAGGGCCGGCTCAGCACCCGGCTGGTCGCATCCCGTTCGGGCCCCGCCCGCAAGTACTACCGCCCCACCGAGGACGGGTACCGGGCACTGACCGAAGGTGCGAGCAACTGGCTGTCACTGGCCGACGTGGTCACCCCGGTGCTGTCCCGTCCCGTACCCGCCGAACCCGCCCCACCAGCCGAGGAGGGTTGATATGAACCGTACGAGTGACTCAGAGCTGACCCTGGTCGACCGGCTGCGCATCGAACGCACCGTGTGGACTCTCGACTCACACCTCGACATTCTGCCCATCCGGTCCAAGCGCGCCAAGCGACGCGAGACGCGGGCCAACCTGTACGCCGCGGCGGCCGACGTCGGTACCGCCGAGGCCATCCGCCGCCTGGGCGACCTGCGGCACCTTGCTGCCGACTACTTGGCCGCCGAGTACGGGGAGCATGGTCCGCGGCCCTCCTACACCATGGGCGCCGTCTGGCTGATAACGGTGCATGTGATCGCCGGGCTCGTCGCGGTGGTCGGAAAGGCCGCCTTCACCGCCGGCGTCCGCGCCGCCGACCCCCGCGCCACCGGAGACTTCCCCTGGCCCGGCGTGCGCCACGTGATCGACGAGGCCACCGTCACCCTCCATGACGGTGCGACAAGCGCCACGGTCGGCGGCGCCTGGACGCCGCTCGTCTATCTGGTCTCGGCGATCGCCTTCGTCGTCGGCGGAAGGCTGTGGCGACTGCTGCCGCAGTGGCGACGCCGGTACTCCCACGCCGCGCCCCAAGAGTGATCCGACCAGGGGCCCGCGGAGCCCCGATCCGAGGCGGGCCACGGACCCGGTCCGAGTCGCCGTCTCCCTCGTTCCACCCTCCTCCCCACCCGAATCCCACGGCCCGTCCGGGCCGTGGGATTCGGGGCCCTCAGCCTCCCCTTCCAGCGCGGGCGCTCTCCGTCTCCGCACGCTCTGCCCATCAGCCCACGGCGCGCCAACTCTTCCGCCCCTCCATGCCTGAGTACGCCTCGGCCCTCACTTCTCTCAGGAGTCTTGCCGTGAACACAGAGGCCACCAGCCCTCCGCCCACCACTACCGGCGTCTGGCGGTTCGGGCCGCGGCGGAGGCGGCGGGCAGCCGTCGTGCTTGCCGCGGTGCTGTCCGTGCTGGGCGGCACTCAGCCGGCGGCGGCCGCCCAGCCGGGGCCTCCGGTACCCGCCGGCCCGGCTGCCGAGTGGTTGCCGATGCCGCAGTCCGCACTTGACCGCCTCGTCGCCGGCGGGGTGCCGGGAGTGATCGTGCTACGGCGCCACGGCGCCCGGGTGCAGGTCGCCACGAGCGGAGTGGCCGACCGGCGCACCGGGGACCCGATCCGTGCCCACGACCGGCTGCGGATCGGCAGCAACACCAAGACGTTCGTCGCCACTGTCGTCCTCCAACTCGCGGGTGAAGGCAGGCTGAAGCTCTCCGACAGCATTGAGTGGTGGCTGCCCGGCATGGTGCCGAACGGCTCTGCGATCACGATCCGCCACCTTCTCAACCACACCAGCGGGCTGTACAACTTCAACGAGGACCCCCGGCTGCTCGTCCCCTACGCAACCGACCCCGCTCACTACTGGCCGCCACGTGACCTGGTCGCCCTCGCCACCTCGCACCCGCCGCTGTTCGCGCCAGGAGCGTCGTGGTCGTATTCCAACACCAACTACGTGCTCCTCGGACTGCTCATCGAAGCCGTGACCCGGCACCGGGCCGGCACCGAAGTGCTGAACCGGGTCACCCACCCTCTGCGTCTACGCCACACCTCCTTCCCGCTGCGCAACCCCCGCCTGCCCCACCCCCACACCCGCGGCTACCTCACCAACCTCCCCGCGGACGTGACGCCGGACGGCGTCCTCGACAGCACCGTCCTCAGCCCGTCCATCGCGTGGACCTCGGGCGGCATGGTCTCCACCGTCCATGATCTGGCCCGGTTCCATCGCGCGCTGTTCACCGGCCGGCTGCTGCGCCCCGAGCAGACGCGGGAGCTCACCACCGTCGTGCCCGGATCGGACTACGGACTCGGCATCATTCGCTGGAGTACCTCCTGCGGCACCGCGTGGGGGCATGGCGGCTCCTTCCCCGGATACCTCAGCATCGCCCTGACCAGCACCGACGGTGCGCGCCAGGCCGTCATCGCGCTGAACAGCGACCGGACCCTCAGCGAGGCCACCCTCGCCAGCATCGACGCCGCCCTGGAAGCGCTCTTCTGCGGCCCGCCGCGTCCCGGCAACCGGCACCGCCACGCCGATGCGGCCAGCGTCCCGGGGCTCGCGGACCAACTCCGGCGCCACCTCGTTGCCGCCGAGGACGGGCGGGGGTACGGCAGGTGTGGTGGCTCCCGATGGCGGTCAGGGCGTTGATACCAGTGGCCGGCTACGCCCACCGCATCTTGATCACCGACAGCTGCTCGACCCGCTCGGGGGAGAGCGTGGCGGCTCTGCTGCGCTGGTTGCTGATCCACGAGCCCAGCTTGAGGTCTCGTTCCTCCTGGCCCTGGCCGTCGCCACCGGTGGCGATCCGCTCGACGTGTCCCCTGGGCACCTGGAGGTGCCCCTCTCGTTCGTAGTATTGGCGGGCGGCGATGTAGTTCAGCGCCCACTTGTCGGCGTGCTTGCGGCGTGGTTTCGGCTTCTCGTCCTGGGCCGCCGGGTCGATCCCGAGGACGTTCTCGCACATCCACTGCTGGGCGCCGGTGAGCCGGTCCCATCCAAGGCGTTGTGCCCTGACCCACCGCCCGAGGTCCTCGCCCTGGTGTACGGCCTGGCCCGGTGCGGTGGGCAGTGTGCCGCCGGCGTCCAGGTGCTGGCGGACGAGGCGGAAGGCGCGCTGCCATTCCACGGGCCAGGCGGGGCACCAGGACGGGTCGATGTCCTCCAACTGCTCGCGCCGCTCCGCAGTCAGCGTCCCGGCGCGGGCGTCGGCTCGCGCGTTCTTCAGCCAGATGCCGACCTTGTGGCCCCGGTGGACGGCGTCGAGCGGGACCAGGAGGTGCCCGTTCTCCTTCGCCCACCCACGCGCCGCGGTGAGTCCTTCCTCCCACGCGACGTCACGGTGCGACCAGACCATGCCCAGCTGCTCCAGCTGCTGGACACGTTCGGCGTCCAGGCGGCCGCGGGCGTGTCGGTGGCGGGCGTCGGCGATCCACTGTCCGAGCGGGAAGCCTGCGAGCGAGGCCGGCCATCCCTCCCGCACACCCTCGCTCTCCTCTTCGCCCTGGCCCTCGGCCTCCTGCCCCCGGCTGTCGGGTACGCGGTACGTGAACGGGATCTTCAGGCCGCCGTGGAGCCGGGTGTAGATGACGGCCGCCTCCACGCCGCGCCGCCAGTGCTCCTTCTCGGGGTTGAGGACGCGCAGGCTGATGAAGGCGGCTAGGGCGGCCGGGTCGCGCGGGGTGCTGAACTTCAGCAGCGCCCGCGCCGGCACCGAGACAAGGATGCCCTCTTCGCCCTCGGCGCTCTTTGCATCCTGGCCTCCCTCACGGCTCTGGACGCCCTGGGAGCGGCTGGGTGCTTGTGGCACGGCCAATGCCTCCACGATGCGGGTGTCGTGCGCCCTGAGGGCTTCCAGGAGCTTGGCCAGTCCACCGAACGCTCGGCTTGTGAGCATGTTGTCCGCGGTTTCCCCGGGCCCGAGCAGGATCGGCACGACCAGTGAGGCCACCTTGCCTTCGCCGGGCTGGATGCGCAGGGCGCGGCCGACGGCCTGGACGAGGTCGGGCATAGAGCCGCGCACGTCGGCGAAGTACACGCTGTCGCAGTTCTTGGTGTCCACGCCCTCACCCAGGACCTTCGCCGATCCCAGGAAGCGCCGGGCCGCGTCTGCGCCGCCGCCGGCGAACTCGTCCAGCACGCGGCGCCGGTGGGCCGGTGGGTGATCGCCACAGAGCCAGTCGGCCCAGACCGCGCCCGGGTACAGCTCCGGGTCGTCCGCGTGCAACTGCGCGGCGACGTCGGGAAGGCCGGCCGCGAACGCCTCGGCCTCCTTGACCAGGTGGTGGAAGACCAGCGTCCTACGGAAGTCCTCCTCGGCCGAGGCCTTCACCAGTGCCGTCTGCAGAGCCGCGAGCCGCGCCCCGCGTACCTCATCCGACCGGCCTTCGACGCCCAGGAGCTGCGTGGCCTGGAGCTGGGTGTCGGCGATGTCGACGCACACCACCTGGTACGGCGCGCAGATGCCCCAGTTGATCGCCTCGGACAGGGTCAGGGTGTAGCACCTGCTGCCGAACGGGCTGTCCGGATCGTCCTCCATCGACGCCACCAGCTCACCGGGCACGCCCGGCTCCTGTTCGTCGTCCAGCTGCCACAGCCGCGGCGTGGCCGTCATGTACAGCCGCCGCAGAGCGGGGATGCGGGTGTTGTCGTGGATGACCGCCCAGGGCTTGCCGATCCGCCCCGACGTGCGGTGCGCCTCGTCCACGACGACCAGGTCCCAGCCCGGAAGGCCGGCCGCGTGCGCGCGCTCCAGTGTGCCGTGCCCGAGCGAGGCGTACGTGGCGAACACCGTCACCTTGTGGAACGGCCGCACCCATTCAGCCAGCTCCACCGCACCCGTGGTGTTCGGGAAGACCGCCTCGTCCCCGCGCAGCGAGGACACCCCGATCATTGGCCCCGTACGGCCCCCCGCGCGCCACTCGGCCTCCGTCTGCGTGAGCAGGTCCAGCGAGGGCACCAGGACCAGCACCCGGCCGGCCTCCAGCTCCTCCGCGCTGCGCAGAGCCACCAGGGTCTTGCCCGAGCCGGTTGCCATGACCACCTGCGTCCGCAGCCCCCGTTCGGGCACAGCCGACCGCACCGGCAGTTCGAGCGCGCGCAGCACCGCATCAACGGCCTCGCGCTGGTGGGGACGGAGAGTCTTCGGCACGTTCCGCTCCTTTGCGGGCTCTGCTGTCGTTGGTGACGCGATCGTGGTGACGTTCCGGTGGCGCGTCACGGGTGTCATCCGGTGGGGGATGCTGAGGCAAGTTTAGATCTCAGCTTCATTTTGAAGCATACTAGAGAGGCGGCTTTCGGGCCCGGCACTGTTTCACGCCTGACAGACCGTCACTTGCTTTTTTGAGGTAGCCGCCATCCCGCACCCTCCCCGCTTGCTGGTGCTGTCTTTTTGCTCCTGAAGCGAAGCGGAGGGAGCCGGTTTTGAAGGCGAAGCCGGAAGAACCGCCGGGCCGGGGAGCGCAGCGGACCTGCCCTGAGCCTGGAGCAAAGCGGAAGGCTTCAGTGAGGGCGTAGCCCTCACAAGCTCCGGGAGCGCAGCGGACGGAGCGTCAATCTGCATGCGAAGCATGCAGATTGTGCGGGACGCTCCCGCGGAGCGGGAGCGCAACACCCGTGCGCAGCACGGGTGTTCGCCTGCACATCGCGCAGCGATGTGGTACCCGCTCCGCGGG
>NZ_JBIRZM010000033.1:19738-21229 GCF_044390825.1 Streptomyces sp. NPDC018833 | reverse complement strand
ACCTCTCGTGTGGGACGGATAGACCTCCAGGTCAGGCGCACGCTGCGGCGAGACCACGCTTCGGAGTGCTTGAGGAACCCTCGGGAGGAGAGTCATGGCCGGTGCGGTACTCGGTCGCCAGGAAGCGGATGCCGAGCATGGCCTCCATGTTGGCCTCGATCAGCCGCTGCAGCTCGACCTCCACCCCCACGGACGCTCCCGAGACCTCCGTTGCCTGCCCGCCTCTCACCCTGAAGACCTTCAGATTGCTCATGAGCCTCCCCGCCCCACCTTGATCGCCGCGAAGGAACAATGGAGGCCAGGAAGCATTTATTCCGGTCCCTGTCGGATCAGCCTTGCTGCCCGGCGGGACCGCTCATCGCCGGAGGCACCCACAGCCGAACGGTGCGGTCGATACTGGCGGTGGCGAGCACGGTGCTATCCGGCGAGAAGGCGAGCGCTGTCACGGCGTCGTGGTGGCCGGTGAGAGGCTCGCTGACGGGTTGGTGGGTGGTCGGGTCCCACAGGCGTACGGTGTGATCCTTGCTGGTTGTAGCGATCAGACCGCCGTCGGGAGAGAAAGCCAGGGCCGCGACGGCGTCGTTATGGCCGGTCAGGGGCTTTCCGTCGGGCTGGTAGGTGGCCGCGTCCCACAGCTGAATCGAGTGATCGTCGCCAGCGGTGGCGATCAGACTGCCGTCTGGGGAGAAAGCGACAGAGCTGACAGAGCCTCTGTGACCATCTAGGAGTTCGCCGGTTGGCTCACGGCTGGTGGCGTCCCACAGAGATACTGTGCCGGCATCCGTGGCGGTGGCGATCAGACTGCCATCGGGGGAGAACGCGACCCCAGTGACGAGCCCGTTATGGCCGGTCAGCGGAGCACCGGCGGGTTGCCGGGTGGCAGGCACCCACAGTCGTACGGCAGCACCATCATTGGCGACGGCGAGCAGGGTCCCGGTGGGCGAGAAGACTACCGACGTGATGGGGCCGAGGTGGGAGGCCAAGGGGCTGCCCGACGCCGGTACTCGGGCAGCCGCGTCCCATAGGCGTACCGAGCCACCCTCGTCCGCTGTGACGATCAGGGTGCCGTCAGGGGAAAAAGCCACCGCCCTCACGGAGTCTCGGTGACTTGTCAGAGGCCTGCCGACCGGTTGCCGGTTGGCAGGATCCCAGAACCGCACCGTATCGTCAGCGCTCGCCGTAGCGAGTTGGGTTCCGTCAGGCGAGAACACCACGGACCAGACCGCGGCCCGGTGCCCGACCAGGGGAGCCAGAGAGATACCTTCGCCGTTCGTGAGCGCGGTGAGGACGCTTCGACTGGCGAGGCCGCGTGCGGTCAAGAGGTTTACGCGGGTGTGTAGTTGGTCATTCTGGGTGATCAGGTTCTCGGGGGAGTCCTCTTCATGCCGTGCACGCTGTGCCGAGGAAGGCGCTGGCTGGGCGTCCTCAGCTTCGCATAGGCGCACCGTTTGATCGTAGCCAGCGGTGGCGAGCAGGCCGCCGTCGGGAGAG
>NZ_JBIRZM010000033.1:0-19641 GCF_044390825.1 Streptomyces sp. NPDC018833 | reverse complement strand
GAGAAGGCGACGGCTGTGGCGGCACCGGTGTGGCCGGTCAGCGGCGTTCCGACGGTCTGGTGGGTGATCGGGTCCCAGAGACGCACCGTGCCATCGGCGGCGGAGGCGGCGAGCAGGCCGCCGCTGGGGGAGAAGGCGACGGCTGTGGCGGCACCGGTGTGGCCGGTCAGCGGCGTTCCGACGGTCTGGTGGGTGATCGGGTCCCAGAGACGCACCGTGCCATCGTCACTGGCAGTGGCGAGCAGGCCGCCGGGGGAGAACGCTACCGATCTGACGGGGCCGTCATGGCCGATCAAGGGCTTACCGACCGCTTGACGAGTAGCGGGGTCCCAAAGACGCACCATGCCATCGAAGCCGGCGGTGGCCAGTAAGGCGCCGTCGGGGGAGAACGTAACGGCTGTTACAGGGCGGGCGTGGCCGGTCAGTGGCTCGCCGACCGCTTCATAGGTATCCCGATCCCAGAGGCATACCGTGCGGTCATAGCTGGCGGTAGCGAGCAAAGTGCCGTCGGGGGAGAACGTGACGGCCGTGACACCTTCCTGTTTCTTGGTCGAGAGCGCTCCGGCCTCTTCATAGGTCGCTGGATCCCAGAGCCGTACCGTGCCGATGTCGCTGGCGGCGGCCAGCAGACCTCCGTCCGGGGAGAACGCGACGGACCTTACGGTCGTGGTGTGGCCGGTCAGCGGCTTGCCGACCGCTTGACGGGTGACTGGATCCCAGAGCATCACGGTCCCGCCGGCGCTGCCGGTGGCCATCAGGTTGCCGTCGGGCGAGAATGCCACCGACCATACGAAGCCGGAGTGGGGCAGGACCGGTGGTGTGTGACGGAACCTCGGGGGCTGGTGATTCTCGATCGGCGCGGGCGTGCTCGTCGGCGGTGCTGACCCTTCGCGGACCTGTACTGGGGGCTGCGACGCGCCATCCACGACCGGCTGCTGCACGGACTCGGGCGCGGTCGACGCGTGCCGGGCCTCGTCACGTAGGTGCGCGAGCCGAGTCCAGTCCGTGCGCCAGGGCTCGACCCTTGGATCATTCCGGCCCACGGGGGACTGGTTGTCGTTCGCGAGGCTGAGTAGCGTCCGGACGAGGGCGAGCAGGAAGTCGACGCTCGGCAATCGCTTTCCGTTGAGAGCCTCACTGATCGCGGAGACCGAGAGTGACGGTCCCGGGGGTGCGGCACTGCTGATGCTGCGCTGGGAGGGGTTGCCGCATTCGATCTTCAGCTTCCGGAGCTTGGAGGCGAAGTCCGCGAGTTCCCGCTGATACGCGGCCTCGGAGACGTCCTCATGCGCCACGTACGTCCCCCCGATGGTCTGTGGGACTCAGCGTATGACGCTGGTTGCCGAACATCACCGAATTCCGCCGAACACCACCATACAGACTGGGTGTTCGCCCGGAGTGCCGCGCGCTACGGCGATGGCCTGCGACGATCGGGCTTATCCGGGTCTGTTCGTGCTGTACGGGACATGCCGGATCAGGCTGGTGTGCTGGGCGCATGGATGAAATCGAAGAGCCCAACCCGCCCGCCACTTCTCCGGCCGTTCCCACGCCAGGACCGGTACCGGAGGCACCGACCCGCGATCGGGTACTCGACCTGGTCGCGCTGCTGATCCTGATCACGTTGGCGACGGGCGTCTTCATGCTCGCCGGCCCCGAGGCGTTCACCGCGGTCACCAGCGTCGGGCTGGGCTTGTTCGCGGCCTGGCGTGGCAGGCCGCCGCGCTCGTGAACCGCTCGGTATGCGGGAGGGGCGGCGAGCCGGTGGTCGCCGAGAGGCGCGTCACCGCGGCCCCGATCAGGGCGTTGCGCGTGGGCGGCCGCCAGGCTGCCTCGCGCAACTCGTCGATCAGCGTCCGATGCCGGCCGGCACGTCGGGCGGGTGTATGGCGCCGACTCCGTCTCCAGCGCCGGTCGGCTCTGCGGCTCTGTCCCCCGACGAGGGCGGGACCGCTGGCTGTGGGCTGGGCTGGGCTGACCACTCGACCGAGTCGTCGCGCGAGCGGGTCGACCACGGTCGGCGTGTGTGACCTCTTGTGACCTTGGCCATTCGCGACGAGGGTCTGGGGCTGGAACGGCCCGCGGATGATCTCGGTGAGCCGCTTGATCGACAGGTCGTGGAGGTGCGCGAGCTGGAAGGGGGGCGGCCCCCTCGCCGACCTGGTCACGCTCCTTGCGAATACCGCTCGGTCTCGGATCCGGGGAGCCCAATCCCTGGTCCACGGCCCCACGAGGGTCGACGATAACGGCTTGGGATCGCCGGTCGAACCATCTTCGGCCAGTCGTGGGAAGGAGGTGAACTTTCTCGAAAACGGTCACGTGAATCGCAATTTCCGCGGTATGCTTTCGCAATGTCTGAACTGCAAGAAGAGCCAAAGCAGGATCGCACCGGGGTCGAGCTGTTCGCGGGCGCGGGTGGCCTGGCGATGGCGGTCCATGGGGCGGGCTTCCGGCCATTGCTGTTCAACGAGTTCGCTCCGCGGGCGTGCCAGACCCTGGAAGCGAACGGGGCCAAGCTTCGAGGGGACGAGGAGCGCATCCCTGAGCCCGGGGAGCCGTGGCCGCTCGTGGCGGGGGACGTCCAGGACCTGGACATGAGCTATCTGCTCGGTCGTGTCGACGTGCTCGCAGGCGGCCCGCCGTGCCAACCGTTCAGCCTGGGTGGGATCGCCAAGGGGGACGAGGACAAGCGCAACATGTTCCCGCAGATGTTCAAGGCGATGCGCCAGATTCGCCCCAAGGCCGTCATCTGCGAGAACGTCGTCGGACTACTCAGGCCATCGTTCAAGCCCTACCTCGACTACATCCTGCGCGAGATGGAGATGCCGTTCGAGCTACGCGATCCGAACATCCCTTGGCAGAAGCACGACCAGACCCTCATTGATGCCAGGCGCAAGGCCGCCAGCGACCCGTCGGAGCGCTACAAGGTGGTGATGACACGCGTGAACGCCGCCGATTATGGGGTCCCCCAGATCAGGCACCGCATCATCATCGTCGCCTTTCGGGAGGACCTCGGGGTCGACATCGACCAGTTCAAGGAGGACGTGCTTCCCCAGTACTCGGAGGAGGCGTTGTACCGGTCCATGCTCGACGACTCCTACTGGAAGCGTCACGATGTTCCCCCGCGTGTGCGCGCCCGGGCCATGGCCAGGATCCCCAAGGACGTTCCACTTGACCCGGACGGATCGAAGCCCTGGCGTACCTTCCGGGACGCCATCGCCGGAATCGATGAGAACGAGGGCAAGCCCCTGCCGAAGATCCCCTGGGACAGGCTGGACCGCCGTGAGTATCGCGCCGAGGGGTTCACCGATCACATCGGATGGCCCGACGCTCGGATCTACAAGGGCCACACGCCCAACGAACTGGACCGTCCAGCCAAGACCGTGAAGGCCGGCGTGCATGGCGTCCCTGGCGGCGAGTCGGTCATGCTGACCGATGATCTGGAAACCCCCGGAGGCACCACCTACAGGCACAGGTATATGACCGTGCGTGAGACCGCCCGCGTCATGACATTCCCCGACGACTGGAAGCTCGAAGGCCCTCGTGGGGAGAAGATGCGGCAACTGGGCAACGCGGTCCCGGTGAAGCTCGGCGCGGTATTCGCCGACGCGGTAGCCAAGGCCCTCGATACGGCGCCGGGGCCAAGGTCGTGAGCGATGTGTCGAAACCACATCAGAACCGGTGGAACGACAAGTTGCCTCCAGACCGTGCCTGGAAGGGGCGGGCGGGACGGACTCGGAAAGCTCTGTCCGCTGAGCAGGACAAAGCGGCGGGCGGTCGCCATCGACGTGTGGTTGACCTGGGTAACGGCCGCGTGGCTCACGCCTCGGTCTCGTTGAGGATCCTGCCCAAGACTCGGCGCATCCGCGCGGTACTGCGTTGGGGCGACGGAAGGAAGTCCCCGGAGCGCTACCTGGGCGAAGTCGAACACGACACCCGTGCGGTCAACCTCGCTGAGGGATGGCGGCTGGCCTGGGCTAAGGGCCTCTTGAAGGAGGAGACCTTGCCCGAGGACTCGACAGCCTCTACGCCGGCGGTCCGTGCCTCCATGAAGGGCAACCGTGGAAAGGACACAAAGCCCGAGAAGGTCCTCCGGTCGCTTCTCTTCAAGGAAGGGCTTCGCTACCGGGTCAACGCACCGCCGATCCAGGGCCTCCGGCGTACCGCGGATGTGTTGTTCCCGAAGGCGCGAGTCGCGGTCTTCGTCGACGGCTGCTTCTGGCACGTCTGTCCGGAACATCATCGACCAGCGACCAAGAACACGGACTTCTGGACGGAGAAGTTCGCCGACAACCGGAGGCGGGACGCTGAGACCAACCGGATCCTGGAGGAAGCGGGCTGGACGGTTATCAGGGCTTGGGAGCACGAGGCGCCGGAGGACGTGGCACGGCGGGTTATCTCAGCGGTCCGCGGCGTGACCGGCGAGGCGTAGTTACAGCTCTTCGCCGAGCAGTAGATCATCGATGGCGTCGTTCAACCTGCGCAGAACGATACGGCCATCACCATCGCTGTACGCGAGGACGGGACTCTCTGTATCGAGACCTGCCTCGGCGAGAATCCCCAAGGGAATCTGCACCCGGCCGCTCGCATCGATGGTGACTTGCGCGGGTTCCCGGATCATGAGGCGAGTCTCGCACGCGTGAAGCTCAGAGACACCGCTTGGGGCGGGACGGCACCACCAGGGGGTTCGAGATCTTTGTCCCGCACGTGTCGGTGCCGCCCATTAGGGTTGACGGCATGCTGATGGATGCTCCAGGAGCGTGCCTGACCAGGGCCAGCGGTGGGCAGCTTGACGCTGGTGGGCGCGCGTTATGTCCCGCTTGCCAGGCATGTGTTCACGACGAAGACGGGGGCCGACTGTGACCGAGAACCAGTACATCAATGTCACCCCACACCCGCGCATCTTGGGTGTGCTCGGCGACATCGAGTTCTCGCACTGGCAGTGCCTGGCCGAATTGATCGACAACTCCTTCGACGAGTTCCAGGCGGCCGGCGAGACGGTGGACCGGCCCTCGGTCGCGGTCTCGCTGCCTCCGGCGAACTCGAGGCGTGCGACGGCTGAGATCACGGTGCAGGACAATGGCCGGGGCATGAGCCTGGAGGCTGTCACCAACGCCATCAGCGCGGGCTGGACGAGCAATGGTCGACACGGTTCCCTCGGCCTGTTCGGCATGGGTTTCAACATCAGCACGGCGCGACTCGGTCGGCGTACCACTGTGCGTACTAGCAGGGCGGGCGACCCGGACTGGGTTGAGGTGACCCTGGACCTGGTGCAGATCGCCAACTCCTCCAAGTACCAGGCGCCGTACCGCACGGTGCCCAAGACCAATCGTGAAGAGCATGGCACCACGGTCACCATCAGCGACCTCAAGCAGGAGCAGTACGCCACGCTCTGTCGCCCGCAGACGCAGAACGTGATCCGGGAGAAGCTTGGAGACGTCTACAGCTACCTGCTGTCGGAGAAGGGCTTCCTGCTCACGCTCAACAGCAAGAAGGTCAGGCCGCGCCTGCCCTGTGTCTGGGACGAGAAGCGGTCCGTTACCCGCCAGGGCGTGGAGATCCACGCGGTTCAGAAGATCGACCACGTGCTGAGCCCCAAGAACGCCTGCATGGCGTGCGGGTATTGGAGTTCCGCCGACGCGGAGCGGTGCGAGGAATGCGGGCAGGACCGCCTGGAACTGAGGGAGCGCAAGATCTGGGGCTGGATCGGGGTACAGCGGTACGTCCACCGCACCGACTACGGCCTGGACTTCCTTCGCAACGGACGCAAGATCCTCCTCAAGGACAAGCGGGTCTTCTACTGGGAGGACGAGGACAGCCTCGCTGAGGCGGAACTTGAGTACCCCATCGACTCCGGAGCCGTGCAGATGGGCCGGATCGTTGGTGAGATCCACTGCGATCACGTCGCTCCGAACTACCAGAAGACCGCCTTCGAGTTCGAGACAGCCGAATGGCGTCAAGTCCTGCGCGAGGTCCGCGGAGCCAGTCCCTTGCGTCCGAAGATCGCGAAGAGCCTTGGGCTGCCGGAGAACCGCAGTCCTCTTGGCCTGCTCTACGCGGGCTTCCGTCGCCAGGACCCGGGGCTCAACTACCTGATCCCGGGCGACGGACGCAACGCTCTCCACGAGACGGCGGCGAAGTGGGCCGGGTTGATGCGGATGGGCGGCCACGAATACCAGACCGACGAGGTGTGGTATCGCGCTGCCTACCAGCACGACAACCCGATAGCCGCGGAACCGGAACCGGGGAGTGATGACATCCTCCCCGGGCTTGGGGCTGGTTTCCTCGATCCGGATGACGAGACTGAAGGCGGTGCGGAGCCTGACACGACCACGGCGGGCCAAGAACCGCCTGAGGACGATCCCGCACCGGTGGAGACGTTGGACCAGCGGCTCCAGCGGTACCGAGACCATGCCGACCCCATCGTGGACCTGACGGGCCCGTACTACCTCGAAGACCTGGGCCGCGTGGATCTGACGGCTTGGGCGGTTAGCGGCCAGCATCTGGTCACCAAAGACGGGCGGCCCGCGCCTGTGATCGTCTCGATGGTCCGAGCTCCGCAGTTGGAGGTATTCGTCGACACTGGGCACGCGCTTTTCCGTGAATACGGGACGGACATGCGCGACTTGGCGCTCGTCGAGGTCGCGGAGTTCATGCGAGTACGGGCGAACAACGTGTCGATGCCCCTGAGCGAGATCGTCGCGCAGCTCAAGACCCACACCTCCAGCCCTAGGCTGACGCCGGCGGCGACGGCGGAGGAATCCGAGCGGCTCCTCGAACAGGTGCGTATGGCTATGGTGACGCCCGTTTCGGCGAACCCGGCGGTGCACTGGCTGCTGCTCACGAAGGATGAACGAGCGGACGCCGAACGCCGCTTCGCGGTCGAGGCCGGTGGAGGGGCCCCTTGGAACGACGCGATCTCCAATGGCGAGTTCATCCGCTATGTCCCGGCCAGCGCTGTCATCCGCATCATCCAGGACTCCCCGGAGACCTTCCTCGACGGGTGCGTCTTCAAGCGCGGTTACATCGCTCTAAGTGATCCAGGGGCGCGAGAGCTCGTGGTGGAGCGACTGATCAACCCTCTAGGGGACCTCGCGCTGCTGGAACAGCACCGTCCACGCCTCGACGTGGAGGAGTTGGCCCGGATCAGGATCAGCTGCCGTCTCATCGCGCGCGACCTCGCTGACAACACGTAGGGAGAGCGGAATGCAATTCCTCGACGCCGCCTCCCTGCTGGACTCCGGTCCACTGCAGTTTCCTCGCCGCATCGAACGCCTCCTGTGGCACCTGGGCTTCTCCGATGTGTCCAACATCGATGGTTCCGGTGACGAGGGGGGCGACATTCTCGCCCTCCACAAGGGCGAGACCTGGGTAATCCAGTGCAAGTGGAAGCGACACGGGGCCGTAGGAGCCGACGCGGTGGACGAGGTCGCCCGCGCTCGGGATCACTATCGCGCCCACAAGGCGGTCGTTGTCACCAACACTCGCTTCAGCCCTGACGCTCGGCAGCGTGTGGCGAACCTGGCACGCCTAGGCCCTGGAATCCTCTTGTGGGGCGGAACAGACCTAACAACCAGCTTCGACCGGGTACCGCCCAGCTTTGGACGAGTGACGCCACGGCCGTACCAGGCCGAGGCGCTCCAGGCGCTGACCGCCGATCTCGATGCCTCGGGTCGGGCACTGCTCGTGCTGGCAACGGGCCTGGGTAAAACGGTCGTCGGAGGCGAGGCGATCGCGGCGCACCTGCGACGCGCCCCCCAGGACCAGGTCTTGGTCGTCGCACACGCCAAAGACCTCGTCCAGCAACTAGAGCGGGCGCTCTGGCGACACCTACCCAAAGACGTTCCAACGCGGCTCCTCACGGGCGACACCCGTCCTGATGACCTCTCCGGCCTCACCTGCGCGACGGTCGGCTCGGCGCTGTCCGCCGCGCGATTCGGGTACCGCCCGGGGCTCGTCATGATCGACGAAGCCCACCATGTAGGCGAGGAAGGCCAGTACGACGAGCTGTTGGAACTCCTGAGCTCGGCACGCCACCTGGGCGTCACCGCGACCCCATGGCGCGGTGATAAGCACGACATCACCCATCAGCTCGGCGCCCCCAGCTTCAGCCTGGGGATCGAGGAGGGAATGCGGCGCGGCTACCTCGCCCAGGTCGACTACCGCCTGTTCGTCGACGACATCGACTGGGACATCGTCCGCGAGGCCAGTGACCACTCATACGGACTGGCCGAACTCAACGCGAAGCTCTTCCTGCCGCAGCGAGACGAGGCCATCCGCGACGAGTTGGCCACCGCATGGGCCGCAACGGCCAGTCCTCGGGCCATCGTGTTCTGCCGCACTATCGAACACGCTGAGCGGCTCGCTGACATGTTGCGGCGCACCCCCCTTTGGTCAGGTGCCCTCGCTATCCACGCGGGACTCGCCAAGAGGGAACGGCAGAATCGCCTGCTCGCCTTCCGCGCCGGCGAGGTGCCCATCCTGACAGCGGTCGACATCCTCAACGAGGGCGTCGATGTGCCAGACGTGAATATCCTCTGCTTCGCACGAGTCACGCACTCCCGCCGAATCTTCGTCCAGCAGCTTGGGCGAGGGCTCCGCCTGCGCGAGGGAAAGGAGCGAGTCACGGTGTTGGACTTCGTCAGCGACCTCCGTCGCATCGCTGCCGCGCTCAAGCTCAAGCGTGAGCTTGACGGGGACGGTGAGATCGAGACCCTCAGGAAGATCACCCCGTCGAACATCGACTTCAGCGACCAGAAGGTGGCCACGCTCATGGATGAGTGGATCAAGGACGCGGCCAGTCTTGAGACCGCGTACGACGAGCACCGACTCCAGTTCCCCGCCACCCGCGCCCCCCAGGAGTAATCACCGTGGCCTTGCAGCACTTGCCTGCGCCCATTCGCGAACGCCTCCTCATTGAGATCTACCAGCAGGCCAATGACCTGGACTGGGAGTTCTTGAGCAACACCGAGAAGACGAACCAGTACCGGAGATGGATCGAGGATCCCAAGGTCGGTGGAGTCCTGCTCTCCTACGGGCCGGAGAAGGACGCCAGGGTCTGGATCAAGGATGTCCCCATGAAGGAGTACGCCCGAGCACAAGAGGGGATCGGAAGCTATGTCCGCTATGCGGTAAATCGGTTCCAGGGGCCGGAGGAAATCGTCCGTGCGGCATGTGGCAGCGGCTGGGTGATGAAGCCCGATTCGGTTGGAGAGAAGCCGAACCACTGCTACGCCATCGCTGGCGACGGCGACGCCACTCGGTACGTTTGCTGGGGCCGCGCTGGAAACTTTCGTGACCTCGTCTGGGCCGCGCTGAACGAGGCCATCGACTCGGTGGAGCGGCCCGCGATCGTCATCACGACCCGCAACGGTGAGACCGTATCCACGGCCGAGCGCACGCGCCAGGAACGAGTCGCTCAGCGTTGTGGCGCGGACCTGCGGTACCTCCACCGGGAAATGATCCCGAACCCTGACTACCTTGGAGCGGCGGGCGGTGGCCATGGCCCATCGCAACCTACCCTCGTCGACTAGCCTCCGGGCGACTCCCTACTGAGGATCGCCGGTGTGCTGGACGAGGTCATCGGCTTGTTCGGCCAGGCCGTGTCCGCCAGGAGGGGCGACGGATAAAAATGCGTGATGAACCGGCGCGGAGGGTCCCAATTAGGGAAGAAACCGGCCGTCTCGGCGAAACCGTGGTTGACCAGGTGCTCGCCGCGCTAATCCGACGCCATCACCACCGCGGACGTCCTCCGGGTCAGCAGACTTGGCGGACTTGATCAGGCGATGAAGGCCAACGTGCTCACGGAGCCCAGAACGCCTGCCATGTGATTTCGTCGGATGTCTGGTCGGGATCCGTGCCATCTGCAGTGGGCAGGGTTCCGAACAGGAGGTTGCGGTCCAGCACCGTGTTGAACCGCTCGCAGGAGATTTCGCTGGTGTGCAAGCAGGCCGCGCATGCGCCTCCGAAGGAGCGGCGGCAAGGCGGGTCGAAGACGCACCGCGGATCGGCGGCGAGCTCGGACAACGCGTCGGCGAGGTCGTAGCGATACACGTGCTCGATGCCGCCCAACGTGAAGTCGCTGCGGGTGTTGGCGTAGACAAGGAACGCCAGTGCGGACGGGAAGAGGTACTCGGCGAGCGAGTCGATATTAAGTCCGCAGCGGGCTGCGATGGCCTTCATGAACCGGTGGGACATCGAGTGGACCAGCCCGAGGACGCTGCGGGTGATCCGCTGCTCCGGGGCGTTGAACATGTCGACGACTGGTTCTCGGACCCGCAGCAGCCACTTGTACGCGTTCGACTCGTCCGTGACCTCGGGGTCGGGAACGACGCCGGAGTCGACGAGCCAGCGGATGACTTCCAGCGGCTTGACGCGGACGAGCAAACCCTCTGTCTCGGTCCGCTTGCCGTACATGGGGTACTTGCTGTTGGACGCCGGGAAGAACTTGAACCAAGTGCCCTTGTCGCCGGTCCGTGTCTGTTGGACGGCGTGGGCCGAGATCCGCGTGTAGCCAGCGACGACGTTCGCGATCGGAAGTTCGCGCAGCAGGGTAACGTCGGCAAGTTTGTAGCGGTCGAACAACGCGGGGTATTCGCCATAGGTGGGGATCAGGTCGGCCGACGGAGGGTTCCGCAGCAGGCCATCCACGTCGAGCGACGGCGCCGCTGTGGCACGGGTGAGGGAGAACACCTCGTCGCCGATGACCTCCAGAGCTTCTGGGGGAAGCGCCAGAGCCTCGACCTCCTTTTGCCATCCACCTACGGACGCGGAGGCCTGACGCGCCTTGTCCATCATCGACTCGTACAAAGGATCGTCGGGGTGGATCCCGAGTGCCTCGCAGGTCGCCTTGGCCTGCGCCAGTTTGTCGTCACTACCGCCTCCGCTGGTCGCAGCGCGGAGCGCGTCGAGGCCGGGGGCGACCGCTCCGATGAGTTGTCCGACGGCGGCGGCGCCGATCGCGTCGCCCTTCATGCCGGTGTACTCAGAGCGTGTGGGCGGATTGATCACGGTCAAGGACTGCGGATAGTGGAGGGAGGTTTGAGGTACGCGCAACACGGACGTGGGACTAGTCTTGCAATCGGGGCAGTAGACGACACGTCGCTCCGCGCGCGTGCCGCACTTGCCGCATCGCCACACCCACTGGCGTGTGTCCAGCACACGCCAGTTCCGCAGGAGCATCGGCCCGGAACAGTTGTTGGCGCATTTGGGGGCCCGGATCTCGCGAAGCAGGCCGCAGTTGTGCGCCTCGGCGAACTGGAACTGGGGCTTGAGGCCGTGTCCGGAGGGGCAAGTCGGCGTCTGGCTGGTGGGTTTGACGGTGCTTAGGTGTCCGCACTCGCGGCAGATGAACGTGTTTGGGAATCGTGAAGCCTGCAGGTCATGGGCCTCGACGATGCTGTATTGCCCACGTTCGATGATGTCGAGTTCTGGACCGGCGTTCGGGATTCCGGAATGCTGCTGGGCGAAGGGCCGGATAAGCCTCTTCAACTGAGGAGCGAGCCATGCTTCCGGGACATCGAGTGGCGAGGCGTGTCGGGGCGGCTCGCCGATGACGGAAACCTGGTTGTCCCAGTTGTACGGCTGGCCCGGCATGTGGTTCCAAAGCGCCTGGGTGGCGGTGCGGTTCAACGTCTCGTAGGTCATAGAGCGCTCCTCACACGTTTCCATGGATAGTGATCGGTGCCTCGATGTCGCGCAGTGAGCGCGGAACCGATGGGTCCAGGAGGTCGGCCGTCCTCGTGTTGGAGTCCCCAGACACGGCCAGGACGGACATCATCTCGTCCACGTATCGCACGACCTCCGCGCGGTGCATGTCGTGGTAGTGGTTAGCCGGGTTGAGGCCGAGGCCGGCCGACAGATCCTCGATCAGGCGAGTCCGATCGAGGAATCCCGCGTCGAGGGCCTTGCGGAACTGGTCGGACTTGCTGAGCGCGTACCGGCCTTTGCCCGACGTGCTCCATGGGACCTCGTAGACCTGGAGGGTCCAGGCCATGAGAGCCCCAGAGAGCACCCTGCGCAGCACGGGCAGCGACTCGCGGTTGACCGGTACCTTGTGTACGAGCCGGTCGAGGTAGGTGATCCACGCCGTGTAATAGCGGAAGACAGACGCATCGCGGTCTCGTGACGGATTGAAGATGTGCACGATCAAGCCGGGGTGCTTGCGTCCGACCCGGGCCGTGGCCTGGATGACTTCTGTCGCCTGGGTGGGCGTGCCCATGAGGACCATGACGCCGAGACGCGGCGAGTCGAAGCCGTGGCCGATCGCCCTCGTGGCGGCGATGAGCCGGATGCGGCGGCTGGGGTCCTCCGGTGGAGCATCGAGTCGGCGGGCCGCTTCGCGGACAGCGGCGGGCTCGGCGCTGCCGGAGATGATCGCGAGGTTGTCGCTGGTCTCGATCAGGGCCCTGACGCGATCGTCGCGCGTGTATGAGGAGAGATCCTCATTGCGTAGGCAGTACCCGAGCAGGACCTCGTAGTCGTCGCGTAGAGCCTTGTCCACTACGGCGAGGACGTGTGGCTCCGTGTGGTCGAGCCCGGCGTCGGCGGCCGCTGAGGCGGGGTTCGCGATGGATCGCTCGAGCCATGCGGCGTACATGCGGGTCACCTCTGCGGCGGCGGTGACCATGGTGATCCCGCGAGGCCGCACGCCGACGTAGCGGCGCAAGGGATCCTCCGGATCGGTGTAGGAGAAGAACGTCTCGCCGGCGTCAGGACCGGGGGCGGGGAAGCGGCGGGCGGAGCGCTGGTAGAGATGGCGCACCTGGTTCTCGTAGCCCTCAAGGGTGGCGGTCGCGGCCACGATGTGGAGGGGCCGGTTGCCGAGCCTGGCACCGATCTGTTGCAGGAGCGTCTCGTACATGCCATCGAGGGCGCCCAGACTCTCCTCCAGGAGGTGCAGCTCGTCGGCGATCTCGCAGCGCAGGGACCCGAACCCGGGCGGGATCGGCACCCGCGGGGCCTTGCAGCCGAAGACGGCACAGTAAGTCGGGTCTGCTGTATATCCGTGGCGAGGGCATCGGGACTGCGTCTGGCCGAAGATGATCTGGAACGCCTTGTTCTGGGCGATCTGAGCGAGCCGGTCGACGGTGCCGACTAGTACGGAGGGGGCGTTTCGGTAGATGTCGTCGTCGACGACCCAGATCGGCAATACTCCGGAGAGCGGACACGCGGGGTTCTGGCATGTGTGTCGCATGGTCCAACTGGCCTCGTCGAACTGGACGAGGACCTTCCGGCCGCTGCCGGACGGGTCGCAAGCGGGGCAGTGCTCGAGGACGCGGCAGCGTTCGGCGAGATCCGGCGAGTGCGGGTCGACGCCGTTCGAGAACGGACTGTTGGCCGCATAGATGCGGTTGGGCGTGTTGGTGCTACCGACGAAGAAGCCGACGCCGAACGGATCTCCGGCGCTGATCCGCGGATCGCGTCGGCGCAGGACCTCGGCCGCGAAAACGGCTTCGGCGAAGCGAGCCGTCTGCTGCGTGGACAGCAGTCGCAAAGGGAAACGCGCCCAGACGTTCACGCCGGCCGTCCCTCCTGTGAGGCGGGCGTGAAACAGGTGAAGGAGCATGACACCGAGGTAGGCCTCGGACTTACCGCCACCGGTCTGCACGGTCTCGATCTGCACGCTGGGGTCGGCTTCTGGGTCCGCGACGGCCGGCAGACAGCCGGCCATCCAGGCGATCTGGAACAGGCGCCACGAGTCGTAACCCTTGCTCGCGCCTACCATCTTCATGGCCCGGTTGGCGAGGACGAAGGCTTCACGCAGCACGTCGTCGCGCTCGATGGTGCGGACGCCGGCGCGGATCCACTCAACCTCGTCCCTGGCGGTGTCAGCATCCCTCTTGGCCTCCGCGATGGCTTCGTCGCTCCAGCCTCGAGCTGTCGCGCGCGCTGCCAGGGCGGCGTCCGACCAGTGCTCGGCCACCCACGCGGCGTGGGCGTCGACGATCGCTGTGACCGCCCCGACCGGGTCGGCGATCACAGCGTCGAACCTGGCGTCGATGGTCTCGCCCTTGCCAGAGCTTGCCCGGGGGTGGGGGCGCTGGGTCAGGGCAGTCGCCCCATAACCGGTTTCGAACGTCGTCACACCGGTAGCGGTGTCGGTTGCCGCGACCACCGGCGAGGCCTGCCCGAAGGCAGGCACGGTGCGGTCGTAGCGGTGGGAGTTCGCCACCTGTTCCAGGGTGTATGGGGCCAGGGCTGTGTCGGTGCGCGCCGCGACTCTGGCTTCGTACAGCCGAGTGTCCAGGTGCTTCCGGCCAAAGGGGATGGTGCGCGCCTGGTCGGCGAACTGGGCATCCTCGGGCGGAGTGGTGTTCACGAGAGTGATCAGAACGTCGCGTCCTGCCTCGGTCGTCAAGACATCGACGTCGAGTGCGGCGGCGAACTGGGGGAGGGCGGCGTCGGCCGCAGCGATCAGGTTGTTGGCGCAGTACGACGCCCATGCCGCGTCGTCGGCCATATCGGGGTCGCGCGGCAGGGATCCGGCTGGTGATGCCGTGCGCCGGGGGCGAAAGGGCTCGCTACCCGCGGCCGGACGCACAGCGGCTCGGATCGCGTCCGCGATGGCCTGGGCGCCGAAGCGTGTCGACCCGCGCGCCCCGTCGTGGACCTCCACGCGCACGTTGACCGGTCCGACAGGCACCTTCATCCACACTGCGGCCAGTTGGCGGCCGGGTGTCTTCCCGCCGACCTGGGCGACGGCCTTGGCGGCCGCAGAGGTGTCGAGGTTGTCCGTGACCGCGTGTGTGAACGCGCGCTGCTCGGCCTGGGAGGCGTGCAGCGCGATGTAAACCGCGAAGCTGACCTCGACGTCGATCTCGGCGGGAGCCGACCCGGCGAGCCGGAATGAGAAGCCCTGCGCCGCCGGGACCAGGCGATCGCCGCTGAGGCCCTTGGCGCGATCGACGGTCAACTGCGGTTCGCTGGACAGCTGTCCAAGCCAAATCGCGCGCCTCTGCGCGTCCGTGAGGCGAACTCGGGCGGGCAATTGTCCGCCAGCCGCCTCGGTGAGGATGTGCCGTTCGAGCGAGGCGAGCAGTGCGTCGCGGATCTTCGCCTCGAAGTTCACAGCAGTGGTGCCGTCTGCGGGTGCCGCCGGTGTGGTGGCCATCGTCTCTCGCTCCGTCCCAAGTGATACGAAGGACATGGAAGGTGCCTCGGACGCGGAAGTCGTCGCCCGCCCGGAGGCGTGGGGTGGGGTCAGGCCACATACGCCGAGCTCGATTGCTTAGATGAGCGCGCGGTCTCCCCTCGCTAGTGGAGGGGCCGCCAGGCCCGGGATGGCGGATTGCTCTATCAGGACGCCGATCGCGCTGGCTGGCACGCGCGCCAGCTTGGCCTCGACGGCCGTGACCCGGTGCAAGGTCACGGCCTCGAGGAGGTCGGCGACGTGGATCCCGAGGGCCGGGTCGATCAGCGCGTCGCGGTCGTCCATGCGCGCGCCGGTGATCTGTCCGGACAGCCAGCGCCCGACCGTCCGGTGGATGGTGCGGCTCGTGCACAGCGCTTTGCCCACCGGGCCCGCGCGGCGGAGCAACTCGGTGTCGCCGACCGCCTCCGCGAAGCGTCTGACGTCAGCCGCGTCCTCCGGGCCCTCGGAGTTCCCGCGGACCCACGTCCCGATGGTCTGCTCGCTCGTGATCGTCGTCGGATCGGCGTTGCGTCGCATCGCCGCGAGTATCTCCCGATAGGTCCAGCCGCTATAGGAGACGCGTGCGACCCGCTCGTGCCAGAACGCGATCAGCGCGGCGAGCGGCGCGTACGTGGGCAGTTCCGACAGCACGTCGATGATCGAGTCGAACAGGTTCCTGCGGGCGGCGGCATCGACGAGCGCGACGACATCGCCGGCCTGAAGGGACTTGGCCGCGACCTGGCGTGTGTTCTTCTGCCTCTTGCGATAGACCACGTCGTTGGGGTCCATCAGCATCGCGCGGCCGTCGGCGAACTCCACGGTGATCGCGTCGACTCGGGCCGAGGAGTCACCGTCACCGCCACGCGCCGGCGGCGGGGTCTCCGCCGCGTCGGAACCGACCGCCCCGGTCCTGGCCAGGACCTTCAGGACGTCGAGACCGAACGGCTCCCACGGCGAGTCGTTCACTCCCCGCGCCACGTCGGCGCCCTTGACTACGGTGGTGTCCAACCGGACGACGATGTCCGGGGCGGCAGGACGTACCACGATCGGGTGGGTCCCGAGCCGGACGGCGCTCTCCGTCGCGGTCTTGGCGCGCAGCTCGGCCAGTGCCAGGAACGTGGTTCGCGCTTGCCGTGCCGCCCGCCCGGCCTCCCATTCCCCAGCGGCTGTGACCAGCAGCCTCGTCGCAGCGGGAGCGGCCAGCAAACTGGCATAAGCTCGCGGCACTGGACCCGTGATCAGCATCGACGCCACTGGCAGACCGGAGACCCGCCCGCAGGCGAGGTCACGGACGGAAACCACTCGGATCCGCTCCGCCCAGCCGTGCGGAACTAGTGGCGACTCGTTCAAGTCGGTCGTCAGTGCCGCCACCGCGGACTGGTTGCGCGTGACGACCATCCCGGTCCCACGCTCCCCGGCCTCCTCACGGACCCAGTCCTGTACGAGAGCGAACTTCGGCCGTTCCAGAGCGGCCTCGTAGATGTCGGCGAACCCGTCGGCGACCACCGCCCAGGCATCCCGGGTCGGCCCCGCGCTCTGGCGGGATACCGCCCGAGCGTGGCTGGTGGCATCCCCCAGCAAGACAGAGAACGGTCCTCGTCGAACACACGCGTCGTAGGAGGAGGGAGTGGTGACTGACAGGCTGAATGTGGACAGGACTCCCCACGCCCAGCGAACCGCATGCGTCATCGCGAGGTTCTCCGACCCGCCGGTCACGGCGGCGAGCCGTCCCAGAGCCTTCCACGTGCCACTCAATGCCTGATCTAGCGATGTCACGGCCTCCGGCGCTCGCACGACACGCGCGGCTATAGCGGTGGCATGTAGCAACTCCGAGGAAGCCGCGAACTCACCCGTCGCCTCACTCGGATTGAAGGGAGCCGCCAGGTCCGTGAACGATGGTGGGTCGAACGCCCACACGACACCGCCCGCCTCGCGGATGGCGTCCAGATTCGAGTCGAACGGTGTGTCGGTGATGTAGACCAGGTCACGGCACTGGCGCAGACGCGGCTCCAGATCACCCACATCAGCCGCCGTCCCATCGATTACCAACGCTCCACGGCCGCTCACCCGGTCTATGTCCGAAGTGAGAACCAGCCGACCGACCCGGTCACGAACGGGACCGCCGACGACCTCGACCTCGCCGTCTGTCGTGAGCCGAGCCCGCGGGATGAAATCGGCCAGCCGCTGACTGTCGATGTACAGACGGTCGTATGCGGCACGCTGCGATAGCCGCTTGGAGACCACCGTCGCGGTCACATCGAGACCGCTGGTTCGAACGATCTGCGCCACCAGGCTGGCGGCGCCGAGCGCGATCGGTGTATCGGCGGCTGGAAGGGGGATTACCAAGGCCAGCGGCACTTCCCGTGCGCTGGCGGCGTCGACGGCCTCCAGCAATTCCATGTCGAATCGGGTAGCCCCGAACTTGCGGACGCCCACGCCGGAGACCCGACGCCGCAGTTTGCCGCGTCGGACCACATCTGAAAGGCCACTCCAGCCCGTCGTGGCCATTACGCCCCAACCTTCCCCCGGTTACAGAATCTTCACTTATTACCATAGGGGTCCGGACTGACAAGAGCCGGGCAAGCGGCCGCGCGGGCGTCGTGGCGAAGGCCAACCGCGATGGTCTTCACCGCTCGGAAGGTGTCGACGGTGCGCAGCTGTGAGGCGTGCTCGGCGAGGATGGTGTCGCGGTCCCACCGTGTGGTGGCGGATGACTTTCTTGGACACTGAAGCGGAGGCCCCGAGACCTGCGGCTCGCGTTGTGCGATGCCGACAAAACCGCTGCGGGCAGGCAGCTGGGGTCGCTGTCCGGGACTGGAGCGTTACGGGAGGCGACCAGGGGAGCGCAATGGGAGCGCGGACGCCTATGGACGGTGCAATCCGGAACGTTCGACGTTGGACCGCGATATGTGCTCTGATCTGGGAAAATGAGATCCGGTGCGCCCTGGCAGCACAGTCCATCACGATCCCCAGCGGCCTTTTAATCCGTTGGTTGTGGGTTCGAGTCCCACACGGCCTACCACTCAGCCCCAGGTCAGAAGCTTTCTGGCCTGGGGCTGATCTCTTTCTCGGCCCCGTGCGTGAGCGATGCGTGAGCGGCCGTGCCGTCGGATGCCTTCCGCACCCGCGGGACGACGGCCGCCGCACGCTCGGTCAACTCCTCCTCCGCCTCGGCCGGCCTGCCCTCCGATACGGTCCATCAGCCAGGGACAGCTGCGAGCGATGACTGTCTACGGCGCGCCGGCTCGAGCGCTGGTCGTGAAAGCATCGATGCGCTCGCCTGACGGCCGAAGCATCGTTCGCTCTCCGGCCTGCGCGCCGTGCTCTTCAGCCATGCAGACCGGTCCCCGGCCGGGGAGCCATGGCGTGATTCCGACGTGATCGGGGCCCCGGGCGCGGCGACGGAGACGTGTCACGTCCAGGACAGGCCGCGCACCTGCGCCGACGTGATGACTGCCGGTGTGGAGTCCGTCGGTGAGGCCGGGTAGTAGACCACCTCGAAGCGGACCCTCTCGTCCGCGGCGACCGAGCCGCCGTGCGGGAAGTCCGGAAAGCTGGAGCCGGCCGTGGTCAGGCGTTCCACGATCGGGCCGGTCCAGCGTGAGCCGTTGGGACGCAGGTGGAAGAAGCGGCCCTGGAGCGTACCGCCCGCGGGGGCCGTCACCGTCAGGTGCATCGCGCCGGTGTAGCGCACGGCGGATGTGAGCAGGTCCGCCGAGCCGACGGGGACGGGGGTCCAGTCGCCCGGGGGCAGCGTCGTGTCGGTGTCGGAGGCGAGATTCCAGTTGTCGGGCACGTCTTCCTCCTCGGACGGCGGGGCGGATGCGAGACGGTCGGCGATGCGTTCGCGCATCGAGCCCATCGTGAAACCGCGCGGGTCGACCTTCCCCGGCTGCCACTCGAGGTGTCCGATCACGCTGCGGTGGGTCCAGCCGTGCGCGCGGCAGATCGCGGCGGCGGCCTTCTCGATCGCCTCGAGCTGGGCGGCGGGCCACGGGTCCTTGCCGTCGCCGAGGTTGATGCACTCGAAGCCGTAGAAGTGACGATTGCCGTCGGTGTTCGCCTCGTCGTCGGGAGGCAGCGCGCTCTCCGCGATCACGGCGCGCAGGACGTCGTCGTCGCCCAGGCCGGCGTGGTTCGCCCGGCCGTTGCCCACGAGGTAGACCGTGCCGTCCTTGGCGATGACGCCGTGGCACAGCGGTCCGGGCAGGTTGGTGTAGCCGTTGTAGCAGAGCTCCACCGAGGAGTCGGTGCCCGACGTGACGGTGTGGTGGACCATCACGCCGTGCACCGGGGCCCACGGGCCCACATGGTTGCGGTTGTGGGTGCGCCAGCTGCGGTACTCCACCACGCGCAGCCCTTCGTTCCGCAAGGCTGCGAGCAGTTGGTCGGCGGACAGCGGTTCAGCCATGGGGTCTCCGTAAGTTGTTGGATGGCCCGGGAGGGCCGGATGTGGCTTATGGGGTCTTGCCTTCAGTGGCTCCGCAGGAGTGGCCGTCCGGCTCTCCGGG
>NZ_JBIRZM010000032.1:0-22567 GCF_044390825.1 Streptomyces sp. NPDC018833 | reverse complement strand
CGGCACGTCTCCCACACATCCGGCCCGACCATCTCCCCGGCCCATTCCCCCTGCATGCCTACAAGACTGGCCCCAACTCCACCGAGCCGGGGCCAGAACGCAAAAGATTTTCAGCAGTCTTCTAGGCCGTTTCTTTGATCATGGAGCAGTCGGCCAGGTCCCTGGCATGGGACGGGCGGACGAGGTCGTCCTCCCTGGCGCAGCCATGTCACCGCGTGGTGGAACAGCGCCACCGAGCCCTCGGCCGTGCGTCCACGCCCGCCTGTACAAGGTGATCGGCCCGCGCATGCCCCCGGCGGAAGCACACGAGGCGCCGCCGGAAGTGCGGGAGGCCGGGCCTCCCGGAAGCACGAGACCCGGGGGAGATGGATCCCCCGAGGTCCCCGTGGCCTTCGCTTGACCACCACCTTCAACGACGTCGTGCGCCCGCCCGTCACGGCTACGGCTACGGCTGCGTGTTCTGCGCGTCCGAGACCGCGCGCTGGGTGCGGAAGTTGTCCCGGTAGGCGTCGTACACCGAGGCGGTGGGGTGCCCAGAGTCCGTGGAGTCGTCCCACTTCAAGAGCGCCTCGTCGTTACCGACCAGGGCCGACTTGGTGTAGGTGTGGCTGCCGGTGAACACGATCTTCTGGTTCTTCAAGCCCTTGTAGGTGCCCTCGACGAGCAGGTACTTGGTGTGGGTGGCGGTGTGCGTGCCGCCCGCCGCGTCGTCCAGCTTGTGCAGGGCGACGCCGCCGTACCGGGTGGGCGTGTTGAGGATCTCCTCCACCGCGGTCCCCGACGCGTCGAGGTCGCGGTACACGATGTCCACGTAGCAGCCCGCGTCGTCCAGCTCCCACAGCTTCTGCGCGACCTCCGGACGGGTGATCCCGTGCATCGCGACGCGGATCACCGTGCGCCCGTCGGTGGTGCCGTAGCCGGGGTCGTTGCCGTGGCAGGCCGGCTTCCCGTCAACCGGGTTGTCCACCGTGCTGAGGATGTTGACGATGACGTCCGTGGTCGCCCGGGGGAAGAAATAGGCCTTGGCCCGGCCTGCCTGGGTGTCCATCAGCACGTCGGAGACCTGCTTGGACGGGTCCGCCTGCGCCTCGACCTGACGCCCGAAGTAGGCGGCGTAGGCACCGTACAGGACCGGGTTGTCGGCCACCGTCAGGGCGTCGTTCCAGGACTTCTGCCGGTCCCAGGTGGTCATGTTCGCGGAGGACTGCACGACCACGTTGTCCACCGGCACGGTGGCGGTGGCGCTGCCCGTGGTCCGGGAGAACAGGTAGAACTTGTTGTGGTTGACGCTGGGCCAGCCGTCCGCCGGGTTCGGGTCCTTCGCCAGGCACGCCTGCTTGTCGGCGCACAGCCTCACCCAGGAGTCTCCCGAGCCGGCCGGCTTGTTCGCGAGCCCGGCGGCGAGCAGGTCGTACATCGGACCGCCCTCCCAGTGCCGGCGGGTCGCACTGTCCAGGAGAACTTGGACGTTCACGCCGCGCAGGTGCGCCGCGTTGAGCCGCTCCACCACCACTTTGGAGCCGAACACGTACGTGGAGATCTTGATGTCGGACCCTGGCACCGCGCCGTCGATGAGCCGGGCGAGGTGGTTGGGTATCGCGTCCCTCCGTGCGGGGTCGGGGCTGGTGGGGTCGTTGAAGAGGGCAGCGGTCGTCACCGCCGGAGCGGACGTGCCGCCGTCCGCGAGCGCGGGCACCGGCGCAGTGGCGCCGAGGAGGGCGAGGGCGGCTGCTGTCGTGGTCGCCGTTCGGGCGAGATTGATCTTCGTCACGAACGGTGACCCTATTCAGGCCCGGCTCAGCGGCCGCCACCGACCCCTGAGAACCGTCCCGGTGGTGTACGAGGCGCCGGGGACGGCGGATGTGTACGCCTACGGTCCCTCGCGTCGGCCAGGCAGTGGAAGTCCAGATGTGCCGGTGAGAGCCCGGCGTCGGCCACAGCGTTGATCTGCCCGCCACCCCGCGTACCGCCAACGCCGCGTGAACACCCACCGCCCCTGGCGACGGACCGGTGAATGCCGTCCTAACACTCGTGGCAGCCGTCGTAGCTCCCGCTGACGCGCTCGTAATTTTGGCGCACATCTGTATTCGGTCAGCACGGGAGTCGGCGGTGGACGGTTTTCCCTGGGAGTCGACGATCGCCATCCTCGGTCTGGCCATCCCCTTGGCCGCCGCCGCCTGGGAGTTCGCGCTCGTCGGCCGCAAGCGGCTCGGCTACCGGATCCAGATGGACACCACCGCACCGGACGCCGCCGAGGCCCCGCACGCCGGAGTGCTGCGGCAGATGCAGCGGGACGACGCCTCGCTGCGCGACCCCTCGTTCGCGCTGCTGCGCATCGAGAACAGCGGCTGGACCCTGATCGACTCCGACGACTACGTCTCCCAGGGCTCCACCGACGTCGGCATCGAGGTCCGCTTCCCCGGCCGCCGCGTCGTCGGCATGGTCGTGACCGAGATGAGCCACGACTACCTGCGCCGCTCGTTCGTGAACACGCCCCGCGAGGGAGCCCCCGCCGAGGCGGCCCCCGGCCTGGAGGTGATCGACGGCCGCATCACCCTCCCGAAGGTCGCCCTGAACCGCGGCACCCACTACAAGGTGCTGACGGTCCTGGAACGCGAAGCGGAGTTCACCGCTCCTGAGTTCCCCGATCCCGTGGTCGTCGCCGGTATCAAGGGCGGCGTGCACGGCGGGTCGATCCGGAAGACCGCGAGCCATGTACTCGCCTCGAAGCCGGTGATGATGTTCATCGCCCTGCTGGTCCTCGTGGCCGCCGCCCAGTCCCTGACCACGTTCACCAGGGACGAGGTCCGGGCCGCACCGCTGGACTGCGCCAAGGGGACGCTGGTCCTCTCGGGCTCCACCGCGTTCGCCCCTGTGGTCCGCGAGGCCGCGAAGCAGTACGAGAAGACGTGTCCCGACGCGCGTATCCCCATCACCGAGAACTCGTTCAAGGGCAGCGTCGCCGGACTCGACGCGCTCGCCGCTGCGGGCAGGAAGATGGGGCAGCAGCGCAGCACGGGCCTGCCCGACCGGCTGGCGTTCACCGACGGGGCCAAGAGCGTCCGCCGTCCCCAACTGCTGCCCAGGCCCGTGGCGTTGTCCCTGTTCACGCTGGTCGTCGACAAGAAGGCCGGAGTCCAGGACCTGTCCCTGAAGCAGGTCAGGGAGATCTACACGGGAAAGATCACCAACTGGCTCCAGGTGGGCGGCAACGACCTGCCCGTCCAGCTCGTCAGCCGCAACCCCGGCTCCGGCACCCGCTCCACGCTCGTCCAGCAGGTCCTCGGCGGCAAGGAGCTGATGGAGGTCACGCAGGGCGACTGTGCGGCCCTGGACGGGAGCACGCCGGGCCGCTGCGAGGTCGGCGACACCGGAACCCTCCTGGACACCGTGGCCGCGACCCGAGGCGCGCTCGGCCACAGCGAGGTCGGCGCCACCCTCACCCGCGACGACCTCCAGCGGGTACGGATCGACGGCTACGCGGCCACGCTGGAGGGCGCCGACGACGGCGCGTATCCGTACTGGCAGACCGAGTTCGCCTACACCTACGGGGAGCCGCCCGCCGACTCGATCGCCGCCGGGTTCCTGCGCTACCTGGCGAACGAGGTCGGCAAGGACATCCTCCGCGCCCAGGGCCACCGCCCCTGCGCCGAACTGGCGAAGCCGCTGCTCTGCCGCCCCACCTGAGGCCTGATGGGCGGGGAACGGGGTCAGTGCGGTGGCAGGTCCAGCTCGGCCCGGACGGTCTTCCCGACGGGCACCCGGTCGAGGACCGCCCACCGGTCGGCCAGGCTCTCCACCAGCAGCAGCCCCCGCCCTCCGTCCGCGACGGCCGCCGGCGCGGCCAGCCCGCCCGGAACGGGCGGCCGCCGCTCACCCCGCGTGTCCGAGACCTCGATACGCAGGGTGCCGGGCAAGCGGGTGAGCCTCAGTTCGAAGTCCCGGCCCGGCACGCGCCCGTGTGTCACGGCGTTCGCGGCCAGTTCGGCGACGATCAGCGCGGCGGTGTCGGACGCGCCGCTGCCGTGCGGAAAACTTCAGGCGTGCAGTTGATGGACAGCCAGATGACGGGCGAGGCGTGCGCCGAGCGCGGTGGAGCTGAAGCACTGGGCGAACGAACGTACGGTGACCGGCAGTTGCTCGCTCATGGGTGGTCGCATAGGCCCACCGTGGTGGGCTGCGGCCGCATTGCCCCAGATCAGCAGCCCGTACGCTGAGTCAGCGTACGGGTACCCGCGGTGGACAGTACGGGTAACTGCCCGTGACCATGGGCGTGTTGCGGGGTTGCTCAGCACAGGTACGCGCGGGAGGTGGCCGTAGATGACGGCGGAGACGACAGGCAGCGGTTCGGGCGGGGAGCCGGAGGTCTCGGACAGCCTGAAGTCCTTCGGGGAGGTGGTCAAGGCCTTCCGGAAGCGGGCGCGCCTGACGCAGGAGGAGTTCGCGCCACGGGTGCGGTACTCGCTGCCCACGGTCGCCTCGATCGAACAGGGCAGGCGATTCCCCCCGGCGGCCTTCGTCGACCGGGCGGAAGAGGTGCTGGACGCGTTCGGCACGATCAGGGGCGCGGCACGGCATCTGTCCAGGCGGCCGGGACTGGCGAGCTGGTTCCGGCAGTGGGCGAGCCTGGAGGCGGAGGCGGTGAGCCTCTACACGTACGAGTGCCGGTTGATTCCGGGGCTGTTACAGACGGAAGCGTACGCGAGAACGCTGTTCGCCGACCGGCTTCCGCCGTTGGGGGACGAGCAGATCGAGTCGCGGCTGGCCGCACGGACGGACCGCCAGCGGTTGCTGCGGGACCGACCCAACACGGCGTACAGCTTCATTCTGGAGGAGCATCTGCTTCTGCGGCGTGCGGGCGGGAGGCAGGTCACGCTGGAGCTCATCGACCACATCCTGGGCCTCGCCGAACTGCGCAACATCGAGGTGCAGATCATGCCGGTGGTGCGGGAGAACCATGCCGGGATGGACGGTCCCATGCAGCTTCTCGAAACGCCGGAGAACCGGTGGTTGGGCTACTGCGAAGGGCAGGAGAGCGGCCAGTTCATCTCCGACCCGAAAGTGGTCAGCATGCTCCAGATGCGGTATGCCAGGATGCGGTCACAGGCTCTTACCCTGGAGGACTCCCTGAGCCTGTTGCGGCAGATGCGAGGAGCGGTATGAGCACCACAGAACTGGCCTGGTTCAAGAGCAGCTACAGCGGCAGCTCCGGCGACTCTTGCGTCGAAGTCGCCCTCTCCTGGCACAAGTCCAGCTATAGCGGCGGCGACGGCGACTCCTGCGTCGAGGTCGCCACCTGCCCCGACACCGTCCACGTCCGCGACTCCAAGGACACCGAGGGCCCCCGACTCGCCCTCTCCCCCACCTCCTGGAGCACCTTCGTCCCGTTCGCCGCCGCCCGGGCCTGACGCCCGGGCGCGGCACGCGTCGGACGCATGGCACGGTCCGGGAGCACTGCCAACACTGGTGTCAGCGCGCTCGCCAAGGAGTTGGGGAACGGGATGCGGCCGTCATCGCGCTGGTCGGCATGGCGGTGGCCCGCATCTCATCGTAGCCTTCGCCCTCGCGAAATGCGTCGCTCCGCTCGCGCGCAGGGGAGGCCATGGCGTTGCCGGGCACGGGCCTGATCACCGGACAGGGCCCCGGACTCCTCTCTCTGACTCCAGCCGCAAACCAGTGGCTCGTCACGCAGCCCTGGCCCGGTGATCGGGCCAGGAACGGATGAGTTGGGCGCGAAGTTCGACCTCGGTTCGGCACGGGCATTGCGCCGCCGGATGTAGGCGGCAATATAGGCGGCAATAGCGGGATGCCACTCGGAGCGGGTGTGGTGGTCACCGTCCTTGAGTTTGTCGGATTGCCTGTTCGGTGGACCTGGGGGATGGCCCTCGCAGGCCTGGTCACCAACGCTTGCCGCGGCGTCCCGCCCGAAGTAGCCGCACACGCCACGGCGTGACGCTCCGCCGTGCCCTGCTGCGTTGACTCCAAGAGCAGCCAGTCGATTACCCGGCCAAGGCTGCGTGACGAGCCACTGGCCGCGGGGGCGCTTCCGGCGGTTTCGGACGTCCCCGCGGGCGGATGAGGAACAGCTGATCTCGTGGCCGGCCGCCGAGGTGTGCCCGGTCGATCTGGTGGAGGACCGGCTGACGGAGGCAGGTCCGGCCATGGCTCGGCGGTAGCGGGAGACATCGGGTCCGACGTAGGGCGAGCGTTGGTTGTTGGCGTCGCGGTCACTTGTCGCCCTCCCGGGTCCTCAGGACCTCGATCACACTTGCGTAGCTGTCGGAGCCGTGGCCTGCTGCCTTTGCCCGCACCATGGCCGCCTTCAGGAGCTCGGGCAGGGTGTTGTCGATGCCCCGGGACACCGCGGCGTGGATGAGATGGTCGATGGCCGCTATCTGCACGTCGACGGTGGCGTCGTCGCCCGGGTAGCGGCCGGCGTCCACCTGGGGCGCGTACGTGGTCAGGAAACCCGTCACGGCGGTCAGCCAGCGGATCGCGATGGGGGTGAAGGCCGTGGCCGGTGTCTTCTCCGCGCCGACCAGCGCGGTGCCGTGCAGCCAGCCGGTCATGGTGGACCACATCAGGCCGAGCAAAGCGGCATCGTAGAGAGAGGCCAGGCCGGCGTCGGTGCCCAAATGCAGGGGGTCGCCCAGGGCCGCCAGGATGGGACGGTGGGCTTCGAAGACGGCGTACGAACCGCTGTACAGGAACATCATCTCGGGGGTGCCGACGCCCGGCGGGGTGGTCATGATGGCGCCGTCGAGGTAGTCAACGCCATGGGACTGGGCCCACGCGACGGCCTCGTGTGCCTGCTCCGGGGAGCCGGAGGTGAGGTTGACCAGGGTCTTGCCCGCCAGGGCGTCGGCGACGGGGGCGAGGACGGTGTGCAGCGCCTGGTAGTCCAGTACGCAGGCGATGGTGAGCGGGCTCGCCGCGATCGCCTCCTCGGCCGTCGCGGCCAGGCGGGCTCCCCGGTCGACCAGCGGCTGGGCCTTGTGCGGCGAGCGGTTCCACACGGTGGTCGGGTGGCCCCGGTCCAGCAGCGCGGCGGCCAGCGCCGAGCCCATCGAGCCCAGTCCGACGACAGTCACGGCCCGGCGATCAGCGTTCATCACACAACTCCTCGTACATCCGCAGGTAGGGGTGATCACTTACGGACCACACTCGCAGCGTGCGGCGAACGGGAACAGTGACACCGGTGACGGCCTGCACCAAATTCCTGCCATACCCTTCGGGACATGAGTGCTGGTTCCGTCGCCGTGGTCGTGACCGAGGAGATCGGGGTTCCCTCTTGGGACCTGTACGAGTTGAGCATCCCTTGCACGGTCTTCGGGAAGCCGCAGCCTGATCTGGCCAACCCCTGGTACGACCTGCGGCTGTGCGGGACCGGAGCGCGGGCACAGGACGGTGCGCCGACCGACACGGGGCTCGCTCTGCGGTCCCCCTACGGACTCGACGACCTTGCCGACGCCGACACGGTCATCGTGCCCTCGGTGCCCGACCCCTGCGTTGACGAGGGCAGACCGCTGCCGCAGGCGCTGATCACGGCCCTGCGCCGCGCCTACGACGCAGGTGCCCGCATGGTCTCCTTGTGTACCGGCGCCTTCGCGCTCGCCGAGGCGGGGCTGCTCGACGGACGGCGCGCCACAGCCCACTGGATGCACACCGCTCAACTGGCCGAGCGCTACCCGAAGGTGCAAGTCGACGAGTCAGTGCTGTACGTGGACGACGGCGATGTGCTCACCAGCGCCGGGCTGACTGCCGGCCTCGACCTCTGCCTGCATCTGGTGCGTCGCGACCTCGGTGCGCACGTCGCCAACCAGCTGGCCCGCCGGATGGTGGTGCCCGCTCACCGGCCCGGTGGCCAGGCGCAGTTCATCGATCTGTCCGTGCCTACCAGGGACGACAAGGGACTGGGTCCCGTACTCGACTGGGCCCGGGCCCATCTGGACCAACCGCTGACGGTCGAGGACTTGGCGCTGCGGGCCGCGATGAGCACGCGGACGTTCTACCGGCGGCTCCAGGCAACCACCGGGACAACTCCACTTCAGTGGCTCCTCAACCAGCGCCTGGGACGGGCCCAGACACTGCTGGAATCGACAGACCTCCCGGTCGAGAAGGTCGCGGAGCTGAGCGGCCTCGGCACGGCCAACAACCTCCGCCACCACTTCCTCAAACAGATCGGGGTATCGCCGAGCGACTACCGACAGGCCTTCCCCCGGGCGATGCCTGAGTCAACCTCCTCAGCTTGAGAGCCGGCACGGTCATGTTTGCCTCCAGGGACCCCTCCTCCACGCGGAGAGCCAGGCACCAGATGGACGCTGCGGACCCGATGGTCCCGTAGCGAGGGACGAAGCCTGACTGCTGCTTTGCGGCTGGGGGCAGAGACAGGAGTCCGGGCCGACAGGGCGTGGCGGCCCTGGCCGCCGGCCTGCTCGCCGAACAGGGCGGCCACACGTCCGCCTTCGCCCTCAGCTGCGCCTCCGGCTCGTGGCGGCCGTGTGGTGAGGCGCCCGCGTTGAACCGAACGGACAGGCCGCCCGCGTCACGTCAGCCGGAAGACCGGGCCGCGGGGCGTGAACGGCAGTGACGCGCCCTGCGGGATCAGGAAGGCGTGCTCGCGGCGGATGCGCAGCGTGTCGCACCATCCGTCGGTGATGACCAGGACCGGGGCGTTCGCCGGGAAGTCGTCGGCACGGTGGATCAGGTCGATGCCCGGCTGGAGCACCGTCCCGCCGCGCCCGCGGACCCGTACCCGGCCGGCGATCTCCGCCGGGGGAACGTACCCGGCGTCGTAGGCCGCCGCGTCGCAGAAGACGACGCGGGCGGCCGGGACGTCACGGGCCTCGGCGTACGAGGCGATCGCGCCGAGAGCCTTGCCGAGCAGGGCGCTGTTCATCGAGCCGGACGTGTCGAGGACGACACCGAAGGTGCAGCGGGGCGTCTCCTCGGACGGGAAGTACCGTCCGGCGCGCGGGATGTCGGGGGTGGACGCCTGCCGGCGGGCCGGGCGGGCATAGGACCGTACGGGCTCGGGCCGGGGCACGTACTCGTCGAACCAGCGGGCCAGTCGCGCGTCCCACGGCACGGGAGGGTGGGCCAGGGCGCGGATCTCCTGGATGAGACCTGCGGGCAGCAGACCGCGCTCGCCGTATTGGTGCAGGTCGAAGCCCTGCACCAGGCCGCGCCGGTAGAAGTCGTCCAGGTCGGCGTAGGGGCGGGCGTCCGGGTGCGGCAGCGGCTCGCCGAGGATGTCGCCGGCGCCCTTGCCACGCAGGGTCGCCAGTCGGCGACGGCGGCGCAGGTCGGTGGCGATGCGGTCGTAGACCTCCTCCACCGACAGGTCCTTGAGGTCGGGGTCGTACAGCAGGCCCTCGGGCATCTCGCCGACACGCATCTGGACCAGCCAGCCGTTGACGACGAAGTCGGCGGCGACGTTGAAGAGCACCGGGTCGCGGGCGCCGCGGCGTTCGCCGTGGCGCAGGGCGGCGTGCAGCATCTCGTGCGCCAGGATGAAGCGCCACTCCTCGTCGGTGAAGGTGCGCAGCGGATTGATGTAGATCTCGCCCGCGACGGAGCTGACGGCGGCGATGGAGATGTCCTGCGTGCGGGCGAGTTCGGCGTCGGCGACGACCGTGAGGCCGGCCGCCAGGCCGCCGAGCAGGGGGTACGAGGAGACGAACCAGTTCAGGGCCCGGTCCCAGGGCCGCTGGGGCACGCGCTCGCCGGTGACGCGGTCGCGACGGCCGCCCGCCACGTCCATGGCGGCGGAGACACTGCGGGTGAGCGCGTGGGCGAAGGAGGTCTCCCAGTCGGGCGGGGCGGTGTTCCACATCTGCCAGGGCACCAGGACCTGGTCGGGGTGCTCGCCCGCGGTGCCGCACCGCTCGTAGGCGGCGGGGATGCCGTCGCGGCGCCAGCGGGCGGCGAGCATCGCCTCGTCGCCGCCCGGATACGTCTCGGGGAGGTGGCCGGGAGGGCGGCCCACCGGGAAGGTGAGCAGGAAGCGGTTGACCACCATGCAGCGTGCGGCCCGCTCGAAGCGGTCGGGCTGTGCACGCCGTGTGTCCTTGGCCGCGGGCACGTGCCCGAACCCGAGGTGCAGCAGGCAGTGCGCGAGGGTCCAGGCCCAGTCGTCCGGTTCGGCACGCCGGGTGGGGTGGACGTGGACGACGCCGTTGGAGTCCACGGCCGCAAGTCCCCCGGCAGGCGTGGCGGCGCACTTGGCCCTCCGGCAGAACTCGGCCTCGACGGCGGCGAAGGCCGGGTTCCGCTTGACCATGGCGAGCCCGGCGGCGAACGCCTCGGTGGCCGGGTCGGGCTTGCCGCCCTGCTGCCCCGCGGCTCCCTTCTTCATCGCCGGGCCTCCACCAGCCGCGGCATGTCGCGGGCGGCCTCGACGAGGAACCAGGAGGGCAGCACCGGCTGCCCGTCGGTGTCGTCCGCGATGACGGTCTGCGCGACCTCGACGGAGATCTCGGCGAGCTGCACGAGCAGCGACTTGGCCCGGTAGGCGGTCTGCCGCATCGACGGCGACACGTGTTCCTTCTGCCGCGGCAGCTCCTTCACCAGCCGCCCCCGGAACGCCTCGGCCAGGTAGTAGAGCAGGTCCCGGTCCTGAAGGCGGTTCGGCCAGGAGGCGTCGCCCTTGAGGATCGCCTCGATGCCGAAGGTGTGGCGCACGATCTTGGCGTAGCCGCAGAAGGAGACGGCGTGTGCGGGCGTGAGGGTGCCGTGGACGACGACCTTGAGGGTGTCCTCGTCGATGCCCGGACCGAAGGAGTGCAGGGCGTCGGAGAGCATGTGCCAGGAGCGGGGCGTGGAGAACGGCTCCTCGGTCTTGGGCGGCTGCGACCAGAGGTGGTCGGGGCGGTCGGTGAGGTAGTCCGTCACCCAGGGGTGGATGCCGTGTTCGCCCGCCCATACCAGCCAGTCCGCCGACGACGCCTGGAGATGCACATGGGTGAGGCGGTTCACCAGCGCCGAAGCGATGGGCCGCGCGAGGGCGTTGTCGGTGGCACGGTTCCCCGCGCCGATGACGATCGAGCCGGCGGGCAGCTCGTAGGACCCGATGCGCCGGTCCAGGATCAGCGAGTAGAAGGCCTTCTGGACGTCGGGGGACGCGGCGTTGAGCTCGTCGAGGAAGAGACAGTACGGCTCGTCGCGGGCGATGGCCTCGGGCGGGCAGAACACGGACCGCCCGTCACGGATCTGCGGCACCCCGATCAGGTCCTCGGGCGCCAACTGCGTCCCGAGCAGACTCACGCACTCCAGCCCGAGCGATTCGGCGAACCTCCGCACGAGCGACGACTTCCCGATCCCGGGCGCTCCCCACAGGAAGACGGGCCGCACGGTGGCGAGCCCGAGCAGCAGTTCGGGAACCTGGGCGGGAGTGACGGTGACGGCGGCCTGCACGCGGAAGTGTTCCTTCGGTTCGCGGGGACGGGAACGGGCCCGCCCAGTCTGGGCGGGCCCGCCAGTCGGCGCAGCCGATTTTTCTCCTGGCGGGTGCCGCTACTTTTCTCCCGGCCGGTGCCGCGACCGCGATGGTCGCCGGGAGGAGCACTATGGCTGCCATTCAAGGCGCGCGACCGGGCAGCAGCCCAAAAGGCTTACGACGAGGCCGCAAGTCGCTGTCCTCCTGCAGCCCTGTGGGGCAGGCAGGCCTCCGGGGAGATCACCACATGGCCGAGGCTGCCCTTCGCCCTGCTCTTCCTGGAGTGGGAGCTCGGTACCCCCAGGAGTGGACAGAGCACGCGAAGGCGTGGGCTGCGGGAGTTCACCCTGGCGAACTCCAACCACCCGAACCACTCGGGCCAGACCGGCGCACTGCACGCATACTTGCGCCGGCACAACGCCAACGCCCGCCACCCCGACGTCCTGGTCGCACAACGTCGCGAACGGGCGCGCATCCGCAGTGAGAAGGGCATCGCTGGGGTGGCCTACCCGCTCTCGCCGCATGATCAGGCAACCCGGCAAACTTCCCGGTCGCAGCACCACGTCCGCCGCGGATCTACCTGGGCTACTTGACCAGCCGGAAGGCGGGGTGCCCGACCCAGGCCCGCAGGAACTCCGCCGTTCCCAGCGCCATCCAGTCGTCGTCCGCGATCCCCAACACCCCCGGAAGACCGGCGACGACCGACGCCTGTCCGTCCAGCAGCTCCGCATTGGCCACGCCCCCGATGACGTCCATGACAGCGGCGGTCAGCAGGGCCGTGGCCACGTGGTCGATCTCGCGATTGCAGCCGGCGCTGACATTGACGGCATGGGTCGGCCTGAAGCCGAGGATGGCCTCCACCTCGGGCTCGTCCGCGTGCTCAGCCTCGAAGATGCTCTCGTCGCCGACACCCGGCCCCATCAGGTAGACCAGGAAGGGCCGACGCCAGTCCTCACGCTGCGGATTGAATCCCACCAGAGCCGTGAGCTCCTCGTCCGCGGAGGTGTTGCCGAGGAGTGGAAGCGGGAACGGCTTTCGCCAGTCCTCCTCTCGCGTGTCCTCGACGCCCAGTCGCTCTGCGGGCACGTTGACGTCGAAGAACCCGGGCCGCTTCTCGTCGAAGTGGGAGGAGAGCCCCACCATCAGCGCGCGGAACTCCCGCAGCGCAGCCGGGGAGAGCGGCTCCGCCAACTCGATCACCAACGTCGGACCAGACATGCTGGGAGCCTAGTTTGATCGGCTCCGCCACCGCTCACATTGTTCCCCCACTGAATCCAGCCGGTCCGAGCACCGACGCAGCCAACCCGGCGGACCTGGGCGGTCAGAGCACTGGCATCCTCGGTGCCGAAGGGGGAGCCATGGCACTGGTCCGCAAGGGATCGCGACGGATCGTTGTCGACGGCACGGCCTACCGCTGGAGACTGCGCGGCAGGCCGACGTATTTCCAGGGCTTGGCCTGGTCGCCGTGCACGTTCGCGGTCGAACGTGCGGACACCCCAGGGACAACTCTCCTGGTCACCACCAACCAACCGCATCCGAGCAACTGGATCGGTCGTGAGGCCGAGCCCGTATTGCCATCCGGCGTTGCTGCGGCCATTCGGCTCGCCCTGCGCGGGGGGTGGACTCCGGCGGCTCTGGGCTCTGCGTTCCACCTCGACCAGCCCGCCGGCTTCACGCCCGGGTTCTGAGCGGAGCAGCGCAGCTCGCCGCGGCTGGGTACCGTGCCTGTCGATCTCCACGTGCGGGCGACGACGGGGAGCCCCGTTCGCAGCCGCCGTTCCCCCGTGAGTCCCCGTTCCTTCTGGACGTCTGTGGCCCGGGCTGACCCTCTCGATGGCAACTACCCGGCGGGACGGTCGCTGGGTCCGCTCGGCTGGTCAGTCGTGGTCCTGGAGACGTTGCCGGTCGGCTGCGGTCGCTACGGGGGCTGTACTCCGCTGCTGTACCGCACTCGCCCGTTGGGGCATGACCAGTGGATCTTGGTTGATCCATAGGAGTGCACTGACCAGGTCCTCGTCGTTTCGCTGCCTGGCGAGCCCTGTGCGCAGGCACACGATGGTGCGCCAGAGCAGATGGTGGCAACCAGACAGCAGCTAGGCCGGGGGTAGCGATGCGCCAAACCAATCTCACTGAGGAGTCGGCCGAATACGTCAGCGCCCGCGAGGAGCTGCGGCATGCCGAGATCGAGCTGATGCGCCATCGTGAACGCGTCGCCGACCTGCGTCGCCGGTTGCCGCTGGGCCCTGTCGTCGATGACTACGTGTTCGAGGAGGGCCCCGCTGATCTGCAGGCCGGTGACGCGCCGGCGCAGACCGTGCGCCTGGGTGAACTGTTCACTCGGCCCGGGCGTGATTTGATCGTCTACCACCTCATGTATGGCAAGAAGCAGACCGAGCCGTGCCCCATGTGCACGATGTGGCTCGATGGGTTCAACGGAGTAGCCCACCACGTCGCGCAGAACGTCGACCTGGCGATCGTCGCCGCGGCCGACACGCCAGCGCTCCGCGCGCACGCCCGAAACCGGAAGTGGACGAATCTGCGTCTGCTCAGCGCCGGATCCAGTACCTTCAAATACGACCTGGGCAGCGAGGACGCCGAAGGCAACCAGGACTCGACGGTGTCAGTGTTCACCCGCGACGACAATGGGTCGGTACGCCACTTCTACTCGGTGCACCCCCGGATGTCCGACGACATCGACCAGCGAGGCATCGACCTGCTCAGTCCGGTATGGCACATCCTCGACCTCACTCGCCAGGGCCGAGACAACTGGCTCGCCGCGCTCAGCTACTAGGACCAACCGACGATGGCGAGAGGTCGGCTCCGAGACTCTGGGCTGGGGCTGCCATGGGGCGAGAGATCATGGCTCCTTACGGTGGCCCGTGAATCGGGCAGGCTCCTCCCCTGATACGCCGGACCTGGCCGTGATGGTCACGTTTTCCGGGACCCACGGTGGTCGGCTGCGGCGGAGCAACCTCCGGGAGACGTCAGGACCACGAGTAGAAGATGCGGGCACGCCCGGTGGCCCGGTGCCACCAGGGCATGTCGCCACCGTGCCGGGCTGCCGCTGCCGTCCGCCGTCGTTGCCGTCAACGCTGCCGTTGAGGCAGCGCCTTGCACGGATGTCAGTAGTCGCCTTTAGGGTAAGGGTGCTCACTGAGACCGGTCAGAGAACCGTGAAGCTCCGCGGTCTAAGGGGGGGCGGGATCTGAAAGGCCCCCGGGTCCGCCTCGGGACTGTAGTGCATGCCGGAGCACCGCCCCCCTCCCCGCATTCCTTGCCGACGAGACCGCTTCGTCCCGAAGCAACTCAGGTGGGCGCTCGAGCGGTCGGTGCGCCTCTCACCTGCTGCGATGGTCCGCAGGTGTCCGAGCTTGTCCGCCACTGTACGTCGGCGTTGTCACGCAGTTGGACACTCAATCCTGTCACTCAGGACGGCGGCGAGTGGTCGGCTCATGCTCTCGGCTCGGGATCGTGCAGTGCAGCGAGCTCTCTCAGCTCGTTTGTGACCATGACCTGGGCAAGGCGTCCGGCGACGGCCACGACTTCCGGGCCAGGCGGCTGACGCGAGATACTCCGCGTCGGTGTCGTTAGGCGCCAGTTCTCTCGTGCTTGCGTCCACCTGGACCGCGGCGACGTACTCGCTCAGGTCCCGTCCGTCCACGCTGAGGGCGTACGCGAGGCCATCGAAGGTCATCTGGAAGCGGTTCGCTGTCGTCACCGGCGGAGCCTAACCTCGCGCTTTCACGAGGTGGGGTGTCCGATGCTTGATCAAATAAGCGGAGAGTGCTCCTGACCTGCAACGATGGGACTTGTCTAGGGTCCTGTTGGCTGCACGGGAAGAAGCACTCTCCAGGTGAAGAAGCGTATCGGGTCGTACCCGCGTGTCCGCATCGAGGGCGGCGGCCGGGCGGTGGTCTCGCAGGCCGGGGGCGTGCTGCTGGTCGAGACCGTCCGCAAGACCGGTTTGGACACCGCGATATCAGCGGCGCTGACGCCGTGGCGGAAGACTCGGGCGGTGCACGATCCGGGCAAGATCGTGCTGGACGTGGCCCTGGCGGTCGCGCTGGGCGGGGACTGCCTCGCGGATGTCGCCATGCTGCGGGCCGAGCCGGCCGTGTTCGGACCGGTGGCCTCCGACCCGACGGTCTCCCGCCTCATCGACACCCTCGCAGCCTCCGGGGAGAAGGCCCTGCGGGGCCATCCGTGCCGCGCGGGCTGAAGTCCGCCGACATGTCTGGCGGTTGGCCGACCGGGAAGCGCCTGATGCGGGCGGGACGGTGATCGTGGACCTCGACGGGGTGCTGGTGATCGCGCACTCCGACAAGGAGGACGCCGCACCCACCTGGAAGCGAACCTACGGCCACCACCCGCTGATGGGATTCGTCGACCACGGACCGGGCGGCACCGGTGAACCGGTCGCGGCCCTGCTCAGAGCAGGCAACGCGGGATCGAACACGGCGGCCGACCACATCACCGCCGCCCGACTGGCCCTGGCCAAGCTGCCGAAGAAATACCGGCGCGGGCGCCGGACCCTGATCCGCACCGACTCCGCGGGCGGCACCCACGACTTCGTCGCCTGGCTCGCTCAGCGGGGGCGGTGGCTGTCCTACTCGGTCGGCATGGTGATCACCGAGGCGATCCACCAGCATGTGCTGAAGGTTCCCGCATCGGCCTGGACGACGGCCGTCGAGGCGGACGGCGAAATCCGCGACGGCGCCTGGGTCGCCGAACTCACCGGCGACGTCCTGGACGGCTGGCCCAAAGGCATGCGGCTGATCGTCAGAAAGGAACGGCCCCACCCCGGGACCCAGTTGAGGCTCACGGACGCGGACGGCATGCGGCTGACCTGTTTCGCCACCAACACCGTGGGCCGGCCGATCGCCGAGCTCGAACTCCGTCACCGCCTGCGGGCCCGGGCCGAGGACCGCATCCGCGCCGCCCGGTCCACCGGCCTGCGCAACCTGCCCCTGCACCGCACGGCCCAGAACCGGATCTGGCTGGAGATCGTGCAGATCGCGCTCGACCTGCTGGCCTGGATGCCGATGCTCGCGCTGACCGGCAAGGCCAGGCTCTGGGAGCCCCGCCGCCTGCGGCTCCGCCTGTTCACCGCGGCCGGACAGCTCGTGACCACCGGCCGCCGGCGGATCCTCCGCCTGGCCCGGCACTGGCCCTGGACCGGTCACATCACCGCAGCCCTCGATCGGCTCACCCACCTGCCCGACCCTGGCTGACCAGCGTTCCCCGTCCCTTCGACAGCACCTCAACACCCGGAGCAGTGGAATCCGGCGCCATCCCGAGGCGACACTCGGGTCTTCGGCCTGCACAGCCTCACCCCACGGCACGAAAACGGTCCACCGACTCCGTCGGCGGACCGTCACGAAACTTCGAGGCTAAGCCGCCTGCCCCGTCCGTCAATCGATGCGGCAGACACCGCCATAAGGCCCAACGTCCGCCGGAGCGGTAGCGAATCGGTCACGCCGCTGGGCATCCGGTGGCCGGGACCTAGGTTTGCCTTGTGAATCCCGTTCCGTAAGTTACGTATTGAGCGATCAACGCTACCGAGGGAGACTGGCATGACCTGGGAAGAGTGGGAGCAGATCAAGTCCGACGTATCTACTCGCCATGCTGCCGAGATGCAACTGAACCAGCTCGCCCCGTCAGGGGGCGGCGGTGGGAGTGCCCCGGATCTCGCTTCCAGCCCGGCGAAGAAGAAGGCAGCGGCGGAGGCGATCAACAGGGACCTCGAGCCCGGAGTCACGAGAGGCGGGAAGCACGCCACTGAGAGCGTGAACGTGGCAGTCAAGGAGTTCGGAGCCAGGGACGGTCACGGCTGGGACACGTCAGGCGCCCTGAAGAAGGCGCATGCGATGTGGGAGAAGCAGGTCAAGACACTGCTTGACCGCTTGGCGACGGAGAAGGGCCTCCTGAGCACGACAGCCGTCGACTTCCGGAACAACGACGTCGACATCGCGACGCAGCTGGCTCGGCAGTCCCGGATAGACCGCTACTGACCAATCGATCGACCGGCCACCGGGGGAATGCGTGCCGACCTACCACGAAGTGATGAGCACCGACCTGTCCAAGCTCTCTGATGCCGCTGACAAGTGGGACGAGCTCGCGGGCAAGTTCAAGAAGCTCGAGGAGCAGTACAAGCAAGATGTCCACGGCGTCTCCCTCGGCGAGTCCTGGCAGGGGCTGAGCGCCCACGCGGCGAACGACAGGTTCAACGTGACGCTCAAGGAGTTCCAAGGGGCGCAGAAGGAGGCGAAGGCCGTCGCATCCATCCTGCGCGACGCCCACACTCAGCTCACTGATCTCCGAGGCAGGATCAAGGCCGTGCGCGCCGATGCCGTCAAGGACGGCATGCGCGTCTCCGATCAAGGCGTCGTCGCCTTCGATACCGCGCAGCTCAGCCAGAGCGCGCGCACCGCATACGTGCATGACCCGAGCTACCAGGAGAGCGCACGCGCGAAGGCGGAGGAGTGGGCCCAGCGCCTCGACCAGGCGGTCAAGGCTGTCAACGACGCCGACGACGGCATACGGGTCGCCCTCCAAGCAGCCGTTCTCGACTCCGACTTCCTCGACGGCACGATCAACGGTTTCAACAGGAACGCCGCGGAAAGCCCCTACCCATCCCTGGAGGAGGCAGGCAAGGCCGCCAACATGCCCAAAGACAGGGAGAAGGTCGCGGAGTGGTGGAACGACCTCGATCCCGTCACCCGCGGCATCCTGCTGCGGGAGCGCGGTGACGAGCTACGGGCAGCGGGGATCATGGATCCCACGTACCAATGGAGGTCGCCCGACCCCGGTTCTGGTCCCTTCGGTGTGGAAGACCCCACGCCAAGAGACGTGAAGTTCCACGCATGGGCCCTTGGTATCGCGACAGCAGGCGATGTCATCGGAGAAACCGGGGCATCCCGTAACATGCTCCACTACCTGCGTGGAACTGGTGAAACCCTGGACCTCGATGTGAACCGGATGCTGCATGACGACCCCGCGTTTCGGTCCGACATCGAAAACGTTCACATCGCCCACAACCAGGAGAAGTGGCGCAAGGAAGCTCTCGCCGAATTCGAGAAGGCGGGAGGTGACAAGCCAGTCACCATTCCGGTGGAAAGCAAGCAATACGGTGGCACATTCACACAAGAAACCGACTGGTACCACGCCGTGGGGTCGCATCAACAGAACATCTCGGGCATGGTCACGGTCAGGCCCGGCGAGGGCGGCAAGCCCGAGATCTCGCTCGAATACCAGGTCAACGTGTGGGACCGCTACAACTGGGACAAGGGGAAGTCCACGCCGTTCCCAGGAGGAATCGTCATCGAGGACGCCGACATGGGACATCTCCACACTGTCGGGATCGCCCAGGAGTTCGACATGCGCGGCGGTAGCTCAACATTCACCCATGACTTGAACAGCGACACAGCCCCTGCGGTGCAACCTGCTGACCCGGGCCGTGAGGGCACCCGCGGGGACGTCTCGCGGGGCGACGAGGAGAACCGGTGAACGCACCGCACAAGGCTTACAGGACCCTATTCGCGGCACTGGTCTCCGCGCTGCTCCTCGCCTCCTGCTCCACTGCGGGCCCAGGCCGCGCCACTCGCGACTCCTACTCCTACTGGGAGAAGGGAGCAGGCGCCATCGAGGCGACCGCGTTCATGAAGGTCCAAGTCCCCGAGGGCGCGACAGAGGTGAAGGGAGCTGTACAGGTCAACCCACGGGAGAATCAGTACATTCTCACTTTCCGCACCGACAGAACCACCGCAGCGCAGGTCGCGAAGGATCTGCGTTCTGAAGAGCCGCCGGCGCCGTGGAAAAGTAACCCCTCCCCGAAATCCGAGCTCTTCAGACACCTCGGCCTCGCAGAGCCGGAAACCCTGAAAGGCGCGCTCTGGGCGGGAGTCTGCCCGCCATGCGTGGAGGACAGCCGGCGGCGCAACGTTGCTTGGATCGAGATCTACATCGAGAACTTGGACGCAGGCCAGGCCCGGGTGTACCTGCATGCCTTCTGATCGCCCCTGACGGGGGAAATCCATTTGTCCCGCGACATGTGAAGCCGGCGGCTCTCCTCGTCTCGTCCGAGAAGAGCCGCCACGCTATGTGTTGATCACATGGAGTTTCGCTCAGCCGACACTCGCCCCGTCGTGATCGTCTATGCCGGACGCCCTCGACGAGCGCGACGAACGAGGCCGGCGCCACCAGCAGCGCCGCCCCTGCGGGTCCTTTCTGTCGCGGCACCGCTACCTGGTCACCGACATCGTCGGTCCGGGGCTTCCTGACATCCTCGCCCTCGCCGCGTTCCAGAACGAGACGCTGGAGCCGCGCCGGGACCTGTACCAGGTCATCCGCGACGGAGCCGCCGACGCCGAGCGCGCCGCCGACCAGACCAAGGGCCTCCCCTTCGGCGGCATCACCAACGAGCGGATCGCCCTGCTCGCCGAGAAGGTCGCCACCCACCCGGCCCTCGCCGACCGGCTCGCGGACGTCCTTGCCGCGCGCCTCGCTGAGTAACCCACGCAGAACGGAGCCCCACCTTCCTGGTCCAGCCGTTACGGGTACGGGAGGTACGGGTGGCCGGACGAGTGGGATCCTGACCCGCCTGGCGATCCGATCCCGTGGGTCTCGTGCGAGGAAGGCGGCAGGCGGGAGGTGGGCCTTGCGCAAGCGTTCCTCTTCAGCCACACGGGTCCTCAGGCCGTCGAGGTGTCCCTCCAGGAGCCCCCTGGAGGGAGCCGTTGGTCTGTGTTGGTCGTTGACAGGCTCTCTCTGCCTGCCGGATACGGTGATTTGTTCATCATCGACCCAGACCAGGCCAGGATCGACTGGATAGCCGCACGAGGTGTAGCCGTCTACCCGGGGTGGCCGACACGCAAGGTTCCCCGCCTCGTCAGCGCCGATGAGGTAGGTGACCGTGCCGCCCTTCTCTGGCGGGATGGTGCGCAGCCATTCCGTTGGTACGGCGCTGCTGAAACCCTGCTCACCAACCACATCGACCACAGGGAGTGAGGGGTGTGCTCTTGTCCAAGAAGGGGATCAAGGCGGTCCACCTCATCCGAAACGTCAAGAGGCTGCGTGACGTCTGCACCGTGGGGGCACGCACTTTGCAGGCGGTCTATTACGCGGTTCGGCTCTGGGAGTAAGCCTCCACTCCGAGGGATGACAGACGTTGTGATGGCCCCAGCGCGCTGGCATTAGCAGACCGGTTCCTGGCCGTAGTCACGCAGTTAGACACGCAGCAACGCCAGAGGGCCCTCACCGAGTCGGTGAGGGCCCTCTGGCCTGCTACTTAGCCGTCGGGGTGGCGGGATTTGAACCCACGACCTCTTCGTCCCGAAGCAACTTGGGTGGGCGCTCGGCTTGGGGCTGGCATGCCTCTCACCTGCTTCGACTGTCCATAAGCGTCCGTGCTTGTCGGCCGCGAGGAATTGTCAGGACTTGTGGATGTGGCGTGGTTGCCTGCTGGCGGGCGAAGGGACTTGAGTCTCCAGTAGGGGGAGACACAAAGATGGGGACATGGACGGCGACACGCTCTACTCGATCGGCGAGCTCGCTCGACGGACCGGTCTCACAGTCAAGACCATTCGGTTCTACTCTGATCGCGGAATCGTGGCGCCGACGGACCGCAGCCCGGCCGGCTACCGCCTGTACAACATCGACGCCGTCGCACGCCTGGACCTCGTGCGGACCCTGCGCGAGCTGGGATTGGATCTTCCCACGATCCGCAAGGTCGTGGACCGCGAGCTCTCGCTTCCCGAGGTCGCCGCGGCGCATGCCGAAGCACTGGCAGTGCAGATCCGCGTCCTGCGCGTGCGGCGCGCGGTGCTGACGGCGGTGGCCGAGCGCGGGTCCACACCTGAGGAGACGGAACTCATGCACCGGCTGGCCCAGCTTTCCGAGGACGAACGCCGACGTCTGATCGGCGATTTCCTCGACGCCGTCTTCGGCGGTCTTGACGCCCCCGCATTCGCGGGGGTCATGCGCTCGATGACCCCCGAGTTGCCCGACAACCCGGAGGCGGAGCAGGTCCAGGCGTGGGCAGAGTTGGCCGAAATGTCCCTGGACCCGGATTTCCGCGCCGTCGTGCGGCGGATGGCCGAGGACCAGGCAGCCGAGCAGGCCCGAGGCGACATGATGGGCCCGCGCCGCGACATCGCCGCAGCCGTCCGTGACCAGGCCGGCCCGGCCCTGACCGCCGGCATCGACCCGGCCTCGCCCCAGGCCGATTTGATCGTCGCGGCGTTCACGGCGCACTACGCGCACCTCCTGGGCCGCCCCGACGACGTCGAGCTTCGCCGTCGGCTGGCAACTCGGCTGGAGAGCGTGAACGATCCCCGCAGGGAGCGGTACCTACAGCTGCTCGCAGTGGTCAACGGCTGGCCAGCCCCGGAGAGTCTGGCTCCAGTGTTCGACTGGTCCGTCCAGGCTCTGCGCGTCCGGACACAGCAATGAACGGGGCCGCAAGGCGGCATGGGCCGGACGCGGCCGGCGTCGGGTGAAAACGCCGCCGCATATGATCGGTTGATGAGTGCGCCCGTCGTACTTCAGGTGGCCGCTACGCTGACCTCTCCCGCTCTTGTTCTCCGCCCCTGGCGCATTGAGGACGTTGCCGCATTGGTCGAGGTGAGCCGGGATCCCGCATTGCGCCGGTGGGCGAGCTCTGTCGTGGACAACGATACTGACGGGGCACTGTGGGTGCAGGCCCAGCAGCGGGGCTGGGCAGCACGGGACCGGTTCGGCTTCGCCGTCCTTGAGGCACAACCCAATTCAGCTCACGAACAGTTGGTGGGCAACGTGGTCCTCAAGGAGGTCACCTGCGGCAAACCGGCAGCCGAGGTGGGCTACTGGACCGCGGCGCACGCTCGCGGGCGGGGAGTGGCCCCCCGCGCTCTGGAGGCACTCACCAGCTGGGCCTTCGACACCTTCGAAGCCGACGGGCTGGAGCGTCTCGAACTCCTGCACCAGGTGGACCTGGCATCGTGTCGGGTTGCGCAGAAGAGCCGCTACGACTTCGACACCATCCTGCCCGCGGCGCCGCCCTCCCCCGTTATGTTCTTCGCGGTCCTGCAAGAGGGCCGCTGGCCTCCGGGCCCGGCATGACTGTTCCCCCCTGTCGAACGGATGACCTGGGGG
>NZ_JBIRZM010000031.1:0-22589 GCF_044390825.1 Streptomyces sp. NPDC018833 | reverse complement strand
CGGTGCTTTCCAGTTCTTCGCTTTCGCGCTTCCCTTTCCAGCGGCTCCGACTCTATCAGATCCTTTCGGGCCTGATTCCCGGTCAGCGGGAGTTGTCTTCCCGGCCGTTGGGCCGTTCCGACGTCCAAAACTCTAGCGGATTTCCCGAGCGACTCATAATCGAGTCTTCGAAATGAATTTCGGCATGCCGAAATTCTTCCCGGGGGGAAGATCGTACTGAGTTTGGTTGCCGCATCAGCGGCGGGGATGGCTGTCGAAGAACCGTTCCGGCCCCGTGACAACTCGAAGAACCTTACGGATCGGCGGAGGCCGTGTCAACCCGCCCCCTGACGCCCCTCCGGGTGCCGGCCTAGTCCAGGTCGGTGAGGCGACCGCCGGCGTCCGGCTGGTCGTGCTCCACCCTGCGCAGGACGCGGATCAGCAGCTCGCCCAGGCTCGCGCGTTCGTCGCCGGCGAGGTCCTGAAGCAGGTCCTCCTCGAAGGCGGTCGCCATGCGCATCGCCTCGAGCCACTTCGTACGGCCCTCGTCCGTCAGCTCGACGATCACACGTACACGGTTGTTCTCGTCCCGGTCGCGGGTCACCAGGCCATCGCCCGCCATGCGGTCGATGCGGTGGGTCATCGCGGCCGGCGTCAGGCCGAGGCGCTTGGCGAGCTCTCCCGGGCCGAGGCGGTAGGGAGAGCCCGAGAGGACCAGGGTCTTGAGGACCTCCCACTCGGCGTTGCTGATGCCGAGGTCCGCGAGCTGGCGGCCGTAGGCGACGTTCATCCGTCGGTTGAGCCGGCCCAGTGCGGAGACCACCTTCTCCACTTGGGGGTCCAGGTCGCCGAATTCGCGCTGGTAGGCGGCGATCTGCTCGTCGAGGGTCGGCTCCTGCGGTCCGGAGACGGGGCCCGCGGGGGTCTCAGTAGGCATGCGGCGAAGTATCGCACGGTGCTCGTTGGCCTTGAAGTCCTTCACTGTGTATTGTTGACGTTCTAACTTTAGTATTGAAGTCTTCAAACTTCAGTCCTCCAGGTCCTGCAGGACCTCCAAGACCTAAGTGGGTGAGCGTGACCAAGGCGAAGGGCGCAGCGATGCGCCGGATCCAGGCGGGGAACGCGTTGAGCGCGTTCGGGCTCGGTTTCACCGTCCCGTACCTCTACGTCTATGTGGCGCAGGTGCGGGATCTGGGTGCGACGACGGCGGGCGTGGTGCTCACCGTGTTCGCGATGGCCGCGCTCGTCGCCCTGCCGTTCACCGGACGGGTCATCGACCGGCGCGGGCCGCTGCCCGTCCTGGTGGGTGCCGCGGTCCTGGCATCCGTCGGGGCGGCGGGCATGGGGCTGTCGGACAGCGTCGCTGCCGTCGTCTCCTCAGCGGCCCTGCTCGGTGCCGGTACCGCGGTCATGCAGCCCGCGCTCGCCACCATGATCGTCTGGTGCTCGGAGACCACGACGCGCACCCGCGCCTTCGCCATGCAGTTCTTCCTGCAGAACCTGGGTCTCGGCATCGGCGGCCTTATCGGCGGGCACATCGTCGACCCGAGCCGGCCCGCCAGCTTCACCCTGCTGTTCGGCATCGAGGCCGCCATGTTCCTCGTGCTCGCGGGAATCGCGCTCACGGTACGGCTGCCGGAGTCACCGTCGCTGCGCGGTGCCCGGCCCGCCGACACGGAGGCGAAGGCCAGGGGCGGTGTGCGCGCGCTGCTCGGGCACCGGGCCATGGTGCAGCTCCTCGTACTGGGCTTCGTCCTCTTCTTCGCCTGCTACGGGCAGTTCGAGTCGGGGCTCGCCGCGTACGGCACCGAGGCTGCCGGGATCGAGCCCGCCACCCTCGGCACCGCACTCGCCGCGAACACCGCCGTGATCGTGGCCGCCCAGTTCCTGGTGCTGAGGTTCGTCGAGCGCCGCAGCCGCAGCCGGGTCATCGCCTCGGTGGGGCTGATCTGGGCCGTCGCCTGGACGGCCGCGGGATACGCGGGGCTCGGCCACGGCAGCCAGGCCATGGCCACGGCGGCGTTCATCTCGACCTACGCCCTGTTCGGACTCGGCGAGGCCATGCTCTCGCCGACGGTCGCCCCGCTGGTCGCCGACCTCGCGCCGGATTCGATGGTCGGGCAGTACAACTCCGCCTTCGCACTGGTCAAGCAGCTCGCCCTGGCGATCGGTCCGGCCGTCGGCGGGCCCATGGGCGCCGCCCTGCACGGACCGTACATCGTGACGTTCGTGCTGTTCTCGCTCGGCATCACGGTGCTGGCGCTGGGGTTGGGCAAACGGCTCACCCCGGTGCAGGACCGGCCGTCGCTCGCGACGAGGTCCCGTGTGGTGAGCGTGCACAAGCCCGAGGACGCCGTCGCCCCCGCCCACTAGCGGGTCCGGCGGATCAGGGGCCGGACGGACCGCGGCACCTGGTGCATGAGCTCTCCCCAAGCCCGCCCGGGGAGGAGAGGGATGGGCCTCCCCAGGCCGTCAGGGCCGAGGGGCAGCATCGCCAGGCGCCGGGGTGCCCTCATAGCGGAGCCGTTCAGGCACTCCGGCAACACAGCATGGGCCCAGTCGGAGCCCAAGCCACGATCCGCCGGGCAGGCCCTCGCCGCTGCCGGGCGGATCAGGGCAGGGCGAACTCGCACCAGACGGCCTTGCCCCCGCCCGGCGTGCGCCTGCTTCCCCACGACGAGGCGATCGTCGCGATGATCGAGATCCCGCGGCCCGCCTCGTCCTCCGACTCCGCCCGGCGCCGGCGCGGCAGGTGCTCGTCGCCGTCCGTCACCTCCACGATCAGTCGGCGATCCGTGCGGCGGAGCCGCAGGCGCATGGGCGGGGAGCCGTGCTGCAGGGAGTTGGCGACGAGCTCGCTGACGGCCAGGACCCCGAGATCGTGCAGTTCGGGCGAGAAGCGCCAGGAGGCCAGCACGCCCGACGCGAAGGCACGCGCGCGGGGCGCCGCCTCGATGCCGCCGAGGAGGTCCAGCGCGGCGTTGTGGAAGAGCTCGGCCTCGGTGCCCTCGCGGGACGGGTGCTGGAGGACGAGGACGGCGACGTCGTCGTCGTGCTCGGCGGTCACCCCGAGGGAGCGGATCAGCCGGTCGCAGACCACCTGTGGAGCGCCGGTCGCCCCGGACAGCGCGCGCTCCAGCGCGGCCACGCCCTCGTCGATGTCCTCGCGCCGGCGCTCCACCAGTCCGTCCGTGTAGAGGACGGCGGTGGCGCCGGGCGGGAGGTCGATCGAGCCCGAGGTGTGCAGATAGCCACCGGTGCCGAGCGGCGGGCCCGTGGGTTCCTCGGCACGGCGGACCGTGCCGTCCTCGTCGCGCACCAGGATCGGCAGGTGCCCGGCCGACGCGTACACCAGACGGCCCTCGTTGGGGTCGTGGACCGCGTACACGCAGGTGGCGATCTGGCTGGGATCGATCTCGGCGGCGAGCCCGTCGAGCAGCTGGAGCACCTCGTGGGGCGGCAGGTCCAGACGGGCGTAGGCCCGTACGGCGGTGCGCAGCTGGCCCATCACCGCGGCCGCGCGGACGCCGCGGCCCATGACGTCGCCGATGACCAGGGCCGTGCGGCCGGCGCCGAGCGTGATCACGTCGTACCAGTCGCCGCCGACCGCCGCGTCCGTACCGCCCGGCTGGTAGGTGGCGGCGAACCGCAGGTCGTCGGGCTGCTCCAACTCCTGCGGCAGCAGCGAACGCTGAAGGGTCACGGCGGTCTCGCGGTGCCGCCGCTCGCTGGCGCGCAGCCGCTCGGCGGCCTCGGCGTGGTCGGTGACGTCGGCCGCGAAGACGAGGACGCCCTCGGTCTCCTCGGCGCCGTCGGTCCGCTCGGCGGGCAGGCAGGTGACCGTGTACGACCCTCCGCCGTGGATCTTGCGGGACTTGACCGTACGCGGCTTACCGCTGCGCAGCACCTGGTCCATGAGGGGAAGCAGGCCCAGCTCGGCGAGCTCGGGACAGCTGTCGGCGGCTGTGGTGCCGGGGGTGCGGTGACCGAAGGCGGCGGCATAGGCCTCGTTGACGTACGCGATGCGGTGCTCGGGGCCGTACACCAGGGCGACCAGGGCGGGGAGACGGCCGAGGATCTCCGGCACGGAGAAGTCCTCCAGTGCCGGAACGGCGGCAGGAGGCTCCGGCGACCCGCCGGACTCACCGCGGGCCGCGGGCACGGAGCCCTCGCCCCGCTGCACCGGCGAGAGCCCTTGGTCGGTCCTCCGTGCTGCGGCGCGACGCTGCGTACCGGGGAGCCTGGGGCTCCAGCGCGTGAAGTTCACTGACTTTCTAGCCTCAATGGGGGTCGTCGCCAAGGGTCACTCTGTGCAGGTGTGAGCCCACCTATGGTCACACGTCCAGTGTGGCCGACCGGACTGACAGTCCTTTTCGCCCAGCTCCCGACGGCGGTGTCAGGTGCCCGACGGGCCGTCGGGGGAGCTGTCCGCCGACTCCTCGGCGGCGGTTCGTGGAGGGCCGCTGTCCTTGTTGTTGCCGTTGCGTCTGCCGCCCGCGGCGATTTCGAACTCGGCGCGGGGGTGCTCCAGGGAGCCGAGAGAGACGATCTCACGCTTGAAGAGTCCGGCGAGGGTCCATTCGGCGAGCACCCGGGCCTTGCGGTTGAAGGTCGGGATCCGGCTGAGGTGGTACGTGCGGTGCATCAGCCAGGCCGGATAGCCCTTGAGCTTGCGGCCGTAGATATGGGCGACGCCCTTGTGCAGTCCGAGGGAGGCGACCGAACCGGCGTATGTGTGGGCGTACTCGTGCAGAGGCTGCCCGCGCAGCGCGGCCACGATGTTCTCGGCGAGGACCTTGGTCTGGCGCACGGCGTGCTGCGCGTTGGGGGCACATTCTGCACCGGGCTTGTCGGAGGTGACGTCCGGGACGGCCGCCGCGTCACCCGCCGCCCAGGCGTGGGCGACGCCGTCGACGGTGAGGTGCGCGGTGCAGACGAGTCGGCCGCGGTCGTCGCGCGGGAGATCGGTGGCGGCGAGCAGGGGCGCCGGTTTGACACCGGCCGTCCAGACGACGGTCCGGGTCGGGAAGCGAGAGCCGTCGCTGAGCACGGCGACGCGGTCCTCGCACGACTCGAGCCGGGTGTCGAGCCGTACGTCGATGTTGCGGGCGCGCAGCTCGCGGATGGCGTAACGGCCCATCTCCTCGCCGACCTCGGGCAGGATGCGTCCGGCCGCCTCCACGAGGATCCATCTCATGTCCTCGGGTTTGACGTTGTGGTAATAGCGCGAGGTGTAGCGGGCCATGTCCTCCAGCTCGGCGAGCGCCTCGACACCCGCGTAGCCGCCGCCGACGAAGACGAAGGTGAGGGCCGCGTCTCGGATCGCCGGATCGCGGGTGGAGGACGCGATGTCCATCTGCTCGATGACGTGGTTGCGCAGGCCGATGGCTTCCTCGACGGTCTTGAAACCGATGCCGTGGTCGGCGAGGCCGGGGACGGGAAGGGTGCGGGAGATCGAGCCGGGGGCGATGACCAGCTCGTCGTACGTGATCTCGACCGCGCCGGTGCCCTCCTCCTCGGTGGCGAGGGTGGTGACGGTCGCCGTGCGCTTGGCGTGGTCGACGGACTTGGCCTCCCCGATGACGATGGTGCATCTGCCGAGGACCCGGCGGAGGGGGACCACCACATGGCGGGGGGAGATGGAACCGGCCGCGGCCTCCGGCAGGAACGGCTGATACGTCATATAGGGGTCGGGAGCGACCACCACGATGTCCACGTCACCGCGGTCGAGCTCGGGCTTCAGCTTCCGCTGGAGGCGAAGCGCGGTGTACATCCCGACGTAGCCTCCGCCGACGACGAGAACGCGCGTGCGCGGCGAGGTGCCGGAGGTCGAGCCCCGGGTGTTTGCAGCCTTCACCATCCCATGACGCAACGGCCTCGGTCGTTTGTCCACAGGCCCGGCGAATTGTGTGACCGGAAGGCGTCGCCGGCCCTGCCTCCGCACAGTTGCGGGCATAACGGAAGGTGCGCAGGTCAGGCGGACGCGATGGGAGGCAGCCGGGGGTGGAATAGGGATCCTTCCGGGCCTTGCTCCGATCGGGGGGCGCTCTGTGCGAAGTACCCCCTTCTGAATTGACCCCGGCTCAACTATGTTCGTAGGCGGTCGGGGTGCCGGATCACGGCGCGCCCGGCAGACCAGGGCGGGGATGTCTCCGGGGGGAGACGACATGACCGGGGGAACGCTTATGCACATCCAGGATTCGCATTGGCAGACCGCTGTCGCGCCGGCATCGATGGCCGACAGCCAGGGAAGCGGACCGGCGGGTCCGCTCGGGACGGGCCGTTCGGCTCCGCTGCGCGTGGACGCGCAGCGGAATCTCGAGCATGTACTGCGCGCTGCGCGCGAAGTGTTCGGCGAGCTGGGGTACGGCGCGCCGATGGAGGACGTGGCGCGCCGCGCCCGCGTCGGCGTGGGCACGGTGTACCGCCGTTTCCCCAGCAAGGACGTGCTGGTGCGGCGCATAGCCGCCGAGGAGATCTCCAGGCTGACCGACCAGGCGCGGACGGCGCTCGGACAGGAGGAGGAGCCGTGGTCGGCGCTCTCCCGGTTCCTGCGCACCTCGGTGGCCTCCGGTGCGGGGCGGTTGCTTCCGCCGCAGGTACTGCGGGTCCGGGTGGACGGCGAGGAGACGGCGGGTGACGGCGTCGACGACCTGTCCGGTGACGTACGGGAAGAGCTGCGGGTGCCGCAGCAGCGGGCGGGCGCACCGTCCGGGCTGCGTGTGGTCGGGCCGCGCGCGATACCGGCCGAGGAGCAGGACGACGCGGGCGCTGCGGACCTGCTGGAGGTCGTGGGGCAGCTCGTCGAGCGGGCGCGGGCCGCGGGTGAGCTGCGCGGTGACGTGACCGTGGCCGATGTACTGCTGGTCATCGCCACGGCGGCGCCATCGCTGCCCGATGCCGCACAGCAGGCGGCCGCCTCGGCGAGGCTGCTGGACATCCTGCTGGAGGGCTTGCGGCCGCGGTCCGCGTGACCTTCCGCGCGGGGACGCGCGCGCCTGCACGGGGCTCATGCGCAACGGCACACCGTCGTCTACCGGCCATGTCCGTACGGCCGGTGGATCCTGCCCCTTTCGGACGACCGGCGGCGCAGGGTTCCGGAGAGTCCCGGGACGAGTGGCTGCGGTGCGCGAGGGTTCGGCTTACAGCCGCCCTGTGGCACGCTTGCCCGGTCATTCGGGTCTGAAGTGCTTACGGGGGCTTCCGCGATGAGCGGTGACCATCAGGACGAGTCACTCGGCGATACCCGCGGCTCCGGGACAGCCGGGCCGTCGCAGCACGTGCCCAGCCAGGGCGGGCGGGGCGGCGCGTCGCGGGCGGCGCGCCGCCCCGCTGTCGGCGGAGCGGCCGAAGCGGGCGCGGTGCGTGAGCCGGATCCGGCGGACGCGGGCACGGTGGAGCACGCCGTTCCGCGGCAGCGCAACGGCAGACTTGGCTCCATGCTGCCGCCGGCGCGCGAGCTGCCGCTGTCGGACGCCGAGTTGATCCGGCACATGCGGGACGGCGACGACAGCGCCTATGAGGAGCTGTTCCGGCGCCATTCCGACGCCGTCCGGAGGTACGCGCGCACGTGCTGCCGCGACGCGGACACCGCGGACGATCTGACGGCGGAGGTCTTCGCGCGGACGCTCCAGGCGGTACGCGGCGGTGCGGGGCCGGAGCATGCGGTGCGTGCGTACCTGCTCACGACTGTCCGCCGGGTCGCGGCTGCCTGGACGAAGTCGGCGAAACGGGAGCAACTGGTCGACGACTTCGCGGTGTTCGTCGCGGAGGCCTGCCGGGCCACGGACGCGGCGAGCGCCGGCACCCTCGACCTGGGGGCGGACGTGCGCGCCATGCACGAGGCCGAGCAGTCGCTCGCCATGCAGGCCTTCCGGTCCCTGCCGGAGCGCTGGCAGGCGGTGCTGTGGCACACGACCGTGGAGGAGGAGTCGCCGAGCGAGGTCGCTCCGCTGTTCGGCCTGACCGCCAACGCGACGGCGGTACTGGCCAACCGGGCCAGGGAAGGCCTCAAGCAGGCGTATCTCCAGGCCCATGTGAGCACGACGCTCACCGCGGGCGGCGACTGCGCCCGGTACGCCGACCGGCTCGGTGCGTACGCCCGTGGCGGGCTGCGGATGCGGGCGGAGCGCGGCCTGCGCAAGCACCTGGACGAGTGCATCAAGTGCCGTTTGGCCGCCGGCGAGCTCGCCCATGTGAACGCGGGCATCCCGGCCCTGCTGCCGGTCGCGGTCATCGGCTGGCTCGCCGCCGGGTACTCCCTCAAGGCGGGGATCGCCGCCGGCGTGGCCGCGGGCGCCGCCGGGGCCGGAGCCGCCGCGACCGCCACCGGAGGCGCGTCGAGCGGAGCCGCCACCGGAGCCGCGGCGGAGGGCCTCGGCGTTCCCGCGAAGGCGGGGATCGCGACGGCCGCGGCCGTCGCCGCGACCGCCGGGCTGGTATGGACGCTCGCGGTCGACCCCGCGCCCGCCCCGGCGTCAGTGGCCAAGCCCCCGGTCGCTCAGCCCGTCACATCCGAGCCGCCCGCGCCTCGGCCGAAGCCGGAACCGCCTACGCCGCCCCCGCCCGCCGCTCCGCCGGTGCAGCCCAGCCCGAAGCCGACGCCGCCCCCTGCCCCCAGCACGCCCCCGACCCCGACTCCGAAGCCGGCACCCGCCGGGCCGAAACCCTCCCCCGCGCCGACGCAGACGCCCACCGCGACCCAGACCCCGACCCCGAAGCCCACGCCGCCTCCCCCGTCACCGCCCGAGGTCTACCAGCTCAACCGCCTGGACTACGGCATCGTCGGCGACCACACCGGCCCCGAGATTCGGCACAACGAAAGCAGTTGGATGTGGCGGCGCTGGGGCATGTCCATCGGCGGCGAGAAGTACGGGCACGGGGTGACGGCGCACGGCAGGTCGTCCGTCACCATCGACCTCAACCGTGAATGCACCGCCTATGACGCCTTCGTCGGCGTCGACGACCTGATGCCGGGCCTGCGTTCGGTGCGCTTCTCGGTGTACGGGGACGGCGTACGGCTCTGGCGCTCGCCCGCGGTCCGCCACGGCGACACGGCCGTGCCGGTGCATGTGCCGCTCGCCGGGCACGAGACCCTGCGCCTGGTCGTGGAACCGGAGGACCCGCCGGCCACGGCAGCACTGGCGGACTGGGCACAGTCCCGAATCACCTGCCGCTAGGCGCGGGCAGGGAACGGGCGGCGGCGGGACCGGTCCGACCGGGCGAGGCACCCCGGGCGCCGTCCCCCGGTCGTGACACCGGACCCCCGGGCCGCCCCCGCCGCTACGCCTGGAGTGTCCGGCGTTTGGGGACGCCGCCTGCCACCGCGCGGCGGCGGGGGGCCGCCGTGCCCGTCCAGCAGGTGCCGCGACGGGACAGGAGCCGACGCAGCCACAGTTCGGTGGAGACCAGGTCGGCCAGGCCGTCCAGCGGGACCGGTTCGCCCTCCGACGCGGCCCGTAGCGCCTTGCGGACGACTCGGGCCTCGACCAGTCCCGCGTCCGCGAGCAGCGGGGCGTCGAACAGGGCCATCAGGTGCGGGAGTGCGGCGCGCAGACCGGTCCTGGCCGCCGCCGTCGCCGTGTGCGAGGCGTGCGTCGTGGCGCCCCAGCCCGGCGGGAGATCGTGGATACCCGCTCCGGCGAGGACCGTGCGCAGCACCGACGCCCGGGCTCCCGGCTGGACGCGCAGCGACTCGGGCAGGTCCCGGCTGGCGCGTACGACCTGGTTGTCGAGGAAGGGGGCGTGCAGCCGCTGGCTGCGGATCTCTGCGGCCTGTTCCAGGATCCGCTGGTCCGCCGCGTGACGGGTGAGCGCCGCCCGGGCGCGTGCCTCGCCGGGCCGCTGCACGGACGTCGGCCGCGTCGCCGCCTCGATCAGGCGAACCGATACTTCAGCGAGGGCCTCGCCGGTCAGCCAGCGCGCCGCGGGCCCGGGCCGCGCCCAGTTCAGGGCGGCGAGCGAGGCGCCCACCGCGCCATTGAGGCCGACAGCGCCCGTGCGGTTGGCGGCGAGCAGTCGGTCGGCAGCGGCCTCGAATCCGGCGCGGTAGGGCGTACGGGCCAGGCGCCGCGCCGCCCGGTACACCGTGAGCGGCACGAACAGCGACTGCGGCGACGCCCCGTCGGCCCGGGCCAGCGCGGTGACCGGCCGCAGCAGATGCCGCCGGCGCCGGTCCATCAGCAGATCCGCGAGCCGCGCCGGATGCGCGTCCAGCACCTGCCGTGCACCTGTTCCGGTGAAGTGGTCGGCGCTGCCTGCGGCGAGTCGACTGCGGTGCCGTTCGGCGGTGACCAGGGACGGCGCGGGCTCGTCCGTGAGCGGCCCCGAGTCGAGCCCGGCGTACGGCAGGGATTCCTCTCCGGCCGCGACGACGACGTGGTGCAGCCGGGGGTTGGCGGCGATGGCGCGGGCGCGTTCGAGTTCCGGTTCGCCCGCCTCGCGCCCGCTGGTGACCAGGTCGTTGAAAGTCACGGCGAGCAGCCGCTCGCCCGCGCCCGCCCCATGGCCGAGCACGGTGCCGGGAACCCCGGGCAGCCCGGCGGCCAGCAGCGCCAGCGTGCTGGAGGCGCTGCCTCCGGACAGGTCGGCGCCGATGCCGGGGGCGGGCGCCCCGCGCGCGGCACGGCGTTCGGCGGGCCCCATGCCGGGCACGGGCCCCGGGTCGGGCGGCAGGGTCTCCGGTGCATGCCGCGGGGCGGTGAGCCTCGCCCGTACCGCTTCGACCAGCGCGTCCCGCACCCCGTCGACCGCCTGCGCCGGGTCGATCTGCGGCCCGGCGACGGCCAGGGATGCCACCGGTTCATACCCCGTGATCTCCCGCGAGCCCTCCCGCAGGATCAGCGCGTGTCCAGGCGGGATGCGCTTGACCCCCGCGTACGGGGTCGAGTCGCGCAGCGCCTCCGGTGTTTCGGGGCAGGCGAGCAGCGCGGCCAGATGGCCGATGTCCAGCTGGGCCTCGATCAGGTCGGCGAGGGGCAGCGCGGCGGTGGCGTACGCGGTGCCGCCGGCCCATGGTGTGTAGAAGACTGGCCGGGCGCCCGCCAGATCGCCCACGACGGTGATGCGGCGCCCGGCCTGGACGACGACGGTGTAGCTGCCGGCCCATGCGGTCAGATGCCTCAGTGCGCCGCCGCGCGCCGCGAACAGCCCGACGCGCAGCTGTTCGTCACTGGCGGCGCAGCAGCCGAGGACGGCGAGCCGGGTGACGGCGGGCGGATGCGCTCCCCCGCCGGGCACAAAACGCACGGGCGGTTCGGCCGTGACGACCCGGACCTCGTCCGGCCGCCAGTCGCCGACCGCCCAGAGCGGATCGGGGTCGCCCCACAGCAGTTGGGCTCCGACAGGGTGGACGGTGCGTCCCTCGTCGCCGTCAAGGTCGTCGAGGCCGTCGAGGCCTCCGACGACCCCTGCGGGGCCGAAGTTCGCAGCGATACTGCTCCACCCCACCAGCCACCGCATCCCCGCCTCCACCGTTTCCCGAAGCCGTTCGGGAACATGCTGCCACGAAGGAGGCGCGCAAGCGTGGGCCCTGGTAGCGCGCGCAAAAAGTGAACACGCCCCTGGCATGGGCGGTTTACCGACGGCCGGCAGGCCGCCGGAAGCCTCGCGCGGGGCCGTACGGCGGCTCGGGAGGCTCTCCGGCACGGACGGCATTCGGCCATTCTCAGTGACGGCTTTGGCCGCAACCTCCAGCCCGGGAGGCGGAGTTCGCCTCCCGGACCGGCCCGCCGCCCGCGGGGATTGAGGCGGCAGTGTCCCCCAGCCCACTGGTTCCAGTACGCAGCGGGCCGACCCACGCGGTACTCATGGAAGCGCTCCGCGAATCTCCTCGGCCAGAGCGCACGAACGGGCGCACGGCCACACGGCAGTAGCACGGCGGCCGGGTGCCGCGCTTCCGCCCGCACAACAATCCCGCCATACGGAACACCGCCTCTTAACGGTAGGGATGTGGCGAACTACGCTGGGTTTACTGCTGTCCTCGGCAGGAGCGCATATTCCGAAGGGCTCGGCCATCTGCTTTTGCAGCCGGGACCACTCGGGAGCGGCGGTGTGCGAACCGGGAGGACACAGCACGAATGCCGTGCGCCGCAGGCGTCACGGCAGCTGTCTGTGTGTCGAGGGGTGGCGCATGTCCAGGGAGCAACGCGGGCCGAACGAAAAGCTCGGCACCGTTCTCGCCCTCGCGGGAATCAGCAACGCCGGCCTCGCCCGGCGGGTCAACGACCTCGGGGCGCAGCGCGGTCTGACCCTCCGCTACGACAAGACGTCGGTGGCGCGGTGGGTGTCCAAGGGCATGGTGCCGCAGGGCTCCGCGCCTCATCTCATCGCCGCCGCCATCGGGGCCAAGCTGGGCCGTCCCGTGCCGCTGCACGAGATAGGTCTGGCGGACGCCGACCCGGCGCCCGAGGTCGGTCTGGCCTTCCCGCGGGACGTGGGCGAGGCGGTGAAATCGGCCACCGAGCTGTACCGCCTGGATCTCGCCGGCCGGCGGGCGGGTGGCGGGGGCATCTGGCAGTCGCTGGCCGGCTCGTTCGCGGTGAGCGCTTACGCGACCCCCGCCTCGCGCTGGCTGATAACCCCCGCGGACCCGTCGGTCGAGCGGCTCGTCGGCGCCCCTGCGGCTGCCGCGCAGGCCGCCCCCGCCGGCGTATCCGCACCGGTCGCCCCCGAAACGCCGGACGGCACCGACACTCCCGTGCGCGTGGGCCACAGCGACGTGGCCAAACTGCGCGAGGCGGCGGAGGACGCGCGCCGCTGGGACTCCAAGTACGGGGGCGGGGACTGGCGTTCGTCGATGGTCCCGGAGTGCCTGCGCGTGGACGCGGCCCCGCTGCTGCTCGGTTCCTATTCGGACGAGGTGGGCCGCGCACTGTTCGGCGCCACCGCCGAACTGACCCGGCTCGCCGGGTGGATGGCCTTCGACACCGGCCAGCAGGAAGCGGCGCAGCGCTACTACATCCAGGCACTGCGGCTCGCGCGCGCCGCGGCCGACGTGCCGCTGGGCGGCTATGTGCTCGCGTCGATGTCGCTTCAGGCCACCTATCGCGGTTTCGCCGACGAGGGCGTCGACCTTGCGCAGGCCGCGCTGGAACGCAACCGAGGCCTCGCCACCGCCCGGACCAGGAGCTTCTTCCGCCTGGTGGAGGCCCGTGCGCACGCCAAGGCGAACGACGCTGCCGCGGCCGGTCAGGCGCTGAGGGCCGCGGAGGGCTGGCTGGAGCGCTCCCGTGAGGGCGACCCGGACCCGTCGTGGCTCGGCTTCTACTCCTACGACCGCTTCGCCGCCGACGCCGCCGAGTGCTACCGGGACCTGAAGGCTCCCCGCCAGGTGCGCCGCTTCACCGAGCAGGCGCTGTCGCGGCCGACGGAGGAGTTCGTACGGTCGCACGGCTTGCGCCTGGTCGTCTCGGCGGTCGCCGAGCTGGAGTCGGGGAACCTGGACGCGGCGTGCGCGGCGGGCACCCGGGCGGTGGAGGTGGCGGGCCGGATCTCCTCGGCGCGCACCACCGAGTACGTACGGGACCTGCTGCACCGCCTGGAGCCGTACGGGGACGAGCCCCAGGTGATGGAGCTGCGGGAGCGGGCCCGCCCGCTGCTCGCGGCACCGGCGTAGCGGGGCGGCCGGAACCGGTCGGGGCTCGGGGCGGGATTGTCGGGACCGGGGGGCGCCACCTTCCGGTTCATCGGGTGCTTCGGCGGCGGGTCCTCGGGGGCTTCGGCGGCGGGTCCTCGGGGGCTTCGACGGCGGGACGGGCGTCGGGGCGGGTGACGCGCGTCCCTTGCCGGACGCTGGTTTAAGCACAGGGTCGGTGGGCCAGTGCACTATCGGGGTGGGAGGTGACGCGGTGACGGCGTCCGGGCGGAGCTTCGACTGTGACGTGCTGGTGGTCGGCGGCGGGATCGTCGGCCTGTCGGCGGCGTATGCCCTCACGCGCTCGGCGCCGGGGACGCAGGTGACGGTCCTCGAGAAGGAGCGGGGCCCGGCCCGCCATCAGACCGGGCGCAACAGCGGTGTGATCCACAGCGGGATCTACTACCGCCCTGGATCCCTCAAGGCCCGCTTCGCGGTGCGCGGCGCGGCCGAGATGGTCAAGTTCTGCGCCGAATACGGCATCGACCACCAGGTCATGGGGAAGCTGATCGTCGCCACGGACCGCGACGAGCTGCCCCGGCTGCACGCCCTCGTCCAGCGCGGCCGGGAGAACGGCATTCCGGTGCGGGAGCTGGGCCCGGCGCAGATCGCCGAGTACGAGCCCGAGGTTCACGGCCTGGCGGCGATCCACGTGGGCACGACCGGCGTGTGCGACTACGGCGCGGTGGCGGCACAGCTCGCGCTCGCGTCCGATGCGGACGTGCGGTACGGCGAGGAGGTCACCGAGATCGACCGCCGACCCTGGGGCATCGCGGTGCGCACGGCGTCGGGGACGGTGGTGCGGGCGCGGGCCCTGGTGAACTGTGCGGGCCTTCACTGCGACCGGGTGGCGCGGCTCGCGGGCGACGACCCAGGGATGCGGATCGTCCCCTTCCGCGGCGAGTACTACGACCTGGTCCGCCCCGATCTCGTGCGCGGCTTGGTCTATCCGGTGCCGGACCCGGCGTTCCCGTTCCTCGGCGTACATCTGACCCGCGGCATCGAGGGCGGCGTCCACGTCGGTCCCAACGCCGTCCCCGCGCTGGCCCGCGAGGGCTACACCTGGTCCGACGTGCACCCCCTGGAGCTCGCGGACACCTTGCGCTGGCCGGGCTCGTGGCGGATCGCCCGCCGCCACTGGCGCTACGGGGCGGGCGAACTTCACCGCTCCCTGTCGAAGCGCGCGTTCACGGAGGCCGTGCGCCGGCTGCTCCCGGCGGTGACGGAGGACGACCTGCGTCCGGCCCCGGCGGGAGTGCGGGCCCAGGCGGTGCTGCGGGACGGGACGCTGGCCGACGACTTCCTGATCCGCGAGGCGCCGCGAACGGTCCATGTGCTGAACGCGCCGTCCCCGGCGGCGACGGCGTCGCTGCCGATCGGCCGGGAGGTGGCGCGCCGTGCCCTCAAGGCCCTGGCGGCGGACCGCGCGCACCGGACGGGCGCGCGGGACGTGGCCCGGAGCGGGGACGAGGCAGGGCCGGTAGCCGGCGAACGGTGACACCGCAGGGCCCGTCGCCCGTGAACAGTGATACCGCGGCGGCCAGACCCGTGAACAGTGAGACCGCAGGGCCCAAAGCCCGCGAGCAGTGAGACCGCAGGGCCCGTCGCCCGGCCTCGTAGAATCGAGGCATTGTGTCTGAGTCTCGAAACACCACCCACGACGCCACCCGGCCGGTGATCCGTGCCAAGGGCGAGCCGCGCTTCCCCGGCGGGCCCGCCGCCGATCCGGCCGGTTCGCACCACGAGCGGCGCATCCGCAGTTTCCAGCCGCGCCGCAGCCGGGTGACGGCCGGGCAGGGCGACGCGCTGCAGCGGCTGTGGCCGGTGTGGGGCCTCGACATCGACGGACACCGGGTGCTCGACCTCGACGAGATGTTCGGCGGCCAGCCGGTCGTCCTGGAGATCGGGTTCGGGATGGGCGAGGCCACGGCGCAGATGGCCGCCGACGACCCGGACACCGGCATCCTCGCCGTCGACGTGCACACCCCCGGCCAGGGCAACCTCCTCGGCCTCGCCGAGCGCAACGGCCTGACCAACGTGCGGGTCGCCAACGGCGACGCGATCATCCTGCTGCGCGAGATGCTGCCGCCCCGCTCGCTCGACGGGATACGCGTCTACTTCCCGGACCCGTGGCCGAAGAAGCGGCACCACAAACGGCGGCTGATCCAGCCGGAGTTCCTGACCCTCGCCGCCCAGCGCATGAAGCCCGGCGCGATCCTGCACTGCGCGACCGACTGGGAGCCGTACGCGGAGCAGATGCTCGACGTCCTCACCGCGCACCCGGACTTCGAGAACACCGTCCCGGACGGCGGCTACGCCCCCCGCCCCGCCTTCCGTCCGCTGACCCGTTTCGAGGGCCAGGGCCTGGACAAGGGCCACCGGGTCCAGGACCTGCTGTTCCGCCGGACGCAGCCGCAGGCCTGACGGCCAAGGGCGGCGCGGGGCAACACGGCGCGGGACGGCGCGACGGTGCAGAGCCGCGCCGCCGCACCGCGTACGGCCGGACCGCGAAGAACCGCCGACCGCGAAGTACCGCGCACCGTCGCCAGGTGTCAGTCCCTCTCGTTAGGGTCGACGGGTGTCCGAGTCGTCCGCGCAGCACCCCACGGCGAGCCGCCCGCCGCACCCGGTGGTGCCCGCTTGCCGGCAGGAGCAGGGAGCCGGGCCGATCGACGGCATGCCGCAGAGCACCGTGCGGCGTCGTCACCGGCTGCGTGCCGCCCGGCTGTGGCGCAGCCGTGCGGTCCGCGCGGGCGTCCTGATCACCCTGCTCGCGCTGTGCGGGTTGGTGATCCTCGCGCTCGTCCGGGAACAGACCGGCACCCAGGGCTTCCTGGTCGGCCTCGGCCTCGCGACACTGCCGGTGCCGCTGCTGCTGGCGGCGTTCCGCTGGCTGGACCGGGTCGAGCCGGGCCCGTGGCGGAATCTGCTGTTCGCGTTCGCCTGGGGCGCGTGCGCCGCCGCCCTGATCGCGATCATCGCGAACTCCTTCGCGACCCGCTGGATAGCCACCGCCACAGCCGATCCCGCCTCCGCCGACACCCTGGGCGCGACGGTGATAGCCCCGATCGTCGAGGAGAGCGCAAAGGCGGCCGCGATCCTGCTGCTCTTCGTCTTCCGCAGACGGGACTTCACGGGCCTCGTCGACGGGGTCGTGGTCGCTGGCTTCACGGCGACCGGCTTCGCCTTCACGGAGAACATCCTGTACCTCGGCAACGCCTTCGGCGAGGACCAGGCGTTCGGCACCTCCGGCTTTGCATCGGTCACCGCGGCGACGTTCTTCGTGCGGATCGTGATGTCGCCGTTCGCCCACCCGCTGTTCACGGTGCTCACCGGCATCGGTTTCGGCTTCGCCGCGCTGGCCGCGCAGCGCCACCGACTACGGCGCATCGCGCTGCCGTTGCTGGGTCTGGCCCTCGCGATGGGCATGCACGCCCTGTGGAACGGCTCCGCGTCGCTGTTGGGCCCGTGGGGTTTCTACGGCGTGTACGCGGCCTTCATGGTGCCCGCCTTCGGGCTGCTGACGTGGCTGACCATATGGACCCGGCAGCGCGAGCTGCGCACGATATCCCACGAGCTGCCCGCCTACGCGGCCGCGGGCTGGCTGGCGGCGGCCGAGCCGCGGGCGCTGTCCTCGATGCGCGCCCGCACGATGGCGCGCGACTTCGCCCGCCGTACGTACGGACCTGCCGCGGGCCACGCGGTGTCCGAGTACGAGTCGTTCGCGACGTCGCTCGCCTTTCTCCGCCACCGGGCACACCGCGGCGCGGCGGGCCCGGACTTCGCGGAGCGCGAGCGGGAACTGCTGCACCACCTGTGGCGTCGCAGGGACGTGGCCGCGCCCGCGCTCGTGTACGCGGCGCGGGCGACGGGCCGCGTGATCGCGCCGCCACCCCACCGCGACTACGGCGGCCACAACCCGTACCGCCACTGACCGGGTCCGTTGTGAGCCCCGTCCAAGCCGGCGCCCGAGCCCCCTCCTGCGCCGCCCGCCACACGCGCCCGACCATCACGCCTGGCCCGACGTCCCGCCCCTGCCCCTGCCCCTGCGCCAGCCACCCACGCGCCCGACCATCACGCCTGGCCCGACGTCCCGCCCCTGCCCCTGCGCCACCCACCACACGCGCCCGACCATCACGCCTGGCCCGACGCTCCCTCCTCTGCAGACGCGGCCGTCAGCTCGGCGAGCTCCTCCTCGGTCAGCTCCAGTTCGCCGACCGCGACCAGGGCCGGCAGCTGTTCGACCGTACGGGCGGAGGCGATCGGCGCGACGACGGTCGGCCGCGCGGCGAGCCATGCGAGCGCGACGGTGGCGACCTCGGCACCCCGCGCCCCGGCGATCCGGTCGAGCGCATCGAGCACCTTCAGGCCGCGCGCCGTCTCCAGGTGCCTGCCCGCGCCCTGCGCCCGCGCGCTGTCGACCCTCGCGCCGGGACGGTACTTGCCGGTGAGGAAACCGGACGCGAGCGCGTAGTAGGGGACAGCGGCCAGACCGGCCCGCGCGGCCGTGTCCTGCAGTTCGCCCTCGTAGGTGTCGCGGGAGACGAGGTTGTAGTGCGGCTGCAGTGCCACGTACCGGGCCAGGCCCTCGCTCTCGGAGAAGTCCAGCGACGCCCGCAGGCGCTCGGCGCTCAGGTTGGAGGCGCCGATCGTGCGGACCTTGCCGTCCTTCACCAGCCCGTCGAGGGCCGTGATGATCTCCTCGACGGGGACGGACGGGTCGTCGAAGTGCGTGTAGTAGAGGTCGATGTGGTCGGTACGGAGCCGGCGCAGGGACTCCTCGGCCGCCGCCTTGATGGTCACCGGGGACAGGCCCTTGTACTGCGGGTGGGCACCCACCTTCGTGGCGACGACGATCTCGGAGCGGTTGCCGCGCGAGGCCAGCCAGTTCCCGATCACGGTCTCGGACTCGCCGCCCTCGTTGCCCATTACCCAGGAGGAGTAGCTGTCGGCGGTGTCGACGAAGTTGCCGCCGGCGGCGGCGTACGCGTCGAGCACGGCGAAGGCCCGGTCCTGGTCGGCGGTCCACCCGAAGACGTTGCCGCCGAGGGCCAGCGGGAAGACGGCGAGGTCGGACGAACCGAGCGTGCGAAGAGAAGTCATGAGTCGATCAACGGCCCATCCGGCCAGGGCTATTCCGTCCCCGTGCCCCCTGTCGCCGGGGCATGGCGGTTCCGTCGGCCCTGGGCGTCGTGGCATCGCGGTTCCGCCGGCCCTGGCGTCGGGGGGGTGTGCGCCAGGGCCGGCGGAGACATGGGGACGCGCGGCACGGAAGCTCCGTACCGCGCGCCTGTCAGCCCTGCGTTCGCTCTGCCCGCAGGCGCTCGGCCCCTCGGTCGCTCAGACCGTGAGGCCCTTGTCCCGCAGCCAGGCCATGGGGTCGAGGCCGGAGCCGCCCGGGGTGTGCACTTCCAGGTGCAGGTGCGGCCCGGTCACGTTGCCGGTCGCGCCGACGCGGCCGATGGTCTCGCCGGTGGCGACCTGCTGACCCGCGCTCGCGGTCATCGACGACAGGTGCGCGTACCAGACCTCGGTGCCGTCCTCCAGCTCCAGCACGATGCGGTAGCCGTACGAACCCGACCAGCCGGCCGACTTGACCGTGCCGCCGTGCACGGCCTTGACCGGGGTGCCCGTGGGAGCGGCGAAGTCCAGCCCGGTGTGCTGGCCGGAGGACCACATGGAGCCGGCCTCGCCGTACGTGGAGGTGATCGTGTACGAGGAGGTGGGCAGCGCGTAGCTCGCGGCGAGCTTGGCGAGGCGCTCCGCCTCCGCCTTGGCCCGCGCGGCCTCCTCGGCCTTCCGCTTCGCCTCGGCCGCCTCGGCCTCGGCCTCACTCTGCTGCTTCGCCGCCGCGGCGGCGGCCTGCTCGGCGGCCAGCTTCTCGGCGGCGGCCTTCGCCTCGGCGTCCGCCTCGGCCCGCTGCTGCTCGGCCTGCTGGAGGATGCGGGCGCGCAGCGCCTCGCCGGCGGTCTGCTCGCCGGTGGCCGTCCCGTCGCCGGCGCCGGTGCTCATCGCGGTGAGCGGCGCCGCGTCGGCCGGGGAGCCCTCGGAGTCGGCGTCGTCGGAGAGGAGGGAGCCCACGCCCGGAAGGGACTTGGCGTCGGGGAGGTTGTCCGCGATCGAGTCCGGGAGGGAGATGGAGACCGGGGGCTTGTCCTGGGCGGTCGCTATGCCACCGGCGCCGACCGCGGCGAAGACGCCGACGCCGAGGACGGTGGAGCTGCGGGCGAGCCCGCCGCGCTGCTTGACGACGCGGTGCCGGCCGCGCACCGGACGGATGGATTCCTCGGTGGGATTCCATTCCTCCCACGTCCGCTCCGCGGCGTCGCCGCCGAAGGGAGCGGGCGCGAACGGGGCCTCGGGGGCAGGCATGTTGGACGCCACGAAGGCGTACTCCTTTCCTTCCTTCTCGCCTACCGGGTTAGCTGACGGGTTCGGAGCAGGAAGGTCTCCTACAGGCGTCTTCGGCCGCGGACTGAGCGGCAAAAGGCGCCCGATTCACCCCAATTGGTGGTTCCCCGGTTCCCTTGCGGGATTCGGCGCGTGCGCACGGTGCCGCCTCTTGCGACGACTGGGACGACCGCGCTGCGTTATCGAACGTTAATAGACGGCGGGGCCGGATTCCAAGCCGTTCCCAGTGATCATTAAGGACCACTGCCGGGACTTACCGGGACAGAAGCAGGCGGAATCGGGCGACTTGATCAATCCTCGAATCGACTACCGCTTCTGACGTTGCGTCAAATGTTATGCAGAGTGACACGCTCCGACTACGCACCGTACGGATGCGCTCGCGGGTGTCCTCCGTCCGGTGTCCTGCGCGCCGTGCGCACCTGCCACAGGCCACCCAGCGGCCCGCCCACCGGCGCGGCCACCCCTCACCCCGTTCGGCCGTGCCGGCGGCCCCGACTCGTACCGCCCGCTCGCGCCGTCGCCCCCCGCCGATGCGCCCCGCTCTCGTCCTCGAAGGCCACGACCGGAACCGTTCGCCGCCGTTCCGGCTGCCCTTCCCCAGGCCGGCCGACCGCCAGGAGCGCCATGTCGTCGGTCGACCCGCCGCCCGTGTACCGGCGCACGTCGCCGACCAGCGCATCGAGCAGGGCCTCGGGACCGGGAAAAATGCTGCCCCGGAGCCGTTCACCCGGGTCGTAGAAGACGCCTCGGGCGTCGCGGGCCTCGGACAGGCCGTCCGTGTAGAACAGCAGCGTCGACCCGGCGGGCAGCGGATACTCCTGCGCGTGATCCGGCCACGCTGCGAGGTCGCCCATCCCCAGCGGCAGTGCGGCCTCGGACGGCTCAAGCACATCCAGAGCGCCGTCGGCGTGCAGCACGAGCGGGTCGGGGTGCCCGCGGTTCACCAGCCGTACGGTCCCGTCCCCCGTCCGGTCGCCGGGCGGGATCTCACCGAGCACGGCGGTGGTGAACCCTTCCATGGCGTCAGCCCCCTCGCGCCGCATGCCCTCACGTTTCAGCGCCCGCTCCAGCCGCTGCGCCACGCCTTCCAGCGAGCCCTCCTGCTCGGCGGCCTCCCGGAACGCCCCGATCAGCACGGCGACCACCGCCACCGCCCCCATGCCCTTGCCGCGCACGTCGCCGACGATCAGCCGCACCCCGTGCGGAGTGTCCTGTACGGCGAAGAGGTCACCGCCGATGAACGCGTCCGCCTGAGCCGCCTCGTACCGCGCGGCGATGTGCAGTCCGGCGATCCGGTCCGCCGGGGTGGGCAGCACGGCACGCTGCGCCGCTTCCGCGATCACCCGCGCCGAGGCCAGCCGTGCGCTGCCCCGCACCACGACCCCGTTGATCAGCAGCGCGAAGGCCGCCACGGTGAACACCGTGCTGGTCTCGGTGACCGCGGTGATCTGGGCGTAGGTGTTGTTGTAGGCGTGCATACCGCTCGTCGCCAGGACGGCGGCGATACCGATGAGCAGCGTCATGCCCCATGTGACGATCGGCGCCGCGATGAGCGGTGCCGCCGCGTAGAGCGGCACCGCGGTGAAACGGGGAGGCGTCAGCAGGTCGAAGACCACGCCGCCGAGGATCATCGCTGCGGGCAGAAGGCGCACCAGCCACGGCGCGACGTACCTCCTGCTCTGCTCTCGCCCCACAGGTGTTCTCCCTGCCGCTTTCGCCCACGGCGCACTGACCGCCGCCATGCATCTCCCATGCTGCGCGCCCCTGCGGCGAGCGGCGACTTCCCACGTCCGGCCGCACAGACCCCGAGGTCAGAGCGGCCGGGAAACGGCGACGGCCCGGCAATCGAACATTTCGATTGCCGGGCCGTCGTCTTCAGTAGCGGGGACAGGATTTGAACCTGCGACCTCTGGGTTATGAGCCCAGCGAGCTACCGAGCTGCTCCACCCCGCGTCGGTGAACACAACCTTACGCCATCCGGAGCAAGATCCACTCCATTTTCCGCTCCGACCTCCCTTTTTTCGTTCCACCCACCCGATCCGGTCCGGGTACGGCCCGGATCCCGCCCCTGTCCGGCCCTCGGATCCGGTCGTTCCGGCGGCCGATCCGGCCATGTCGGCGACCCGGAGCCGTCACATCGGTTCGGTTCCGCACGTCAGTGCTGTGTACACAGGCGGTACGACGAGGGAAGCGGGCACGACAGGTTCGGGTGTCCGGTTCGAGGTGATCGCGCCCCTGCGCCCCGTACGCCGACGGTCACCCGCATGCCCGCCGGCCGGCCCGCCGCCGCGTCCGGGGCGGGCACCCGTGCCCGACCCGTATCCCGCCCGCCGGGCCGGAAGGTCGTCGACACGTTCCTCGGCCCGGGCGTGGGCTTCCGCTGTCGCGCCAACCTGGGTGGACCGTACTCCCGTTGGGTATCCAGCTGTGACTACCGATCGTTGCGCGACCACACAGTGACGCACACCGAGAGGAGTCTCAATGACGAAGTCAAGCCGCCTGCGTGACCGGCGGGGCGGAGGTGAAGACCCGTCCGTCACGCAGAAGTGCCCACAGAACGCTCGCT
>NZ_JBIRZM010000030.1:0-28500 GCF_044390825.1 Streptomyces sp. NPDC018833 | reverse complement strand
GCCGGACGGCCACTCCTGCGGAGCCACTGAAGGCAAGACCCCATAAGCCACATCCGGCCCTCCCGGGCCATCCAACAACTTACGGAGGCCCCATGGACCGGCGTACGCTGCTCACCACCGCTGTTGCTCTCACCACTGCCGCGACCACCGCTGCGTGCAGCGGGGGAAGCCGCGGTGCCACCACGGCGCCGGCCACCCGGACCCCGACGACCACGAGAACATCGGCCCGGCCGCCCCGCCCCGCCGACTGGACCGCGCTCGCGCGCGGTCTCGACGGGAAGCTGATCCGGCCCGGCGATGCCGACTACAAAAGCGCCCGGCAGCTGTACAACACCCGCTTCGACGGGAAGAAGCCCGCCGCGGTCGCCTACGTCGCGGGCGAGGACGACATCAAGGAGTGCCTGGCGTACGCGAAGGCGCACGGCACTCCGGTGTCCATCCGCAACGGCGGCCACTCCTACGGCGGTTGGTCGTCCGGCAACGGCAAGCTGGTCATCGACGTGTCGTCACTCAGCCGCATCGGCGCCGACGGAGTGATCGGCGCCGGTGCCAAACTCGTCGACGTCTACAGGACTCTCGCCCGCCGCGGCCGCACCATCCCCGCGGGTTCGTGCCCCACGGTCGGCATCTCCGGCCTCACCCTCGGCGGCGGCCACGGTGTGACCTCCCGTGCCTACGGCCTGACCTGCGACAGCCTGACCGAGGCGACGCTCGTCACCGCCGACGGCAGGACGCTGACGGCGAGCGCCACCGAGAACAAGGACCTCTTCTGGGCACTGCGCGGCGGCGGGCTCGGCAACTTCGGTGTGGTGACCCGGTTCCGCTTCCGTACGCACCCGGCGCCGCCGACCGTCAGCGCCTATCTGACCTGGCCCTGGGCCCGGGCCGCTGCCGTCATCGCCGCGTGGCAGCGGTGGGCTCCGGGCCAGCCCGACGAGATCTGGTCGTCGCTGCACCTCGCGGCGGGCCCGGGCGGCGTGCGGCCCACGCTCTCCGTCGCCGCCTCCACGCTCGGCCATGAGAGCGACCTGCGCGACGCACTCGACCGGCTCGCCGATGCCGTGGGCTCGCCCGCGTCCTCGGCGGCCCTGCGCCCGCGCAGCTATCTGGACGCGATGCTCGCCTACGCGGGCTGCCTCTCCCTCCCGGCCGCCCAGTGCCGCCTGCCCGGCACCACCCCGGGCCGCGACCCGCAAGGTGCGCTGCCGCGCGAGACGTACGCGGCGGCCTCCGACTTCTTCGACCGCGACCTGGCACCGGCCGGCCGGCAGGCGCTGATCGCGGCGGCCGAGGCGTTCACCCGTATCCCCGCGAACCGGGGTGGCGGCGGCTCGATCGCGCTGACCGCGCTCGGCGGCGCGGTGAACCGGGTGGACCCGCTGGCGACGTCCTTCGTGCACCGCCGCTCGCGGATGCTGGCCCAGTACATCGCCGCATGGCAGCCGGGCACCGCCGGCACGGCCCAGCAGTCCTGGTTGAAGAACGCGCACGCGTCGATGCGGCGGTACGCGTCCGGGGCGGCGTACCAGAACTACGCCGACCCGAATCTGACGAACTGGCGCCGTGCCTACTACGGTCCGGCCGCGGACCGGCTCACGCGCCTGAAGCAGCAGTACGACCCCGACCGCGCCTTCGCATACCCGCAGGCCGTCTGAGTTCTGTCCGGCGGACCACGTGACGGTGCGGGCCCTCGACCCTTCTGAAACCGCGTCACCCGTCCGGCACGTTCCCGCCAGGGGTGCCGTACGGGCCCGGCCGCTACGCCGCGAGGCCGTTCTCGCCCGGGTCCGACCCCTCCATGTCGAGCGGCTCCGTGACCAGTGCCGCTCCGCCGGTCCGCCGGGAGCGCACCAGCCAGGACAGGCGGCGCGAGCCGGCGATCGCCGACACCAGCGGGGTGAGCAGCGCCAGGGCGAGCGGAGCGAGCAGCAGGGTCGCGGCCGTGCCGAGCGCGAAGCCGCCGATGACGTCGGTCGGGTAGTGCACGCCCATGTAGACGCGGCAGAAGCCTTCGGCCACGGCGAGGACGAGTGCGGCGAGCCCGAACCTGCGGTGGGCGATGAAGAGTCCGGCGCCGATGGCCATCGCCAGCGTGGAGTGATCGCTGACGAAGGAGAAGTCGGTCTTGCCCGCGACGAGGACCTCCAGGTCCTCGTGGTCGACGAACGGCCGGGGCCGTTCGACGAATCCGCGGATGGGGATGTTGATCAGCAGAGCGATGCCGGCCGCCAGCGGCGTCCAGATCAGCGCGGCGACCGCGGCCACCGAGTCCTCGGCGGTACCCCGCCTGCGCACGCTCCACCAGCACCAGAGGGCGACGAGCACCAGGCCGAGCATGATGCCGTACTCGCCGACGAACTCCATGGTCCGATCAAGCCAGCCGGGTGCGTCCTTGGCCAGGCCGTTGATGTCGTAGAGCAGACCGACGTCGGGGTTCGTCCCGCCCCTCGACTCCGTCAGGGGAAACCCGATTGCGAGTCCAGACATCTGCCGCGGCCCCTTGCCTTGTGCCACCGGCGCACCAGCCTGTGCGCCGCTCTGCCAACCCCCGTGGTCAGTCCGGTGTGTGCTGCATGGTCAGTGCGGCCGTCCTAGTCCAGGGAACGACGTGATCCCCGGTGTCGTTCCAGTCTCCACCGAACGATCACTATGACGTTATCGAAGAGTGACACGTCATCGCAGCTCAGAGCGGTGGCCGTAAAGTCGAGTTCCAGCCATCCGACCGGGCTTCCCACGCCGGCTCACGCCCGCTCACGCCTGCGGCAGATCGGTCGGCAGAGCCGCCGCGCCGTCCTTGGTGACGCGGGTGGCGCCGAAGTAGTCCGGCGTGTCGATCTTGTCGAACCGGATCACCGCACCGGTGTACGGCGCGTTGATCATGTACCCGCCGCCGACATAGATGCCGACGTGTCTGATCGCGCGCGAATTGGCCAGGTCGTCCGAGAAGAAGACCAGGTCGCCCGGCAGCAGTTCGTCGCGCGAGGGGTGCGGACCGGCGTTGTACTGGTCGTTGGCCACGCGCGGCAGCTCGATGCCGACGGTGCGGTACGCGGCCTGGGTGAGGCCCGAGCAGTCGAACCGCCCGCCCTGCTCGGCAGTTCCGTTGCCGCCCCACAGGTACTTGGAGCCGAGCTTCTTCTGGGCGAAGTAGATGGCCCCGGCCGCCTGTCGCGACGGCTCCACCCGGCCGACGGGCTTGGCGAAGCTCTTCTCCAGGCTGCGGATGACCTTCACGTAGTTCTGCGTCTCGCGGTACGGCGGGACGCCGCCGTACTTGATGACGGCATACGCGCCGGCGTTGTAGGCGGCCAGCATGTTGTCGGTCGGGTCACCCGGCGCCTTGCGTACATATCCAGCCAGTTCGCAGTCGTACGAAGCGGCGGACGGAATGGCGTCGGCCGGGTCCCAGACGTCACGGTCACCGTCCTTGTCCCCGTCTATGCCATGGGTCGCCCAGGTGCCGGGGATGAACTGCGCGATGCCCTGCGCGGCCGCGGGGCTCTGCGCCCTGGGATTCCAGCCGCTCTCCTGATAGAGCTGCGCGGCGAGGAGGGCCGGGTTGATGGCGGGACAGAGGTTCCCCCACTGCTGCACCAGCGGCTGGTACAGCCCGGGCACGGCCCCCTTGGCAAGCCCCACGGCACCGCCCTTGACGCCCCCGCCGATCAGCCCGGCGGCGGCCGAGAACGTCCCGACGACGAGCAGCGCGACGAAGCTCAGACACAGCCCGATCGACGCGCCACCGATCAGCCACGCCTTACGCACCGTCAACCACCTTCCACCGCCCGGCAGTCCGCCGGGATCCAGTGTAGGTGCCCGGTGTGTGGCCCTGGGGGTGGACGACTCACCCTGTCCGGACCGCATCGGCGCGGCGCCGGACACCGGCGCACGCGCCGGCGGTCACGCCAGGCGTCTGAGCCAACTGCGCTCCGTAGCAGGGCGCTTGGCGTGAAAGAGCGGCGCCCCCAGGGGCGGGGCTTACGGTCGCGGGTGGGGCAGCGGCAGTGTGGCCGGCGCCGGCTGCGCGGGGTCCGACCCCCGCGCAAGTGGTCTGGACCATAGCCGCTACTCTGTGTAATGCAGCCAGGAAGGCTGAGGTCAGACGCCCTCCGACGACCACGGCGGGGCCGGCAACACAGGAGTAAGACGTGAAGAACTCTGCGATCGTGACCGAAGCGCCGGGCACGGACGACACGCAGAACGGGGGCCTGTCGGGGGCGATGAACGCGCGCCGCCAGGGTCGCCGCAGCGACGCCGGCGGCACCGCCGCCACGGTGACCTTCATCGCGCTGCTGGGCATAGCGGTCGCACTGCTCGGCTACATGGTCGTCGCCGGCTGACCCAGCAGGCCGCCGGAAGGGGCCCGTGACCCACAGGGGATCACGGGCCCCTTTGCCGCGCTCCGGCCCTGGATAACGCTGTTACCGACCGGTAGCGTGTGCCGTGCACGCATCCGCGAGGCGGCAGGGAAGGCGGCCCCGAATGACAGACCCGCAGTCGTTCTACGAGCGGCTCTCCGAGAACCGCTACGCCCCTACCGAGCACACCCGCGGCCCCTGGGACGCCGCCTCCCAGCACGCGGGCCCGCCCGCCGCCCTGCTGGGCCGCGCCATCGAGGAACGCCCGGGCGCACGTGCGGACATGCGCCTGGCGCGCGTCACCTACGAGATCCTGCGCCCGGTCCCCATCGCGCCCCTGGAGGTGTCCACCTCCGTGGTGCGCGCCGGCCGGAGCGTCGAGGTCGTCGAGGCAGCACTGACACCACAAGGCTCGGACCGGCCCGCGATGCTCGCCCGTGCCCTTCGGGTACGGACCACTGCCGAGCCCGGACCCTCCGTCGCGCAGGGCCCACTGCTCCCCTCCCCCGCGGACACGGCTCCCACCCCCTTCTTCGGCATCCCGTGGGACATCGGCTACCACACCGCGGTCGAGACCCGTTTCGCCGAGGGCGCCTGGCAGGAACAGGGACCCGGAACGTGCTGGATGCGCATGCGGATGCCACTCGTCGCGGGCGACGCACCCCGCCCGCTGGACCGTGTCCTCGTCGCCGCCGACTCCGGCAACGGGATGAGCAACGTCCTGGACTTCTCCCGGCACGTCTTCATCAACCCGGACCTGACGGTCCATCTGCACCGCCACCCGGTGGGCGAGTGGGTCTGCGTCGAGGCGCGCACCAGCGTCGACGAGGCGGGCATAGGCCTGGCGGACGCACGCCTCCACGACGAGAAGGGCCCGATCGGCCGGAGCGCCCAGAGCCTGTTCATCGGCCCGCGCTGACCCCAGCCGGGCCGTTACGCCTTGCGTCCCACGCCCGCGAACATCGCGACCTCCTCCGGCAACGCGGGGTCTCCCGCGTCCGGGCGCCAGCGGTTGCAGGAGACGATGCCCGGTTCCAGCAGGTCGAGCCCCTCGAAGTAGCGGGTGAGCTGGTCCGGGGTGCGCTGCGTGAGGCGCGGCGTACCGTGCTCGTTCCAGAACGCGACCGCGGCGTCCACGTCCGGCATCGCGGGGCTGGTGATCGTGTGGGACAGGACGAGGTGACTGCCGGGCGCCAGAGCGTCCATGAGCCGGCGCACCAGGGCGTACGACTCCTCGTCGTCCTCGACGAAGATGACGACGCCGAGCAGCATCAGCCCGACGGGTCGGCTCAGGTCCAGCGTTTTCGCCGCGCGCTCCAGGATCGCGTCCACGTCCCGCAGATCGGCGTCGAGATAGTCGGTGGCGCCTTCCGGACTGCTGGTGAGCAGGGCGCGGGCGTGCACAAGGACGAGCGGGTCGTTGTCCACGTACACGATCCGCGACTGGGGCGCGACGCGCTGCGCCACCTCGTGGGTGTTGTCGGCGCTCGGCAGCCCCGTGCCGATGTCGAGGAACTGCCGGATCCCGGCCTCACCGGCCAGGTACCGCACGGCCCGCCCGAGGAACCGCCGGTCGGCGAGCGCGTACTCCCCGATGCCCGGGTGCAGCGTCCGGATCTGGTCGCCGGCCTCCTGGTCGACGGGGTAGTTGTCCTTGCCACCGGTCCAGTAGTTCCAGATCCGGGCGGTATGGGGCCGGGACGTGTCGATACGGTCGAGAGCGTGCGCGTTGTCGGTCACGCCCGTCAGCCTAGTCAACTACCCTTTCAATGAGGAGAGTTCACGACCTTGCTGAAAGGCGTCGGCGGTGCGACGGCCTCGCCGGCCCAGCCGTCGTGCGTCGCCGGGTCGTAGCTCGGGGCGGAGACGTAGACGTGGGACGGGCCGCACGACCGCGAGCAGCTCAGCGGGGACGGGCGCTGTCCCCGTACCGGGGTAGGTCACCAGTGGCCACGGACAGGGCGAGCGGATCCGGAAGCGGAATCTCTTCGCCGTACTTGCCCGGCAGGGTGTCCTGATAGCTGCCGTTGGACGGTCTGGTGTGCAGGGCCCAGGTGCCGTGGCGGGGGTCGACGACGAGGAGGGCGCGGACGCCGGCGACGGCGTACCAGTCGTTCTTCTGGCTGATGTCGCGGGCCTTTTCGGACCGGGAGATGACCTCGACGGCGAGCTCGACGTCGTGCGGGTCGGCCAACCAGTCGTCGTCGTCGTCCCAGTCCTGCGGGAGGACGACCAGGTCAGGTGTGACGTAGTCGTCGAGGTCGCCCGGCATCGCGATCGAGGACACCTCGTAGGCAGCCAGCCTTTCCGGTGCCGCCGTGTCGATCTGCCGCCGGAGCCTGCGGATCACGCCCGCGTGCTTGCCGCGGGGAGTCGGGGACATCACGAGGCTTCCTCCCACGATCTGCACGCGCAGACCCGTCGCTGCTTCGATCTTCTCGGCGACCTCGCGCAGATTCCCGGGGCGCGGGCGGGGCCGCAGCGGCGGTTGCACGGACATCGTGGACGGCCTCCATCCCTGCGACTCGGGCTCCTCGGCTGCGCGGGCGGGGTCGGGGGGAGGTCCCGTGTCCCGTTCGGCGACGCCTCCACCGTACTGCCATGCGTATGCGTGGGCCTCGGACATCCCAGGCTCCTTCCGACGTGCGGTCGTCCACCGTCAGTCACTTTAAGTCACGCCTCTGACACGCGCCGGTAGACCGGAAGCGCGGCGGTGTCCACAAGGCGCTGCTGCGGGCCGGGCAGCGGGACGCTGTCGCCGAAGCACCCGGAACGCATCCCTCGGTAGCAGACTCCGTCGGGGCCGGTGTGCAGTGCCCAAGTGCCGTACCGGGGGTCGACGACCAGCAGAGCCCGTACGCAGGCGACCGCGTACCAGTCGGTCTTCCGGCCGAACTCCCGGGCCTTCTCCTCCCGGGCCACGACCTCGACGGCGAGCCCGACGTCCTGGGTGCGCACCATGCGGTCCCTGGGCGCATCGCCGCCGGGAGCCAGGACGACGAGGTCGGGCGTCACGAAGTCGTCCTGGTCCATGGGCATCCGTACGGACACTCCTTCAAGGACCCCCGCTGGTTGGGCGATCGCTGCGGCGAGGTGCCGGACGACCGCCGTACGGGTGGGGCAGGCGGTCCGGGAGAGGACCAGGCTGCCGCCGAGGATCTCGACGCGTAAGTCCGTCATCCGTGAGATCAGGCGCGCGACCTCGCGAGGGCTGCGGGGCAGCAGTCGCCCGATCATCGTGCCCCACCGCCCAGCTCCACCCACAGCAGCTTCCCACCCTGCGGCAGCGCGGTAGCGCCCCACGCGTCGGCGCACACGGCGACGAGGCAGAGCCCCCGGCCGCCTTCCGCATCCGGCGCGGGTCGGCACGGCAGCCCCTCGAAGGGCGCCGGGATGTCGGGACAGGTGTCCCACACCCCGAGCCTGAGCCGCCCCTGCTCGGGTGCCCGCAGCCGGAGCCCGTACGGGCCATCGGTGTGCCGGAGGGCGTTGGTGACGAGCTCGGAGGCGAGCAACTCGGCGGTCTCGACGAGCGCGCCGAGCCGGTGCGCGTGGAGGACCGCACGGAGTGTGTGGCGAGCGATGCCGGGTGCGCGGGGATCCTGCGGGAGTTGGAGGGCGTAGGTCCAGGGCGGGGCTACGGTGGTCATGGAAGTCTCCTCGACGGAGTGAGAGTTGTCGCGGGAATGCGGGCGCCTGGTGACCAGGTCGCTCCGTCGAGCGGGGTGCTTCCAGGCGGGTGGCCTGAGACACACCGTAGGGCGACTCGTAGAATGCATTCAATGAATCACGATGAACCCATTCAAGTTACCCTCGTGTGGGTGACACCTGGGGAGAGTTGATGACGCCGACCCTCACTCCAACTGCCCGCCGCCAGCGCCTCGGTGCCGAGCTGCGCAAGCTACGGGAGCGGGCGGGCCTCACGGCAACGCAGGCCGGCGCCCTGCTGGGCGGAAACCAGGCCAGGATCAGCAACATCGAGGCCGGCCGACACGGCGTCAGCGCGGAGCGCGTCCGCACCCTCACCTGCCACTACGACTGCGTGGACGCGGACCTCGTCGAAGCACTCGCGGCCATGACCGGGGAACGCAGGCGCGGTTGGTGGGAGGAGTACCGTGAGATCCTCTCCAGCGGCCAGCTGGACCTCGCCGAACTGGAGCATCACGGCCGCCGGTTGCGCACCGCGCACACATCAGGGATCCCAGGCCTTCTCCAGACGCTGGAGCACGCCCGCGAGGTGATGCGTCAGGCGGTGCCCGCACTGGCACCGTCGGCCATCGAGCACCGTGTCTCGTTCCGCATCAAGCGACAGGCGGTCCTGGACCGCGAGGACGCCGTCCCCTATCAGGCGATCATCCACGAGGCCGCGCTGCGTATGAGGTTCGGCGGGCGGTCAGTCGCCGCCCGGCAGCTTCAGCATCTGTTGGAGACGGGACAGCGCGAGCACGTCTCGATCCGGGTGATCCCGTTCGACTCCGGAGCGTTCCCCGGCTCAGGCCAGCCGCTGTACTACGTCCACGGCCCAGTGCCTCAACTCGACACGGTCCAGCTCGACCAGGCCCACGGCCCCGTCCTGCTGGACGCCGCGGCACAACTCGACAAGTACCGGCAGGTCTTCGCCCGACTGGAGAGCCTGGCACTCGACGAGGCCGAGTCCGCAGACTTCATCCGAACCATCGCCCAGGATCTGTGAGGGGATTCGACATGCTCGTAGGCAACTGGCAGAAGTCGTCGTACTGCGCTGAGGGCGAATCCTGCGTATACGTATCCGCAACAATCGACGGCGTCAGACTCACGGAAAGCAGCGACCCGGACGGCCACATACTCCGCACCACCCGCGACGCCTTCGCGTCCCTCACCCACGCCCTGAAGGCCGGCACGCCAAGCCCCCACATAACCGTCGCCCACACCCCCGACGGCCTCGTCCGCATCGGCGGGGCCGTGACGACGACGGGTCCAAAGTGGGAGGCGTTCGTACAGGGAGTTCAGGCCGGCGAGTTCGACCGTTTCGGCCGACCCTGAGAATGTCCGGAACTGCTGCGACGGACTGAGGCATGTACGACCGCCAGGCCGCCCCTGACCCGGCTTACTTCGCTGGACCAGGCAAGGTGGGCAGGGGCGCGCAGGGTGGTCGCAACGTCAACTCTCAATACATGCAGGCACGTTCCAGCAAAGGAGCCGCCCAGTCCGGAAAGTGCTCGGCTGCGGGAAGGGGCGGGGCAGGAGAGGTGGCGACCCCCGGCGAGTTGGGCGAGAAGCTCCCCTCGGGGTGACGAACTGGCCAAGCAAGCCATCGCCGCAGGAACTGGTTCGCACTGCAAACCAGGGCCAGTCCACCTCGCAGTTCGGGGCACTCATACCAGTACGTCGTCAGCACGGCCGCGCGAGTGACAGCCTGTTCAGTGTCCGCGGGCTGCGAGTGCGCGGCTAGTTCCGCACCGACCGCAAAACTCGCGTACTGATTCCCCCGCAGCAGGATGTCACAGTCGCGGAGCACCGCATCGAGGACGTTCAGAGGCAGCGTGGATACCTGCCTCCCCAGTCGCTCCAGGAGCGCGTCCACGCCGGGGTCTGCTGCGCTCTCCGGACCGGGAATGACGTTGAGGTCCTGCACCAACTCTGGGTCGGCCGTCCCGACGCTCAATGCCTTGAGGTAGGCGAGGGCCCTGGCCGCCTGCCAGTGACTCAAGGTGTCCCTACGTTCTTCCACGGGACTGGGCGAGCCCTTCGTATGGTTGGCCCACCCAGGGGCGTCGGGTGTGGCTTTCAAGGTTCTGCCGCCCGTGGCTGACATCGATTGGCCGCCCGACGCCCCACGACGACTCGGCTGCCAATTAGGAACTGCGAATGATCGCTCAGTAGGGAATCGACAGCGAGGTCGTCCGTCGGGAAGCACCAGCACACCGCACCGCACGGAGGCACCATGGCCCCGATCTGGGCCGGCATAGACACAGGCAAGACCCATCACCACTGCGTCGCGATCGACGAGAGCGGCCGTCGGCTGCTGTCCCGACGCGTCGCCAACGACGAGCCCGAACTCCTCCAACTCCTCACCGACGTCATGGCCCTGGGCGACGAGGTGACCTGGGGAATCGACCTGGCCGACGGCGGAGCCGCCCTGGCCATCGCGATCCTCCTCAACCACGACCAGCCGGTGCTCTACCTCTCCGGCCGGGCCATCCACCGAGCCTCCGAGGGCTACCGCGGGGAAGGCAAGACCGACGCCAAGGACGCGGCCGTCATCGCCGACCAGGCCCGCATCCGCCGCGATCTGCAACCCTTACGCACCGGCGACGAAACCGTCACCGACCTCAAGATCCTCACCGGCCGCCGGATGGACCTGGTCGCCGATCGCACCCGCACCGTCAACCGGCTCCGGGCCCAGCTCACCAGCATTTTCCCCGGCCTGGAGCGGGCGCTCGACCTCACCAACACCGGCCCGCTCACCCTGCTGACCGGCTACCAGACGCCGGCTGCCCTTCGCCGGCTCGGCATCAAACGGCTGGAGACCTGGCTCCGCAACCGCAAGGTCCGCAGCGCCGATCAGCTCGCCGAGACAGCCGTGCAGGCGGCCGAGCGCCAGCACACCAGCCTCCCCGGGGAGAAGCTGACCGCCCAGATGGTTCACACGCTGGCGAAGGAGGTGATGGCTCTCAACCAGCAGGTCGCCGAGATCGACAAGCTCATCGAGGCACGGTTTCGCGACCACCACACCTTCGAGGTGATCACCAGCATGCCCGGCCTGGGAGTCATCCTCGGCGCCGAGTTCCTGGCCGCCACCGGCGGTGACATGGCCGTCTTCGGTACGTCCGACCGGCTTGCCGGTTTCGGTGGGGTCGCGCCGGCTCCACGGGACTCCGGGAAGATCAGCGGCAACCTGCGACGTCCTCAACGCTACAACCGGAGACTTCAGCGCGTCCTCTACACCTCCGCGCTGTTCAGCATCCGAAGGTCCGAGGAATCCCGCCGGTTCTACGACCGCAAACGAGCCGAGGGCAAGCGCCACACCCAAGCCGTCCTCGCCCTCGCACGCCGCCGCGTCAACGTCCTCTGGGCCCTCCTACGCGACGGACGGTGCTACGAGCTCACGCCGCCGACGGCCCTCGCGGCTTGACAGAACGCATTAGGAATCGATGAGAGCCAGTCGTGACGGTCGGAACGCGGGCCGTGTAGGCCAGGCGACGGCGCAGACGGTCGGCTGCAAGCCCGCTAGATCCTCAGGGACCCGCTGCGGATGCAGTGGCCGGTGCGGGGGTCTCGGAGAACTAGTACTCATGACGCCTTTCTCATTCACTTGCGGACGAGGCCTGTGGCAGCCTCCATCTGGGCACAGATTGACCAGGCTGTCTCGTGGTGACCGTGTCGATGTAGGCTTCGGTGACGTGCTATGCATGGATATGTCATCCTGGTGAATTTCGGAGGAGCCCGAGATCGCAAGGGCACAGCTCCAACACCTGGTAAAGCTTGCCGCCTTGGAGCACCTCACGATCCGAGTGCTCCCCTTCGCCGCCGGCTCGTACCCGGGGTCGGGCCAGTCGATCAACTACGTGCACGGCGCCGTGCCCCGGCTCGACACCGTTCAACTCGACCAGTCCCATGGCGTGGCCTTCGTCGATGGTGCCAAAGAACTCTCCCAGTACCGCGAACTGTTCGCTCGCCTGGAGACATTGGCCCAGCCCTCGGACGAGTCCCGGAACTTTGTCCACAACCTCGCCGAAAGCCTGTGAAGGGAAACCCGAATGACCGCGTACGCGTGGCAGAAGTCCTCGTACTGCGGCGAGGGCGACGCCTGCGTAAACGTTGCTGCGGATGCCTCCGGCGTCAGACTCACCGAGAGCAGCGACCCGAGCGGGGCGATACTCCACACCACCCCCGCCGCCTTCGCCGCCCTCACCCACGCCCTCAAGACGGGCATGCCGAGCCTGCACATAGACGTCACCCACACCCCTGACGGCCTCGTCCGCGTCGGCGGGATCGTGACGACGACCCACGAGAATGGAACGCGTTCGTGTTGGGCGTCCGAGCCGGCGAGTTCGACCACTACGGGCGGCACCGGGCATGACGCAGCCGCGTCCACTCGCTTCGGGGACGTGATCGTCATAGTGCTGTCCGAGCGTTCATTCATGGACACAACTCGGCCGAGTATCGAACCCCAACACAACTCGGAAGGCCGTCAGCCCTCCTCGCACATCCTGCGCCTCACGAGCCCTGGAGATCGCAATCCCCCGACGCCGTCTCAGGCACCAGCCCCCACGTAGGCCTCGAGCGCACCGAGTAGGGCGTCGATGGCTCGGCGCTCTTCCTCCTCGGTCCTGGTGACGTTCGGGTCCCACAACCTGCTCTCGTCAGGGAAGGCTTTCTGTAGCACCAGCCAGGACCAGTTCATATTGAAGCCCGAGCCGAGGCCATCCACGAGCCACTGCCTGAATCGAGAAATCTCACCGGACTCGTCGGCCGCCGAGAATCCGTAAAGGAAGGCGACGTACGTGGAATACGTATCATCCACCCCAAACATTCTTGGCCTGCGACGCAGATGCGGAACAATCTCAGCCAGTTTCAATCCAACGGTCTCCAATGCAGGATTTCGAGATAGTCTGGGTGCCAGAGAGCATCATAATCTTCCTTTGGAAGACCGGTTCTCCCGGTGAACCCATCGTATACCCGCCCCTCGTGCAGCACTACATCGTGGTGATACCAGCCAGGGTCGGCGCCCCGGTAAGGCCCCATGGAGAATCGTTCAGCAAAGGGGTCAGGAATAGCATTGCTAATCCTATACCGAGTACCCCCACCAAGCTTCTCTTGTATTTCTACGGCAACGTCTTCGCAACCATTCCAATTCCTGGGATCATTAATATCCTTGATTTCCCAACCATCTCCGAGATCGGGGTAATCAGGCGCCAACCCCAAGGGGTCCACCCATCTGTGCGGGTTAGCGACATACGCGGCAGGATTGGGGGCCGGCGCCAAACCTAGCGGGTCCAGCGAGAGGTAGCGAGAAACATCGGGCTCATAATAGCGGTGAACGTTGTAATGGAGACCTGTTTCTCGGTCGAATTGCTGCCCCGGAAAGCGGAGTGGCGTATAGGTCGCGCTGGCGGCTGTCCACGTCGTGGTTCCCCATAGCGTGTGGCGCATCCGCCAGGCGATTTTCCCGCGCTCGTCAATCAATTCGTTCGGGGTGCCGACAAAATCCGTAACGATGGAGAAGAAGCGTTCGTCGATGGCTTCCTGCGCCGCATCAGGCGGGATGATGCGTTCTGTCTGGCTCAGCGGACGCAGTCCCTGGTGATGCCAGGTCAGAGCAACCATGTGGGGCAGGGACTCGTTCTCCGTAGTCTCCTCGCACAGGGTCGTGCCGTCCCACGTGAACGTCACTCGTTCCACGACCATTCGGCCGTCCTCTGCCAGTCGCTGCTTGGAGAGGCGCCGCCCCAGAGCGTCGTACTCGTACCGCCACACCACCCCGTCTGGTGTGGTCACGGACCGCATGTGGTCTTCGGCGTCCCACTCATAGCGCCAGGTGTCCGGTTTGCGTGAGAGGCGGGTCTTCTGGCGGAGGGTGATGCGGCCGAGTTCGTCGTGTTCGTAGCGGACGTTTCCCGCTCGTGTGATCGTCGTGCCGGTGTAGGCGCGGGTGCCGACCGCTTCCTGGCCGGGGTGCGAGGCGGGCCAGGAGGCCTCGGTCTGGTTGCCTGCTTCGTCGTAGGCGTAGCGCTCGGTCCAGCCCGCTGCGTGGACGGCGGTGACGCGACCCGCCAGGTCCAGGTCGAAGGTCTTCGCCCCCGCCAACTGGTCATCGAGGCCGATGAGGTTGCCGTCGGCGCGGTAGGTGTAGTCGCGGCGTTGGATGCTGCGGCCGGCGCCGGTGATGTCTTGACTGGTGAGACGGCCGAGCGGGTCATACTCGTTGGTGAAAGAGACGGTGTCGCCGATGTGGCGGGCGATTTCCTGGCCCGCGGCGTCGTGCTCGAAGGTGAGCGTGCGGCCCGAGGTCGTCAGCGAGGTGCGGCGGCCCGCCGCGTCGTAGGTCCAGGTGCTGACCGCGCCGGTTGGGGTCGTGCGACCGGTGCGCGGAGATACGTGATCGTGGCGTCCCCGTTGACCGCTTCCGCGAGCTGGTCGGAGAAGTCGTACGCGAACGTCGTGACGGCCCCGGCGGCGTCCTTGCGGACGATGCGGTCGAGGTCGTCGCGCTCGTAGCGGATGGTCTGGCCGAGCGTGTCGGTTCGGGCGGTGAGCCGGCCGGCCGGGTCCCGGTCGTACGACAGCGTCCGGTTGTCGAAGTCGGTCTCGGATATGAGGTGTCCGGCCGCGTCGTACGCGTAGTCCCAGGTGAGACCCTGGGGGTTGAGGACATGGGTAAGGCGCAGTTCGTGGTCGTGGGTGAATTCGTAGCGCACGCCGTCCGGGCCTGTGCGGGCGCTCATGAGGTCGAAGTGGGTGTACTCGAAGCGGGACACCTGACCCATGGCGTCGGTGTGGGTCAGGCAGTTGCCCTCGCCGTCGTACGTCCAGGACTGCTCGCTGCCGTCGGCGTCGACGCGGCGCGCGAGCCGCCCCTCCGGGGTCCACTCCATGCGCGTGATCGCCCCGAGTGGGTCGGTGAGGGCGACGGGGCGGCCGAAGGCATCCCGCTCGATGCGAGTGGTCGCACCGAGGGGGTTGGTGACCTCGATGGGCAGGCCGGACGCGTTGCTGCGGATCCGGGTCGTATTCCCGAGCGCGTCGGTGACGGCGGTGGCGTGACCGGCGTCGTTGTGCGTGTAGCGCGTGACGGCTCCGGAGGGGCCCGTCACGCTCGTGCGGTTGCCGCGTTCGTCGTACTCCTGCCGGACCGTGGTCCGGTCGGGATTGACCACCCTTACGGGGAGTCCGAGAGGGTTGTACTCGGCGGTGGACTCCCGGCCGTCGGGACGCACCACGGTCGTCAGGTGACCGGATTCGTCGTACGCGAAGCGGGCGATGCGGCCGAGCGGGTCGGTCTGGCTCAGGAGCCGGTTGTAGCGGTCGCGTTCGTAGCGGGTGACCGCGCCGAGCGGGTCGGTCTCCTGGACGACCTGGTACGCCTCGTTGGCGACGTACCGCCGGACCGCCCCGCCGCTGGTGGTCGCGGTGGTGACGCGCAGGCCGGTCTCCGGGTCCGGGTCGCTGTAGTCGAGACGGAGGGCCATGTGACCGGCCGAGCCGCCTTCGGCGATGCAGCGGTCCCGGTCGTCGTACTCGTACGTGTAAGCGCTGCCGTTGGTGTCGGTCCACGACGTGACGCGGCCGAGCTCGTCGTAGCTGAACCTCAGGGGCAGGCCGGAGGAGTTGGTGACGGAGGTGAGGTGGCCGTCGGTGTAGCCGTAGCGCAGGATCTCCTGGTCCGAGCCGTCCGGGGCCGCGCCTGCCAGGTGCAGGGCGGTGATCCGGCCTTCGCTGGTGGTGAGCTTCAGGTGGTAGCCGCCGTGGTGGACGATCGAGGTCGGCGCATCGGACTCGTCGTATTCGAAGGTGATCCAGTTGCCGTTGCGGTCGTCGATCTGGGCGAGGAGGGCTTCGTCGTCGTGGCGTGTGGTGAAGTGCCACACGCGGCCCGTAACCGGGTCCGTGACCGTGTAATCGCCGTCGGTGTCCCGGTCGAACGGCCAGCGCGGGCCGTGGCTGGGCATGACCGGAACGCCGGGGGCTGGGTGCGGGTAGGACAGCAGCAGGCCGTCCTCACCGACGAAGACGACGCCCTCGGGATGGATCTCCAGCCGCTGGTCGGCGGTGGACGCCCACGACGGACCGAACCAGCGCCCGGCCCGGTAGTCGGACGCCACACGGCGGCGGAAGGCGAGCGGCAGCGTGCCCGGCAGGGTGATGTCGGTCTGCGGCAGATACATCACGCCGGTGGCGAGGTCGATCGGGTCCGTGTTACCGCTCTCCACCGACTCCTTCGTACGGGAGTGCTTGGGCGGATCGTCCAGTGCCTTGTGCGCCCCCGTCTCCGCGGCTTCGGTGATCGCGTGCTTGGCACCGCTGCGCAGGCCCGCACCGGCCACACCCTTGACGACGCCCAAGCCCTTCGTCCCAAAGATTTCGGGGATGAGGCGGCCGAGGAATTCGGAGGGGTCGCCTTTGGCGGCGTCCCAGGCGTTCTTGAGGGCGCGATCGGGGTTGGCGACGGTGGAGGCGAGGCCGGCGAGGGTGGTGTTGACGCCCTTGTAGTACTCGGCGGGGTGGGTCAGGTTGTAGATGTCGATCGGGGCGATCGAGCGGACGAAGTTCACCAGACCCGCGGTGCCCTTGATGATCCCGGCGCCGACGTGGGCCAGCTCGACGCCCTGGCTCAGGCCGTAGTCCATCAGCTCCAGCTTGGCCTTCTCCATGCCCGTGGGCTCCTGCGGGGCGTGCGCGAGCGCGGCCTTCACCGCTGCCTTGGCCGTGTCGGCGGCCTGGGTCCGCGCAGCACGGGCGTCGTCCAGAATCTCCTGGGCGCGTTTGCGTTTGGCAGTGCTCGGGTCGGAGAACTCGCCCGGGTGCGGCAGCGGGTTGTCCCCGTTGCGGGCGGCGTTGTAGGCCTCGGCCTTCTTCTTGAAGTCCGCAGCGGCCTTCTCGTAGTCCTTCTTCGCCTCTTTGTGCAGGGCGATCGCCTCCCGCGCCTTGCCCTGCGCGCTCACGATCGCCGTGGAGTAGGTCTCCAGGGCTTTGGCCGCGTCCTCGAAGGCGTCCGCCGCGCGCAGCCAGTCGGTGGGCAGCGTCTGGAACTTCTCCCGGAACGCGGTGGCCGCCTCGCCCTTCCAGTGACTGGAGTCGAGCTTCTTCATCCCCCCGCCGACCAGATCGAACGCCTTCTGGAAGTCCCGCAGGTTCTTCACCGTCGCGGCGATCTTCTCCGGCCGGCCGTGAATCAGCTCATTCGCTTCCTCACTCTGCCCGAGCTGCTTCTCGCCAACCTCCGCACCGAGCGAGGAGGCGGTCTCATCCCCCCAGTCCTCGACGACCTCGGCCACCGCGTCGTGACCGTAATGCCGAAGGCCCTCGCCGGCCTTGTCGGTCACATAGTCGACACCCTCGCCGACCACTTCCTTGCCCTTGTCGATGCCCCTGTCGATCCCGTCGACCAGCTTGTCGCCGAGCCCCCGCAAGTCCATCAGCGCTCCTCCCCCCACCGCGGCTGCTCGGCCTGATCGATCGTCGCCTGATCCGGGTCGAACATGTCCCGGTACTGCTCGTCCATGCGGTCTCGAACCTCAGGGCTGATCACTCCCGACCGCTCCAGCCCGTCCATGTTCGAGTCCATGACGTCATACCCGGTGTTCTGCCACGTCTGCTTGACCTCGCCGTGCGCCTCGGACATCGACTCCCAGCTCCAGTCCGCGTTGTCCCACGCGTGCTGGTCACGAATCGTGTCCCACCTCATCTGCTTGACCTCGTCCTCCGACAGATGAGGATTACCGTTCAGCGAGTTCACACCGATCTTGAACGCGTCCTTGACGTACTGCTCCTGCTCCGCGAACGACCCCGCCGACAGCCCCACCCCCTGCGCGAACCCGTTCCCCCGCAGAGTGAGCGCCCGAACGCCCCACTCCCACCGGCTGCAGAACGTCTCGAACTCCGCCGTCAAACCCCCATGCCCCAACTCCAGCCCCGACAACGCCAGATCAGAGAACCCCCGTCCCACCGACGCCTCGCCGATCATCCCGAGCTCCTTCAACTCGGCATGCGCCAGATTGATGCCCTTCGCGATCTCCGCCAGCGCCGCCGGCGGAGCCTTCAGCTCCGGCTCGCTCCCACTCACCGCATCCCCCCGATATCCACCGCCACCGCATCCGGCACGATCCCCGCAACCGGCGGAAACAACATCCCCTCATCACTGCCCGCATCCAAAGCAACCCCACCCGGACCCGGAAGCATCGGCACGAACGAGTCCAACAAGCGCGCCCCCAGGACCGTCCGGTACGCCCACTCCCGGTCCGCATCCCCCTGCGCGAAAGCGAACCGCGCCAACGCCTCCTCGTCCGAGAACGCACAGATCCACCGCACACCGCTGAAATCCGCCGTCCACAAACTCCCCAGCGCATCGAACGGCACCAACACCGCCGACCGCCGAAACTCCCCCAGCAAACGCGCAAACCCACGTCGACCTGCAGCCAGCTCATCAACAGGCTCCGCCTGCACAACAGTCGGCACAGCAACGGCCGGTACCGTCGGCGGTTTAGGCGGCGCCTCCGGTACCGGCTCATAGACCAAGTCGGCCAGTCTCGAAGCCAGTCGAGGCTTCGGTATGTCATCCCCGTTATCAGCCACCCGGTGATGCTGCCATGCACGCATTCCCATCAGCAACGAAGAAAGGTTCGAATCCCGCCAATGGCAGTTCTCGCCGCGCTGCCCCGCTCAGAACCGGTCCTGGAGTCCGCGGGGCTCCGGCGTACAAGGGGTGGTCGCGCCGAGCGGGTGCGCTCCTCCCGCCCCGTGGTCCGGCCGTGAAGCCGTACGCCGGGGTGACGGCCTTGTCCGCGGGGCCCAGGCGGCAACCGTACGAGGTGCCGACCAGCCGCCTGAGCCGGGCGTGGTGGAAATAGTCGGGATAGAAGTACTGCGCGGTTTATGCGGCGACCCGGTCACCGCACAGCTGTACGAACGGGGTACGCACCGCTCCTGGGGCATCCACCTGACAGTCATCCCGCGCGCCGCGTCACCGCCAAAGTTCACGTGGACCTGCGAGACCGGATTTCGGTGCCGTACGCCGGCCGGCGCCAGAACCACACCACTCGCGGCGGTCGCCCCCGCCCCAGCGACGACCGCGCTGCGGCGCAGGAAGTCCCGGCGGGAGACGTACGGACGGTGCTCGTGCGACTGGCCCATGGGAGCGAACCGTGGTGAGGCCAGTTGAACTGGCAGCCAGTGGAGGTTGGCTGATTCAGCGTCGACATTTGGCGCGATTTCGATCATACGAGTGAGACGCATCCGCGGCCCGTCCGGCCGGGCACCCGACCATGGCCGGCCGGCAGCTCAGACCACCCCAAAGGTGGCACAACGACAGTCATTGCCCGACGTCACGCTCCGTGATAAACAGAGTGACGTTATGTATGCAGACGCCGGATCGCGCCACACTCGCGCAGGTCAGGGCAGCCTGTTCGGTCAAACGTGCGGAGATCGGGTAAAGAGACCCTCGAAGTCGGCTTACGTGGACGGTTTCATCAGCGAAGATAGAACCTGACCCGTGCCGAGGGGCGTGGGCGGCGAACAACCCAACAGGGGCGGTGAGTTACATGATCCTGGCAGCCGAAAAGGGCGACATCACCACCATCATCGGAGGTATCGCCCCGAACTGGGGACCGTTCGGAAGCCTGGGCAACGAGGCTCGAGTGATGATCGAGGTCGTGATGGCTATTGCCATCCTCCTCTGCCTCGGCATCGCGATCTGGGGTGCGGCCAAGCAGCGCATCGGGGCGACGGCCCTGCGCGACACGTTCAGCGCGGAACAGGGCAAGGGCCTGATCGTCGCCGGTCTCACCGGCGTCTTCATCATCGGCTCGCTGGGGACCCTGTTCACCATCGTGTACGGGATGGCCGTCTAGCCGCCCGCCCGCCCTTCCGGGCTCGCCCGGCCCACCCCCCGAGGTTGCGTTTCCCCGATGTACCCGAAGTTCCTGAAGACACGTCACCATCCCGCGCCTGCGGGGCACGCAGCACGTCCACGACCGGTTGAGGGGGCCTGCGCCTGATGAGCCTCGGCGACGAGCACGGCGACCGCACGAACGACGGCTTCGGCGGCTCCGGACAGACCCGCACCCGCCTCCCAGGCACCCCCGAGGACGTGTACGGCGCTGCCCGCCGCCCGGTGCGCACCTCGCGCTCGCTGATCGGGGTGGTGGGCGTGGTGGTGCTGCTCATCGCGGCGATCGCCTTCGCCAACCAGGGCGGCGGGTCCGACAGCGCGTCGGGCGACACCGGCAAGTCCCCGGACAGCGCCCCTACGGCGGCGACGGGCGTACGCCCGGTGAAGGGGAACGCGGGCGGGATTCCTACGGGGTACGCGCGGGACGAACAGGGGGCGCAGAGCGCGGCGTCAAACTATGCGGTGGCCTTGGGCTCAGTTGGCATGTTCCGTTTGGCCAGTCGGCATCAGATCGTGGACACCGTCTACACCGCAGAGGCGGCGGCTCGCTTGAAGGGGCCTCAGGATTCCGCATATTCCCCGGACTTCCTCAAGAGACTGGGCCTAGATGCCAATGGCGATGCCCCAACAGGCAGTACGTTCGTGTCGCGCACGATCCCTGTAGGCACCAAGGTCGAGTCCTTCGATAGTGAGACCGCTCGCGTGTCCGTCTGGTACACCGGCCTCATCGGCATGTCAGGGCCCGACTCCACCGATCCCGTCAGCACGACCTGGAAGACGTGGACCTTCGATCTTCAGTGGGCGAACGGGGACTGGAAGGTCTCCACCGACAAACAGAAGGACGGCCCGGCTCCTGTGCCGGGCGACGTTGCCGCTTCCACTTCCGAAGAGATCAGCAAGGCAGTAGCGGAGTTCGGAGGCTTCACCTATGCCCGGTAACCCTCGCCTCGCCCGCTCAGTCATGACGGCGCTCGTAGCAGTGCAAGCGGCAGCCTTCTTCTGTGCGGCCCGGGCAACAGCTGCCCCCTCGCCAACACCGAGCCCGAGCAACAACCCATGTGACTTGCTGATCGGCCCCGCCAAGGAGTACTGCACCGAAGGCGATGGCGCCCGCAGCGGCAGCAGCCGCTCCGGAGTCGACGACCCCGCCACCGCCCTCGACCCCCTCTCCTCCCTCGCCCGCGGCTGTGCCGACGCCGCCGTCGCCGTGCTCGACTTCCTCTCCGGCGCCGTGAAGGAGACCGCCGAGGTCGACTTCACCAACTCCGCCTTCCTCGCCCGCTACGCGATCGTCTTCGCCGCCGCCACCATCCTCACGCTCGTCCTGTGGCTGCTCGCCGTCGCCAAGCGCGCCATCCGGGGCGTGCCGCTGACCACCGCGATCTCCGAGGCCGTCGGCTTCCTCTGGCTCACCGTCCTCGCCTCCGCCTTCACCCCGCTGATCCTCTACACCGTCGTCTCGGCGACCGACGCCGTCACCGAGGTCGTCGCCTCCGGGACCAGTGAGCAGACCGACGTCTTCTTCGGGAGCTTCAAGGAGGCCCTGCAGAAGGGCGACAGCATCAGCGGCGGGCCGATCATGCTGATCATCGTCGCGCTGGTCACCGTGCTCGCGGCCGGCATCCTCTACCTGGAGCTCTTCATCCGCGCCGTGCTCCTCTACGTCGGAGCTCTCCTCGGCGTCATCGTCTACGCCGGGCTCGTCGACAAGAACATGTGGGGCCACGTCCGCCGCTGGGCCGGGATCATGATCGCCATCATCCTGGTCAAGCCCGTCATCGTCATCGTGCTCGGCCTCGCCGGCGCGCTCTCCGCGGGTGAGGGGCCGGACTCCTTCTCCGCCGTCGTGTCCGGGCTCTCTATCATCCTGCTCGCCATCTTCGCGTCCGCGATGATCTACCGCTTCGTCCCCGGCTTCGGCGACGAGATCGCCAACTCCCGCAACAACCGCATCCAGAACGCCGCCGAGGGCAAGGCCGCCGCCGTCATCAGCTCGCCCGCCGCCCTCGTCTCCCAGGGCATCAAGACCCACAGCACCCGCGGCAACCAGAACACCGGCGGGGACGGCAGCAGTGGCAGCACACCCCGCCCGGCGAATCCCGTCAGCGGCGGCGTCGCCGCCCACGGCAGCCGTACGGGCCAAGCGGGCGCCGCGCCCGCCCCCCGTAGCAGCACCCCCACCAGTGGCACCCCGCACAGCAACCGCAACAGCACAGGAGGTGGCCGGCGTTGACGACCCAGTCCCCGCTCATCGCGCCCCGCCGCACGTACCTCATCGGCCGCGCCCGGCCGAACGCGATCGTCGGCAAGAACCGCGAGACCGGCGAGATCGCGCTGATCATCGTCGGCGCGTTCCTCGGCATGATGAGCGGACTGCTGGTCCCCGTCCTGACCCTGCGGATCGTGCTGCTGATGGGCTTCCCGCTGCTCGCGCTCGCCGCCGTGTACGTGCCCTACAAGCACCGCACCTTCTACAAGTGGTTCGAAATCAACCGCAGCTACAAGCGCACCCTGCGCCAGGGCACCACCTACCGCTCCGGCGCCGTCGAGGCAGGCATCCGTATCGACGGGCGGGAGATCGAGGTCGGCCCGCCGCCCGGCATCGGGCGGATCAACTGGCTCGCGGCACCCTTCGGCCCCGACGAGATCGCGGTCCTGCTGCACGCCGACCGGCGCACGGTCACCGCCGCCATCGAGATCGAGGGCCCCGGCGTCGGTCTGCGCGACAGCGAGGACCAAGAGGCCCTGGTCGACCGGTTCGGCACGCTGCTCAAGCATGTCGCCAACGGCGACGGTTTCGTGACACGCATTCAGATGCTGGCCCGCACGCTGCCCGCCGACCCCGACGCACACGCCAAGGACGTCGCCCAGCGCGGCGACCGGAACGCGCCCAGCTGGCTCCAGGACTCGTACGACCAGTTGCAGTCCATGGTCTCCACCTCCAGCGAGCAGCACCGCGCCTACCTCGTCGCCTGTATGCACTACTCGCGCGAACTGGCCGCCGAGGCACACGCCATGGCCCGCGCCGCCAGGCACGCCTCCGGCGCGAAGCGGCTCGACAAGGACGCCGGTCTCGCCGTCGTCATGGCCCGTGAGCTCACCGACATCTGCGCCCGGCTGGCGGAGGCGGACATCCGCGTACGCCAGCCTCTCGGACAGTCACGTCTCGCCTCCCTCGTGCACTCCATGTACGACCCGGACCACCCCATCGACCACATCCAGGCGATGACCAAACGAAACGCCTGGCCGGCCGAGCTCGACGCCGTCGAGCCCACCTACCTCCAGGCCAAGACCCGCGAGTCCTCCACCCGCGCCCCCTGGTGCCACTCCACGGCATGGGTGAAGGAGTGGCCGATGACCCCGGTCGGCGTCAACTTCCTCGCCCCGCTGCTCGTCCACACCCCCGACGTGATCCGTACGGTCGCGGTCACGATGGACCTGGAGCCCACCGAGGTCGCCATCGAGCGAATGCTCACCGAGAAGACCAACGACGAGGCGGACGCGAGCCGCGCCGCCAAGATGAACCGGACCGTCGACCCGCGCGACATCGCCGCGCACGGACGGCTCGACCAGCGGGGTGAAGATCTCGCGAGCGGTGCGGCGGGGGTCAACCTCGTCGGGTACATCACTGTGTCGTCGCGTTCGCCCGAGGCCCTGGCCCGGGACAAGCGCACGATCAGGGCCTCTGCCGGCAAGTCGTATCTGAAGCTGGAGTGGTGCGACCGCGAGCACCACAGGGCCTTTGTGAACACCCTTCCGTTCGCGACCGGCATCCGCCGATAGGGGCCCCGAGCCATGCGTGATCCGCTGTCCGTCCTCACGGAGGCCTTCACCTCCTTCCTGTTCGGAAAGGTGGAGACGACCCGCCTGCCCGTCCGCACCTCGACCGGGCAGGCGCAGGCCGTCTACCTGCCGACGGCCGCACCCGGCCTCGGCGACTCGGGCGTGATCATCGGCCGCGAGGTCTACAGCGGCAAGGGCTACATCTACGACCCCTTCCAGCTCTACGGGCAGCAGCTCCCCGCCCCCCACTGGCTCGTGCTCGGCGAGTCCGGCAACGGCAAGTCGGCGCTGGAGAAGACCTACGTCCTGCGGCAGTTGCGCTTCCGCGACCGCCAGGTAGTCGTGCTCGACGCACAGGGCGAGGACGGCGTCGGCGAATGGAACCTGATCGCGCAGGAGCTGGGGATAACTCCCATCCGGCTCGACCCGATGACGGCGCTCGACGGCGGCATCCGCCTCAACCCGCTCGACCCCTCGATCACCAGCACCGGCCAGCTCGCGCTGCTGCGGACCATCATCGAGGTCGCGATGGGCCACGGCCTCGACGAGCGCAGCGGCTTCGCACTCAAGGTGGCGCACGCCTACGTCAACGAGACGATCACCGACCGGCAGCCCGTCCTCACCGACATCGTGGAGCAACTGCGCCATCCCGAGGCGGAGTCCGCCGAGGCGATGAACGTCGACATAGACGATGTACGCGCCTGGGGCCTGGACGTCGCACTCGTCCTCGACCGGCTCGTCGACGGCGACCTGCGCGGCATGTTCGACGGCCCCACCACCGTCGGCATCGACCTGGACGCGCCGCTCATCGTGTTCGACCTGTCCCACATCGACCGCAACTCGATCGCCATGCCGATCCTGATGGCGATCGTCGGCGTATGGCTGGAACACACCTGGATCCGCCCCGACCGCAAGAAGCGCATCTTCCTGGTGGAGGAGGCGTGGCACATCATCAACAGCCCCTTCGTCGCACAGCTCTTCCAGCGGCTGCTCAAGTTCGGCCGGCGGCTCGGCCTGTCGTTCGTGGCGGTCGTGCACCACCTGTCCGACGTGGTGGACGGGGCGGCGGCGCGCGAGGCCGCGGCGATCCTGAAGATGGCGTCGACGCGGACGATCTACGCCCAGAAGGCCGACGAGGCCCGGGCCACGGGTCGCGTCCTGGGCCTGCCGCGCTGGGCCGTCGAGATCATTCCCACCCTCACTCCCGGCATCGCCGTCTGGGACGTCAACGGCAACGTCCAGGTGGTCAAGCACCTGGTGACCGAGGCCGAACGGCCGCTGGTCTTCACCGACCGGGCGATGACGGAGTCCTCGGGGCCCGCGCTGCCGGAGCACGTCCAGGCCGCGGAGTGGGAGGCGGAGCAGCGGGCGGCGCTGATCGAGCGGCAACAGCAGGTGGGCGAGTCCTCAGAGTCGACGGTGGCTTGAGATGGAGCAGGGGCGCCAGGGACGGAGCAGGGGCGAGGAGCGCGAAGAGGGCATCCCCGACGGCCTGTTGGTCGGACTGCTGGGCTTCCTCCTCGGGCTGACGCTGCTGGTGTGGACGGCGACGGGCCTGGCGGGCCTGTTCGCGCACGGCGCGTGGCCGACGGGCGTGACGTTCACCGGCACGCCCATGGCGATGCGGTCGCTGGCCGCGGCCCCGCACGATCTGCCCGCCGCCTGGCCCGCGACCCCGCCCGCCGAACTGTCCGGCTACGGGCTGTTCTGGGGTCTGGCCATCGGCGAACTGATGGTGCTGGTCGTGCTGAGCGTGTTCACGCTGGGCACGGTCGCGCGCTGGCGCGCGGTCCGGGCGAAGGCCCGCGCCGAGCGGTCGGCAGGCGGAGGGCCGTCGCGTAAGCCGGACTCGGACCAGCAGCCGCACCCTGCCGCCGAGCCGCCCGCGCACCGCCCTGTACCCGCACCCGTCATGGAGACGGCCCCCGCGCCGGCCGTGGAGGCAGCCGCCCCCGAGGCGGTGCCGCCACCCATCGCGCCGTCCCCCACCATCCCCGGCCCACCCATCGCGCCACTCCCCACCGTCCCTGGCCCGCGCAGCACCCGCTCCCGAGTCCTGTACGGCGATCCCGCCACGCGTCGGCCCTCCACCGTCCAGGCGCTCCTCGACGCCGAGGGCCCCGCCCTCGTCGTGACCTCCGACGCCTCCGTATGGGCCGAGACGAAGAACGCCCGCGCCAAGCTCGGCCCCGTCCTCGTCTACGACCCCGGCCACCTGTGCGACACCCCGGCCCGCATCCACTGGTCGCCCACCACCGGCTGCGAGGACGAACGGACCGCGGCCGCCCGGGCCACCGCCCTCCTCGCGCCCGTACGCCCCCGGGCCCTGCTCGACGCCGCCATGGCCGACACGGCGGAAACGCTCCTGCGCTGCTGGCTGCACGCCGCAGCCGTGGACGGCCGCCCGTTCCGCCAGGTCCACCGCTGGGCACAGGGTGCGGGTGCCCACGAGCCCGTACGCATCCTCCGTACCCACCCCAAGGCCACGGCCGGGTTCGCGGGACTGCTGGAGTCCGCCCTCACCGCATATCCCGAACGCCGGGACATCGCCCAGCAGTTGATCGCCCGGGCGCTCGCCGCCCTGTCGTCGGTCCACATCCGCGAGGCGTGCACCGCGAATCGAACCGATTCGCTCACCCTGGAATCATTCGTGGACGAAGCGGGCACGCTTTATGTGGTGGGTGAACCGATCGAGGATCCGCGGACCCGCCCCGGTGCGATGCCGCTGCTCACGGCACTCGCCTCAGACGTGGTCGAGCACGGCCGCCGCATGGCCGCACGGTCATCCGACGGTCGGCTCGACCCACCAATGTCCCTCGTCCTCGACGACGTCGCGGCTGTCGCGCCACTCCCCCTGCTCCCCGAACTCCTCGCCACCGGCCAGGACCAGGGCCTGCCGACACTCGTCCTGCTGCGCTCCGCCGAACAGGCCCGCGCGCGCTGGGTGGCACCGCTGCTCCCGAACTGACCAGCGAACACGGCCGTCCGGCCCCGCGCCTCAAGGGTGTTGCACCGCTTGGCAGTCGCCGGCGTCTCGGTGCGATCGTGACCTCGCTTCGGGTGCCGGCGAGAAAATAGTAGCCATGTACATAGTAGCTATGTACTGTATTGCCGGTGAGTTCAGCAACTGAGAGCGCGACGGCGGGGTTCATGGTCTGGCGTCTGTCGATGAAGTGGCGGGTCGCCGTCGACCGGGCGGTCGCGCCGCTGGGCCTGACCCATGCCCAGTACGCGTTGATGGCGTCGCTGTACGGCATGCGGCGCTCCGGGCTGCGGCCCAGCCAGCGTCGGCTCGCCGACCACACAGGGCTCGAACCGTTGTACGTTTCCAAGCTCGCCCGCGCCCTGGAGGCCGCCGGACTCGTCGCCCGCACCCGGGACCCGAACGACCCGCGCGCCATGCAGCTGTCGCTCACTGAGCAGGGGCGCGACGTCACACGCCGCGCGATCCAGGTGGTCCAGGGCCTACTGGACCAGTTGCTGGAGCCGCTCGGGGGACAGGACAGCGCGCGCACACGGCAGTTCACCCGCGAGCTGGCGACCCTGCTCGACGCACCTCTTGATCCGCACACCGAGAACGCAAAGGAGCAGTCATGACCACCACCGCAACCCCCGTCAACGGCCGGGTCATAGCCCTGGCGCACCATGCCGGGCGCGCCCTCCTGGAAGGCGTGCTGGCCCGCCACGGCGCCACGTTCCACCAGAGTGTGACGCTCCGGGCCGTCGTGGTCGCCGGCGAGTCCATCACCTGCGACGAGCTCGTCGGCGACGTCACCGGCTCGCTGAAGACCGAGGAGTCGGTCGTGCGCGGCGCAATCGAGGAGCTGACGGCCGCGAAGCTGCTGGAAGAGGACCCGTCGGAGGCGTCCCGAACGCGGCTCACGGACGCCGGACGGGAGCTGTACGAGAGCACCGCCGCTGAGACCGCCGAGATCTCCGCCCGGCTGTACGCCGGTATTCCGGCCGAGGACCTTGCGATCGCGGGCCGCGTGTTGGCACTGGTCACGGACCGCGCGAACGCCGAGTTGGCCCGCACCTGAGGTTCCGTCCCGCCGATCACGAGGCCCTTCCCACGCTCCTTTTCTGAAGGGGCATGGGAGGGAAACGAGTCGGCGAATCGAAGAGACACACCTATCCGTCGCGCCTGACCTCGTACTCCCGCGCCATGTCGTCCCCCGGAATGGGCGACGGATCGGCGCTCGGCACGAAGCCGGCCCGGCGGTAGAGCGCCTCCGCCCTCGTGTTGTCCGTGTGGAAGATCAGCCGCACCCGCTCCACCCTCGGCTCCTCCAACGCCCACGACCACTCCAGAGCCGCGCGGAACAGTGCGTCCGCGAGACCGCTGCCCCGCGCCTCGGCCCGTACGAACACGCCCACCACGTGCGTCTGTTCCACCGGCGCCGGCCTGCCGATCCGTGGCTCGGTCCCCGGCCGCTCCACGAGCAGGGACACCGTCCCGTCCCAGCGCCCGTCCGGAGCCTCGCCGACGAACTGGACGACCTCCCGCCCCGCTGCCGCCGTCGCCGTGCGCTCCTGCCAGAAGGAGTCCGGCCGCACCGCGGCCTCCTCGTACGACTCCATGAACGCGATCGAAGCCAGCGGGTCCTGCAGGGCGGCGAGCCGCAGCTCGCGGGCCTTGGCCCATTCCTCGGCACGCACGGGCCGACACCAGGCTGGTGCATCCGGCCCGGAAACGCAGGAAAGCCCCGGAACGAGGTTCCGGGGCTTTCCCACAATGATTGTTCGGCGGCGTCCTACTCTCCCACAGGG
>NZ_JBIRZM010000029.1:0-37746 GCF_044390825.1 Streptomyces sp. NPDC018833 | reverse complement strand
GGTCGAGCGGATGATGCGCGATGCGAAGATCACGCAGATCTACGAGGGCACCAACCAGGTCCAGCGGATCGTGATGGCCCGCAACCTGCCGTAGCAAGCTCTCGCAGGTCAGCGGCCGTCTTCCCCCGTCTGCGAGCCGCCATTCGGCTTCCGGCCTCGGGCCCGTTTCGGGATTGAGCGTCATGCTGGGGGAAGCCTGGGCTGACGCTGGCCGGTGAATCGCCCCTGAGCTGCACAAACGCAACGGCCCCCGGCGCGATGCCGGGGGCCGTTCGCATGGGCTGCGTCAGGCGACTTCCGTCTGTTCTTCTATGGGGTCGTCAGCCCCCGGGGTAGTGCTCGCGCAGCCGTCGCATTTGCTGGTGCCCGAGGAGGCGGTCACTCGTCCTCGGGCGGGATGACGATCCTCGCAGCGGTCGGGCCGCAGCCGCCGGGCGACACCCTGGACGCCGCCGCCACGCTCACACGGCCGAGCCAGGTCGAGCTGTACACCCGCGCCTTCGAACGTCTCTCGCAGCAGGCCGCACGGGGAGCGGCAGTCCGCGCCCTCATCGCGGACGCGGTGGCATCCCTGCACTGACCAGCGATGGCGGCCTTACCGGCGGCCGGGCTGCACTGCCTTCCGAGCACGACCGCTCCGTGCGGGCGGGCCAGGTGCCGGGACACCTGAACCTGCCCGCCGGCTGACCGCAACGGAAGGGCCCGCACCGCGCCGAGCGCGGTGCGGGCCCCTTGTCGAGGCGTGCGTCACTTATCGGTGACGGTGACCTTCTCGTCGTTCTTGATCTGCTGCACCAGCTGCCGCACCTTGGCCTTGTCCCAGACCAGGTTGCCGCCGCGGCTGCCCGACGTCGGCATGTTCAGCGACGTGCCGCTGCCGTCGGTGATGCCCTTCATCGCGAAGAACATCTCACCGAGGTCCCACAGGGACATGTCCTTGTCGACGATCAGGGTGTCCAGCCCCGCGCCCATCGTCGGGTACAGCCGGAACGGGTTGAGGATCGTGCCCGGCGTCGCCGCCTGGCTCGCCATCGCCGACAGGAACTTCTGCTGGTTCTTGGTGCGCGCCAGGTCCGATTCCGCGAACGCGTACCGGGTGCGGACGTACGCCAGCGCCTGCTCGCCGTCGAGGGTCTGCTTGCCCGCCGCGAAGTCGGCGCCGGACTTCTTGTCCTTGAAGCCCTTGTCGATGGTCATCTCGACACCGCCGAGCGCGTCCACGATGTTCGCGAAGCCCGCGAAGCCGATCTCCGCGTAGTGGTCGATGCGCAGGCCGGTGTTGTGCTCGACCGTGCGCACCAGCAGCTCGGGGCCGTCCTCCGCGTACGCCGCGTTCAGCTTCACCCGCCGGCCCGTGCCCGGGAACGTCTTGCCGGACTCCGAGCCCACGAACGTGGGTATCTCCACATCCGAGTCACGCGGCAGGGACACCATGGTGTTCCCGCTGCCGCAGGCCGCGAGGATCATCATCGAGTCGGTGCGCTTGCCCTCGGCGGAGCCGGTGTGGAGCTTCTTCTTCTCCTCGGCCGTCATGCCCTCACGGCTGTCGGAGCCGACGATCAGATACGTCGTGCAGTCGCCCTCCTCCGGCCGCTCGATCACCTTGGAGAGGTCGACCTCGCGCCGCACCTTGGAATCGGCCCAGAAGTAGGTGCCGATCGCCGTGCCGAGCACCGCCACCAGCACCACGACCGAGCCGACCTTGAACCGGCGACGCCAGTCCGGGGCAGGTCCGGGCTGCCGGTAGGGGCCGCCCTGCGGCGGGACGCCCCTGCCACCCCCGCCCGGCGCACCGTAGACCTGGCCCGTGTTGAAGCCGCTGTCGTACCCGGGCTCGGCGTAGCCCTGGTCGTATCCGCGCTGCTGGTGGGGCACCGCGCCGCGCGGAGGCGCGGCCGGGCGCTGGACATGGCGCATCACGCGCGCACCCTCGGGCTGCGCGCCGGAGCTGCCGCGCCCGTAGCCGCGTCCATTGCCGCTGCCGTCGTCGTCGGTCCATCCTTCGGGCCAGTCGTTCATGCGGAACAGTGTGCAGGTGCGGCCCGGCGCGCCGACAGGGCGGGTGTCGAATCCCACCGCGGCTGTAGCGAAGCTGATGCAATGTGGCCCAGGCATATGGTGGAGGGCATGACAGATCAGGCCCCACGCCCGGAGGATGAAATTCCGGGTAAGCCCACCTCGGCGTCACGTACCACGCTCAGCCACATCATGACCGGCAGTGACACGAATCTCCTCGGCACCGTGCACGGCGGCGTGATCATGAAGCTGGTGGACGACGCCGCGGGCGCCGTCGCGGGCCGGCACTCCGGCGGCCCGGCGGTCACGGCCTCCATGGACGAGATGGTGTTCCTCGAGCCGGTCAGGGTCGGCGACCTGGTGCATGTGAAGGCCCAGGTCAACTGGACGGGCCGGTCCTCGATGGAGGTAGGCGTACGGGTCCTGGCGGAGCGCTGGAACGAGTCGACGCCCGCCCAGCAGGTCGGCAGCGCGTACCTCGTCTTCGCCGCGGTCGACGCGGACGGCAAGCCGCGCCAGGTGCCGCCGGTGCTGCCGGAGACGGAGCGGGACCGGCGCCGTTACCAGGAGGCGCAGATCCGGCGTACGCACCGGCTTGCGCGGCGCCGCGCCATCAAGGAGCTCCGCGAGAAGCGCGCCGCGGAGGGCATGGAGGACTGACGGCCCGCGACAGGCGTTACCCTCAGGGACAGACCACCTGGTCGCCGGTGACCGCACCGAACTCGCCGTGGTGCGGATCCTCCGCCCGCACCGGTGTGACGGCCTTGTAGTCGGCGCCCGCCACCACCTTCAGCGTCGGCCCCTGGTTCTTCACGGGCCGCAGCTCGGAGCCCGGCAGCGCCGCCCGGAGCGACTTCGCCGACCGGTCCCAGCGCGGGTCGTACGTCACATAGGTGCGCCGCACCGCGCCGTTACCGATGTTGAGCGGGGCTCGGGTGGTGGCGAAGCCCGTGCCGCGCAGGGCCTTGTCGACCCGGTCGCCGAGGCCGTCGACGGGGGTGCCGTTGTAGACCTGCACCCGGATCTGCTGCGGCGAGACGTCGACGGGCGTGGCACTCGGGCGGTTCGGGCGGTGCGGGGCCAGCGGTTTGTCGTCGCGCAGCAGCTGGAAGAGCTTCCGGGACTTCCCCGGGTGCCACTTCACCGTGGAACCGATGCCCTTCACCCGGTGGCCGACATCACCGACAGGCACCGAGGTGAACTCCGACGAGGCGGCCGTGAAGCCCTGCATCGCCCGGCGCAGGGCGAGCATCTGCTCGGTCCCGAAGCCCTTGTCGGCGCGCACCGAGCCGAGCATCGTCGAGGTGACCGTGCGGAACTTCACCGGGTTCAGCAGGACCCCGCTGCTCGTCACCCGATCGACGAGGGCCGCCAGGAACCGCTGCTGGCGCTGCATGCGCCCGAGGTCGGCCGCCCCGTCGACATGGCGGGAGCGCACGTACTGGAGGGCCTGGCCGCCGTTCAGCTTGTGCGTGCCGACGGGCAGGTCGAGACCGGTGTGCGAGTCCTTCATCGGGCGGGCCGTGCAGATCTCCACGCCGCCGACCGCGTCCACGGTCTTCATGAAGCTGGTGAAGTCGATCTCCAGATAGTGGTCGATCTTCACATCCGTCATGTCCTCGACGGTCCGCACGGTCAGTGCCGGGCCGCCCTCCGCGTACACGGCGTTCAGCTTCACCGGGTGCGGTTTGTGGCGCTTGCCGGTGGTGGCGTCGGTGTGCTCAGGGATCTCGGCGTAGCTGTCCCGCGGCAGGCTCACCACGCTGGCGCGGTGCCGGTCCTTCGAGATGTGCACGAGCATGACGGTGTCGGTGCAGCGGCAGGGCGCACCGCCGAGCCGGTACTTCTTCTTCTGTTCGGGCGTGATCCGGTCCCGGCCGTCGGTGCCGACGACCAGGATGTTCGTGCCGTTGGTGTCCCCGGGCCGGTTCTTCATGTCGCGGAACGGGTCGACCCGCTCGATCCCGGTCTCCAGGCTCGTCACCACCGCGTGCCCGATCCCGCCGATGCCGAGCACCAGCACCGAGAGGCCCGTCACCATCCGCATGCCCCAGCGCGGCCGCTCGCGCCGGACCGGCCGGGCGGCCGGACGCCGCCTCACCGGGCGCGACGCGGCCGGGGCCGGGGCCGGGCGGCGGGGGCGGGGCCGGGGCGGTGGGGGCAAGGGGACACCTCCGCGACGACAGGGGATCCTGAGCACCGTAGGTCCATACGATCTGCGACACCGGCCGCCGCACCGGGGCGTCCCCCGTTCGCGGTAACGTGGCGGGCGATGAACGCCATGCCCGCTGTCTCCGTGATCATGCCAGTCCTCAACGAGGAGCGGCACCTGCGCAACTCGGTCCGTCACATCCTCGAGCAGGACTACGACGGCGAGATGGAGGTGGTGATCGCGCTCGGACCGTCCACGGACCGCACCGACGAGATCGCCGCCGCACTCGTACGCGAGGACCCACGGGTGCGCACCGTGCCGAACCCGACCGGTCGCACCCCCGCCGCGCTGAACGCCGCCATCAGGGCCTCCCGCCACCCGATCGTGGTGCGCGTCGACGGCCACGGCATGCTCTCGCCGAACTACATCGCGACCGCGGTGCGTCTCCTGGACGAGACCGGCGCGCAGAACGTCGGCGGCATCATGCACGCCGAGGGCGAGAACGCCTGGGAGGACGCGGTCGCGGCCGCGATGACCTCGAAGATAGGCGTGGGCAACGCCGCGTTCCACACCGGTGGCGAGGCGGGGGAGGCGGAGACCGTCTATCTCGGCGTGTTCCGCCGCGAGGCGCTGGAGCAGCAGGGAGGGTACAACGAGGAGTTCATCCGCGCCCAGGACTGGGAGCTCAACTTCCGCATCCGTGAGGCGGGCGGGCTGATCTGGTTCTCGCCCGAGCTGAGGGTGCAGTACCGCCCCCGGCCGTCCGTGCGGGCGCTAGCCAAGCAGTACAAGGAGTACGGCCGCTGGCGCCATGTCGTCGCCCGCTACCACCAGGGCTCCATCAACCTGCGCTACCTCGCCCCGCCGATCGCCGTGTGCGCGATAGCCGCGTCCCTGGTGCTCGGCGTCACGCTGACCCCCTGGGCCCTCGTCGTCCCCGGCGGCTACGTCGCGGCGATCACGGCCGGCTCGATACCGGCGGGCAGGGGCCTGTCGCCGAAGGCCCGGCTGCAGATCCCCCTCGCGCTGGCGACGATGCACATGTCCTGGGGGTACGGCTTCCTCACGAGCCCGCGCTCGCTGGCGAGGAAGGTCATCGCGAGCCGCCGCCCCTCGGTGAAGACCGCCGCCTGACCCGACCGGAACAGCCGAACGCCGGTCCGCTCCCCACGGAGCGGACCGGCGTTCGTGTGCCGGGTCGTCAGAAACGGTATGGCGCGTAGATGTCCATGCAGCCCTTGTCGTCGCCCATGACCGTCTCGGTGTTCTTCGGCGGGCCCGCGGCGGGCGAGGCCTTGGGGAAGGTGTCCCCCGTACGCCAGTCGGCGCCGACCACCAGCGTCACGCCGGACACGTCCGTCGACCTCTTCACCGCGCTCGTGGGAACCCCGAGCGCCTTGGCGACCGCGTGGGCGTCGCCTTCGAGCTCGGCGCTCGGGAACAGCACCTGAGTGCGCTTCTGCGGGTCGAGGGTCTTGTCCGCCCAGGCCTGGGTGAAGCCCTTCTGCCCCAGTACGCCCGCGACCGCGGCGGCCCGCCGGGGCGTGGCCGTGGCCGCGTCCCCCGTGCCGTTGCGGACCATGACGCCGATGTCGGCCGGATCGGCGGCCGGGTCCTTCGGCGCGGCCGGCGTCTGCGGCTTCGACGTCGGGGCTTTGCCGTCCACGGGCATGTCCTCGCGCAGCAACTCCCAGAGCCGGTCGGCCTCGCCCGGCGCCGGCAGCACATGGTTCCCCGGATTGGCCGGGTCCGGGATGCGCGGCATGGTGAGCATCGCGATCCGGTCGGTCGGCACGTCCTTGAGCGTCATACCGAGGTCGAACAGCTTCTTGACGGTGCCGATCTCCTCGGAGACCTGGAGGGACTTGGTGGCCGTCTCGGCCAGGTCCGTGAGCCGGCCTGTGTCGGTGAAGGCGTTCTGGTCCTTGAGCTTGCGGATCACCGAGTTCATGTACATGTGCTGGGCCTTGGAGCGGCCGAAGTCGCTCTCGAAGGCGTGCCGGGTGCGCAGCCACTGGAGGGCCTTGACGCCTTGGATCTCGTGTGAGCCCTTGGTCAGCCTGAGCCCGGAGCCGCCGGGCACACCCGGCTTGGGGCCGTCGTACACATTGTGGTTGACGCAGACCTCGGCGCCGCCGATCGCGTCGGCCATGTCCACCACGCCCGCGAAGTCAACCATCATCCAGTGGTCGATGTAGACGCCGGTGAGGTTCTGCCAGGTGGCGAGCGTGCAGCCGGGGCCGCCGCGCCCGAGGGTCGCGTTGATGAGGTCCCTTGTGGCGGCGTGCGTGTCCCCGGTCTCGGGGTCGGTGCACTCGGGTATGTCGACCTTGGTGTCACGGGGAATGGAGACGACCGAGGCGTTCTTACGGTCGGCCGAGACGTGCAACAGCATCTGGACGTCCGCGAGCGGAGGCGCTCCGACGCTCTTCTTCGAACCGCCGAGCTGAAGGTTCTCGCTGGAGTTCCTGCTGTCGGAGCCGATCAGCAGGACGTTCAGCGGCGTCTGGCCCGCCGCGTTCGGAGCCGACTTCTGCACGTCGGAGCCGGCTGAATTGCGTTCACCCTTGCGGATGTTGCTGTTGAGGTGCTCGTAGTACAGGTAGCCCGCTCCTGCGGTGCCCAGGATGACGACGGACACGGACAGCGTGACCCCGCGCAGTATCCGGCGTCGCCTGCCGCGTTTCGTGCGGCGGGGTACCCGGCGGCGGGAGGAACCCGAGCTCTCCGCACTCACGTCCGGCGCACCCGCGCCGTCCCGTTCGTCGTCGGAAGCCGTACGGGCGCGCGGAACGCGCACGGCCTCCTCTTCGCGCGGGCTCCCTTCGTCGTACAGGCTGTCGTCCCAGCCCAGATCGCGGGCGTGCGGTCCGCGTCGCCGCGTCCCCTCCCCACGCACGCTGCTGTGTCCCACCCCTAGAACCCCCTGTGTTCAGGCTCTCCCCATGAGCCGTCCGATGTCACTTGGCGCACATCTTCTTGTCCGCCTGCACCGCATCCACCGGCGCCTTTGCCGGACCGGTGATGGGTACCCCGGCATCCTTGAAATCGGGGCCGAGGGTCAGCGTCATCGCCTCCAGTCCCTGGGCGTCCTCGGTGCCCGGCTTGAGGGCCGCGGCGGGCAGGCCCATCAGATCCGCGAGCTTGCGGGCCTGGTCGGCCTGGTTCGGCGCGTACTCCAGCGTCGTCCTGGTGACGTCGGCCGGCGCGTTGCCCTTGTTGCTGGACTTCAGTACGCCCTCGGTGTTCTGGAGCCAGCCCAGTGTCTTCTGCGCGGCGCCGCTGGGGCCACCGCCGTTGAAGACGTCGACGCGGACGTCGGCTGCTTCGGCCCTCGTGCCCTTGAGCAGCTCGGCCTGCTCGTCCTTGGCCGCCTTCTTCTTCTGCTCGACCTCGGTCAGCGAGACGTCGTTCTTGACCATCGAGAACAGCGCGTCCGACTTGGGCGTGTCCAGCACGACCGTCGCCTTGACCTTCTCAGCCGGGTTGTCCAGGACGGGCACCGTGGCGAAGGTGAGGTTCTTCATGTCGAACTTGCCGAGCTCCAGGCCAAGATCGCGCAGCTTCATCATGTCGTCGATCCTGGAGTCGACCGTCAGGGCCTCGGTGCCCGCCTCCGCCAGCTTGACCAGCTTGGTCGGGCTGGTGAGCGTGTCGTTCGACTTCAGTTTGCGCATCAGCGAACTGAGGAACTGCTGCTGGATCTTGATGCGGTCGAGGTCGCCGCCGAAGCCCACGGCGTGCCGTGTGCGGACGAACGCGAGCGCCTCCTCGCCTTCCAGGGTGTGGTCACCCGCCGGCAGGTCGAGTTTGGACTTGTCGTCCTTGATGTCCTTCTCGAGGCAGATCGGCACACCGCCGACCGCCGACGACAGCGTCTTGACGGCGTTGAAGTCGGCCACCATGAAGTGGTCCATGGTGATGCCGGTGAGTTCTTTGACCGTACGCATGGTGCAGCTCGGCGTACGGCCGGACTGGCCGAGGCTCTCGTTGAACCGCGTGCCCTCCGTGCCGGGAATGACCTTGGTGGAGCCGTCCTCCTGCGTCGTCGGACAGTCCGGGATATCGGTGATCAGGTCACGGGGAATGCTCACCGCGGTCGCGTTGGTGCGGTCCTTCGACACGTGCAGCAGCAGCGTGGTGTCCGCGTGGCCGGGGCTGTTCTTGTCGCCATAGCTGCCGTTGCCCGCGCCGGTGCGCTTGTCCGTGCCGATCAGCAGGATGTTGATCGCCCGGTCCTTGCTGAAGCCGCCGGTGCCCGCGTTGTCGTCGGGGAGGGACGTGATGTTCCCGTTCAGGTGCTCGTAGTAGAGGTATCCGGCGGCCGCTGTCGTGACCATCACCAGCGCGAGCGTCCCGCCCGTCCACAGCAACGCCTTCTTCTTGCGCGAGGCGGCCTGCTTGCGCTTGCGCCTGCCGGCCTGCTGCGGGACGCGGCCCGAGGCGTTGCCCGCGCGGCGGCTGCGCTGAGGCGGGACCTCGGGGGCGGGGGCGGCCGTCCTGCGGCGCGTGGCGGCGCCGGAGCGCGGCGCGCCGTTCGCCGCTTCGGAAGGGTCGGCGGCTTCGGCGGACCGGCGGGACCTTCTTGCGCCCGGGGCTTGGTTGGAGGAGGCTGTTGACTGCGGTACGGATTGGTCCAGTCGCAGTTCGTAGTTGCCCGTCTGCGGGTTCAGCACCCACTGGTCGGCGGGGTCGATCTCGTCCGCCCGTCCACGGCTTTGCGCATCCACGGTTGCTTGAGTCCTCCGTCGGTGCCACGCGATGCGCCTCCCCCGACAGGCGCTCGGTCCTTCGATCCAGCAGTGCGCGACACAGGGTCGGAAGCACCGGATCGCGTCACACTATCCGCCCAGTTCAGCGTCGAGCGACGTCCGTGACAAATTCCTTGGCACTTACAAGGGGGCATTCCGCCCAATTCGCATGACCTGCCGGTCTTCGTTTGGCCATTGCTTTACTCACACATGCCTTCGGCCGCGTTGGTGCCCGAGAAGGTCGGCGTCGGGGTCGGGTCCCCGGCGTTGCCCTCGGTGACTTCCCCGTCACGGTCCGCGGGCCCTTCGGTTCTCTCGCCCTCCGGCACGACCGTGACCTCGACGTCCTCCCGGAGTCGTTCGAAGAGTTCGCCCGCATCCGGTTCGACCAGTTCATCCCTGTTCGAGTCGAGATGGTATGGCTTGCGCGGAACTGTAAGGAACTGCACCTTTTCTGTAGGTACGTTGCGGATCGCCCGGGTCAGGTCGTAAAGGTCCTTGAGGGAGTCCAGACCGGCGTCCGTGGTGATGGACTTGGTCGCCGCGTCCAGCACCGGATAGAGCCGGGTCGGATTGAGCAGGACCCCGTTGCTCTGCACCTTTTTGACCAGCGCGCCCAGGAAGTGCTGCTGGCGCTCCATGCGTTCGGTGTCGCTGCCATTGCCCAGCGTCTTGCGCGCCCGCACGAAGCCGAGTGCCTCCTCGCCGTGCAGCGTCTGACGGCCGGCGGGCAGCCTGAGCCGCGCGGCCTTGTCGTCGATCGGCTCGGTCAGACAGATCTCGACGCCGTCCACCGCGTCGACCATGTCCTTGAAGCCGCGGAAGTCGATCACCATGTGGTGGTCGACGCGGATCCCGGTGAACTTCTCGACCGTGCGGATGGTGCAGGCCGCGCCGCCGAACTGGTACGCCCAGTTGAACTGGGCGATCTGCTCCCTGGTCCGTGTCCCGCCGGCCTTGCGGCAGCTCGGGATCGTGACCATCAGGTCACGCGGGATGGACATGGCGGTCGCGCTCTGCCGGTCCGCGGCGATGTGCAGCAGGATCGTGGTGTCGGAGCGCTGGCTGCCGTTCTCGTCCTTGCCGTACGTGTCGTTGCCCTCGCCCTCCCGGGTGTCCGAACCGAGCAGCAGGATGTTCTGCGCGCCGGTGACGAGAGCGGTGGGGCGCTCCTTCTCGTACGCCCTGAGCTCCGCCGCCGCCGAGGTGTCGGTGGTGATGTTGCCGTCGAGCTTGCGGTAGAGCCACCAGCCGGCACCCGCGGCGGCGAGCACGACGACGGAGGTGCCGAGCGCGGCCCAGCGCAGCCAGTGCCGCCTGTAAGGAGAGTCGGGGGCGGGGCCGTCGCCCCCCTTGCCGGAGCCGGAGCCGGAGCCCGCGTCCGTACCAGCCGGGCCTGCGTCCGCGTCGGTGACGTGCGCGTCCGTGCCGGAGCCGGCCCCGGCCTCCGCGTCAGCGTCCGTGGCGGCGCCCGGGTCCGTGGCAGCGCCCGGGTCCGCGCCCGGGTCCGCGGCCGCGGCCGGGCCTGCGTCCGCGTCGGTGACGTGCGCGTCCGTGCCGGAGCCGGCCCCGGCCTCCGCGCCCGGGTCCGTGGCGGCGCTCGGGTCCGTGGCAGCGCCCGGGTCCGCGCCCGGGTCCGCGGCCGCGGCCGGGTCCGACGGCTCGGCCTCGTCCCCGGTCGGGCCGTCCGGTTCCGCGGGCGTACCAGCCTTGTCCGTCACGTGTGCGTCCATCCCTCATGGCATCGGCTGCGCGCTGGGCCGCCGGTCGAAGGGCTGGGCCCGGTCCGACCGATCTTGATCCCGCCTGATCGACCGGACACGACGTAGACGGCTGAACCTGGCGCTTGGTTGTGCGTGCGGAACACGCTTGTCGCCGATCATCCACCGCAGTTGACGCCCGGGCCGGGAGGGCTCGGCCCGGGCGTGCGCCACATGAGTGGACCTCAGTGGCTTGTCATACCGCGGTGCCCGTGACGCGTTCGCTCTCGATCCGTTTGGCCAGCCCGTCCTCGGACAACTCGCCCATGTTCCGGCACAGTACGACGGAGCCCGACGCCGCGAGCGGAGCGAACAGCCCGGCGGACAGGCCCTCCCAGGTGTCGTACGGCAGCCCGGACAGCAGCCGGGAGCCGGGGCCGAGGCCGAGTCGCTGCGCGTCCGCCCGTGCCCGTTCGACCAGTTCGGCACCGGTCAGCTCCAGCCCGCTCACCACGAGGGCCACGTCGTCCGGGGCCACCGGTGCGTACGGGGCGAACCGGTCGCCCTGACTGGGCACCTCCACCGCGTAGTCGGCGTAACCGGTGGGCGGCGTGGGGAACCGGCGGCCCAACGGCGCCAGCGACAGCGCGATCCGCTCGCCCTTGCACGCGAGTCCGGCCTCGAACTGCCCCGGCCCCGCGACCACGTGGTCCGCGCCGGCCGGATCCCCGCCGACGTCCGCGACGACCCCCACCGAAGAACAGGCCAGCAGCCACACCGCGGTCTGCCAGTGGGCCGGCAGCAGCAGCGCGAGGCGTTCACCGGGCTCGGCGGAGAGATCGCCCTGAAGGAGATTGGCGGTCTTGGCCACCCAATTGGCGAAGGTCGCGACGGACAATTCGACGCGCTCACCGGTGGCATCGTCGTAGAAGGTGACCAAGGGGCGCGCCGGGTCCGCGGCGAGCGCGGATCGCAGCAGGTCGGCAGGGGTACGGTCGCTGGCGTTCATCCGCGCAAGAGTACGCCGAGGGGGCCGGCGGGGCCGCCGTACCGGTGAACGGGATCCTCCGGTCGGCCCCTTGCACACGGCCGATTTCCCGGCAGGCGCGCACCGCGTGCGCGACCCAGGATTTTTGCCATGCGTGGATACCTGGCATCTTCGATCACCGTGGCGTGCGCGGCCGCGCTCGTCCTTCCGCTCTCGCTCGTCTCCGGCGCGCTCGCCTCGCCCTCGGACGGGACGCCGGACGTCCCCGGCAGCACGCGTTCCCTGCCGCTGCGGCCGCTCGGCGAAGTCCCCTCCGTCCGCGGGCGCCAGGCTTCCGTGCAGGGCCTGCCCGCCCAGGACGTCGAGCCCTTCTCCCTGGTCGGCATCGTCTGGGAGGACGAGGCCGCGGAACTGGACGGAACCGTAGAGGTCCGTACCCGCGGCATCGGCTCGGGCACCTGGTCCGCCTGGCAGGAGGTCGAGACCCACAACGAGGAGCACGCCGCCGACCCCGGCACCGCGGAGAGCGAGTCGGGCCGGGTGCGCGGTGCCACCGTGCCCCTGTGGGTCGGCGCGTCCGACGGCGTGGAGGTGCGCGTGCGCCAGGCGGACGGCGGCCGGGCGGACCGGCTGCCGGAGGGGATGCGCCTCGAACTCGTCGACCCCGGCGACGACCCGGCGGACACCGTCACCTCCGGCCCCGGCAACGAGGGCTCGGGTAACGAGGACAACGAGGGTAACGACGGTAACGAGGGCAACGAGGGCAACGACGGTAACGAGGGCAACGAGGGCAACGACGGTAACGAGGACAACGAGGACAACGAGGGTAACCAGGGCAACGACGGTAACGAGGGCAACGAGGGCAACGAGGGCTCGGTAGGGCGAGCTCCGGCCGGCGGACTGGGGATCCCGGCGCTCAACCGGATGGACACCGAGGCGGAGGCCGCGGCGGCGGGCGACCTCGTGCTGGACCCCGTGACGGCCAAGCCGTACATCGGGCCCCGGCCGGGCATCGTCACGCGCAGGGGGTGGGGAGCCGACGAGAGCCTGCGTGAGGAGGGCTTCGTCTACACGGACTCCGTGAAGGCCGCCTTCGTGCACCACACCGCCACCGGCAACGACTACACCTGTTCACAGGCGCCCGCCGTCATCCGCAGTATCTACCGTTACCACGTCCAGAGCAGCGGCTGGCGCGACATCGGCTACAACTTCGTCGTCGACAAGTGCGGAAACATCTACGAAGGCCGGGCAGGTGGCGTGGCCGAGCCCGTGAAGGGCGCCCATACCTTCGGTTTCAACACCAACAGCACCGGAATCGCCGTCCTCGGCACCTACGGTTCCTCCAATCCGCCGTCGGCCGCAGTGACAGCGGTTGCCAAGCTGACGGCGTGGAAGCTCGGACTGTACGGCGTCAACCCGAAGGGCAAGGTCACTCTCACCTCGGCGGGGAGCGGCAAGTACGCGGAGGGAACGAAGGTCAGGCTCAACGCCATCTCCGGACACCGCGACGGTTTCGACACGGACTGCCCCGGCAGCCGGCTCTACGGCAAGCTCGGCACCGCCCGTACGGCATCGGCCAAGTACCAGGGCCGCTGACCTGTTTCCCGGGGCCGTGCGCGTCGTGACGGTCGTGTCCACTGCATAAACTGGCCGGCCCAACCAGCGACCGTGCCCGGCCCCCAGCAGGAAGCAGAGACCGCATTGAACCAGGCCCCAGAAGCGATTCTCCTGGTCGGAGGCAAGGGCACCCGGCTGCGTCCGCTCACCGTCCGCACACCCAAGCCCATGGTCCCGGCGGCCGGTGTCCCCTTCCTCACCCACCAGTTGGCGCGGGCACGGTCCGCGGGCGTCGAGCACATCGTGCTCGCCACCTCCTACCTGGCCGAGGTCTTCGAGCCGTACTTCGGCGACGGCTCGGGGCTCGGCCTGCACCTGGAGTACGTCACCGAGGAGGAACCGCTCGGCACCGGCGGCGCGATACGCAACGTCGCCTCCCGCCTGCGGTCCGGGCCCGACGCTCCCGTGCTCGTCTTCAACGGTGACATCCTCACCGGCCTCGACATCGGCACCCTGATCGACACCCACCGCTCGACCGGCGCGGACGTATCCCTCCACCTCACCCGCGTCGACGACCCGCGCGCCTACGGACTCGTGCCGACGGACGCCACCGGACGCGTCACGGCCTTCCTGGAGAAACCGCAGACGCCACAGGAGATCGTCACCGACCAGATCAACGCCGGTGCCTACGTCTTCCGCCGCTCGGTCATCGACACGATCCCCACAGGCCGGCCCGTCTCCGTCGAACGCGAGACGTTCCCGGAACTGCTGCGCTTGGGAGCCCATCTGCAGGGCATGGTCGACTCCACGTACTGGCTCGACCTCGGCACCCCGCACGCCTTCGTGCGCGGCTCCGCCGACCTCGTCCTCGGCCGGGCCCCGTCCCCGGCGGTCCCCGGCCGGCGCGGCGACCGGCTGGTCCTGCCGTCGGCGCGCGTGGCCACCGGAGCGAAGCTGACCGGCGGCACGGTCGTCGGCGAGGGAGCCGTGGTGGGCGAGGGCGCCCGTATCGACGGCAGCGCGGTGCTCGCGGGTGCCGTCGTGGAAGCGGGCGTGGTGATATCCGGCTCGCTCGTCGGCGAAGGCGCGCGGATCGGCGCGCGTACGGTGCTGTCCGGCGTGGTCGTCGGGGACGGCGCGGTCGTCGGGGAGGACAACGAGCTCAGGGACGGCGCGCGGGTGTGGTGCGACGCGGTGCTCCCGGCGGCCGCGGTCCGCTTCTCCTCGGACCAGTAGCCTGAGCGCATGGCAGGACGCTTCGAACCGGGCGCCGGCCGCGCGGGTGTGCGCGGCGGCGCGACAGGCGTACCCGCCGCGATACCCCGTCAGGTGTCGGCAGCCCGCACCCGGCGGTGGACGCCGCCGTGGCCACTCGACCTCGGTCTGGTCCTCGGACCGCTGCGCCGCGGGCCCGCCGATCCGACGTTCCGCACGACGGCCGACGGCTCGGTCTGGCGGGCCAGCCGTACGCCCGAGGGCCCCGGCACCCTGCGGGTCGCCCTCCGGGGCGCCGTGGTGGAGGCCGAGGCGTGGGGAGCGGGCGCGGAGTGGCTCCTCGACCGGCTGCCCGACCTGCTCGGGGCGTCCGACACCCCCGAGGACTTCACACCGCGCCACCGCCTGGTCGCCGCGTCGCAGCACCGCCGCCCGGGGCTGCGTCTGCTGCGCACGGGGCTGGTGATGGAGTCCCTGATCCCGTCGATCCTGGAACAGAAGATCACCTCGGACGAGGCGTACCGGGCGTGGCGGCTGCTGGTCCGCCGGTACGGCGAGCCGGCACCGGGCCCGGACGAACGGCTGTACGTCATGCCGGATCCGCGCGGCTGGGCGATGATCCCGTCCTGGGAGTGGCACCGCGCGGGCGTCGACAACAAGCGTGCCTCGACGATCCTGCGCGCGGTGAAGGTGGCGCGCCGCCTGGAGGAGGCGGCGACGATGGCCGCCGAACAGGCCATGGCCCGGCTGGAGTTGATCGCGGGCATCGGCCCCTGGACGTCGGCCGAGACGGTGCAGCGCAGCAACGGCGCGCCCGACGCGGTGACGGTGGGCGACCTCCATCTGCCACGGATCGTCGGCTACGCGCTGGCGGGCGACCGCAACGCGGACGACGCGACGATGCTGGACCTGCTGTCCCCCTACGAGGGCCACCGCCACCGCGCATCCCGCCTGATCCTGCTCTCTTCCGGCGTCCCACCCCGCCGCCAACCGAAGATGCGCCGGGTGGACATCGCGGCCTGGTGACGACCGGCCGTGCCGGCCGTGCCGGGCGTGTCGCTTGGCTCGCCGCCGCCGATCGGTCGTTGGGCTCCGCGGCGGCGTGGGCACGGGACCTTCGGCTGCCGGGGCTCGGTCGCCGACTTGCGGCGTGGGCGTCGGTGCGGGGGTCTTCCCGCTGTCCGGGGCGGGCGTCAGCTGTCCGAGGGGCTTGCTGCTGGGCTCGCCGCCGATCTGTGACGAGGGCCCCGGCGGCGTGCGTGGCGTGCGTGGGCACGGGGCCCTCGGCTGCCGCCACCCGGGCCGGGGCGCAGGCCCCGGGCCAGACCCCGCCACAGGAACGCAACCCCCGGGCTACCGCACCTCGATGAACGACGACGCCTCGCGGGGCGGCCGCGGCCGCGGCCGGGACGACGGGTGGCCGATTGCCACCGCGCCCATCGGGTCCCAGGCGGCCGGCAGGGCCAGCACTTCCCGTACCACCTCGCGGCAGAACATCGTCGACGACACCCATGCCGAGCCCAGCCGCTCGCCCGCGAGCGCCACCAGGAAGTTCTGGATGCCCGCGCCGGCCGCGGTCACGAACATCTCGCGCTCGGCCGTGTCCCGGCGCTCGTCGCCGTACGTGTGCGCGCCCTCGGCGACCAGGCAGGGCACCGCCAGGTAGGGCGCCCGCCGCAGGACGTCCCCGCGCCGGACCCGCTTCGCGACGGCCTCGGGCGACGCGCCGTCACGCCGCAGATCCGCGACCCACGCGTCGCGCATCGCGTCGAGCAGGCGGACGCGGGACGCCTCCGACTCCAGCAGGACGAAGCGCCACGGCGTCGTGTGATGCGGTGCCGGCGCCGTCACCGCCGCCGCGACGGCGCGCCGCACGGCGCCGCCGTCCACCGGCTGGTCCGTGAACTCGCGGACCGTGCGCCGCTGCGTCACCGCCTCGCGTACCGCCTCCGACGTCCCGAGCCGGAACATGTCGTCGGCCGCGTCCCGCACCAGAGCCCGTGCCCCCGGCCCGGCGTCGTCGACCACGTGCGCGAGCCCTCGGACGACCGCTACGGGCAGCCCTTCGGCCTTGCCCTTCACCAGGTCACCCGCGGCGGCGAGTTCGTCGGCGGTGGCGACCACGGTCGCGCTGAGCTGGTTGCCGTACGCGTCCGTGCCGCCGCGCAGGTCGTCGAGCACACGCACCCCCGCCGCGCCGAGCGCGACGTCGGTGAGTCCGCTTCGCCAGGGCCGCCCGGAGGTGTCCGTGACGATCACCCCGACATCGACGCCGAGCTCGTCGCGCAGCCCGTCGCGGATCGCGCGGGCCGAGGCGTCCGGGTCGACGGGGAGCAGCAGCACGGTGCCCGGGGGAGTGTTGGAGGCGTCGACCCCGGCCGCGGCCATGACGAGGCCCTGGCGGTTCTCGACGATGCGCAGGTCGCCGCGCCGCGCGACCACGCGTACCGTCTCGGCGTCGATCGCCGCCTCGCGGTCCGCGGCTTCGACGACCCGGCCCTCGGCCTTGCTGACGATCTTGGAGGTGACGAGCAGGACGTCGCCGTCGACGAGTCCGGGCGTGGTCGCCGCGATCAGCTTGGCGAGGTTGTCCCCCGGCCGGATCTCACCGATGCCCGGCAGCGCCCACACCCGGTAGGAGGCCGAGCTCACGCCCGTACCTCCTCGGCCAGCGCCAGAGCCGCGCGCGCCATCTCCGCGGTCGCCTCGGTGTCGGACATCATCAGCGGTACGGCGCGGCAGCGGATGCCCGCCGCCTCGACGTCCGGCACGGCGGCCGCGTCGACGGTGTCGACGAGCCAGCCGTCGAGCAGCCCGGAGCCGTAGTGGCGGGCGACCGCCGCCGCGGTCGCCTCGACACCGACCGCCGCGAGCACCTTGTCGGCCATGCCGCGCACGGGCGCGTCGCCCACGATGGGGGACAGGCCCACGACCGGCACCCCCGCCTCGGCGATCGCCTCGCGGATGCCGGGGACGGCCAGGATGGTGCCGATGCTGACGACGGGGTTGGACGGCGGGAAGAGGACGACGTCCGCCTCGGCGATCGCCTCCAGCACGCCGGGCGCCGGCTTGGCCAGGTCCGCGCCGACCGGCACGACGGCCTCGGCGGCCACGGACGCCCGCAGCTTGACCCAGTACTCCTGGAAGTGGATGACCCGGCGTTCACCGTCGACGGTGACGGCGACATGTGTCTCGACGCGGTCGTCGGACATCGGCAGCAGCCGTACGCCGGGCTGCCACCGGTCGCACAGCGCCTCCGTGACGGCGCTCAGCGGGTAGCCGGCGCTCATCATCTGGGTGCGGACGATGTGCGTGGCGAAATCGCGGTCGCCCAGCCCGAACCACTCGGGCCCGACGCCGTACGCGGCCAGTTCGCTCTTGACCTGGAACGTCTCGTCGTTGCGTCCCCAGCCCTGCTCCTCGTTGATGCCACCGCCGAGGGTGTACATCACGGTGTCGAGGTCGGGGCAGACCTTCAGCCCGAACAGATGGATGTCGTCACCGGTATTGCCGATCACCGTGACGTCCGCCTCGGGCGCGGCCTGCTGGAGACCGCGAAGGAAACGGGCGCCGCCGATACCGCCGGCCAGAACCACAATGCGCATGCGCCCATCTTGGCAGGCGCGGCGACGGCGCCTCAGGCCGGAACGGACTCGTGCGCGCCGGGAACGGACCCCTGGGTGCACCGGGCCGCGGTGTGCATCGGCATCTCGGTCAGGCCCGGGTAGTACACGTGGAGGCTCACGGCCGGCTCCAGCGAGTCGTTGACGACCTCGTGCACATAGCCGGGGGCGAAGACCCGCTGCGCTCCCGCGCCCAGGGACCGCTCGCCGCCCTCGGTGCGTTCGGTCAGCGCGCCGTCGAGCACGGTGAGCACGCCGGAGGAGGCACCGTGGCCGTGCAGACCGCTGCCCTGGCCGGGGACCCAGCTGAGCAGCCAGACCTCGTAGCCGGGACCGGTCTGCAGCCGGTGGTACCAGCGCGAGGTCGCGTCGTACTCGACGAGGTGCTCCCAGCGCGCGCGGTCGGCGGCGATGGAGCGGGCGAGTCCGGCGAACTCGGCCACGGTGGCCGGGTGCTCACGGGCGGGCTGGAGCAGGTGCTGTACGGCGAGGATGTCGCCGGCGATCTGGAGGTCGCTGTCGCTGTTCATGCGTGGGGTTCCTCGGCAGAGATGCGTGCGGGGGTCTCCCCGGCCGGAGCCCGGGGGAGGCGGAGCAGAAATGCGAGAAGGAAAGCTGGAGCTCGTGGGCATCAACAGCTGGAACAGCAACAGCGGGCCTGGACAGCGCTGCGGAACCCGCGAAGGCGGGTCGCGAGGGGCGCTGAGGTCGCTGGCATGGGATCAAAGGTGACTGCTCCCCTTACCCCATGTCAACTCAATGCCCGATTTGGCGGCAATGTTTCATCACATCCGGTTACCGCGAACAGAGAAAGGTTTGTGCAGTGCCGGACCAGGAGACATGCGCCAGCAACCGTGCTCGCAAACGCTGTTGGCGTGCCGTGACCGTACTGTGATCCGGATCGCTTTGATGGCTTGATTGCAACAAGATCAATGTTTGCGACGTCTTCCCTTCGTGAGGGGCGTCTCCCCTCCGTGGGGGAGGGGGTGCGGACCAGGCCGCTGGCATGTGTCAGGTTTTTGGTGATTTGAACACTTTCCGCATAGCCTTGGTTCCGCAGAGTGAATACCGGGCCCAATAGCAGATCGTGGCTTGACTGGCCCGGAGCCACACACTTGTAATTTCACTCGTGTCGTTCGGCCGAAAACGATCGCGGCAACATCACGGGGACGCAAAGACAGACGAGGGGCGCACATGACCGAGCTGTTCCAGCAACTGCTGGTCGAGGACGCGGACGAGGAACTCGGCTGGCAGGAGCGCGCCTTGTGCGCCCAGACCGATCCCGAGTCCTTCTTCCCCGAGAAGGGCGGGTCCACGAGGGAGGCGAAGAAGGTGTGCCTCGCCTGCGAAGTCCGCTCCGAATGTCTTGAGTACGCCCTCAACAACGACGAGCGCTTCGGAATCTGGGGCGGCCTCTCGGAGCGCGAGCGCCGCCGGCTCAAGAAGGCCGCTGTCTGAACCGATGCGCCGCTGATCGACCGATGCGCCGCCCGCCGACCACGGGCCGGTCGGTGTCCGGCCAAAAGGTGCAACTTACCACAAAGCGAACGGTCCGCCGTCTGTGCCCGGTGCACAGGCGGCGGACCGCTGACATGTCAGCCGTTAGTGTGGGGCCCCGTCCGTGACGCACCAACGCCCCTTCGGGGCGACCTTGGCCGGAGGGCCCGTACCTCGATGTCCGCCACCACAGCCGCGTTTGTCCCGGCACACGCGCCCGAGTTCCCGCGACACGTCGTCACCGCCGTGCTCGTCTCCCACGACGGCGCACGCTGGCTTCCCGATGCCCTCGCCGGACTGCTCGGCCAGGAACGCCCCGTACAGAACGTCATGGCCGCCGACACCGGTAGCGCCGACGACTCCGCGCAGATGCTCACGGACTCCCTCGGCCCCGACCGCGTCCTGCACCTCGCCCGCCGCACCGGCTTCGGCATGGCCGTCGACGAGGCGGCCCGCACCGCGGGTGTCCTTAACGCCGACGACCTGCCCTACCTGAAGCGGCCCAGCGGCTGGGACCCCGTCACCAGGACATGGCGCGACGAGGCGTACGACATGCCCGAGCTGCCGCACGGCGAACCCGTGCAGTGGCTGTGGCTCCTCCACGACGACTGCGCGCCCGAGCCCACCGCACTCGCCGAGCTGCTGCGCGTCGCCGATTCCGACGCGAACGCGGCGATCGTCGGCCCCAAGCTGCGCGGCTGGTACGACCGCAAGCAGCTCCTCGAAGCGGGCGTCTCCATCGCCAACAGCGGCCGCCGCTGGACCGGTCTCGACCGGCGCGAGCAGGACCAGGGCCAGCACGACCAGATCCGCTCGGTCCTGTCCGTCTCCACGGCGGGCATGCTCATCCGCCGGGACGTGTACGAGGAACTCGGCGGCTTCGACCGGCGGCTGCCCCTGATGCGCGACGATGTCGACCTGTGCTGGCGCGCCCACAGCGCCGGACACCGGGTCCTCGTCGCCCCCGGCGCCGTACTGCGCCACGCGGAGGCGGCCGCCCGGGAGCGGCGCACCGTCGACTGCGCGGGCCGGTCCGTCGCCAGCCCGCACCGCGTCGACAAGGCCGGCGCCGTCTACACCCTGTTGACCAACGCGCGCGGCGTCGCCCTGCCCTGGGTCCTGCTGCGCCTCGTCGTCGGCACCCTGCTGCGCACCCTCGCCTATCTCGTCGGCAAGGTGCCGGGCCAGGCCGTCGACGAGGTCATGGGACTCTCCGGCGTCCTGCTGCGGCCCGAGCGGATCCTCGCAGGCCGCCGCAGACGGGCACGGCGGGACGTGGACGCGAGCGAGCTGCGGCCCCTGTTCCCGCCGCCCGGCGCGACCGTCCGCGCCACCGTCGAACAGGTCGTCTCGGGCTTCGGCGGTTCGGACGCCGATTCCGGCGGCTCCCGGCACGGCGCCGTCGAGTCGGGCCCCGGCGGCGACGACGCGGAGTTCCTGGAGATCGAGCAGTTCGCGCGGCTGAAGAAGATCGCCCGCAAGCCGGGACCGCTGCTGTTCGCCGTGCTCCTCCTCGTCTCCCTCGTCGCCTGCCGCGGCCTCTTCGGCGGCGGCGCACTGGCCGGCGGTGCCCTGCTGCCCGCGCCTGCCGACGTAGCGGATCTGTGGAGCCGTTACGCGGACAGCTGGCATCCGGTCGGCACCGGCGGCACCCAGACGGCACCTCCGTACCTCGCGGTCCTCGCCGTCCTGTCCGTGCTGTTCCTCGGCTCCACCGGCCTCGCCCTGACCGTGCTGCTCGTCTGCTCGGTCCCGCTCGCGGGCCTCACCGCCTACTTCGCGTCCCGGCCCATCGTCGAGTCCCGCCTGCTGCGCGCCTGGGCGAGCATCGCGTACGCCTTCCTGCCCGCCGCGACCGGAGCACTCTCGACCGGCCGCCTCGGCACCGCCGTCCTCGCGATCGTCCTGCCGCTCATCGCCCGGGCCGCCGTCGCCGCACACGGGTTGCGGATCAAGGGCGGCGGCCGCGGCGGCTGGCGGGCCACCTGGGCCTACGCCCTGCTGCTCACCTTCGCCATGGCCTTCACGCCCGTCGTGTGGCCGCTGGCCGTGGTCACCGGGATCGCCGTCCTCGTCCTGCGCCGGGACGACATCACCGCCTACGCGCTGCGTTTCCTCGCCGCCGTCGGCACCCCGGTGCTCGTCCTCGCTCCCTGGTCGCTGTCCCTGCTGAGCAACCCCTCCGGGTTCTTCCGCGAGGCGGGTCTGGCGTTCGGCAGCGGATCGGCCGACGCCCTGGACCTGCTCGGCATCAGCCCCGGCGGCCCGGGCGCCGCCGGCGGCATCCTGATGCTCGGCATCGTGCTGGCCGCGCTCGCCGCCCTGCTGCGCGAGGAACGACAGTTCGCCATCCGTATCTCCTGGGCGGTCGCCCTGATCGCCCTGGTCTTCGCGGCCCTGACGAACGGCTCCGGCTGGGCCGGGCCCGCCACCCTCGTCCAGGGCATCGCACTGCTGTCCGCGGCGGTGCTCGGTGCCGAGGGCGGACGTACCCGCGTCGCCGCACAGGACTTCGGCTGGCGCCAGCCCGTCGCCGTCCTGGTCGCGCTCGCCGCGGCGCTCGCCCCTGTCGCTGCGGCGGCCGGCTGGATGATCGACGGCGCCGCGGGCCCGCTGACGCGCCGCGACCCCGTGCAGGTGCCCGCCTTCGTCGCCGAGGAGAGCGACACCCGCGACCAGCCCCGCACCCTCGTCCTCGGCGGCACATCGGCCGCCAAGGTCTCCTACACGCTGGTGCGCGGCTCCGGCGGCCGCCTGGGCGACGCCGAGCTCGCCGAGGCGGGCGGCGGCGACACCCGCCTGGACAAGATCGTCGCCCACCTGGTCGCCGGCTCCGGCGCCGACCAGACCGACCAGCTCAGCGGCTACGCGATCCGCTACGTGCTCGTACGCGACGGAGTGCCCCGCCAGACCGGCCGCGTCCTCGACGCCACCCCCGGACTGAGCCGGCTCAGCCAGCTCGACGGCAGCGCGCTGTGGCGGGTGGACCGCCAGGTCGCCCGCGCGACGATCGTCGACGGCAGGAGCGATCCGCTGCCCGTCGCCTCGGACGCCGTCGAGGCGCACACCGAGGTCCCGACCGGCGGCTCCGGCCGCGTCCTGCGCATCGCCGACCACGCCGCAGCGGGCTGGCAGGCCACGCTGGACGGCCAGGCACTGGAGAAGACGACCGTCGACGGCTGGGCGCAGGGCTTCGAACTGCCCGCGGAGGGCGGTCGGCTGGACCTGACGTACGAGGACCCGGCGACGCACACCGCGTGGATCTGGGCCCAGGCGTTCCTCGCCCTCGTCCTGGTGGTACTCGCGCTGCCCGGCCGGCGTCGCGAGATCGACGACGACCTGCCGGAGGAGGAACTCGCCGTTCCGCTCCAGCCGGAGGCGGGCGAGGGCCGCCGGGCACGCCGGCTCCGCGCCCAGGCCGAGGCCGAGGCGGCGGCCGCCCAGGACAGCGCACCCGACCCGGATCCGTACGCCCAACAGGCCGACGGCCACGGCGCCTTCACCGCCGCCCCGGACGAACAGGCCGCGCCCTACGCGGCCGTTCCGCAGCAGCAGCCGTACGGCGACTGGCAGTCCGAGCAGACCGGGCAGCCCGCCTACGGCGACGAGAGCGGTTACGCGTACGGCAACGAGCAGTACCCCGGCGGCCAGTACGCCGGTGGGCAGCCCTACGGCTCGCCCGAGCAGTCCTACGGTTCGGAGCAGTCCTACGGTTCGGAGCAGTCCTACGGTTCCGAGCAGTCCTACGGCTCCGAGCAGCAGTCCTACGGCGACGGCGCGTATCAGCAGCCCTATCAGGACGGCTCGTACGGGGCGGCGTCCTACGGCACCGACCAGTACCCGCAGGACGACCGCCACCACGACCCGTACGCACACGGCGAGCAGTACCCCGACGGCGGCGCGTACCCCGAGCCGCCCGCCCAGGCCCCCGGCACGACGCGAGGCGATTCAGAGTGAAGCGCACGACCATCTCCCTGATCGCGGTCGCCACCGCCCTCGCGGCGGTCACCGGATTCGCGACACTGGCCGCCCCGGACGGCACCGAGTCCACCCGGGGGGACCTCGCACTGCCCCTGCCGGTGGAACGCTCCAGCCAGCTCTGCCCCGCGCCGAGCAGCTCCGAGCTCGCCGAGACCCGGTACACGTCTTTCACGCCCGCGCGCGAGAAGAGTGCGGGACACAAGGACGGTGCAGAGGCGGATTCGGCCGAACTGAGGCCGTCGGCGGCCGCGTTGGCCGACACCGATGCCGCACCGGCCAAGGACGGCAAGAAGAAGGACGGGGACAAGGCATCGGGCGCCGCGAAGAAACCCGCCCCCGACAAGGCCGTCGTGGCCGTGAAGGAGCCCGGCAAGCCCGTGTCCGCCGAGGTGGACGGCGGCGAGGCTCCCGCCCTCGTCGGCACCGCCACCGGCTCCCTCGCCCCCGGCTGGACCACCCAGCAGACGACGTCGATCCCCGCCGGCAGCGGACGGGGGCTGCTCGGTGTCAGCTGCACCGCGCCCGACACCGACTTCTGGTTCCCCGGCGCCTCCCTCGCCGAGGGGCGGCAGGACTATGTGCACCTGACCAACCCCGACGAGTCCGGCGCCGTCGCCGACATCGAGGTGTACGGCAAGGACGGTGCGCTCAAGAGCACGCTCACCGAGGGCATCACGGTCCCGGCCGGCTCCAGCGTTCCCGTGCTGCTCTCGACGCTCACCTCCGACAAGGCCGACGACGTGACCGTCCATGTCACCACCCGTACGGGCCGCGTGGGCGCCGTCGTACGGGCTGCCGACGAGGCCGAGGGCAGTGACTGGCTCGCCGCCTCCGCCGACCCGGACGGCACCGCCGTGCTGCCCGGCATCCCCTCGGACGCCACATCCGTGCAGCTCGTGGCCTTCGCCCCGGGCGACGACGACGCCGACCTGAAGGTCCAACTGGCGGGTCCCACCGGGACGATCACCCCGGCCGGGCACGAGACCCTGCACGTGAAGTCGGGGATGACAGCGACCGTCGACCTCGCCGACGTCACCAAGAACGAGGCCGGCTCTCTGATCCTCGGCCCCGCCGACAAGGGGCGTGCCACCCCCTTCGTGGCGGCACTGAGGGTGGTGCGCGGCAAGGGGGAGAAGAAGGAGATCGCCTTCATCCCGGCCGCGGCGCCGGTGGGCGAGCGCGCCACGGCCGCCGACAACCGCGCGAAGGGCTCGATCCTTTCGCTCATCGCCCCAGGCAAGGCGGCCGAGGTCAGGGTCACCGCCTCGGCGGGCACGGGGGCGGGCGCGCAGGCCGTCAAGACGTACACGGTGAAGGCTGGCACGACGCTGGCGATCGTCCCGCCGGTGCCGGCCGGACTGAAGGGCTCGTACGCGGTGACGGTCGAAACGCTGTCCGGCGGACCGGTGCACGCCTCGCGCACGCTGGAGATCGCGGACAACGGCGTCCCGATGTTCACGGTCCAGACCCTGCCGGACGACCGTGGCACGGTGGTCGTCCCGGAGGCGGAGCAGGACCTGTCGGTACTGGACGACTGAGGGCGGGCGGGCCGTCGCGGCCCGGTGCGCGACCCGCGGACCGGATCCCGGGCCGGCGTACGCGTCGGCCCGGCGACACACCGTGACGGAGCCGGATGCGTACGGCGCGGGGGGCGCGCGGGTCAGTCCTGGCCGTAACGCGGGTCGACGGACTCCGGAGAGAGGCCCAGCAGCTCCGCCACCTGCTCGACGACGACCTCGTGCACCAGCAGAGCCCGTTCGTCGCGGTTCTTCGTCCGGATCTCGACGGGCCGCCGGTAGACCATGATCCGCGCCGGCCGGTCCTTGGCGGCCGGTTCCGCACTGCCCAGCGGGACCGAATCGTCCGGTGAGCCCGGCACGTCCAGGACGAGGAAGTCGACGTCCGCCAGCTGCGGCCAGCGCCGCTCGAGCCGCTCGACGGAGTCCTGCACCAGGTCACGGAAGCTCTCCGCGCGGCTTGCGGCGAGGGGGACCTGCGGCGGGGCGACGGGCCCGCGCATGCCCCGGCCGTGGCGGTCGCGGCGGCGCGGTCTCGGCTCGGTCGGGCGGGGCGGTACAGGACTGTCCATCACTGACGCAGGGTAACTCTCCGGCGCGGGCGGCGATCGTCGCCCGGCCCCCGCCACCGCCGGTTGTCGCCGCTTGACCGTTCCGGCCAAGGTTCGGCTCGATTACGCGCATCAGGAGACCGGTGATCTCGGTCCGATTGACATTATTCACCCCAAGTCATGACCGGCTCCTGCGCGGACGTCGCTCATGTGGTTCTCTTTCCGTGCAGGTCAGGCGAGTTGCCGGAACAGCCGTTTTGTCGGATGCCACACCACGACACGGGGGAGTGACCTGGTGGAGAGTCGTCGCAGCCCGCTCAAGAGTGCGGTACCGTCCAACGTCGTGAGCCCTGTACGTCGCTGTTCGCGCACCGCGTGCGGCCGCCCTGCCGTCGCGACACTGACGTACGTCTATGCCGATTCGACTGCGGTCCTCGGCCCGCTCGCCACCTACGCCGAGCCCCACTGCTACGACCTGTGCGCCGAGCACAGCGAGCGGCTGACCGCCCCTCGCGGCTGGGAGGTCGTCCGGCTCACGGACGGCTCCGCCCCGGCACGTCCCAGCGGCGACGACCTCGAGGCGCTGGCGAACGCGGTGCGGGAGGCCGCCCGCCCCCAGAGCCGTACGGCAGAGGCGGGCAGACAGGGCGGACGCCGCTCGGCGGACCCGATGGAGGTCGCGCGCCGCGGCCACCTGCGGGTACTGCGCTCCCCGGACAACTGAGCCACCGCCCTCGCCTCCGTCCCTTTCGCGCCTCTTTCAACACGAGCCGGCGGTTCTCGCTTGCACTCCCCTCGCCGCGAGCCTGGCGTCCTGGCCTACGCCCCCCTCGCCGCGAGCCTGGCGTCCGGCCTCACCCCCTCGCGTCACGAGCCTGCCGCCCGCACGTGGGCCAACCAGCCCGTCCTCACCGCCCGTTGGCCGTCCACCGGCATGCCCTGTCGCCGAGCCCGGCGGATGCGGACCGGCCCCGAGGAGCGCGCTCTCGCAGGTCGTGGGGAGCGAAGTCAGGTCCGGGGCAGCCGGCCCCGCCGCCTGCGGGTAGTTTGATGCGACTGCAAGACTTCAGGAGGATTGGGCCGTGGCTGCTGATCTGTCGCAGATCGTGAAGGCGTATGACGTCCGCGGAGTGGTGCCGGATCAGTGGGACGAGGGGCTCGCCGAACTCTTCGGCGCCGCGTTCGTGCAGGTGACCGACGCGGACGCGATCGTCGTCGGCCACGACATGCGACCGTCTTCGCCCGGTCTGTCCAGGGCCTTCGCCCGCGGCGCGGCGGCACGCGGCGCCGACGTCACACTGATCGGCCTGTGCTCCACCGACCAGCTGTACTTCGCCTCCGGACGCCTCGGCCTGCCGGGCGCGATGTTCACCGCCTCGCACAACCCCGCGCAGTACAACGGCATCAAGATGTGCCGCGCAGGCGCCGCCCCCGTCGGCCAGGACTCCGGTCTCGCGGACATCCGCGACCTGGTCGCCGCCTGGTCCGCCGACGGCGGTCCGGAGCCGGCCGCCCGGCCCGGCACGGTCACCGAGCGTGACACGCTCACGGACTACGCGGCCCACCTGCTGTCGCTCGTCGATCTGTCGGCGATGCGCCCGCTGAAGGTCGTCGTGGACGCGGGCAACGGCATGGGCGGCCATACCGTGCCCATCGTCTTCGGCGCCCTGCCCATCACGCTCGTCCCGATGTACTTCGAGCTCGACGGCACGTTCCCCAACCACGAGGCCAACCCCCTCGACCCCGCGAACGTCGTCGACCTCCAGGCCCGTGTCGTCGCCGAGGGCGCCGACCTGGGCCTGGCCTTCGACGGCGACGCCGACCGCTGCTTCGTCGTCGACGAGCGCGGCGAGGGCGTCTCACCGTCCGCGATCACCGCGCTGGTGGCCTCCCGCGAGTTGGCCAAGCACCCGGGCGGCACGGTCATCCACAACCTGATCACGTCCTGGTCGGTCCCGGAGGTCGTACGGGAGCAGGGCGGCAAGCCGGTGCGCACCCGGGTGGGGCACTCGTTCATCAAGGAGGAGATGGCCCGCCACGGTGCCGTCTTCGGCGGCGAGCACTCCGCGCACTACTACTTCCGCGACTTCTGGAACGCCGACACCGGCATGCTGGCCGCCCTCCACGTGCTCGCGGCCCTCGGCTCACAGGACCGCCCGCTGTCCCAGCTGGTCGCCCGCTACGACCGCTACTCCGCCTCCGGGGAGATCAACTCGCAGGTCGAGGACCAGGCCGGCCGGGCGGCTGCGGTACGGGAGGCCTTCGCGGCACGCGAGGGCGTGACGACCGACCACCTGGACGGGCTGACCGTGGCGGCCGGTGACTGGTGGTTCAACCTGCGCGCCTCCAACACGGAGCCGCTGCTGCGGCTCAACGTCGAGGCGCGTGACGAGGCGCTGATGACGAAGATCCGCGACGAGGTCCTCGCCCTGGTCCGCGCCTGACCCCGCCCCTTCCCGGTGGCTGCCCGGCCCCCTCCCTGCCGCCGACCCGACCACGCCGACCCCGTCGACCCCGACGCGGTGTTGTGGGCCCCGACGTGGCGGCCCCCCGACTCGACCGGACCCGACCGCCCACGACGCGGCGCTGGCGGCCCACCCGACCCCACCCGATCCCACTCGACCGGACCGCCCACGACCGAAGGCTGTCGGCCCCGAGCCGGCCGGCCACGTCCGCCCGCCCCCGACCCGGTCTCGGACGTCCGGCCGCCCCTCGCAGCACGCTCCCGGCACCACACGCTCCGGGGGCGTGGTCAGAACGAGCCGCACCCCACTTCCCGGCGGTAGGCTGACGAGGCCTGATCCGCCAGACCGTGACCGCACGTCCGATACGGCCGAACGCCGCACTCCGGACCTGCGAGACGCCCGAAGGGACACCGCTGACATGCCGCTCGAAGCCGGCCTCCTGGAGATCCTCGCCTGCCCGGCGTGCCACGCCCCGTTCGACGACCGCACGGCGGGCGAGACCCCCGAGCTGATCTGCACCGGCACGGACTGCGGCCTGGCCTACCCCGTACGGGACGGCATCCCCGTCCTCCTGGTCGACGAGGCCCGCCGCCCCTCCTAGGGCGGGACCGTCCTACACAACCGCACACACCCCCCGCCCGCGTACGGCGATCGGAGGCCCCACCCCATGCTCGACGAGTCGCTCCTCGACGCCCCGGAAGCTCTCGCCCGCATCGACCACCGAGGCCTCCTGCGCGGCGCCGCCGAAGCCGGTGCGCGGGTACGCTCCGCCGCCCGGCACGCGGCCGAGGCCGGAATCGCCGAGCTCAATCCCGAGGGACGCCCCCGGGCCGTCCTCGTCGCCGGGCCCGGCACCGCGGCCGTCGGCGTCGCCGACCTCATCGGCGCCCTCGCTGGTGCATCCGCCCCTGTCATCGCCCTGCGACCCACAGGCGTGGCCCACGCCGCAGGCGCGCTTCGCTGGGCCCTGCCGGGCTGGGCGGGCTCGCTGGACCTGCTGCTCGTCGCGACGAACGACGGCAGCGAACCGGGCCTCGCCCAGCTTGCCGAACAGGCGTACCGGCGCGGCTGCACGGTCGTCGCCGTCGCACCCCGCACCTCACCGCTGTCCGAGGCGGTCGGCGGCACGCACGGCATGGTCGTCCCCATGGCCACCGCCCCTTACGAGCTGTACGAGGAGGGGCAGGCGGCCAGCCCCGGCGCGCTGTGGGCCCTGCTGACACCGCTGCTGAGCCTCCTCGACCGCTTGGGGCTCGTCGAAGCGCCCCCCGAGATGCTCGCCAAGGTCGCCGACCGGCTGGACCGCATGGCCGAGCGGTGCGGCCCCGCGATCGCCACCTACAGCAACCCGGCCAAGACCCTGGCCGCCGAGCTCGCCGACAGCCTTCCCCTCATCTGGACGGAGGGCACGGGCGCGGCCCCCGCCGGCCGCCGCTTCGCGGCAGTCCTCGCCGAGCTCGCCGGTCGGCCGGCGCTCGCCGCCGAGCTGCCGGAGGCCCTGCCCGCCCACGGCGTGCTCCTGGTCGGAGACTTCGCGGCGGGAGCCGATCCGGACGACTTCTTCCGCGACCGCGTCGACGAGCAGCAGGCGATGCGTGCCCGCATCGTCCTGCTGCGGGACCGGCCCGCGGGCGGGCTCACCGCCGCGCCGGCCGCACGCGAACTCGCCCTCGGCCACGACACGCCGATCAGCGAGCTCGAACCGGAGGACGGTTCCGAGCTGGAATCGATCGCGGAGCTGCTCGCCGTGACCGACTTCGCCGCCGTGTACCTGGCGCTGGCCGACTCCGGCGACCGCGGCGCGGGCGACCAGGCATAGGTCACCGCCCAGCGGACACCCCTCCGACACCGGGGATCCGCCGGACGGACACTCCCCGGACGCGGCCCGGCCGTATCAAGGGCCGATGTACCGGAGCCGCCGTACCGGAGCCGACGCGTCGGATCGCCGTACTGGAGCCGCCGTACCGGGTCCGGTGCACCGCAGACCAGCGGTACCGAGCCGCCGTACCGGGTCCGGTGCACCGCAGACCAGCCGTACCGCACACAAGCCGTACCGCAGAAGGACCAGGGAAGACCATGGATCGCCTCGCCAACACCGTGCGCCCCTACGCCTGGGGGTCCACGACCGCCATCCCGGAACTGCTCGGCGTCACTCCCACCGGCGAGCCGCAGGCGGAGATGTGGATGGGCGCACACCCCGGCGCGCCTTCCCACGTCAGCCGCGGCGGCGAGAAGGCCCGGCCGCTCTCCGAGGTCATCACCGAGGCACCCGAACGGGAGCTCGGCGCGGCGACCGTCGCCAAGTTCGGCCCCCGGCTGCCGTTCCTGCTGAAGCTCCTCGCGGCCGGCGCCCCGCTCTCTCTCCAGGTCCACCCCGACCTCGACCAGGCCAAGGCCGGTTACGCCGCCGAACAGGATGCGGGCGTCCCCCTCGACGCCCCGCACCGCAACTACAAGGACGCCAACCACAAGCCCGAACTGATCTGCGCGCTCACGCCCTTCGACGGCCTGTGCGGCTTCCGCGCCCCCATCGAGGCGGCCGATCTGCTGGCCGGCCTCGACGTCGACTCCCTCAAGCCGTACGTGGACCTGCTGCATGCCCACCCCGAGGAGGCCGCGCTCCGCGAGGTCCTCACCGCCGTACTGACGGCCGACCGCGAGGAAATGGCCGCCACCGTCCACGAGGCCGCGACCGCCGCCAACCGCCTCGGCGGCCCCTACGCCCCCTACGCGGTCATCGCGCGCCACTACCCCGGCGACCCGGGCGTCGTCGCCGCCATGCTCCTCAACCACGTCCAACTGCAGCCGGGCGAGGCACTGTTCCTCGGTGCCGGAGTCCCGCACGCCTACCTGTCCGGACTGGGTGTCGAGATCATGGCCAACTCCGACAACGTGCTGCGCTGCGGCCTGACGCCCAAGCACGTCGACGTACCCGAGCTGCTGCGCATCGTCCGCTTCGAGGCGAACGACCCCGGCGTGCTGCGTCCCGAGCAGTCACCGGCGGGCGAGGAGGTGTACGACACCCCGATCGACGAGTTCCGGCTCTCCCGCTTCGTGTTGGCCTCCGACTCCATGCCCTGCGACCTCACGGCCGCGACTCCGCAGATCCTGCTGTGCACGGCTGGCGGCGTGATGGCCGGTGAGCTGGTGCTCGCCCCGGGCGAATCGGCCTTCGTACCGGCCGGCGAGACCGTGTGTATCACGGGCACCGACGGCGGCCCTGGCACGCTCTTCCGCGCCACAGTGGTGGCCTGAGACAGGGCCGCTTCGGGGTGCTGCAACAATGGCGCACCGCAAAGGCCGGGCAAAGCCCCGGAAGCGATCGACGTCAGTACGAAGGGACACCCGGAACACATGAGCGCGTCAGGCGGCACCAAGGCGATCGTGGCGGCACTCGCCGCCAACATCGCGATCGCGGTAGCGAAGTTCGTGGCGTTCCTCTTCAGCGGATCGTCGTCGATGCTCGCGGAGAGCGTCCACTCGGTCGCCGACTCGGGCAACCAGGGACTGCTGCTGCTCGGCGGCAAGAAGGCCCAGCGCGAGGCCACCCCGCAACACCCCTTCGGTTACGGGCGCGAGCGCTACATCTACGCCTTCCTCGTCTCCATCGTGCTCTTCTCCGTCGGCGGCATGTTCGCCATCTACGAGGGCTACGAGAAGATCAAGCACCCCCACGAGATCGAGGCCTGGTACTGGCCGGTCGGCGTTCTGGTCTTCGCGATCATCGCCGAGGCATTCTCGTTCCGCACCGCCATCAAGGAGTCGAACGAGCTGCGGGGCAAGCTCAGCTGGACGCAGTTCGTGCGCCGCGCCAAGGCCCCCGAGCTGCCGGTCGTCCTGCTGGAGGACCTGGGCGCGCTCGTCGGTCTGATCCTCGCCCTCGGCGGTGTCGGACTCGCCCTGCTCACCGGAAACGGCGTCTGGGACGGCATCGGCACCCTGTGCATCGGTGTCCTGCTGATCATCATCGCGATCGTGCTCGCCGCCGAGACGAAGTCCCTGCTCCTCGGCGAGGCCGCCGGCACAGAGGACATCGAGAAGATCAAGGCCGCCCTCGTGGACGGTGACGCGGTCACGCGCATCATCCACATGCGCACGCTGCACCTCGGCCCGGAGGAACTGCTCGTCGCCGCGAAGATCGCCGTCCAGCACGAGGACACGGCCGCCGAGGTGGCCGAGGCGATCAACGCCGCCGAGGACCGCATCCGTCAGGCCGTGCCGATCGCGCGCGTGATCTACCTGGAGCCGGACATCTACAACGCGTCGTCGGCATCGGCGGGCGCCGACCCGAGCAAGGCACCGGGCGACGCCGGCCACTGAGCCTCCGACTCATGGGGAACGGCCCTGGACGACACCGGTCCGGGGCCGTTCCCATGCTCGCGAGCCGGACCGTTCCCCGACGTTCCCGGACACTCCCGGACCGGTGCGTCCGACCCCGACCGATCCCGACCGATCTCTGGCCGATTTCGAACGAGCCCGGAGCGATCCCGGAGCAACGTGCAACAGATTCCAGCCACATCAAATGCACGGAAGGCGTTGCCCGACCAGGCCCCGACGCTCTGAAAGTGGCCGGAACCCAGGCCCAGGCGGGCTGGGGCCGACTGGACTGATCGGTGTAGATTCGTAACCACTCAGACGTCGCTGCTGATGGCGGTCGGGCGGTCCCGCGCGGACCGGCCGAGGGAGAGAGGGCCTCCGACGGACTGTCCTGCGGACTCCCGGGCATTCGTATGCCCGGGCCCGCCGCAGAGCAAGCCGTACCCACCCTCGACCCGAACCACGAGGAGCAGCTCGCATGTCGACTGTCGCCAACGGCCAGGACTTCAAGGTCGCCGACCTTTCCCTCGCCGCCTTCGGCCGCAAGGAGATCACTCTCGCCGAGCACGAGATGCCCGGCCTGATGTCGATCCGCAAGGAGTACGCCGACGCCCAGCCGCTGGTCGGTGCCCGCATCACCGGCTCACTGCACATGACCGTGCAGACCGCCGTCCTGATCGAGACCCTGGTAGCCCTCGGCGCCCAGGTCCGCTGGGCCTCCTGCAACATCTTCTCCACCCAGGACCACGCCGCGGCCGCCGTCGCCGTCGGTCCGAAGGGCACCCCCGAGGACCCGCAGGGCGTCCCCGTCTTCGCCTGGAAGGGCGAGTCGCTGGAGGAGTACTGGTGGTGCACGGAGCAGGCGCTGACCTGGCCGAACACCCCCACCGGCGGCCCGAACATGATCCTCGACGACGGCGGTGACGCCACCCTCCTGGTGCACAAGGGCGTCGAGTTCGAGAAGGCGGGCTCCGCTCCCGACCCCTCGACCGCTGACAGCGAGGAGTACACGTACATCCTGCGCCTGCTCAACCGCACGCTCTCCGAGAACCCGCAGAAGTGGACGCAGCTCGCGTCGGAGATCCGTGGTGTCACGGAGGAGACGACGACAGGTGTCCACCGTCTGTACGAGATGCACCGTGACGGCACGCTGCTGTTCCCGGCGATCAACGTGAACGACGCCGTGACGAAGTCGAAGTTCGACAACAAGTACGGCTGCCGGCACTCGCTGATCGACGGCATCAACCGCGCCACCGATGTCCTCATCGGCGGCAAGACGGCCGTGGTCTGCGGCTACGGCGACGTGGGCAAGGGCTGTGCGGAGTCCCTGCGCGGCCAGGGCGCCCGGGTGATCGTCACCGAGATCGACCCGATCTGCGCCCTGCAGGCGGCCATGGACGGCTACCAGGTCACCACGCTCGACGAGGTCGTCGGGACGGCCGACATCTTCATCACCACGACCGGCAACAAGGACATCATCATGGCCTCCGACATGGCCAAGATGAAGCACCAGGCGATCGTGGGCAACATCGGTCACTTCGACAACGAGATCGACATGGCCGGCCTGGCGCAGCTGCCCGGCATCGTCAAGGACGAGGTCAAGCCCCAGGTCCACACCTGGACCTTCCCCGACGGCAAGGTCCTGATCGTCCTGTCCGAGGGCCGACTGCTCAACCTGGGCAACGCCACCGGGCACCCGTCGTTCGTGATGTCCAACAGCTTCGCGGACCAGACGCTGGCGCAGATCGAGCTGTTCACCAAGCCCCAGGAGTACCCGACCGACGTCTACGTGCTGCCCAAGCACCTCGACGAGAAGGTCGCCCGTCTCCACCTCGACTCCCTCGGCGTCAAGCTCACCACCCTGCGCCCGGAGCAGGCGGCGTACATCGGCGTCGAGGTCGAAGGCCCGTACAAGTCCGACCACTACCGCTACTGATCACGATCGCTCCACTGATCACCTCCGCTCGTCCTTGATCACTGATCACTGATCCTCGACGGCCGGACCGCCGCCGAGAGGGCGGCGGACGTGACCGGTACAAGGCAGGCCCCCGCACCCCCGTGTCGGGGGCCTGCCCCGTACCTCTCCTCGAACGGTCCGGGCGTCAGGACGTGTCGCCACGCCGCCGAGCCTCACCGCACAAGGACACCCACGCCCCATGCCCCGCGGCCGCTATTCGCTCCATGATCCGCACGATCACAACCCCCTCGGTGAAGAGCACTTCCAATGCGCCCCCGGCCCTTCCGGCTGGCGCTACGTCTCCCGCACACTCACCCCCTCCGGCGATCAGGTCGGCACGGTCGATCTGGCCCTCGACGAGCTCGGCCGCCCCATCCGGCTCGAACTCCACGCAGCGGACTGGCAGGTCCGAGGTGCCGCCCTGGACGGTGTCACCTGGGTCCGGACCGACCCCTCCGGGGCCCATGCCACGGAAGGCAATGTGCGCGCCCATGCCTTCACCGGCACCTCCCCCGCCTTCCTCGTCGCGACCGCCCGCCTGCTGCGCCTCACCCCCTCCGCCCCCGCGACCCGCGTACGCCTGGTCGCCTTCACGGACCCGGTCCTCGCCCCCCGTACGGTCGACCAGTCCTGGGCCCTGGTGAAGAGTGAAGCGCACACCACTGACAACGCCCCCCTGACCGTGGACGAATACCAGGTCAGCGCCCTGGACACCGGTGAACAGCACACCGTCCACATCGCCGGCGACGTGGTCCTCGCAGCGCCGGGCATCGAACTCGAAGACCTCGAAAGTCCGCCGTCGGTCTTCCCCTGACGTCCCCGCCCGCAGCGGTCGCTCCACTCACCGGCCGGACCGGCGGCGTCGTCCGGTCGCAGGTCGCCCAGTCGTGGAGCCGCTCGGTCGTCCCGGTGCCCGACCGTCTAGGCGGGCGGCGCGAATCCGCTCGACGACGGCGGCTTCACGTCGACGGGCTCCGGACGAGGCCCGGCCGTCTTGTCGGGGACCGCGGTGGCGGCCACCGGGTGTGCATCGGTCCCGCTGCCGACGCCGATCCCGGCGGCCGCGCCGGGACTCGCCCAGGCCGCTCCGGATCCGACGGACTCCTGGCCGGTGATGCCAGGCCCCGCGGGCCCAGCCGCCGCCGGTCCCGCCGACGCAGGCCCTCGCGACGGCGCCGGTGCAGCGCCCCCCCGACCCAGGGCGGCACGGCTGTCCGCGTCGGCGGACCTGGCCGCCGCGGCGAAGGCACGTCGCGCATCACGCGCCTGCCGCTCGTTCACCACGGCCGCCAGATACGCAGCGGGCGGTGCACCCTGAGGAACCGGCGTTCCGGTGCGGGCGGCCAGGTCCCCGGCCAGCCGTTGCGCCATGGACCAGCTCACGGCGGTGTCCAGTTGTCGCATGCGCGTCAGGTACTGGCGTATGGCGAGCCACAGATCATCAGGAACGCCTGACAGCGCGAGTTCGGAGAACCGCCCGACCAGCCACGGAGGCGGCGGCGGAACGACCAGTGCCGCGCGTGCTGCCGGCACGCGCTCACGGACGACCAGCGTCCCTGCGAAGACATCGCCGAGGCGCCGCCCCCGCGCCGAGACCAGCGAGGCGATGAGAGCGATGACCCCGAACGACATGAGGATCTCCACGACCCCGATCGCTCCTCGCACCAGCGCATGCCGGAAGCGGATGGGCCCGCCGTCGTCCCGCACGACCCGGAGCCCACAGGCCAGCTTGCCCAGTGACCGACCATGACTGAGGGTCTCCACGGCGATCGGCGCACCCACGAGCACCAGCAGGAACGCCGCGATCGACACCGCCATGACCGCGGCCTCGTCCAAGGACGCTGTGGCCACTGCCAGCCCGATCGAAACCAGCAGGTATGCCGTCCACACCACCACGAGGTCGATCGCCAGCGCGAGCGCCCGGCTCGGCAACCTCGCAGGCTGCAGTCCCAGTACGACCGCGTCCCCCGTCACAAGCCCGCTCACCGCAGCCACCCCTCGCGTTCCTCGGCCTTCCCTGCCCCGTGAATCTTCAGTCTGCCAAGCTGACCGGAAGTGCGCCGCAGTAGTACGGACCCTATGCCGCAGTAGTACGGACCCTATGCACCCAGTGCCTGGAGCAGCAGCCGACCATGGACCTCGACGTCTTTGTCACCGCCCACCGCGCAGAGTGGGACCGTCTCGACTACCTCCTGCACCGAGGGGGCCATCTCACCGGAGCCGAGGCCGACGAACTCGTCGCCCTGTACCAGCGCACGGCCACGCATCTCTCTCTCATCCAGTCCAGCGCGCCGGACCCGATGCTCACGGGCAGGCTCACCCAGCTCGTGGCCCGGGCACGCGCCACGGTCACCGGCAGCCGACGGGCCGGCTGGCGGGACGTCGTCACTTTTCTGACCGCGGGTTTTCCGGCAGCGGTCTACCGCTCCCGTCACTGGTGGATACCGACGGCAGTCCTCTCCACGCTGCTGGCGGCCGTGATCGGCTGGTGGATCGGCACGCACCCCGAGGTCCAGTCCGCGATCGCGGCCCCCGAGGAGCTGCGACAGCTGACCAAGCCGGGCGGCGACTACGAGACGTACTACTCCAGCCACCCCGCGGCGTCGTTCGCCGCCCAGGTCTGGACGAACAACGCCCAGGCCGCGGCCATGTGCCTGACGCTCGGCGCGTTCCTGTGCCTCCCGGTCCTCTGGATTTTGTTCATCAATGTCCTCAACCTGGGAGTCGGCATCGGCCTGATGTCGTCCGCCGGCCGCCTCGACACGTTCCTCGGCCTGATCCTTCCGCATGGGCTGCTGGAACTGACGGCCGTGTTCGTCGCTGCCGGAACCGGCCTTCGGCTGGGCTGGACGGTCATCGATCCCGGCCCGCAGACCCGGCGGACCGCCCTCGCCCAGCAGGGCCGGGCCGCGATCGGGATGGCGATAGGTCTGGCCCTTGTCCTCTTCGTCTCCGGCGTGATCGAGGGATTCGTGACGCCGTCCGGCCTCCCGACCTGGGCCCGGATCACGATCGGCATCGTCGCTGAGCTGGCGTTTCTCGCCTACGTGTACATCCTCGGCGGCCGAGCGGCACGGGCCGGGGAGACGGGTGACGTCGCTGAGCCGGACCGCAGCGCGGAACTCCCGTCCGCAGCCTGACGGGCGGATGTGCGTAGAGGCCCTCTGAGCTGCTACTCTCCTCTTCGCCCGCGAACCCGTTGACACGGCATGCGTGGGGAGGTAGATTTGGACAGTTGCCGGGGCTGGACAGGCTCGGGCGTGAACATCTAGAGTCTCTCTCGCTTCCGCCGGGACTGGGTTCCCGAGAAGCCATTCCGAAGCTTTATCCGAATCACGAAGCCGATTTGGTCGGCCGAAATGCTTCTGATAAAGTCGGAGCCGCTGGAAAGGGAAGCGCGAAAGCGAAGAACTGGAAAGCACCGAGGAAATCGGGTCGGAAAGATCTGATAGAGTCGGA
>NZ_JBIRZM010000028.1:0-42448 GCF_044390825.1 Streptomyces sp. NPDC018833 | reverse complement strand
CCGCTCGAACAGCTCCCACAACTCATCCGGCACCAAACGCTCAACGATCCCCACGACGCCAGACTACCGAACAGACCCCAAATGAGATGACGTCTTAGCGTCGGCTGCGGCGATCATCAGCGCTGCGGCGATCGCGGACGCCCTGAGGGGCATCGATCGCCGGCTTCATTAGGAGCAATCGCACACACGTCGGTGCGGTGCACTGCAGGAGGTCTTGATGTCGGGTATCGCGGTACGGGGGCCATTGGAGCAAGGAAGTGCAGGGCGAAGTCGCGGGGGCGGCGGTTCATGGTGGGTGGCGCTGCGCGCCTGGATGGCGGGACTGGCGGTCCTGGCCGGCCTGACCGTCCCGCTCGCCATGGCCACGCCGGCCACCGCGCAGACCGGAACCTTCGCCTACGTCGCAAACGCCATCTCGGACAACGTGTCGGTGATCGACACCGCCACCAACACCGTCACCACCACCATCCCCGTCGGCAACAACCCCACAGACGTGGCGGTCACCCCGGACGGCACCCGCGCCTACGTCACCAACAGCTTCTCGAGCAACGTGTCGGTGATCGACACCGCCACCAACACCGTCACCACCACCATCCCCGTCGGCGACGGACCCAGCGGTGTGGCGATCACCCCGGACGGCACCCGCGCCTACGTCACCAACATCCTCTCGTTCGACGTGTCGGTGATCGACACCGCCACCAACACCGTCACCACCACCATCCCCGTCGGCGTCGGACCCGAAGGTGTGGCGATCACCCCGGACGGCACCCGCGCCTACGTCACCAACTTCGACTCGTTCGACGTGTCGGTGATCGACACCGCCACCAACACCGTCACCACCACCATCCCCGTCGGTGACGGACCCAAAGGTGTGGCGATCACCCCGGACGGCACCCGCGCCTACGTCGTAAACGCCATCTCGGGCAACGTGTCGGTGATCGACACCGCCACCAACACCGTCACCACCACCATCCCCGTCGGCGTCGGACCCGAAGATGTGGCGATCACCCCGGACGGCACCCGCGCCTACGTCACCAACACCAGCTCGGACAACGTGTCGGTGATCGACACCGCCACCAACACCGTCACCACCACCATCCCCGTCGGCGACGGACCTCAGAACGTGGCGATCACCCCGGACGGCACCCGCGCCTACGTCACCAACACCTTCTCGGACAACGTGTCGGTGATCGACACCGCCACCAACACCGTCATCGGGGACCCCATCCCCGTCGGCGACGCACCTCAGGGCGTGGCGATCGGGACCGTCACCACGGAGGAACGAACCCCGACCAGGCTGACGCTGAGGCTGGAGAAGAAGAAGGGGAAGGACGGCAAGGACGCTCTGAACGCTCTGGGCGGCGGGGGCAGGAACGGCCTCACCCTCAAGGCCAAGCTGACCGCCGAGGGTCTGCCCCTCGAAGGCAGGACCATCGACTTCACCACCGACTCCCTCCTTCTGTGCACCGAGACGACCGACAGCAGAGGCAGGGCCACCTGCAAGCTCTCGCGCCAGAAGGACAGCGACACCTGCTACACCGCCACCTTCGCCGGCGACGACACGTACGAGCCCTCCACCGCCACCGTCTGCAAGAGGGACTACGACGACACATCCGAAGAGCTCGACCTGAGCAACCTCAGTGACCTGGCCCAGGCCGCCATGGCCTCGGCGGGCTCGCACGACTGACACCACCGCTGCCGGTTCACCTGACGGTGCCCCGGTCAGGGGGAGCCCTCTCCAGCACTCGCGCGGAGAGGGCTCCTGTCGCTTCCCGCCACTCACCGTCGATGCGATGTGCGTCATGGGGACCCCATGGACACCACGAACGGCCGCCAGGGTGGCAGACGTGTCATACGCAGGCCCCGATGTCGATCGACGGCCGCGACCATGACACGCATGGCCCACCCCGCATCGAAGGCCCAAATGCCCCTCCTGCCGCGGACGTAGGACCAACGGCGAGGTGACACGTCCATCGCTGTCCGGTGTACGGGCCGCATGCCGCCTGCGACCATGACACCCATGGTCCAACCCCGCTCGCGCACCCAGACGGCCGCACCGTCGCCCGCCACCGCCCGGTCACCACGCACCTGGGCGGTGATTCTCGCCGCGTGCGCCGGACAGTTCCTCGTCGTTCTCGACGTCTCCGTGGTCAACGTCGCGCTGCCGTCGATGCGCGCCGACCTCGCTCTGAGCGCGAGCGGGCTGCAGTGGGTGCTCAACGCGTACTCGATCGCCTTCGCCGGGTTCATGCTCCTCGGCGGCCGGGCGGCCGACCTCTTCGGCCGCAAGCGGATGTTCCTCGTCGGGCTCGGCCTGTTCACGGCCGCTTCGCTGGTGGGCGGCCTCGCGCAGGAGGGCTGGCAACTGCTCGCCGCGCGCGGCGTGCAGGGCCTCGGCGCGGCCGTCCTGGCCCCGGCGACGCTCACGCTCGTCACCGCGGCCGTCCCGCCCGGCCCCGCCCGCACGCGGGCCATCGGCACCTGGTCGGCCGTCGGGGCGGCGGGCGGTGCGGCCGGCGGCCTCGTCGGCGGCGTCCTCACCGACCTGCTCTCCTGGCGCTGGGTGCTCCTGATCAACGTGCCGGTCGGCGTACTGGTCCTGGCCTGTGCGCTGGTGTGGCTGAGCGAGAGCCGTGTCGGCGAGGGCCGCCGCCTCGACCTGCCGGGCGCGGTCCTGGTCACGGGCGGACTCGCGGCCGTCGCGTACGGCATCGTGCAGACCGAGGAGTCGGGGTGGGCCGCGAGCGGGACGCTCCTGCCCCTGCTCGGCGGCCTCGCGCTGCTGGGCCTCTTCGTGGCCGTGGAGGCGCGGACGGCCGCACCGCTGATGCCGCTCAAGGTCTTCCGGTCGCGCGCCGTCTCGGCCGCCAACGTGGCGATGACGGTCACCGGTTCGGTGTCGTTCGCCATGTGGTTCTTCATGACCGTCTACGCACAGAACGTCCTCGGCTACACGCCGTTGGAGGCCGGACTCGCCCTGATCCCCAGCTCGTTGAGCATCGTCATCGGCTCCAAGTTCGCCCCGCGCCTGATGGTGCGCGCGGGCGCGCGGAACGTCGCGGTCATCGGTGCGCTGATCGCCGCCACCGGCTTCGGCTGGCAGTCGACGATGGGGACCGACGGTTCCTACCTGACCACCATCGCCCTGCCCGGCGTGCTGATGATGACCGGCATCGGTCTCCTCTCGACGCCGCTCGCCTCCCTCGCCACCTCGGGCGCGGCACCCGGTGACGCCGGACTGGTCTCCGGACTGGTCAACACCTCCCGCACGATGGGCGGCGCACTCGGCCTCGCGATCCTCTCCACCGCCGCGGCCTCCCGCACCGGCGGCGCGACCACGGCCGAGGCACTCACCTCCGGCTACGCGCTGGCCTTCCGCACCGGCACCGGGGTCCTGCTGGGTTCGGCGGTCCTGATGCTGCTGTGGCTGCCGCGCCCGGTGGCGGAGAGGCTCTGACGCCTCCCCGGGGCCGGGCGGGATGGAGGATTCACCCCCCGGTACACCGAGTGGAAGGGGCAAGTGTCGTCGGCCACCGCCGGTTCCCCGCCGAAGAGGCGGACCTTCCGGTGGACGGACCGGAGGGGACGGTCTGCCCGAACACCAGCGGCGCGCCGCGGGCTCGCGCCGTTGCGGTCATGCTCCGCTGTCACGGGGCCAGCGGCTGTCGGTCACGGGGTCGGTCACGCGGTCACACCCGGTCCCGCTCGGCGGCCGCGGGGGCACGTCGTCCCGTCACGGCCGGCCCTGCTCGGCGGCCGCGGCCAGCACCGGATCGATCACCGTCTCCCCGGTCAGCGCCCGGCGGATCGCCTGCGCCAGGTCCTCCACCGGCCCGTCCTTCACCAGGAGCCCGGCCGCACCGGCCTCCAGGGCCCCGCGCAGAAGCCCGGGCCGGCCGAACGTCGTGAGGATCAGCACCCGGCAGTCCGGCACTTCCCTGCGCAGCTCCGCCGCCGCGTCGAGGCCGCTGAGGCCGGACAGTTCGCTGTCGAGCAGCGCCACGTCGGGCCGCCGGGTCAGCGCCGCGTCCACGACCTCGTCACCGCGGCCGACCTGGGCCACCACCTCGATGTCGTCCTCCATGCCGAGGAGCAGCGCGAGCGCGCCGCGCGTCGTGCTCCGGTCCTCGGCGATGAGCACGCGTACGGACTTGGCGGGTCGGTGATCCCGCGGCATCTCGTCCACGGCGTCAAGCCTATGTCCGGCCGCCCCGGACCGCCTGTCGTGGCCGGCCCGCCTGTCGTGGCCGGCCCGCCACGGGGGCGCACGGGAGGGGCGCTGCGGGTGGCCGGGTGAATCCCAGCGATCTGACATATCGTCAGGCATCTTCCCAATACCCAGGGCCTGCGTTATACATAGGCCCGTCGGCCTAGAACGCGTTCTAGAACCGTCTGGGCCCCGTCCGGGCGACCTCGGTGCGGCCGACGGTGCGGACGGCCGTGCCGAGGTCTTCGCATCACTCGAGGAGCAGCAACCCCATGCCCATTGACCCCGCCAGGGCCCTCGCCGCGGAACCCCGCTCGACCACCGTCCGGTGGGACCACAAAGACATCCAGCTCTACCACCTCGGTATCGGTGCGGGCGTTCCCGCCACCGACCCCGACGAGCTGCGCTACATCCTCGAATCCCAGCTCCACGTCCTGCCGAGCTTCGCGACCGTCGCCGGAGCGGGCATGGGCGTCGTCGGCGGCCTGTCCGCACCTGGCATCGACGTCGACCTCGCCGCCGTTCTGCACGGCGGCCAGCGCATCGCCCTGCACCGCCCCGTCCCCGTACGCGGCACGGCGAGGTCCACCTCACGCGTCGCCGCCGTGTACGACAAGGGCAAGGCCGCGGTCCTCGTCCTGCGCACCGAGGCGGCCGATGACGACGGGCCGCTGTGGACCAGCGACGCGCAGATCTTCGTCCGCGGCGAAGGCGGATTCGGCGGCGAACGCGGCCCGTCCGAGCGCCTCGTCGTCCCCGACCGCGCACCCGACCGGACGGTCGAGCGCGAGATCCGCGCGGACCAGGCGCTGCTCTACCGGCTCTCCGGTGACTGGAACCCGCTGCACGCCGACCCCGAGTTCGCCAAGCTCGCCGGTTTCGAGCGGCCCATCCTGCACGGGCTGTGCTCGTACGGCATGACGCTCAAGGCCGTCGTCGACACGCTCCTGGACGGCGATGTCACCCGGGTCCGCGCGTACGGCACCCGCTTCGCCGGAGTCGTCTTCCCCGGCGAGACCCTGCGGATCCGGATGTGGCGGCGCGAGGGCGGTGTCCAGGCGACGGTGACGGCGGTGGAGCGGGACGACGCCCCCGTGCTCGCCGACACGCTCGTGGAGACCACCGGCCCCGTAGACCCCGGCCTGTAGACCCTCGGCCGTAGACCCCGGCCCGTAGACCCCGGCCCGTAGACCCCCGGCCGTAGACCCCCGCATCCAGAGACCTCCTGAAGGGATCCGCCATGCGCGCAGCCGTACTGCACGAGATCGGTCAGGACAAACTCGAAGTCCTCGACGACGTCGAGGCGGTGGGCTTCGGCCCGGGCAAGGTGAGGATCCGGGTCCGGGCCACGGGGCTGTGCCACTCGGACGTCTCGGCGATGAGCGGCGTACTGCCGCAGCCCGCGCCCTTCGTCCCCGGCCACGAAGGAGCCGGCGAGATCATCGACGTGGGTGACGGGGTGACCGGCCTGGCGCAGGGCGACCGCGTCCTGCTGTGCTGGCTGCCCGCCTGCGGGACCTGCCCGGCCTGCCGGCGCGCCCAGCCGCACCTGTGCCTGGCCGGGCTCATGAACGCCGGCACGCCCAACTTCGCCCGCCCCGGCGGTGACGTCTTCGGCTTCGCCGGCACCGGGACGTTCACCGAGGAGGTCGTCGTGGACGCGGCCTGCGCCGTGCCCATCCCCGACGACGTGCCCTTCGACATCGCCGCGCTCATCGGCTGCGGCGTCACGACCGGGCTCGGCGCCGCCATCAACACCGCCCGGGTGCAAGCGGGTTCGTGCGTGGCCGTCATCGGCTGCGGCGGCGTTGGGATCTCCGCCATCCAGGGAGCCCGGCTCCAGGGCGCGGCCCAGATCGTCGCCGTCGACCCGGTGGCCTCCCGGCGCGAGGCGGCCATGCGGTTCGGTGCGACCGAGGCCGTACCGCCCGAGGCACTCGCCGACGCCAGTCAGCGCATCACCGCGGGCGAGGGCTTCGACTACGTCTTCGAGGTCGTCGGCCGGTCGGCGACGGCACGGACCGCGTACGAGACGACCCGGCGCGGTGGCACGCTGTGCATCGTCGGCGCCGGCGCGATGGACGACCATCTGCGGCTCAACATGTTCGAGCTGTTCTTCGACGAGAAACGCATCCTGCCGTCCATGTACGGAGGCGGTGACGTACCGCGCTCCTACGAGCGGGCCATCGCGCTGTGGCGGGCGGGCAGGGTCGACCTCCAGTCGTTGATCACGCACCGGGTGCCGCTCGCGGGGATCAACGACGCCCTGGCGCAGATGCGCAGCGGCGAGGCCCTGCGCACCTGCATCGAGATCTGAGGGGGCCGCGATGACACTCCCGCTCACGGGTCTCACGGCCGTGGTCACCGGCGCCGGCCGCGGCCTCGGCCGTGCGGAGGCGCACGAATTGGCCCGGCTCGGCGCGGCCGTCGTCGTCAACGACTACGGGCAGCCGGGCCATGGGGGTACCTCCCATGCCGAAGGCCATGGGGGAGGCAGCGGCGAGGCGTCGGCCGCGCCCGCCGAGTCCGTCGCCGCCGAGATCCGCGCGGCGGGCGGCCGGGCGATCGCCCACCTCGGTGACGTCGCCGACTTCGCGACGGCCCGCGCTCTGATCGACCTGGCCGCGGCGGAGTTCGGCAGACTCGACATCCTCGTCAACAACGCGGGCATCCTGCGCGACCGCATGATCTTCTCGATGACCGAGAGCGAATGGGACGCGGTGGTTCACGTCCACCTCAAGGGCCACTTCAACACGACGCGCTTCGCCGCGGCACACTGGCGCGACCGCGCCAAGGCGACGGGCGCGCCGGTGTACGGGCGGATCGTCAACACCTCCTCGGAGGCGTTCCTCGCGGGCTCGGCCGGCCAGCCCAACTACGCGGCGGCCAAGGGCGGGATCGTCGGCCTGACGACGTCGACGGCGCTGGCGCTGGCGAAGTACGGGGTGACGGCGAACGCGATCTGCCCGCGGGCGAGGACGCGGATGACGCAGGACGTCTTCGCGGACCTGCCCGCGGACCCGTCCCCGGGCGCGGTCGACCCCCTGTCCCCGGAGCACGTGGCGCCTGTCGTGGGCTACCTCGCGTCCCCGTCGGCGTCGGCCGTCAACGGCCAGCTTCTGGTGGTGCACGGGGGAATGGTGGCGGTGATGGAGCGCCCGAGGGTGGCCGCGAAGTTCGACACGGCGAGAGATGTGTTCACCTTCGGGGAACTGGAGTCGACGCTGGGCGCCCACTTCGACTCGCGGGCACCGGGCGAGACCTTCGCGTCGCGGGAGGTGCTGACACTGAAGCGCGACTAGATGTTGCCTGCCGTGACGTTTTTGGCGGCGGCAGGTTGAGTCAACTCGGTGACGAGCGGGTTCAGCGTCGGTCATGTTGGTCATGCACCGGTGCAAACGACTGTTGGTCGCAGGTGTGCGCGATGTCGCCGGCGCTGCGGCGTGGTGTCCTGCTCCAGGACGGCAGCCAGGCCGTCTCGGGGAGCGGCGTCAGGCTCGCGAAGTGATTGATGATCGCCCGAAGTCCCGGGTGCGGATTCGTTCTGGGGAACATGAGGGAGAGCGGGTAGGCGAGCGTCGGGTTCACGATCGGGATGCGGCGTAGGTCGTGGTTCGTCGGCCAGATGTACCGGTCGCGCGCGCCGACGAGGGTGGCCACGTCGGCGGAGTCCGCGAGGGCGTCGAGGAGTACCTCGTTACCGAAGTTCGGGCCTGCCGCGTCGATGCGGAGGTCGAAGTCGGTGGTGAGCTGATCGTAGAACTCTGCCCATTCGCTTCCGGGTGCGATACCCGGTACCCAGATCCGACGCCTGCGCAGCTGCGGTGGCGTCAGTGTTCGTGCGGAGGCGAGCGGATGCCTGGGGCCGACGAGGAGTTCCAGCGGGGAGTGGAAGGCGTGGATCATTTGCACCTCGCGCGGCAGCGTGGCCGGATCGGTGACGGTGCGGAACGAGGCGTCAATATCGCCTGCCTGGACGGCGGCGGCCGCCACGTGAGGGTCGTTGACTTTGAGGGTCACCACGTCGAGGTCGGTTTCGGGGTGTGACCGCCAGTAGTCGTGCAGAACGACGGCCTGCGCGCTTCGTAGGCCGAGAACGTCGATTCGAAGGGCCCGCGAGCCCGGCCTGACCGCGGTGACGGCGCGATCGACACCCGCGACGATACTCCGTGCGTGCGGGAGGAACGCCTGGCCGTCCAGCGTCAGTTCGACCCCTCGGGCGGTACGGGTGAACAGGCGGGCCGCCAGCTCGCGCTCCAGGGCGGCGATCCGCTTCGAGACAGCCTGCTGTGTCACGCCCAGCTCGTCGGCCGCGTGTTGCAACTGTCCGAGCTCGGCCGCCCGGACGAACGATCGCACTGCCTCGGTATCCATTGGTCGAGCCTATGCATGCCCAACTGATGGTTGTGGATCGCCAGAGGACGGTTGTTTGATCCGGCTCCCGTGTAGCCGATGTGATTCAGGGACCCAAACACCGGTTGTTGTGGAGGAGTTATGTGCGCGTGAAATTGGGCTCCGGTTTCGGCTGGCTGTGGTCGGCCTACGCTGTCAGCACGTACGGCACGTGGATCGCCTTCGGCGCGTTCCCGCTCATCGCGGTTCGAGTGCTGCACTCGTCGGCATTCGAGATTTCGCTTCTGGAGGCAGCCGGGCTTGCCGTCGCGGCGATCGTTGCGTTCCCGCTCGGGCCGTGGGTCGAACACCGGGCCAAGCGTCCGGTGATGATCGCGATGGACCTGGCTCGGTTCCTCGTGATGGCGAGTGTTCCGATCGCGTACTTCCTCGGCTTGCTGTCCTACGGCCAGCTGCTGGTCGTCTCGGTCATCTGCGGAACCGCAGGCATCGCCTTCACCGCCGCATCCGGCGCGTATCTGAAACACCTCGTCCGCAGCGATCACCTCCTGGCCGCGAACGGGAAGTTCGAGGGCACGAGCTGGGTGGCGACCGCGGCCGGCCCGCCCCTCGGCGGCGCGCTCATCGGGCTGCTCGGCCCGGTCATCACTGTCATGGCCGACGCCCTCAGCTACCTGCTGTCCGCGCTCGGTGTCCTCCGCATCCACGGAGGCGACGTCGCAGCACCCCGCGACCCGGCCACCGGGTCGCGCGGAGCCGACCTCCTTGGCGGCTGGCGGTTCATCCTCCACGACCGCGCACTACGGTGCCTGTTCCTCAACTCGATCCTGGTCGGCGGCCTGATCACGGCCACCGTCCCGCTCCTGGCCGTCCTCCTGCTTGACGAATACCACTTCCCGGCCTGGCAATACGGTCTCGCCTTCGGTCTCCCGGCACTCGGCGGCTTCGTGGGCGCCCGCCTCTCCGCACGACTCGTGAAGCGTTACGGCCGGCACCAGGTCATGACCGTCTCCGGCTGGCTGCGATCGCTGTTCCCGCTCGGTCTCGCGTTCATCCATCCCGGCATCCCCGGACTCCTCACCGTGATCTTCGTCGAGGGCCTGCTCATCACATGCATGGGCGTCTTCAACCCGATCTACGCCACAGCACGCCTGCAACGGACTCCCACGGATCACGCCGCCCAAGTCCTCAGCACATGGAGTGTCAGCAGCAAACTCGTACAGGCCACCCTCATGGTGATCTGGGGCATCCTCGCCACACTCACCAGCCCCATCGCCGCGATCACCGTCTCCGGCGTTCTCCTGCTCGCCACCCCGCTCTTACTGCCGAAACGGACACACTTGTCCGACCCTGAACCCGCCGTGTCGGCCGAAGACGTCCCGGCCGCATGACTCACCGCAACGCTCGCTCGCCCCGGAAGGCGCCGCGCGCCATCGAGCGCTGTCGCACCCGCCCGGTCGCACATGCAGCTGCGGAGAGGTGACATCGCGAGCGACGGCTACTCCCGCCTCGCCCACACCGAAGCACTCGAGAGGGAGGAATCCGACACCGCGCTCGCGTTCATTGACCGGGCGCGCGCCTGGTTCGCGGCGCACGGCATCACAGCAATCGAGCGCATCGTGACCGACAACGGCACCTGCTACCGAGCCGGCATCTTCGGCGCGGCCCTCACTGGCAGCCGCCACCGGCCCATCACCCCGTACACGCCGAGGCACAAGGGGAAGTACGTGGCCGGGGGCGGATCCCCCGGCGCGGCGGAGCCGCGTAGCGACGCTGGGGGAAGGGGAGGGGTAGGGGGAAGCGGCCCGCGCGAGCGGACACGCACCCCCGGACCCCGCCCCCGTGATCAGGCCGTGTCGTGCGACGACACCGGACGGCGGTGGCGGCCGTGCGCCGGCGCCGTCCCGTCCTCCGCCGTGGCCGCCCCGCCCCGGTGCCTCCCTGCTCCGCCGGCGCCGGCCCGTATCGCGTCCGCCGGCTGCGGGCACTCCTGGGCCGTGTCGGTTCGGACTTCATACATGTGAGAACTTCACCCCGTTGCGATCGCTGATGCCCTGTCAAAGAGCCCCGGCAGCACGCCCCTTGCCCGTCACCGTCGGCACACGGGCGGTGCGGCTGAGTAGCCCCGGCCGCAGAGTCTAACCAGCGGCCGCACGGCCGCTGAGAGGTGCCTGCTGCAAGGGAACCGGCTGGCACACAACAGGACTCCCGGACGCCTCGCACGGTTGCCCACCTGCGCGTTCCACTTGTGCCGGTTCCGTGGCCGGGCCCCCGTCGGGGCTCCGCGCCGTCTTCGCATCCGCCAGGCCGAAGGTTTCTGCACGCCTGCCCTGGGCCGACCCGCCCCCGGCCGCCGCGCCCTTGGCCGATCCGCCCCGAGCTGATCCGCCCCGGTCCGCCGCGCCCCGGTCCGCCGCCCCCCGGTCCGCCGGCGTATCCGTCGGCGCCTCCGCGTGCGCAACGCCGCACGGCACCTCGCGCGTCGCGTACGGAAGGTGCAGCACCCCATCGCGGCTCCACGTACCCGATCCCGCCAACCACCCCCGCGGCGGGGCCAGTTGGTGTACGCGGCGGCCAGCGGGACGCCATACGCCCACCCAGCTGCCCGCCGCGCCATCGATCCGCAGCGCCACCGCACACGCCTCCGGTGTCAGCACCTGCCCCGGCTGCACGGCGAACGGCGTCACCAGCGCGTCCGGCAGCCGCAGACTCCGCGGGAACCGCACCGGCCGCAGGCTGCCCAGGACGCCCCAGCCGAGCCGGTCCTGGTCCGCGCCCGTTGCGTTCGAACGGATCAGCAGCAGGCCGCTGTCGGCGTCCGCCAGCAGCAGCCGGTCGTCGCTGTCCTCGGTGATCTGCAGCAGCGGACTCACCTCCCCGCCGCGCGCCAGATCGACCGCCACCGTCTTCACCGGCCCGCCCGGCTGCCGGTGGTCGAGGGCGAGCATTCGTCCCGCACGGTCCAGCCACACACCGCCTGAGCAGTGCCCGGGCACTTCCGCGATGTGCTCGGGACCGGACGCCCCGCCGGCCACCAGCCAGATGCCCGTCGAGGTGCGGCCCGGTGTCAGGGCGTAGACGTGCGCACCGTCCGGCGAGGGCGGCAGCAGGGTCAACTTCTCGGCGGTCACGGCCCCGACGGCCAGTTCACCGGTTCCCGGCCCCGTCGGGTACAACAGCGAGAACCCGTACCGCTCCCCGGCCCGGCGGCTGATCAGCACCCGCCCGTCGGTCAGCGGCTGCACCTCGGCGTCGCGCTCCTCGGGGTGGTCCAGCGGCAGCGGTACGGCATACGGCTCCGGGCCGTCGAGCGTCCAGCGCTCGGGGAACAGCGCGTCGCCGGTTCCGGCGAGCCGGGCCCCGTACGTCCCGTCCGCGGTGATCGTGAACCCCGTACTCGCCACCGCCCTTACCTCTGCGGCGGTTTCGATGGCACAGGCAGTCATCGATACGTCACCTCCGGTCGTCGACGCTAGGTTTCCCACCACCTGCCGAAGACCGTGCGACACGTGACTTCACACATAAGGGTGGCCATGCCCGGATTTGCCTGAGGCGGAGGGGGTGGTTGTGCTCTACACGGGGGGAGTGTTTAAGGTAAGGCGCACCTAAGTTCGTCCCCCTCCCCAGGAGTCGTCATGTCCCTACGCCGCCGCGGCGCAGCCGCAGCCGTCGCTCTCGCCGCCGCCCTGTCCCTCGCCGCCTGCGGCGCCGAGTCGGACGCGGGCGGCACTGACAAGGCGAAGGACAGCGGCGGCCAGACCGACGCGGGCGGCAAGAAGTCCGTCGCGCAGGGCGGCGAGGACTTCTCCGACGCCGCGCAGCAGACGGCGGCGATGGGCACGGACGCGAAGCCGGGCGAGTTCCCGCGCACCATCACCCACGCGCTCGGCAAGACGGAGCTGAAGTCCGCGCCGAAGCGGGTCGTGGTCCTCGACGTCGGCGAGCTCGACAACGTCGCCTCCCTCGGTGTCAAGCCCGTCGGCTACGCGCCGACCGAGGGGGACGACGGCATCCCCGGCTACCTGAAGAAGGCGGCGGGCAGCCCCAAGAGCGTCGGCACGATCAACAGCCTCAACCTGGAGGCGATCGCCGGTCTCAAGCCGGATCTGATCCTCGGCAGCCAGCTGCGCGCGGCCGACAAGTACGACGAGCTGTCCAAGATCGCCCCGACGGTCTTCTCCATCCGCCCCGGCTTCACCTGGAAGGAGAACTACCTCCTCAACGCCGCGGCGCTCGACCGGACCGCGGAGGCGAAGGCGCAGCTGGGCGCGTACGAGAAGAAGGCGAAGCAGCTGGGTACGGACATCGGCGAGAAGAAGCCGACGGTCACGATGCTGCGCTACATGCCCGGCAAGATCCGCCTGTACGCGCAGGCGTCCTTCATCGGCACCATCCTGCGCGACGCGGGTGTCCCGCGGCCGGCGAACCAGCAGATCGAGGACCTGGCGGTCGAGATCAGCCCGGAGAAGATGGACCAGGCGGACGCTGACTGGATCTTCACCGGCGTCTACGGCGACCCGTCCAAGACCCAGCGGGACACGGCCCGCTCCAACCCGCTGTGGAAGAACCTGAAGGCGGTCAAGGCCGGTCAGGCGAAGGACGTCCCGGACGAGACCTGGTACCTGGGCCTCGGCGTGACGGCGGCGAACGAGGTCCTCGACGACCTGCGCGGCTACCTGGCGAAGTAGTTCCACGACCTGGGGCCCGTCCACCCCGACCGGGTGGACGGGCCCCGGGCCCGTCCACCCGGACGGGGGCGTCGGAGCGCACGCCGCGTGCCGGGCACGGCCCCCGGCAGATGGACCACGTCCCCGGCCCGCCCGGCCACCAGGCACTGGCCGCACCGGCCGGGGAAGCGCGGCAGCCATGCGTACGGCAGCGGTTGCGGCACACGCCCGCCGGCCCGCCACCGAGGCGCGGGCGACGCCGGGCCCGGCACCGGCCCATGCGGCGCTGCCCGCCGGCCCCGGCGGCGACGGCCTGCTGGGCGGACATGGGGCGGGCTCGCGGTCGGCGCGGTGCTGGGTGCTCGACGTGGCGCCACGTTCCGATGGCCTCGGCTGGTCTGGTCGCGGGACTCGCGGCGGTCGGCGTGGTGCCGGGTCCGCGACGTGGCGCCACGTTCCGACGGCCCCGACCTGGGACCAAGTTCTCGATGCCCTGGCCGGTCTGGACACGGTGCGGACTTGCGGTCGGCGCGGTACCGGGCCCGGACCCACGAGCACGGGACGCGGCGGTCGACGGGGTCGCGTAACCGCGGGGCCGCGGGCGCAGGCGGTGGTTCGGGTCCGGGCAGGTAGCCTTTCCCCCGTGCCCCGTCTGTCTGAAGTCATCACCGCCCTCGAAGCCCTCTGGCCCCCCGAGCGGGCCGAGGAGTGGGACGCGGTCGGCACGGTGTGCGGTGAGCCGGACGCCGCGGTCACGCGCGTGCTGTTCGCCGTCGACCCCGTCCAGGACGTCGTCGACGAGGCGGTGCGGCTCGGTGCCGACCTGCTCGTCACCCACCACCCCCTCTATCTGCGCGGCACCACGACGGTCGCCGCCGGCCACTTCAAGGGCCGTGTCGTGCACACGTTGATCAAGAACGACATCGCGCTGCACGTCGCCCACACCAACGCCGACACCGCCGACCCCGGCGTCTCCGACGCCCTCGCGGGCGCCCTCGACCTGCGGGTCGTCGGACCCCTCGTGCCCGATGCCACCGACCCGAACGGGCGCCGCGGCCTCGGGCGCATCTGCGAGCTCGACCACCCCGAGACGCTGCGCGACTTCGCCGCGCGTGCCGCGAAGCGGCTGCCCGCCACCGCGCAGGGCATTCGCATCGCGGGTGACCCGGGCGCCCTCGTGCGCACCGTCGCCGTGAGCGGCGGTTCCGGCGACAGCCTCTTCGACCGGGTGCGGGCCGCCGGCGTGGACGCCTTCCTCACCGCCGACCTGCGCCACCACCCCGCGTCGGAGGCCACGCAGCACTCGCCGCTCGGGCTCGTCGACGCCGCCCACTGGGCCACCGAGTGGCCCTGGTGCGAGCAGGCCGCGGCGCAGCTCGACGAGATTTCCGACCGGAACGGCTGGGACCTGCGGGTCCACGTCTCGAAGACGGTCACCGATCCCTGGTCCTCCCACCACGATTCCTCTGGAGCCCCCAACTGAACGCCGAGCCCGCCGACCAGATCCGACTCCTCGACGTACAGGCCCTCGACATGCGCCTGTCGCGGCTCGCCCACCTGCGCAAGTCGCTGCCCGAGCACGCCGAGATCGAGTCGCTGAACAAGGACCTCACGCAGCTGCGCGACCTGCTCGTCGCCGCGCAGACGGAGGAGAGCGACACCGCCCGCGAGCAGACCAAGGCGGAGCAGGACGTCGACCAGGTGCGACAGCGCGCCGCCCGTGACCAGCAGCGCCTCGACTCCGGCGCGGTCACCTCGCCCAAGGACCTGGAGAACCTCCAGCACGAGATCGTCTCGCTCGCCAAGCGTCAGGGCGACCTCGAGGACGTCGTCCTGGAGGTCATGGAGCGCCGCGAGTCCGCGCAGGAGCGGGTCGCCGAACTGACCGAGCGCGTCTCGTCGGTGCAGGGCAAGGCCGACGCCGCGACGGCCCGGCGCGACGCCGCGCAGGCGGAGCTGGACGAGGAGGCGGCCTCGGTCGCCAAGGAGCGCGAGCTGGTGGCCGGTTCGGTGCCTGCCGACCTGCTGAAGCTGTACGAGAAGCTGCGGGTGCAGCAGGGTGGCGTCGGCGCGGCGCGCCTGTTCCAGCGCCGCTGCGAGGGCTGCCAGCTGGAGCTGAACATCACCGAGCTCAACGAGGTCCGCGCGGCCGCGCCCGACACCGTGCTGCGCTGTGAGAACTGCCGTCGCATCCTCGTCCGTACGTCCGAGTCGGGGCTGTAGTGCCGGAAGTGCGTGAATTCGTCGTCGAGGCCGACGGCGGCTCCCGGGGCAACCCGGGGCCGGCCGGCTACGGCGCCGTCGTGCTCGACCCGGCCACCGGTGAGACGCTCGCCGAGGCCGCCGCGTACATCGGGGTGGCGACCAACAACGTCGCCGAGTACAAGGGCCTGGTGGCCGGCCTCGAGGCGGCCCGGGAGCTGGACCCGGAGGCGTTCGTACGGGTCCGTATGGACTCCAAGCTGGTCGTCGAGCAGATGTCCGGACGCTGGAAGATCAAGCACCCGGACATGAAGCCCCTGGCGGCCGAGGCGGCGGCGGTCTTCCCGCCGGCGCGCGTGACGTACGAGTGGATCCCGCGGGAGCGGAACAAGCACGCGGACCGGCTCGCCAACGAAGCGATGGACGCGGGCCGCAAGGGCCGCCAGTGGGAGCCGTCGCGTTCCACGGCGGCGCTGGACATCAGCCGGGACACCGAGGCGGCGCGCGTGGTGGGCGACGCGGCCGCGGGAGCGGCCAAGGCGCGGGCTGCGCTGGCCGGTACGACGGGCGGTACGGTCACGGCCCCCGTGCTCACGGCGGTGGTCCCCGAAGCCGCCCCGACGACGACCCGGTCCGCCCCCGTGGCGGCCGCCGCCCCTGTCCCGGCGACGGGCTGGGGCGTGTCGGCGGACCTCGGCACACCCTCCACGTTCGTGCTGCTGCGCCACGGCGAGACCGCCCTCACCCCCGAGAAGCGCTTCTCCGGCAGCGGGGGCAGCGACCCGGTGCTGTCCGACGTCGGCCGCGGGCAGGCGGAGGCGGTAGCCGCCGCACTGGCGGCGCGCGGCACGATCCAGACGGTCGTCAGCTCTCCGCTGCGCCGCTGCCGCGAGACGGCGGAGATCGTGGCGGCCCGGCTGGGCCTCGACGTGGTCGTCGACGAGGGGCTGCGGGAGACGGACTTCGGGGCGTGGGAGGGGCTGACGTTCGCGGAGGTCCGCGAGCGGTACCCCGACGACCTGGACGCGTGGCTGGCCTCGCCCAAGGCGGCCCCGACGGGCGGCGGCGAGAGCTTCGCCACGGTGACGCGGCGGGTGGCGGCGACGCGGGACAAGCTGCTCGCCCGCCACCCGGGCCGTACGGTGCTGCTGGTCACGCACGTGACCCCGATCAAGACCCTGGCCCGCCTGGCCCTCGGCGCGCCGCCGGAGTCCCTGTTCCGCATGGAGCTGTCGGCGGCGTCGCTTTCGGCGCTGGCGTACTACGCGGACGGCAACGCGTCACTCCGCCTCCTGAACGACACCTCCCACCTGCGCTGACCCGCCTGTCGGCCGCCCCCGCCCGGACCCCTCGGCTGCCCCTGGCCGGCCCGCTCGGCCGCCCTGGCCGGTCACTTCTCCGCGGGCGGGTGGCGTGTGTTCGACGGCTCGCGGCAGCAGCCCGTCGGCCTGGACTGCCTTGCTCGTGCCGGCCACCGCGGTTGCCGCGAGGCCAGGAGCGGCGGTGTCGGCGTCGGAGAGCCGTGGTGGAGGCAGTGAGGGCTGTGGGGTCGGTTCCCGGCCCGCTCCGGCCGCCCCGCCGTGCGCGCCGCGCCGGGGGCGGCCAGTGTCGTGCGGGCGACTCCGGCGTGCTGTCGGCCCTCAGGACTCGTACGGCTGGACCGAAGTTTGCGGGGGGCCATGGTCTGACGGAGCGACCTCGTCGGGCCGGCGCTCTGCCTCTCGTACCGCCGCGCGCCCGGCACCTCTTCCAGATCGCCCGCTTGCCTCGGCGGCCCCGTGGCGGGCCCAGATGGCCGCGGGCGGCTTCTTCCCCTCTGCCCGGTGCCTTCAACACGCCTGGGCGGGAGGGCTGGGCGGACGGCGGCCGTTTCCGCCTGTCCGGCGGTGCCGGCCGCGCTGTGGGGACGCATGCGGGCGGGCGCGTGGAGCACCGTGCATTGGACGGTACGGGAATCCGCGGCGCTGCGGTTTCGCCCGGACCGGTTGCCACCCGGCGGCCGTTTCCGCCCCGGGGAAGAGCCTTCTTCCACCCCGAGAAAAGCGGTTCCACCCCGGGAACAGCCGGGCAGCCGGGCAGCCGTGACGGCGGGCAGGGGGCGCGCCCCGCGCGGCGGTACAGGGTCCGGGCCCCCGACCCCGGCCGCGTCCGTCGCCGCACAAGAAAATCCCGCGCAGCGGCCTTGGCCCTGTAGCACCATCACCACATGACCTGGCATCTCACCCACGACGTCGAGGAGTTCCGCCGCGAGGCGGGCGAGCACCTCGCGGCAGACCCCGTCGGCAACACCGCCCTGCTCACGGTCAGCGAGACCGTCCGTCGCCACGGACCGGACGCGTACGGGGACGGCGGCGGCCTGCCGGTCCGCTTCGGGTGGTGGCGGGACCGCGGCTCCGGTCCCGTGACGGCGGCCTTCGCCCAGACGCCTCCGCACCCGCCCCTCTTCGGGCCGGTCACCCCGCCCCAGGCTCGCGAACTCGTTGTCGTGCTGCGCGCCGACGGTGCGGTGGCCAGTGGCGTGAAGGGCCCGGACGGCGGTGCGCAGGCGTTCGCCGACGAGTGGGCCGGGCCGGGGCGGTGGTCCGAGGTGGTGCGGTTGCGGCTGTTCCGCCTCGGTGAGCTGTGCTCGCCCGAGCAGCCGCCCCCAGGCCGCGCCCGGCGGGCGACCGAGGCGGACGTGGGGCAGGCGGCCGTGTGGATGACGGGGTTCGCCGCCGACACCGGGGCGAGCACCGACACGGACTACACCGCGAACATGGCGCGCCGCATCGCCGACGGCGGGTTGTATCTGTGGGAGGTGGACGGACGGCCCGTGTCCATGGCCGCGCACTCGCCGGTGCTCGCGGGCCAGTCGCGGATCGCGCCCGTGTACACCCCGCCCGCACTGCGCGGCCACGGCTACGCGGGCGCGGTGACCGCCGCCGCTAGCCGGGGGGCCCTGGACGCGGGCGCCGAGCAGGTGCTGCTGTTCGCCGATGTCGCCGATCCGACGGCCAACCGCCTTTACGCGCGCCTTGGTTACCGTGCGCTCGCGCCGTACGTCGAGCTCCACTTCGCGGAGTAGGGCGCAGGAGGGGACGTCAGGCCTGCGGTGCGCGGCCGGCGTCCCGCCCCCGCAGCTCCGACGTCGGTGTCCGGTCGGCGTCCCGCCCCGGCAGCCCCGATGTCGGCGTCCGGCCGGCGCTCCGCCCCCGCAGCCCCGACGCCTCACGCGCCAGCGACTCCACCTGCCCCCAGTCCCCGGCCCGGAGCGCGTCGGCGGGCAGCATCCAGGTCCCCCCGACGCAGCCGACGTTCGGCAGTGCCAGATACGCGGGCGCCGACGCGAGCGAGACGCCGCCGGTCGGGCAGAAGCGGGCCGTGGGCAGCGGTCCGGCGAGGGACTTCAGGAATGCGGTGCCGCCCGCCGCCTCCGCCGGGAAGAACTTCATCTCCCGCACCCCCCACTCCAGCAGCGCCACGACCTCCGAGGCCGTCGAGACGCCGGGCAGGAACGGCACCCCAGAGCCGCGCATCGCGTCCAGCAGCGTGTCCGTCCAGCCGGGGCTGACCAGGAAGCGCGCCCCGGCCGCCATCGCCGCGGCCACGCCCTCCGGCGAGACCACCGTGCCCGCGCCGACGACCGCGTCCGGCACCTCCGCCGCGATGGCCCGGATCGCGTCGAGCGCGGCGGGCGTACGCAGCGTCACCTCGATCGCGGGCAGCCCGCCGGCGACCAGGGCACGCGCCAGGGGGACGGCGTCCGCCGCGTCGTCGACCACGACGACGGGCAGCACGGGGGCCAGGTCGAGGACGGAGGGCGCGGAAGCGGCGGACGGCACGGAGGTCATGTCGCCATCCTGCCCACGAGGCGCATATCGCGCAACGAGCGTTGCGCGATACGCAACGCCATCCTTCAGTGGATCTCCGACACCAGCACGTCGAGCTTCCCCGTCGCCTGCGTCTCCACCACGTACCCCAGGTCCCGCAGTGCCTCCACCAGCGCCGCCGGCGTCTTCGGCGCGGTATCCGCCTCCAGCAGACTCCGCACGATCCGGCCCTTCGTCGCCTTGTTGAAGTGGCTCACCACCTTCCGGGTCGGCGCGTGCAGCACCCGCACCGTGGCCGTACGCCCCGCGACCTCTCCCTTCGGCCGCCACGCCGTCGCATACGCCGACGACCGCAGGTCCAGGACCAGACCGCCCCCGGCCGCCTCCGGCAGAACCGACGCCATCGGGCCGCGCCAGTACGCCCCGAGCGCACCCAGCCCGGGCAGCTTCACGCCCATCGAGCAGCGGTAGGAGGGGATACGGTCGCCGACGCGCACCGCGCCCCACAGCCCGGAGAACACCAGCAGCGACTGGCGCGCCCGCCTGCGCGCGGAGTCGTCCAACGTGGCCAGGCCCAGCGCGTCGTACAGAACGCCCGTGTAGATCTCGCCGGCCGGGCGCGCACCGGCCGTGCGCAGCTCGGCGTTCTTCGCGATCTCGCCGCGTAGCCCGTCGCTCAGCCCCAGGACCTCCTGCGCCTTCGCCTCGTCGGCGGCGCACAGCTCGACCAGCTCGTCCAGGACGGCGGCCCGGGCCCCGGCGAGCCCCGGCAGGGACAGCGACTCGGGCTTCAGGGGCGCCCCGCGGCCGGAAGCGGCCTTGCCCTCCGACGGCGGCAACAGCACGAGCACGGCAGATCTCCTTCATGACGTACGGGGGAGGGGGTGCGGCCCCCGCGCCAGCCTACAAAGCGGAAAGGCCGCCGAAATGCCACGGCCCCCGCTCCGCCATAGGCTCGGTCCATGCCCCGCCGCCCCATCCGTCTGACCGGCGAAGCCGAGGCCCCGCCGCTGCGCACCGCCCTGCGCGAACTGCGTGCGTCGCTCGGAGTGTCCGCGGACTTCCCGGCGAAGGTACTGGCCGAGGCGGACCGGGCCGCGCGGGAACCCCTGCTGCCGCCGCTCGACGAGACCGGCATCCCGTTCTTCACCATCGACCCGCCCGGGTCGGTCGACCTCGACCAGGCGATGCACCTCTCCCGGCGCGAGGGCAGCGGTTTCCGCGTCCACTACGCGATCGCGGACGTGGGCGCGTTCGTCAGGCCCGGCGGGCTGCTGGACGCCGAGGCCCACCGCCGGGTACAGACCCTGTACTTCCCCGACGGGAAGGTCCCACTGCACCCGCCGCAGCTCTCGGAGGGCGCGGCCAGTCTGCTCCCCGGCCAGACCACGCCCGCCCTGCTGTGGCGCATCGACCTGGACGCCGAGGGGCGCACCGTGACGACGGACGTCCGCAGGGCCCTGGTGCGCAGCCGGGCCAGGTTCGACTACGCGGGCGTGCAGCAGCGGATCGACGCGGGAACGGCCGAGGCCCCTCTCGCCCTTCTCCAGGAGATCGGGACCCTGCGCGAGGCGCTGGAGGTCGAGCGCGGCGGCATCTCCCTCAACGTCCCCGAGCAGGAGGTCGTCCCCCGGCCGCCCCGCGCCGCGGAGCCGGGAGGGGAGCCGGCGCCCGAGCCGGGAGAGGAGACGTACGCCCTCGAATACCGCGCGCCGCTGCCCGCCGAGGGCTGGAACGCGCAGATCTCCCTGCTGACCGGCATGGCCGCGGCCGATCTGATGGTCGCGTACGGCACCGGCATCCTGCGCACGCTGCCCACCGCCCCGGACGGTGCGGTGGCCCGGCTGCGCCGCTCGGCGACCGCGCTGCACATCGACTGGCCGCACCACGTCTCGTACGCGCAGCTGGTGCGCTCGCTCGACCCGCACAACGGCCGTCATGCCGCGTTCCTGCAGGACTGCACGACGCTGCTGCGAGGCGCCGGGTACACCGTCTTCACCGGGGGCGTACTGCCCGCGCCCGCCGTGCACGCGGCCGTCGCCGACGAGTACACGCACTGCACCGCGCCCCTGCGGCGCCTCGTCGACCGCTATGCCGGAGAGCTGTGCCGTGCGGCGGTGGCGGGGCAGGAGCCGCCTCAATGGGTGAGCGAGGCGCTTCAGGCGCTGCCGAAGGAGATGACCGAGGGCGCCCGGCTCGCGGGCGCGGCGGAACGCGGCTGTGTCGACATCGTGGAGGCGGCCGTGCTGCGCGACCGGGTCGGCGAGGTCTTCGAAGCGGTCGTGGTCGACGTGAAGGAGGACGAGCCGGCCATCGGTACCGTGCACCTCCAGGACCCGGCGGTGGTGGCCCGGGTGGAGAGCGACGGAGCCGGCCTGCCCCTGGGGGAGCGGATGCGGGTACGGCTCACCCGGGCCGACCCGGTGGCGGCGACGGTGCTGTTCGCTCCCGCGTGACGGCCTCCCGTGTGACGGCCTCCCTCAGGGCACCGGCGAAGGCAAGGGCGTCGTCGGCGTGGCAGCGGACGACCCGGACCGGCCGCTCTCGCCCCAGCAGCCCCGTGAATGTCACCGGCTCGGACAGCTCCAGCGTCACCGACGTCTGCGCGGCCACCGTCAGATCGAGCACGCCGTCCCGCTTCTCGTGAGTGAACAGCAGCTCATGCCGTACGGCGGCGATCCGGTCCAGCGGTATCAGCAGGTCCACATGGCCGGCCTGGCGCAGCCGCAGCGCCTGTGCGGACAGCACATGGGGCCGGGTCACCGAGGCGGCGTGCAGCCCGATCACGAACACGACCGTGTACACGTCCACGAAAAGCATCACGGCGTGCATCGCCGGCCGGTCCTTCAGCAGATACGACACGGCCAGCGTCTCCACGAGGCACACGAACGCGAAGCCGTGCATCGGCGCCCCCTGGTCCCGGGCGTGTCCGAAGGGGCGCTCTCCCGGGCCGACGCCGTGGCGACGCCGCGCGGCCCACAGCACCAGGCTGGTCATAAGGCGCAGCTCGTGACCCACGAGCCGGCGGACCACCGCCACCGGCCGGTTCACCGGACACGCTCCACAGCCAGGCTCAGCGCCCGACTCACGACCGCGGCCTGGGCGGGGGAGAAGTCCGCCAGGAAGGTGTCCATGGAACCGCCCTGCGGGGGCCGACCGCCGAACTGCTCCGGCACTTCCCGGGGGATCAGGGCGGCCAGCTCCTGCGCGGCCTCCTCGACCCGGGCGTCGGCCGGGTCCGCGTCCACGAGCGCGTCGAGCCGCTCGTACACGGCGTAGACACGCTCCATCGCGCCAGGCGCCTCGGTCATCCCGCGCATCGCCCCCATCAGCCGCTCCTGCTCGGCGTCGGGCGTCACGGTGTCCAGCAGCGCCAGCAACTCCCGGTCTTTGGCGGCCATCGCGGGCTCCGGCCCGGGCCGCCGGGCCGACGCGCGCGCCATGTCCCCGAACAGCTCCGCCAGCCGCGGCGACACCGGCCCCTCGGCGGTCAGCCGCCCCTCCCGTGCCTGTTCGAGGAGTTCGGCCAGCCGCGCGCGCCGCTCACGCACGATCGCTTCCTGCGCCCGAGGTCATCGTCGAGCTCTTCCAGCACCTCGACGAGATCCCGCCCGGCGTCGTCGGCGAGCACGTCGCGCACCTCGGGGAGCCCGAGCCCCAACTCGGTCAGCCGCCGGATGCGGGCGAGGAGGACGGCGTCGCGGACGGTGTAGTCCCGGTAGCCGTTGGCCCGGCGGACGGGCTCGGGCAGCAGTCCGAGGTGGTGGTAGTGCCGCACGGCCCGCGGGGTCACCCCGACGAGTGCGGCGATCTCTCCGATACGCATGCCGTCAGTAGAAAGGCTGACGCCGCGGCAAGGTCAAGCGCCGTCCGCCCGCAGGAGCGCGATCGTGTGCCACGATCGAGGAACGACCCCGATCACACGGACGGCGGGTGCCTCGATGTCCGAGTCTGACGACATGACTGCCATGCCGCACGAACCACTCACGCAGGCGGAGTTCCTGCTGGACGGCTTCCTGGCGCTGGACACGCCGGAGGGCTTCCGCGCGGAGCTGATCGAGGGGGAGATCATCGTGACACCGCCGCCGGACGGGGACCACGAGGACTACATCGGATTGATCGTCGGGCAGGTCTACCGGCGATCACGGACCGACATGCAGTTCTCCGGCAACAAGGGCCTGACCCTGAAGAAGGTGCCCGGTGCCCCGAGAGACCACGTCATCCCGGATGGGACCTTTGCACCGGAGGCGCTGCGCCTGTACCGGGGCGCTGACTCCTGGATGCCCTGCGACGGCGTCGCGATGGTGCTTGAAGTCACCTCACGCCGCCCGAACGTCGACCGAGAGATCAAACGCCGCTGCTACGCCCGCGGCAGCATCCCGCTCTACCTGCTCGTGGACCGCGACACGTCCACTGTGACGCTCTTCAGCGAACCGGAGGACGGCGAGTACGTTCGCCGGGCCCTGGCGCCGTTCGGCAAGACCCTTCGCCTCCCCGACCCCTTCGGCTTCGACCTGGAGACCGCCGACTTCCTCTGAAACGCCGGGTAGCATGGTCGACACGGCAGACGAGCCGGGCGGACGGCCGCGTGGAGGTTCTTGTGGATCTCCCCGAGGAACGTCCGGGCTCCACAGGGCAGGGTGGTGGGTAACGCCCACCCGGGGTGACCCGCGGGACAGTGCCACAGAAAGCAGACCGCCGGGGACCTCGGTCCTCGGTAAGGGTGAAACGGTGGTGTAAGAGACCACCAGCGCCTGAGGTGACTCAGGCGGCTAGGTAAACCCCACCTGGAGCAAGGTCAAGAGGGGCCACTTCGGTGGCCCTGCGCGGACGCATCAGGGCTGCCCGCCCGAGTCCGCGGGTAGACCGCACGAGGCCGGCGGCAACGCCGGTCCTAGATGGATGGCCGTCGCCCCGACGACCGCGAGGTCCCGGGGCACAGAACCCGGCGTACAGCCCGACTCGTCTGCCGCCACCTGCGGCTTTGCCTCGGAAAGGGCCTCTGACCTGCGTCGGAGGCCCTTTCCGATCTTTCGGGGGCTTGCCGAGTTAGGCAGCGAAAAGTCCCTCGGAAGTCCCTCAGGCAGCGCTGAAAGTCCCTGAAAAGTCCCAGGAGTAGGGGGCGAGCAACGCCTCCCGGCTGGTTCGGATCGATGGGACATAGCGCTGGTGCTCCACGCCCGCGGCTCTGCAACTGCCGTGAGGCAGGACGTGGTCTGTGGCATAGGTTCGGGCACGGTGCACTCATAATCCGTCGGCCGTGGGTTCGAGTCCCACCCGCCCCACCAAGAAAAACGTTCTGACCTGCGGAAACGCCCCTGGAGGGGTGTTTCCGCGTGTGGCGATCGCCTCTCATTGGTGCGGCGAAACGGGCGCCCCTGGCCCGCCTCGCCGGGCCCGTACCCCCCTTGACCTGGGGTTTTGGGTGGAGCGTGGTTGTGGAGCCACGTCGATGATCCCACGGCGATCCCACGGCTCCTGCGTGTGACACGCCGCACACTGTGCCGAATTCTGCGCGCTTGCCGTCGCCCCACGCGTGGGCCTACCGCTGCGGTCGGAGCTGTTCGTAGACCCGTCTTCCGGTAGATCACTCGTTCCGCGGCTAACGCGCCTTGGCGGTGGTGACGAAGGCTGCCCAGCCAGCCGCAGGGAGCACGAGGTCGGCAGGGGCCGGCGACCGTGTCCGAAATGTCCGCCGCCTGGTGTTGGTGGCTGCGGAGCCTGTATAACCGGCCGCCTTGATGCGCGGTGGTGCGTGCCGCGCTGTTCCGACGAACCGAGGAATCACTTCGTGCTGCGCTCTTCCTGTAGGTACGTGTCCGTTCTGGCCGTCATCGGGACGATGACCCTCGTGTCGGCCTGCGGCGGCCAGAAGGAACCCGCCGGCTCCGCGGCTTCCGTCGCGCCCCGCGCCGACCTGGGCGACCACAAGGCCAAGGGCAGCTCCGCGTCGGCGAGCCCGTCTGCCGCTGTCTCCGCCTCCCCCTCCGTCTCGGCGTCCGCGTCCAAGTCTCCGTCCGCCTCCGCCAAGCCGTCCGGAAGCGCGACCCCGAAGACGAAGCCCGCGGGCGGCACGGCCGACGGCGGGATGGGCAGCGGGTCCGGAGAGCAGACGTCCCAGCCCGCCGCGGCACCAGACTTTCCTGTGCCCGTGAACATCGGCAATGCCACGCAGGTCATCACGGTCAAGGCCAGCGGCTCGTACGCCACCGTCACCGCATGGCAGAAGGGCACCTCCGGCTGGAAGGCGCAGTTCTCCACGAGCGCCGGACGCGTGGGCTCCAACGGTGTCGTGGACGGCGCGACCCGCAGGCAGAGCACGTACACCACGCCTTCGGGTACGTACACGATCACCGAGGGCTTCGGCGTCGAGTCCAGTGGGACAGCCATGCCGTACACCAAGGTCGACGACCGCCACTGGTGGGTGGAGGACCCGGAGTCGAAGTTCTACAACCAGATGCACACGGCGGAGGGCGCGGACTTCCCGCTCACCGAGTCCGGCGACCGCGGCAGCGAGCACCTGATCAACTATCCGACGCAGTACGCCAAGGCGCTCGTCATCAACTTCAACCGGTGGCCCGCCGTACCCGGCCGCGGTGCCGGGATCTTCCTGCACGTCAACGGCAACGGTGCGACGGCCGGCTGCGTGTCTGTGCCGCGGGCCACGATGGACCGGGTCATGGGCTGGGTCAAGCCGTCGGCGAACCCGCGGATCGCGATCGGCTGAGCCGTCTCGCACTGCACGGCACAGGGCGGGTCGCTCGCTCCAGGAAGTTCACTCGCAACAGCTGACATCGTGCCCCGTGACGCCAGGCGGCCGGACCCTGTGGGAAGGGTCCGGCCGTTGGTGTTCAGAGTGGCGGCCTGGCCCTTGGTCCACACACTGGTGTCGGAGGCGGCGAGCGTTACCCATCGCCCTCGGGCAGCTCACCGGTGCACGTGGCACGCCCGAACTCGCCCATGGCCGTGGCGCGCTGGACGTGCTTGCCGCCGATTGCCAGCGTGCAGGACGCCTGCCCGCCCTTCCCGTCGAGGACGATGGCGACGGTGGGGGCCTTGCCGAGGGGCACCTGAACCGACTTCTTCCACGGAAGCGTGACGTCCTTCTCGACCGTGGCCGTCCCGGCCTCGCTGCGGGCGAGATACGAGATCTCGACGGTCCCCGTCCCCGTGACCTCGTAGGTCACCTCGGCTGTCGGCGCGGCGCGCGGCTTCGGCTGCTCGTCGGTGTTGAGGATGCCGTAGCCGACGAGCCCGAGGCAGGCGAGCAGGGCGATGCCGGCGATCAGTAGCCCCCGCCGGTCGGGCGATCCCCCTGTGCTCTCGTGTTCGTTCTCCTCCCGCACTGTGTTTTCCGCGAGTTCATTGGACGACATGAAAGAGCCTGGCTTTCGGTTGGCTGGCAGATGAACCGGGTGGTTATACACCACGCCACCGGCCGAGCGCGAGCGAGCGGAAGAATGGGGCGAACTACACCCCCTTCGGCTCATCAATTGTCCTTTATGTCTTCAGGGTTGACTGGGCCTTACAAAAGTGACTAGAAAGCCCGCTGCAGTGCCCGTGACCTCGTGGTTCGTCTCTTGCGTGCGATCACTGCGCATTGCTCCAAGCTGGGCGGAAACCTCCGCACCAGCTCGTTCGGCGTGCCCATTTCGCGCGCAGCGATGCGGGTGCGTCGATACCGAAAGGCATTGAGGTGAAAGTTCCGTACAGGAGATATATCTCCTGTCTCGTCGTGTCGGCGGTAGCGGGCTCGCTATTGCCGCAGATGGCGTATGCGGCGCCCGCGTCGCCGTCGAAGGACGACGACAAGGGCGTCTTCGACACGATCGCGGGCTGGTTCTCGGACGACGAGGGCGAGACGAAGCCCCCCGTCGGCGGGAAGCTGGAGATACCGAGCCGGGAGAAGCTGCCGAAGGGCAAGAAGCTTCCGAAGGCGAAGCGGGTCAAGGAGCTGACCGACCGGCGCACGTCGCAGGCGCGTTTCTGGCAGCTGTCGGACGGCCGCATCGAGGCCGAGCTGACGGCGGTTCCGACGTCGTACCGGTCCGGGAAGTCCTGGAAGCCGGTCGAGACAACGGTGCGCGCCACGCAGGACAAGGGCTTCGACTTCGCCAACACCGCGAACACCGGCAAGAGCTGGTTCGGCTCCGACGCCGGCAGGTTCCTGCGTTTCGAGGCGGAGAGCGGCGGGGCGGTCACGTTCGGCCTGTCCGGCGCCGGGGCGCTCAAGCCGGAGGCGAAGGGCGACCGGGTCGTCTACAAGGACGCCGTCGCCGGCGCGGACCTGTCGTACCGGGTCGGCAACGGTCAGGTGAAGGAGGACATCGTCCTCGCCGAACGCCCGGCCCGGCCGGTGTCGTTCACCTTCACCCTGGACACCGAGGGCGGCCTGACGCCGAAGACCCGCAAGGACGGCTCGATCGCCTTCTTCGGCGAGGCTCCGGGCACCCCGGTGATGGTGATCCCGGCTCCGTACATGACGGACGCCAAGAAGGACCCGCAGTCGGTCACCGGCGGCACGTACAGCACCAAGGTCACCCAGAAGCTGGTCCGGGACACCGACGCCAAGGGCTGGAAGCTGACCGTCACGCCGGATGCCAAGTGGCTCGCGGCGAAGGAGCGGCAGTACCCGGTCGTCATCGACCCGACGATCACCATCACACCGATCGCCTCGGTCTCCGAGGACACGATGGTCCTGTCGGACCAGCCGTCGGTGAACTTCAACAACACCTGGAAGCTGTCGGTCGGCAAGACCGACACCGGCATCGCCCGCTCGCTGATCAAGTTCCCGCTGAACGAGATCCCGGCGGGTGTGAAGGTCGACGCGGCCCGGCTGAGCATGTACTACGACCAGGCGCACACCACCAACGGCAACACCGTCGCCCTCGAGGCGCACCGGGCGACCGGGGCGTGGAGCGAGTCGGGCGCGACGCCCGCGACCTGGTCCAACACCAGCGCGCTGGTGGGCGAACTGTCCGGCACCACCGTGCAGCTGGACGACGGCGATGCCGGTACGGCGGCGGTCGGCGAGTGGCCGCGCGGCACCACGACCGGCGGGGCCGCGACCAACGACGACTACGCCTACAACAAGAACGCACTCACGGGCGAGTCGTACACCTGGCAGCCACGGGTCCCGGAGACCGACACCTACCGGGTGGACGCGCACTACCCGGCCGCGGCGGACGCGGCCACGGCCGCCCCGTACACGGTCACCCACAACGGCGGCACCAAGAACTACACGGTCAACCAGACCGGCACCGGCGGCGTCTGGAAGACCCTCGACGCGACCGAGCTGAGCTTCGCCAAGGGCAACGCCGGCAAGATCGTCCTCGGCGACACGGGCTCGTCCACGACCCGTACGCTGGCCGACTCGGTGCGGCTGGTGAACCCGGCCGAGATCACCAAGGCCGCCTGGGACTACAACAAGTGGCACGACTTCCCCGTCGCCGACACGGTCCAGAAGTGGGTCTCCGGCACGGCGACCAACTACGGCTTCGTGCTCAAGGCCAAGGACGAGTCGGGCACCGCGCCGACCGGCGGCCCGCGCTACGAGGCGGCCGACGGCAACACGTACGGCGGCGAGACGTCCACGTACCCGCGCCTGACGGTGACCTACGGGGCGGTCGGCACGTCGCTGAACTCGCCGACCGTGGTCCACTCCACCGGCCCGGAGCTCTCGTGGCCGGCGTACGCCAACGGCAGTGGTGACACCGGCCTGGACATCGTGGAGTACCAGCTGCACCGCTCCACGCAGCAGGTCTTCACCCCGTCCGCCGCGACGCTGATCGCACCGATCGCGTCGAGCGCGACGACGTACACGGACACCACGGCGGTGCCGACCCCGGACTCCAGCTCCAGCGAGATCGGGAAGTCGTACTACTACCAGCTCGCGGTCAAGACCCAGAGCGGGCAGCTCCTCGGGTCGCCGACCCGCATCGTGGGCATCCCCAAGGCCGGCCGGACGATGGAGATCATTCAGGCGGGCCAGACCGACACCACGCTCTCCTCGCAGCAGCCGACCGTCAACCACGACGGCCTGGTCTCCGGCAAGGCGCAGACCTGGCTGAGCGTCGGCAACAACTCCGGCACGTACGGCAAGACCCGCTCGGTGCTGAAGTTCCCCACCACATCCATCCCCACCACCGCCACGGTGCTGGAGAACAAGATGTACATGTGGGGCGCGGAGACCACCAGCACGACCAACGGTGCGATCTACGAACTCCACTCCCTGACCCGGGACTTCACCGAGACCCAGGCGACGTGGAACAACGCCAACTCGACGACCCCGTGGACCACCGCGGGCGGTGACTTCTCCGCCACGGTGTCCGACACCGTCCCGCAGATTACCGACGAGGTCGGCCGCCACTGGTGGGACGCCACCGGACTCATGCAGTCCTGGGTGCGCACCCCCGCCAACAACAAGGGCGTCCTGGTCAAGCTGAAGGACGAGACCACCACCGGCCCGCAGGAACGCACCCTGTTCCTGTCGTCCGAGGCCTCCGACCCGCAGCTGCGCCCGTACATGCAGGTCATCTACGTCGACTCGACGACCGAGGACACGTACTACGCCCCGACGACTCCGGCCCGTATGACGCCGAACTCGCAGTACACGGTCGAGTTCACCGTCACCAACACGACGGCGACGGCATGGGCCGCGGGTGAGCGGGAGCTGTCCTACACCTGGAAGCTCCCGGACGGCACGGACGTGACGACGGGCGGCAACCAGCTGTCCACCGCGATCCCGGCACTGCTCCCGGGCAAGTCGGCCACCATCCAAGCGCAGGTCAAGACCCCCATCAACTCCGATGAGGGCAACAAGCGCCTGGACTACGTGCTCGGCTGGGACATCAAGAAGGTCGCCGACGGTACCTGGCTGTCCGCCGGCACCGGCGCCATCCCGGCGCTGAAGCAGAACGTGACGGTCGAGGACCCGACCTCCAACACCCTGGGCCTGGAGAAGTTCTACTCCTACACGGGCAAGAACACCGGCGCCGGCTCCACGGTCATGAACAACCTGGCCTCCGGCAACAGCGTCTGGCAGTACAACGCCTTCACCAACCCGGGCCGAGGGCTGACCACGTTCGCCCGGTTCGCGTACAACTCGCTCGACACCTCGGACACCGTGCTGGGCCACGGCTGGTCGGGACAGGCGGCAGGTCCCATCCGACTGGGCGCGCCGCTGGAGTTCCACCCGAAGCCGAACCCGACGGAGATCCGTCTCCCGGACGGTGACGGCACCACGCACGTCTTCCGCTGGGACGCCACCAACAGCGTGTGGAAGGCACCGGCCGGTGTCCACTACAAGGTGACGATGAAGGCCGGTCTGGACTGCAAGCCCACGAAGGATCCCGTCCCCGACGCGTGGACGCTCACGCGCCCCGACGGCACCCGGTTCCTGTTCGGCTGCGACGGCTACATGACGTCCGCTGTCGACAAGAACGGCAACACGCAGACCTACACGTACGAGGAGCGCAAGTCCAACAACAAGCCGACCAAGTTCCTCACCTACATCACCGACCCGGCGGGCCGCCAGAGCCTCACGGTCGAGTACTACAAGAAGGGTGACGCCACCTACGAGTACATCAACGACTCGGGCGTCAAGGTCAGCGGTACCAACCTGACCAACTCCAAGATCTACGACCACGTGAAGTCCATGACGGACATCTCCGGCCGCAGGATCGCCTTCTACTACACCGACAAGGGTCTGCTCGGGCAGTTCACCGACGGTGCGGGCTCGGCACAGCCGAAGGACTTCAAGTTCACCTACGATGCCACGCAGGGGAACAAGAACGTCAAGCTGGTCAAGGCGACCGACCCGCGTGGCAACACCACGGATCTGGCCTACTACGCGCCGCAGGCCGGGGACGACCCGAAGTACCACTGGTGGACCAAGACCATCACCGACCGTCTGCGGAACAACACCGGCTTCGCCTACAAGCCGAACGCGACGAACGACAAGTTCACCGACACCAAGGCCACCGACGCGGAGAACCACGCGACGGACTACGTGACGGACGACTTCGGCCGCCCGGTGCAGACCACCAACGCCAAGTCCCAGACCAGCAAGATGAGCTGGGACGCGGACAACAACGTCACGTACCTGGAAGAAGCTAACGGAGCCAAGACCGCGTACTGCTACGACCAGAAGACGGGCTACCCGCTCTGGAAGCGTGACGCGGAGAACAACAAGGCCGGTGTGCCGCCGTCCTCCGACTGCGCTCCCGGCGTCTACCCTGCCAACGCGTCGAAGTACGAGTACCAGACCCGTCTGGACGGCTACTCCGCCGACCTGTTCAGGAAGACGTCCCCCGAGGGTCGTACCTCGCAGTTCGGCTACGACGCTTTCGGCAACCTGAAGAAGGTGACGGACCCGAAGGGCGTCGCGACCACGTCCGTTCCGGACGACTACACCACCACTTACGAGTACGACGCCTACGGCGAGCTGACCAAGGCGACGGATGCCAACGGCAACCCGACCACCAACAGCGGATTCGGCCCGACGGGCTACCCGGCGACCATCACCGACGCGCTGGGCAAGGCGACGACGTTCGTCTACGACGAGCGGGGCCAGGTCACCGAGACCGCCGACGCGCTGGGGAAGAAGACCACGCAGACGTACGACACGTTCGGCCGTCCGCTGGTCAACACGGTGCCCAAGGACCAGAGCGCGGGCGTGCTGATCACGACGTCGGCGCCGGTGTACGACGCCAACGACAACGTCACCGTGTCCACCGCCCCGAACGGCGCGGTCTCCACGGCGGTGTACGACGCGGCGGACCAGATCGTCGAGGCGACCGCGCCGAAGGACACCCCCACGGGTCCGGAGCGCAAGACCGTCTACACCTACGACAAGGCCGGCCACCTCAGGACGACCACCGAGCCGAAGGGCACCGCGACCACGGCGGACCCGAACGACTACCGCACCACGAACAGCCACGACGAGATCTACCAGCTCACGTCGGCGGTCAACGCCGCCGGTGACAAGGTCTCCTACGAGTACGACAACGTCGGCAACATCACCACGGTCGTCGACCCGAAGAAGAACGCGACCGCCGACACCACGGACTACACGTCGAAGACCGCCTACGACCTCAACCACCGGGTCACGACGGTCACCGACGCCGCGGGCAAGACCACCAGCCGGTCCTACGACAAGGACTCCCTTGTCGTCTCCTCCACGGACGCCGAGGGCAACACCACCGAGGTCACCTACGACGAGCGGGGCAAGCAGACCCAGGTCAAGGCCCCGTACACGGGCACCAGCCCCGGCATCACGTACCGGACGACCAAGTACGAGTACGACCAGGTCGGCAACACCACCAAGGTGATCACCCCGCGCGGTGTGGACACGGCCGCCGCGGACGACTTCACCGCCCGCACCGAGTACGACGCGCTGAACCGCCCGGTCAAGAAGTTCCTGCCCTATGACCCGGCGGACACGCGCTACAACAACCCGAACGTCTACACCCAGACGGTCTACGACGAGGTGGGCCGGGTCTCCAAGACCTCTCTGCCTCCGTCGGAGGGCCAGACGGTCCGCAACGACACCGTCTTCAGCTACTTCGACAACGGCTGGGTGCGGTCGTCCACCGACCCGTGGGACATCGTCACCACCTACGGCTACGACGAGCTCGGCAAGCAGACGGCCCGGACGCTGACGTCGGCGGGCGGATCCTCGAACCGCACCATGAGCTGGTCTTTCTTCCCGGACGGAAAGCTCAAGTCCAAGTCGGACGACGGCGTGCCGGTCGGCAGCGCGGTCGTACTGGCCGACAACTCCGACGTCCAGAACACCACCTCCACGGGCACGTGGACCAAGGGCACCCTGACCGGACAGCAGGGATACGACCACCAGGTCCACGCCGCCGGCACCGGTACGGACGCCTTCACCTGGACCCTGAACATCCCCAAGGACGGCACCTACACCGCCTACGTCAAGTACCCGCAGGTCACGGGGGCCGCCACGACCGCGAAGTACACGGTCACGCACTCCACCGGCACCACCGACGTCACCAGGAACCAGAACACCGGCGCCGGCACCTGGGTCAGCCTCGGCTCGTTCGCCTTCACCCAGGGCAACGCCGCCAAGCTCCAGCTGTTCCAGAACAGCGCGGGCCCGGTCGTCGCTGACGGAGTCAAGCTCGTCCGTGACAACGCGGGTGACACCGACAACGAGAAGAAGACCTTCACCTACGCCTACGACGTCAACGGCAATCTGACGTCGGTCGACGACACCTCATCCGGTGCCAACACCGACGCCTACACGATCGCCTACACCGGACTGAACCAGGTCCAGAAGGTGACCGAGGCGCTCGCCGGCCAGGAGAAGAAGTCCACCTCCTTCACCTACGACGCCAACGGCCAGCCCGAGACGGTCACCCACCCCGACCAGTACGCCGCGTACACGTACGACCCGCGCGGACTGGCCAAGACGGTCTCCGTCGGCAAGACAGCGACCGACACCGACCCGAAGGTCACCAGCTACACGTACACCGACCGTCGTCTGAAGCTGCGGGAGACCAAGGCCAACGGCAACACGGTCGACTACGCGTACTACCTCGACGCGGCGCTCAAGACGCAGACCGAGAAGAAGCCCAACGGGACCCTGGTCTCCTCGCACACCTACGCCTACGACGCCAACGGCAACAAGGCGCAGGACGTGGCGAAGAAGATGAACGCCGACAACCACGCGGCGTACCTCGACTCCACCACGGACTACACCTACGACCCGGCCAACCGGCTCGCCAAGTCGGTCAAGACCGGCAACGGCGCGGGCACGGAGACCTACATCCACGATGACAACGCCAACGTCATCAGCCAGACGGTCAAGGGCACGTCCTCGACGTACACCTACGACCGGAACCGGCTGCTGACCGCGACGACGTCCGGGGTCTCCGCGAGCTACAACTACGACCCCTTCGGCCGCCAGGAGTCCGTCACCAGCGGCGGACAGGTCGTCGAGCGGAGCGTGTACGACGGCTTCGACCACGTCATCGAGAGCGGCAAGCTCGACGGCGGGTCCATGAAGACCACGAAGTACACCTTCGACCCGCTCGACCGTACGTCCACCAAGACCGCCGACGGCAAGACCACCGACTTCACCTATCTCGGCCTGTCCGGCGAGATCCTGAACGAGGAGGTCGCCGGCGTCCTGACCGCGTCGTACCAGTACAGCCCGTGGGGCGAGCGCCTCTCCCAGGTCAAGCACAACACCGACGGGACGACCGAGGACGGCTACTACGGCTACAACAGCCACACCGACGTCGAATCCCTGACCACCAAGGATGGGGACACCAAGGCCACCTACGGCTACACCGCCTACGGCTCGGACGACAAGACCGAGTTCACGGGCATCGACAAGCCCGACGCGGCCGACCCGACCAAGGAGGCGTACAACCCCTACCGGTTCAACGCCAAGCGGTGGGACGCCCAGGCCGGCACGTACGACATGGGCTTCCGTGACTACAACCCGGGCCTGAACCGCTTCACCAGCCGGGACATGTACAACGGCGCCCTGGCCGACATGGGCCTCGGCGCGGACCCGTACACGGGCAACCGCTACGCCTTCACCGGCGGCAACCCCACGAGCAGGGTCGAGCTGGACGGCCACGACTGGTGGGACACCGTCAAGAGCGTCTTCTCGGGTGGCGGCAAGGTGGCCACGAAGACGGTCGGCCCCGGCGGTTGGCTGACCGCACTTGAGGTCTTCGGAAACGTCATCGGCTGGAATTCGGACAACGGGCCGAAGAAGACCGAGTACGACGAGAGCAAGCCGGGCTACAAGAATGGATTGTTCGCCGAACCCGAGGGAATCCACGAGTACAGCTTCTACGACTCGTACCCGAGCGCGGTGACCAAGAACGGCTGCAAGAACAGCGGTAACACGGCGGCGTTCTACATGCCGCTGGACAGCGCGGGTCGCGCGCAAGGGGTCATGGCGTGCCTCAACCAGGCCAATATCGACAATTTCGACAAGGAGACCGGAGAAATCGGGGAGGGCGGTCCTGGACTCGTGGGAAGTGACACGGTGTGGCCCACGCAGAATCCGCTCTTCATTCCTAAGGGGATGCGTCAGGGGGAAAGCCTGTATGGGCAGGGTCTCCACCGCGGGCACCTTCTTCCGAATCGTTTCGGCGGGACTGGAAGGGATATTCGGAACCTTGTTCCGTTGTACCCGGCAACAAACCTCTCGAGAATGAAGCGAGTGGAAAATCAAATCGCCAGCCACCTCGAGAAGGGGGAGACGGTGTACTATAGTGCGATGGCGCACTACCCGGATGGAAATACGTACATTCCGGACAGTCTGACGATTACGTGGTACAGCGCTGATACGGGCGCCGGGGGTACTTTCCCCATAGCAAACACGCCTTAGTGGTGTGACTGGACGGGGCGGAGTAGCGTTCTGACTCCGCCCCGTCTGGTTCCTTCTCTGTATATGTCATTCAGCGAGGTTCGGTATGTGGATCAATCGACTGGTGGAAGTCACCCATTGGGAGCCCCTCCACGCGGATATGCCCTGGGGTGAGACTGAGGAGCGTCTTGGTTTGGCCCTGCCCGAGGATTACAAGCGCCTCGCCGCGACCTTCGGTAAGGGGCTCTTCTCGGACTTCCTCCAGATTCTTTCTGTCGCACCTGGAGGGGCCTTTGATCTCTCCACTACCTGGCAGAGTCTCAGTGCCGACGCCCCGACCGAGGGGGAGGACTCGCTGTACGCGCCGTACCGGATCTACCAGCCTGGTCAGAGTGGGCTCATCCCATGGGGATTCAGCCAGACCGAAGGCGAGTACTACTGGCTGGCCAATGGGAAGGCGGACGAGTGGCCCATCGTGACGCGAGGGCGAGGCTACCGGGAGTGGCGTCAGGTCGACATGTCCACACCCGAGTTCATCTACCGCGTGGTGGCTGATCCGCAGTTTGAGCCCTTCTCGATTGCCGCCCTGGTGCCAGAGCCCTTCTTCGCGCCTGCTCCAGAAAGCACCTTCTGAACTTGACGTCAGTTCGTCGGGACACCCTTTCTCCCCATCTTGGCTTCTTCGTGGGATATTCGTTGCTCATGCTTCGAATGTGTTGAGCAATGTTCGGTGGAACCCGCTCGAGCCGCTGTGGGGCCGCCCCGGCCCGAGATCGCTGTAGCGGTGACGGGGCCGGGTCTTCGACTGGTTGGGCCAGATCCTGCTCGCTGAACTGAATGCGACCGGCGAGCGGACTGGTCCCGAGTGCGTTAAGCCTGGTCCGTGGGCAAGGGGAGCCGGCGCCGGTCTGTTGGCGGTTGATCGACAGAAATCCGGATGCAGCACCAATTTGATTCTGCGGATGCGGGCACTCCGCGCAAGGTTGTCGCCGCTGCGTCCGTCGGGTGTCCGGACGCCGACCGGCTGCCGGAACAACGCGGACGAGCTGCACTGCTGTTTCGCCAAGATCATCCCGTGGCGGCGCCCACGAGGCACATCTCTCTTGCGTCAGCGGCGTACCGCTCCAGGGGCTGGGTTGGGCGTGCGCGCGGTGAACACCCAGATGCCGTGCGATTGCGTTGCCCCCATTACCCGCCCCTTGGTCAGTAGCCACGGATTGTCCTTCTGGAACGGTGCGAAGTTGTCGTTGGAGACGATGACTCCACCCACTTCCTCGGCGATGCTGATGACGAGTGCGTCTCCTCGTCCTTCTGTGCCGGCCGGAGGCTGTACGACGTGGCCGTCCGCGATGGCCTGTTCCACGAGGGGGCGTTCCTCCGCGCTGACTTGGTGTCTCAGGGAGGCATCCACGACGACGTGGATATCGCGCTGTGGATGCTTGAAGCGCAGTGCGGTAACGGCAGCCTGGAGTGCCGCGAAGCTCGGCTGTCCGCCCTTGTGCCGTGGTGGCCTTCCGTTCCATGCCAGGTTGGATCCGTCCACGACGAGCGGTTCGGTGGGACCGTCCGACCGAGCGGGGCGGGAGGACGGCTGCTGAGGGTGTGTCGGTTTCGGCGTAGGGCGTGTTGCAGGGGCGAGGGCGAGGAGTCGCTCGAGTTCCTTCCTGACCTCCGGCTCCACGGCTCCGTCACCGAACACCTTGACCTCGCCGTTGAGGACGGGCTCGCCGGTTCGCTGCAAGGTTGCCTTGACCGACAGCAGTCCTTCCTTGCTGTAGGTGAACTCGAGGTCGAAGACGCCCTCATTCCTGTCCTTGCAGGGTTCGGTGTAGCGCAGTTCGAGTTCGGTCAGTTTGACGTTGTCCGGGTGGTCGACCGGCCGATCGGGGGCTCCTTCCCATACCTCCACCGTCAGTTTGGAAACGTTGTCCCTGTTCGGCTCGTAGGACTTCACGCGCTGCTGTGGGAGCCGGAGATTGCGCGGGATCAGGGTGCTGAACTGCCTCTTACCGTCCGGCTCTGTGGTGACCGTTCCGAGCGCGTGCGTGTTGACGACGCGGATGATGCTGTTCAGTTCGCCCGCCATGGCGGCCGCGCAGATGGCCGCGCCCTCGGCGACGACGGTCATCGGGTCGAACGCGTCGACGGAAACCAGCTCGCGGTCGAGGGCCTCGGCGACGGCGGCACGGACGGCCGGAATCTGGCTGCTGCCTCCGATCATCAGGACGGCGGACAGGTCGTCCGGTTCGATGCGCGCCTGCGCCAGGCACTCTTCCACGGGCTCCAGTGCGCGAGTGATCAGGTCCTGGATCTCGTACGAGAATTCGTGCTGGCCGATCTCGACCGGTACGCCGTCCGGAGTGATCACGTTGACGGACTCCTGCTGGGAGAGCAGGATCTTGCCGCGCTCGATGTCGAGCCGGAACTGACGTTTCTCCGAATCGGTCCAGGGCCGCTGGGCGGGTGCCCGGTCCAGGACCATGCGCCGCAGCCGTTCGTCGATCTCCAGGCCGCCGAGCCGGTTGACGCCGCGGCTGGCCTTCTCGTCGAAGAAGCCGTCGTCGTGGAGGAGGAGGGTGGCGTCCATGGTGCCGCCGCCCCAGTCGAAGACCAGGAACTCACCCTCTTTTTCCAAGTAATGAGCGTAGGCGATGGCCGCTGAGGTGGGCTCGTTGAGCAGAGTACGCACGGTGATTCCGGCGGCACGCGCCGCTTCCCGTGTGCGGAACCGGGCTGCGCCGGTAGCGTTGGCGGGTACGGTGATGACGGCTTCGTCGATGTCCGTGGCCGCTTCGTCCTGTGCGGCGAGAGCCATCGACCGGAAGACAGCCGCCGCTGCCGTGGTGGCGGCGAAGCGTTCGCCTCCGATGGTGACGAGGGGTTCCTCGCGCAGCATGCGCTTGCACGCCTCGACGGCGCGCTCGGAGCGGAGCTTGGCCTCCCAGCCGAACAACGTGCCGGCGCGCAGGGAGCTGGTTCCCACCACCGATGGGTATAGGCGCTCGAAGCCCGGGCGTCTCCAGTTGGCGTCCAGGCCCTGGCTGCCGATCTCGAGGACCTCGGCGAACTCGCCGCCATTCCACTGTGCGGCGACCGAGTTCGTGGTTCCGAAGTCGATCCCGGTGGCCGTCATGCTTCTTCTCCCGTGTGGTTCTGTGCGGCATCGGCGACGATCCGGCGGAGCTGCCCGGCCAGGATGACCTTGCCCGTGAGGTCGTCGACGTAGGCGGGGCTGAGCAGTTCGAACGCCTCGCCGACGCCTTCGGTGACGACGAACGCATCGGCGTTCGCGGGCGTTTCGAGGCGGCGGATGCCAAGTGCGCTCAGATGGTCCGCCATGGCGGTGTGTACGGCTGGCCCACCGCGGTCCTTCTGTGTCCACAGCAAGGCATCGATCTCGGCGAGTCGGCCGGCGAAAGCGGCGCGAGTCCGGAACTCCTCCAGCACCGCCTTCCGCACGGCGGCGGTGAACTGGGCGGGCGAAGCCGGGCTGTCGTCGCGGGGCTCACCGAGTGAGGCGGGGAGGCGCTCCACGATTCCCTTGATCAGGGTTGGGGCATCCACTGGCTCTCGCGCAAGTGCCGACGTGGCATCGGCTGTTGCTGAGCGTTCCTCGCCGTCCGCAGCACGAGCGGCGGCTGCGCGTGTTGCCCCTTGACGTGTACGCAGGCCGGTGGGCCTGTGTGTCTTGGCGCGCTTCTGCGCCCCGGGCTGGACACCACCGCATGCCGGGCAGATTCGGCCGGGACGATCTGCTTTCGCCACCTTTTTCCTGGCGTCGGCTTTCTTCGACGACGTCCTCTTGCCAGGCGACCAGCCTTCGGAGCTGGATGATCGCGCGGGCTGCATTCTGGGAGACATGGCAGACGGTTACCTATGGGGAGAAGGAGGGACAGGACGGAGGCGTCAGGCCCGTTGGCCGTGGCGGTCGAGGCGTGGGGGAGTGGTCCGCAGGTCGTCGAGAAGTTCGACGGCGGCGCGCGCCCGGATCTGCTCCAACTGCTCGCCGCTGAGCGAGGGAGTGCGGCGAGCCAGTCCTTTGACGGGCGGCACGAGCGTCGTGGGAACCGTGTCCGGCATCAGATACCGCTCCGGCTCCAGAGGGATGCGGAAGAACACCGAGAAGCCCGTGTCACCGCCCTGCGCCGCGCGGATTCGCTCCTCAGCTTCGTTGATCCAGGCCTGCAGTGCGTGATCGCCCTCTGCCTGGCGGAATAGTTCTCTGCAGTGCTTCTCCCAGCGGAACGAGCCATGGTCCAGGCCGAGTTCGATGAACGGATTAGTGGCCCGGTCGCGCCGGTTCTTCGGCGTGGCCTTCCAGGATCGCACCAGCGCGACGTTGGGGGCGGCCTGCTCTCCGAATCCGACGGCAGTTCGTGCGTGGGTCTCCGCGGTGTCGAGGTTGCCCTCTACCGCGGCGACGTAGGCCCGTATGGTGAGCGCTTCCTGGCGGATTCCCGCGTCGGCCCGCCTGCCGGTCGCGCCCTTCTCGAACCGCTCCGCCTGCTTGGCCGCTTGCTCCAGTCGGCCCGCCTTGAGCAGGTCGTACGCCCGGTTGAGCGCCACCAGCGCGTGAAAGGAGCTGAGCTGTGGATTCACGCTCTGCTGTGGCTGCCAGAGGCTGGCCATCAGCAGCCACAGTCCGCTGTCCACGACGGTTTCACGAGGCCACTCGCCGTTGACAGCGCCGGACCTGATGTCCCGGAGCTGGATCTGCTGAGTGCGGGGTAGGAGAGTGTCCAACTCGTTGATGCGCGTAACGTCCCCGTCCGCGACGACGTCATACAACAGGTCCCACACATCTACGGGCTCCAGCCGTTCGAGACGCGCGCCGTTCAGGAAAGCCTCGCGTCGAAGGTAGTCGGCCCACTCCAACGTGGCCGCTTCCTCGGACGAGATTGTTTCCGGCACGAGGCGTGCGCGCAGATACAGGGCCTCGTCCTTGTCCCGCCGTTCCCAAGGGGTGTCCTCGGGCAATAGGCCACCGTGGTCGACGAGATCGTCGAGGGCAGGCATCGGTGCCCAGCGCAGGATGTCAGGCAGGTGGCGTGTGGGCACAGGCACGGCGCCTTGCGTAGCTGCAGCAGCGAAGAGCGAGAAGGCGGGGCCACCAGACACGCCCCGCGACCTGCCGCTGACGAGCAGGAGACTTGGTGCGCTGGAACAGATCACCCGGCAGCGCTCCGCGCCAGCGGCCGTCAGCCAGGGAATCTCGGCCTTCCACAGGCTCCGTATATGCGCGAGAACCTCCTCGGGAGTCACGCTCTCCAGAACGGCCCGCACAGCTGGCAGCAGCGCCTCGCGATCGGGGGTGCCGGCCGCGGCCGCCCGTAGAACGGCCCGCGGCTCCTCGGCGAGACCGTCGGCGCGGGAGAGTTCGTCGAGGATGCCGTGGACGGCGGTAACGGCGTCGTCGCCGTCCACTCCCAGCCAGCCCCACTTCCGGCGGAGGAAGCCACTGACAGCCGTGAGGCCTCGGGACTCGCGCCGCTCACGGTCGCGCGCCAGACGATCCTTTTCCGCAGCGATTGCGGCGCGCCTGCGCGCCGCGGGGTCCTCAAGCTCGAACTCCTCGTACACCCCGGCAGAGTAACCGTCAGCACTGACAACAGCCACAAGTCCTCCATATTCCTCATCACTCCGGTCCTTTGCGGGGCTCCTGTGTCCGGCGGCCTGCTGCGGAAGAGACGGACTTGTGCGCACCGGGCTGAACGCCTCCTCCTGATGCTCTGTCAGCAGCAGGTGGGTGCGTCTGGGGGCCTCGTAGGGTGGCGTTGGCGAAGGATGTGAACGAGGCCGCAGGCGTGGCCGCCGATGCCCGAGTGCTGGTTGAGCTCCTTGTCGGGGTTCTCGATTGGACTGCACCAGTTGAGCGAAGACGTCGAGTGAGCTCACCCTGGACGACCTTTGTCCTGGGCAGGACCAGCGGCATGAGCGTGAAGCGAACAGACCAGGGCTGACGGACTGCAGCCGTCTTCCTCTTGCGTCAGGCCGCCTCGAACGCCCGTCGTATCAGCGATCCCGCCTTCTCCAGGTCGGCTGCCGAGGCGATCCGCAGCTCCAGGTCGCCCGTCCCGAGGTGGCCGATGCCGCGCATGTCGCGGGAGAAGCCCTCCTCCAGCTCGACCGTGTCCGGGTCGACTCTGAGGTAGACCAGGATCACCTCGTGCTTCGGGCGGAAGACTACCGAGGCGAGGTTCACCATGCGCCGGTAGGCGATGCAGTGCCGAAGCTGAGCCACCTCGACCTCGCCCCAGGCGGTGAGGGCCTCGTCCAGCTCGGCGTACAGGTCTCGCAGGCAAGCCGGGGGTGCGCCCAGGATCGCCTGGACTGACGGCTGCCCGTCCCCGCCGGCGGCACCAGCTGCAATGTCCCGCTCCCGATGCTGCCGCCGAGCCGGAGCCTGACCCGGTGAGCTGGGCGCGGACTCGATCAGCAACAGGCTCAGCAGCCCGCCATCGAAGATGCGGTAGCGCACCAGATCGATCCGCTCGCGAAGTCGCTGCACCGCGACCCGGTCATGGTGGGAGAAGTTGGCCGCGATACAGACCATCCGCGGGTTTCGCCAGTCGATCGACTCGGCTGCCTTAGCACCCAACTTCACCTTGACCAGGGCCTCGAACTCGTGATGCGCCGACTCCAACCACGACAGGTAGGAGACGGCCTGAGACAGGACCCCGCTGTCGGAACCCTTCTTGTACTCGATCAGCGCCGGCATGTTGTTCTCGTCCAGACCGAGCGTGTCGATCCGGCCCCGGTGCAATCCCCGCGAGTTCACGATTTCTGAAGGTATCGAAATCTGAACTGTAGGCGCTGCTGGGGGATTCGGAGGCTCTCTGGCCGTGGGTTCGCGGGT
>NZ_JBIRZM010000027.1:0-55072 GCF_044390825.1 Streptomyces sp. NPDC018833 | reverse complement strand
GCCCGGTTACATTCCGAACCCGGAAGCTAAGCCTTTCAGCGCCGATGGTACTGCAGGGGGGACCCTGTGGGAGAGTAGGACGCCGCCGAACAATCTTCGAAGGACCCTTGGACCAGCGTTCACGCTGGGCCAAGGGTCCTTTTTGTTTTGCTGATATGCCGAAGCGCGGTCGATGGCCGACTGCGCGAGAATGACTGTGGTACCCGAAGACAGGAGTCACACCGATGTCCACCAACTCTCCCGACGACCGTCCGGAGCGCGAGCCGCGTCGCAGGGACGGTGGTGACAGGGGAGGATTCCGCGGCGGTCGTGACGACCGGGACCGTGGGCCTCGTCGTGACAACGACCGTGGTGAGGGCGGCGGATACCGCGGCTCCCGCGACGACCGCGGCGGTCGCCCCGCCGGCGGTGGCGGCGGCTTCCGCCGCGACGACCGCGACCGTGACCGCGACAGGGGACCGCGTCGCGACGACGAACGCGGTGGATACCGCGGCCCGCGTGACGACCGTGGTGGCCGTCCCGCCGGTGGTGGGTTCCGTCGTGACGATCGGCCGCGTGACGACCGCCAGGGTGGCGGCTTCCGCCGTGACGACCCTCGCGACGACCGTCGTGATGACCGTCGCGATGATCGCCGTGACAGTGGTGATCGCGGTGGGTTCCGTCGGGATGACCGGGCGCGTGACGACCGTGGTGGCCGTCCCGCCGGTGGTGGGTTCCGTCGTGACGATCGGCCGCGTGACGACCGCCAGGGTGGCGGCTTCCGCCGCGACGACCGCCGCGACGACCGTCCGGGTGGGAGCTTCCGGCGTGACGACGACCGCGGTGGGTATCGCGGATCCCGCGACGACCGTGGTGGACGGCCCGGCGGTGGCGGCGGCTACGGCCGTCGTGACGACCGCCAGGGCGGCGGCTTCCGCCGTGACGACGAGCGGGGCGGCGGCTTCCGTCGCGATGACCGTCGTGATGACCGTCGCGACGACAGGCGTGACGACCGCAGGGACGATCGCCGTGACAGTGGTGACCGTGGTGGGTTCCGTCGTGATGACCGGGCGCGTGACGACCGTGGTGGCCGTCCCGCCGGTGGTGGGTTCCGTCGTGACGATCGGGCGCGTGACGACCGTGGTGGCCGTCCCGCCGGTGGTGGGTTCCGTCGTGACGATCGGCCGCGCGACGACCGCCAGGGTGGCGGCTTCCGCCGCGACGACCGACCGGCTGGTGGTTTCCGTCGTGACGACCGTCGCGATGACCGCAGGGACGACCGTCGTGACAGTGGTGACCGTGGTGGGTTCCGTCGTGACGATCGGCCGCGTGACGACCGTGGCGGCCGCCCCGCCGGCGGTGGCTACGGGCGCCGTGACGACCGTCCCGGTGGCGGCTTCCGCCGTGACGACCGGCGGGACAGCGGCGACCGGGGCGGCTTCCGCGGTCCCCGTCGTGACGACCGCCGTGACGACCGTCGTGACGACCGCCGTGACGACCGTCGTGACGACCGCGGGGGCTACCGAGGCCGCGACGACCGGGGAGGATACGGCCGGCGCGACGACCGGGACCGTCCCGACCGTGAGCCCATCAAGCGCCTGCCGATCCCCGATGACGTCACGGGTGACGAGATCGACAAGGACGTGCGTCAGGAGCTGCAGAGCCTTCCGAAGGGTCTCGCCGAGGACGTCGCCAGGAACCTCGTCATGGTCGCGAACCTGATCGACGAGGACCCCGAGCAGGCCTACGCCTACTCCCGCGTGGCGCTGCGCCTCGCCTCCCGTGTGGCCGCCGTGCGCGAGGCCGCCGGCTTCGCGGCGTACACGACGCAGAAGTACTCCGAGGCGCTGGCCGAGTTCCGGGCGGCGCGGCGGATGACCGGCAGCGTGGAGTTGTGGCCCGTCATGGCCGACTGCGAGCGCGGACTCGGCCGTCCCGAGCGGGCGCTGGCGATGGCAGGTGAGCCCGAGGTGCAGAAGCTGGACAAGGCCGGCCAGGTCGAGATGCGGCTCGTCGCCGCCGGGGCGCGCAGGGACATGGGGCAGCTGGAGGCCGCCATCGTGACCCTGCAGAGTCCCGAGCTGGCCTCGAACTCCGTACAGCCCTGGACCGCGCGGCTGCGGTACGCGTACGCCGACGCACTTCTCGCCGCCGGACGCGAGGGCGAGGCGCGTGAGTGGTTCGCCAAGGCGCTGGAGGCCGACAAGGACGGCGCGACCGACGCCTCCGACCGGCTGGCCGAAATCGACGGGGTCGAGTTCGTCGACGCGATCGTCGACCTCGACGAGGCCCATGAGGACGAGGCCCATGAGGACGAGGCCGAGGCGGACGAGCACCTCGACGAGCACAAGGGCGGTTCCCAGGCCTCCGGCCAGGCCGCGGAGCCGGGTGACACTGGCGCCGCGGGGGACGCCGCCGCGCGGGACGAGGAGCAGGACAGGTCCGCCGAGTAGGCGGTAGCAGCAGTAGCAGTGGATGCGTGAGGGCGGTACCCCGGCCGGGGTACCGCCCTCACGTGAAGGTGCAGGTGCATCTCAGTCCAGATTGAGGCTCCGCAGCACCAGGCCGGTCGCCGGCTTCGGGCCGAACGAGGTCGACTTGCGCGGCATCGTGACGCCTTCGCGCGCCAGGTCGCGGACGACCTCCTCGCGTACCGGGTGCATCAACACCGCGGTGCCGCCGTCCCGTTCGGCCTGGGTGACCGCTGCCAGGCTGTCGTGGATGTAGGTGATGCGCTCCGGGGTGTCGGGGATCCGCCAGAGGCGGTCCAGCATCGTGGCGTGGAGCACCGTCGCGTCCAGCGTGCGCCAGGCCACCGGACGTCCGCCGGGCACGGTGTCGGCGAGCAGCTCGGGGTCCGGGCGGTCCACGAGATGGAAGCGGCCGTCGCCGGCGAGCAGGAATGCGTTTCCCTCCGCGGCCGCCTCGGCGAGAGCGTCGAGGGCCTGTTGCACCGGGACGTCCAGGCTGCGGACACGGAACGAGCCGCCGATCGCGGCCAGGGCGTCGACTACCGGCAGCCGCCGCAGCAGCCGGTGGATCGCCCGCACCTGTAGCGGATAGCGGGCCGTGTCCACGAGCAGGACCAGGCCGTAGTCCCAGGGGCCCGGTGACGTCGTGTGCTCCGCGCGCAGCCGCAGATAGGTCGCCCAGCGGTGGTGGCCGTCCGCGATCAGTGCCTGATGGTTCTTCAGGTCCCGCTGGATATCGTCCAGTTCGGCTGGGTCCGTGACCGACCACAGTCGGTGGCTGAAGCCGTCCTCGGTGATGGTGGCGAGCACCGGCGGGCACGGGATGGTGCGTTCGATGACGGCGCTCGTCCCGGACAGCTCGCCGCCGCTGCGGTAGGCGAGGAGCAGCGGTTCGAGGTTGGCCGCGGTGCTGCGCATCAGGGCGGTGCGGTCGGCGACGACCTCCGGCATCACGTCCTCGTGCGGGAGGACGACGCCGTCGGAGGGTTCGGACAGGGCCAGCGCCCCGATGACGCCGCGCTGCAGCAGATCGCCCTTGCGCTGCTCGTACACGTACAGGGCGGGCTCGGGGTCCGCGGCCAGGACGCCTTCGGCGAGCCAGCGCGACAGGGTCTCGGCGGCCTGGCGGTGGCGGTCCTCGGGCAGGGCGGCCTGGGGCAGGATCAGACGCACGATGTTGTGCGGATCCGCCGATTCCAGGTGGTGCAGACCGTCGGGCCTGACGACCACGTCGTAAGGCGGTGAGGTCACGGCGGCGAGGCTGCCCACCCGCTCGGGGACGTAGCGCAGTCCGCGGAACGGGATCAGGTGCAGACCGTCATGGGCCGCAGGACCTTCGTTGTTCATCTGGGCATCGTATGTGTCGGTGGCCATGAGCGATGATCGGGGGAGTGGACCCGAGCAAGGAGCGGAAACGGATGAGTCAGCAGGGCACGAACCGGCCGGGTGGCAGCGCGATCGCGCTGAGCGAGGCGTACGACACGGCCCTGCTCGACCTGGACGGGGTGGTGTACGCGGGCGGGGAGGCGATCGCGTACGCCGTCGAGTCGCTGGCCACGGCCCGCGCCGGCGGAATGCATCTCGCGTATGTGACGAACAACGCGCTGCGGACCCCGGACGCCGTGGCCGCGCATCTGACCGAGCTCGGCATCCCCACCGCCGCCGACGATGTGATCACCTCCGCGCAGGCGGTGGCGCGGCTGATCTCCGAGCAGGTTCCGGCCGGTTCGCGGGTGCTGGTCGTCGGCGGTGAAGGGCTGCGGGTGGCGCTGCGCGAGCGCGGGCTCGAACCGGTGGAGTCGGCGGACGACGGGCCGGTGGCCGTGGTGCAGGGGTACGGGGGGCCGGATCTGGCGTGGGGCCGCTTCGCCGAGGCCTGCTACGCCATCGCTCGGGGCGTGCCGTGGTTCGCGTCCAACACCGACCTGACGATTCCCGGTGCCCGCGGAATCGCGCCCGGGAACGGTGCGGCGGTCGAGGTCGTGCGGATCGCGACCGGTGCCGAGCCCCGGATCGCGGGCAAGCCGCTGCCGCCGATGCACCGGGAGACGATCCTGCGGACCGGAGCCGAGCGGCCGCTGGTGGTCGGGGACCGTCTGGACACGGACATCGAGGGCGCGTTCAACGGGGGCGTGGACTCGCTCCTCGTCCTGACCGGGGTGACGGATGCCGCCCAGTTGCTGGCGGCCGTGCCGTCGCACCGGCCGACGTACATCGACGCCGATCTGCGCGGCATGCTGACGTCGCAGCCCGAAGTGACCGAGGCGGACGGGGAGTTGCGCTGCGGCGGCTGGAGCGCGGCGGTCCGCGGCGACGAGCTGGTGCTGGACGGGGAGGGGACGCCGCTGGACGGGCTGCGGGCGTTGTGCGGTGCCGCGTGGACGTACGCCGGGGACGGCTCGTGCACGCTCGACGCGGGGAAGGTGCTGGCCCGGCTGGAGTGGTAGCCCCGAGCCGGTGCCGAGCGCATGCCGTGCCGGTTCCGGCCGGCGGAGTCGGCCCACCCCCGTGGGACGCCTTGAGCCGACCCGGGGCCGCGATGTGAGGGTAGGCTAACCTAACCTTGTGTTGGTCGAGAGTTGTCCGAGTCACAGCGCGGAGCCGAGGGCCCGTCGTCTTCGTCGGGCTGATGATTCCGCACGTCGTACGGGCCGTCACGGGCCCCGACATGCGCTGGATCCTGCCGTACGCCGCGGTACTCGCGCCCGTGCTGCTGCTCGGCGCGGACGTCGTCGGCCGGGTCGTCACGCGGCCCTCCGAACTGCAGGTCGGGATCGTCACCGCGCTGATCGGCGGCCCCGTCTTCATCCAGCTCGTACGCCGCAAGAGGATGACCCAGCTGTGAACACGCCGGTGAAAGCGATACCCACACCCGGAGGGTTCTCCGTCCGGGTCGATCCGCGGGCAGCGGTCGTCGTCGTGGTGCTCGCCGCGGCCGCCGCGACCGCGGCCGTCGTGCTCATCGGCAGCGGTGACTTCCCGATGTCGTTCGGCGACGTCGTCGACACGCTCCGCGGAAGGGGCACCGCCGCACAGGAGTTCATCGTCCAGGAGCTGCGGCTGCCGCGCGTGCTCGTCGCCGTCCTCGTCGGGGCGTCGCTCGCGCTCAGCGGCGCGATCTTCCAGTCCCTGTCCCACAACCCGCTCGGCAGCCCCGATGTGATCGGGTTCGGACAGGGGGCGACCGTCGGCGCACTCGCCGTCATCGTGCGGCGGAGCTGTTGGCGGAGGTCTTCCAGGTGAGGAGTCAGGTCACCGAGGACCCGGAGTCGGGGACACGCTGGTCGTGCCGTTCGCGCGCAGGCGCGCGGCGACGGTGTCCTGACGCCGTACCTCAGGCGCTTTGGGTGCCGTGGTGTTCTGGCCGCTGAATTGCCGGGCGCTGTCGGCCGTAGGTGCCGCGGTGCTGGCCGGTGAATTGCCTGGCGCTGCCGACCGCGGACTGCGCCCGGGGAACCCGGCGCATGGAGCGGGCCGCAGCACCCGCGGCGTCACAGCAGTGAGCGCAGGCGCAGCAGATCGCGGAAGCCCGCCTCCAGTCTGACCCGGCCCGACGCCCACGCCTTCGCGAAATGCAGGTCCCCGTCGACCATCGCCACCAGATCGTCGCCCGTCATCGCCAGGCGGATGTCCGCCTTCTCCCGAGGCGGGCCCGCCAGGGTCTGCGTCACCACGATCCGGCCGTCCTGGAGACGGCCGGCGAACGTGGTGTCCAGGTCCGTGACGTGGCAGCTGAGGGATCGGTCCAGCGCAGCCGCACCGCGTACGTCGCCGTCCGCGTTCGCCAGGTTGTCCGAGAGTTTTTCGAGTGCGCCGAGGCACTCCTGCGTCGTGGCCATCGTGATCGACGGTACCGCAGGGCTTCGCGGTAGCGTCTGGGCATGAGCGACTCGATGCCGGGCAACGACCAGCCCGTACAGCAGACGGAGTCGGAGCAGGCGCCCGACCCCGCGGCGCCCGCGCCGCTCGGCGTGCAGCGCACACCCACCGGCCACGCCGAGGTGGACGCCCTGCTGGAGAGACTGGCCGATGCCGACCACCTCGCCGCCGACGGACACCTGGAGGTGTACGAGGATGTACACCGGGGCCTGCGGGACGCGCTGACCGCGCTCGACACCCGGCCGGGACCGCAGCCCCCGCACCATCTGTCGCACGACCACAGGAGCTGAACCCACCGTGGCAGGAGTCGCCCGCCGCCGTCTCGACGCCGAGCTGGTACGCCGCAAGCTCGCGCGTTCGCGCGAGCACGCCGCCCAGCTGATCGCCGCCGGGCGGGTCAGCGTCGGCGGCAACACCGCGACCAAGTCCGCCACCCAGGTCGAGACGAGTGCGGCGATCGTCGTCGCCTCGGACGAAAGCGACCCGGACTACGTGTCCCGTGGCGGGCACAAGCTGGCGGGCGCGCTGGCCGCCTTCGTACCCCTCGGTCTGAAGGTCGAAGGGCGCCGGGCGCTGGACGCGGGCGCGTCGACCGGCGGCTTCACCGACGTGCTGCTGCGCGCGGGCGCCGCGCACGTCGTCGCCGTGGACGTCGGCTACGGGCAGCTCGCCTGGTCCCTGCAGAGCGATGAACGCGTGACCGTCAAGGACCGTACCAACGTGCGAGAAATGACGTTGGAGACGATCGACGGAGTGCCGGTGGACCTGGTGGTGGGCGATCTGTCCTTCATTCCGCTCGGGCTCGTGCTGCCGGCCATGGTGCGCTGCACCGCGCCCGACGCGGACCTGGTCCTGATGGTCAAGCCGCAGTTCGAGGTGGGCAAGGAGCGCCTCGGCAGCGGCGGAGTGGTGCGCAGCCCCGAGCTGCGCGCCGAAGCGGTGAAGGCCGTGGCCGAGCGGGCGGGCGGGCTCGGCCTCGGAGTACAGGGGGTCACCGCGAGCCCGCTTCCGGGCCCCTCCGGGAACGTCGAATACTTTCTGTGGCTCCGGGCCGGGGCGCCCGAACTCGATCCGGCGGACGTCGACCGTGCAGTGGCGGAGGGACCTCGTTGACCACGACAGAAGTGACCACGACAGCGGCCAGAACCCGCGTACGCACCGTTTTCCTGCTTGCCCACACCGGCCGGCCGGCGGCGATCCGCAGCGCCGAGCTCGTCGTCCAGGGACTGCTGCGCAACGGCATCGACGTACGCGTACTGGAGGCCGAGGCGGCGGATCTGCCGCTGCCCGCATCCGTCGAGACCGTGCCCGACGCGACGCCCGAGGTGCTCGACGGCTGTGAGCTGCTGATCGTGCTCGGCGGCGACGGGACGCTGCTGCGCGGGGCCGAGTTCGCCCGCGCCTCGGGCGTGCCGATGCTCGGCGTCAACCTGGGACGGGTGGGCTTCCTCGCCGAGGCGGAACGCGACGACCTCGATAGAGTGGTCGACCGGGTCGTCACCCGCTCCTACGAGGTCGAGGAGCGCATGACCCTCGACGTCGTGGTGCACAGCAACGGCGACATCGTGCACCGGGACTGGGCACTGAACGAGGCCGCCGTCCAGAAGGTCTCGCCCGAGCGCATGCTCGAGGTCGTCCTGGAGATCGACGGGCGTCCCGTGACCGGCTTCGGCTGCGACGGCATCGTCTGCGCGACCCCGACGGGCTCCACCGCGTATGCTTTCTCGGCCGGCGGACCGGTGGTGTGGCCCGAGGTCGAGGCGCTGCTGATGGTGCCGATCAGCGCCCACGCCCTGTTCGCGAAGCCGCTGGTGACCTCGCCGACGTCGACCCTCGCCGTCGAGGTCCAGCCGCACACCCCGCACGGAGTGCTGTGGTGCGACGGCCGCCGGACCGTGGAACTGCCCTCGGGCGCTCGCGTCGTGGTCCGCCGCGGAGCCGTTCCGGTACGCCTGGCCCGGCTGCACCACGCGTCCTTCACGGACCGGCTGGTGGCCAAGTTCGCCCTGCCGGTGTCCGGTTGGCGGGGTGCGCCGCACTGAGCGCGCTCCGCGCTGCCCGGGAGAGTGAATGGGTGGCCGGGGCCCGTCGCGCGGCGGCCCCCGGACCTCGTAAGGTCATGTCCGTGTTGGAGGAGATGCGGATACGGTCGCTCGGGGTCATCGACGACGCGGTCGTCGAGCTGTCGCCCGGGTTCACCGCGGTGACCGGCGAGACAGGCGCGGGCAAGACGATGGTCGTCACCAGCCTCGGGCTGCTGCTCGGCGGGCGTGCCGACCCGGCCCTGGTGCGGATCGGCGCGAAATCGGCGGTGGTGGAGGGGCGGATCAGAGTGTCCGCCGCCGCGCCCGCCGCGCTGCGCGCGGAGGAGGCCGGGGCCGAGCTCGACGAGGGCACGCTGCTGATCAGCCGGACCGTTTCCGCGGAGGGGCGCTCGCGTGCCCATCTGGGCGGGCGTTCCGTGCCGGTCGGCATGCTGTCCGAGCTCGCCGACGAACTCGTCGCGGTCCACGGTCAGACCGATCAGCAGGGCCTGCTGCGCCCCGCCCGCCAGCGGGAGGCGCTCGACCGCTACGCGGGCGACGCCGTCACCGGCCCGCACGCGAAGTACGCGGCCGCCTACCGTCGGCTGCGCGCCGTCGCGGCGGAGCTGGACGAGCTGACGACGCGCGCCCGCGAACGCGCCCAGGAAGCGGATCTGCTGCGTTTCGGCCTCGACGAGATCGCGGCCGTCGAGCCGCGGCCCGGCGAGGACGCCGAGCTCGCGGCCGAGGCGGAGCGGCTCGGGCACGCCGAGGCCCTCGCCTCCGCCGCGTCCGTCGCGCACGCCGCCCTCGCGGGCAACCCCGAGGACCCCGAAGCCGTGGACGCGACCACCCTGGTCGCCGGTGCGGGGCGGGCCCTGGACGCCGTACGGGCCCACGACCCGGCCCTGGCCGCGCTCGCGGACCGGATGGGGGAGATCTCCATCCTGCTCGGCGACGTGGCGGGCGAACTCGCCGGATATGCGGACAACCTCGACGCCGACCCGCTGCGGCTGGCGGCCGTCGAGGAGCGCCGGGCCGCGCTGACGCAGCTGACGCGCAAGTACGGCGCGGACATCGCGGCCGTGCTGGCGTGGGCGGAACAGGGCGCGACCCGGCTCACCGATCTCGACGGCGACGACGACAGGATCGGTGAGCTGATCACGGAGCGTGATGCGCTGCGCGGTGAACTATCCGAGTTCGCCCAGGCATTGACGGACGCCCGCACCGAGGCCGCCGCGCGCTTCGCCGAGGCCGTCACCGAGGAGCTCGCCTCGCTCGCGATGCCGCACGCGCGGGTCTCGTTCGCGGTCCGGCAGACGGACGACCCGGACGGTGTGGAGGTCGGCGGCCGTCCGGTGGCGTACGGGCCGCACGGCGCGGACGAGGTCGAGCTGCTGCTGGCCCCGCACCCGGGCGCACCCCCGCGCCCCATCGCCAAGGGCGCGTCCGGCGGTGAGCTCTCGCGGGTGATGCTCGCCGTCGAGGTCGTCTTCGCGGGCACCGACCCGGTGCCGACGTACCTCTTCGACGAGGTCGACGCGGGCGTCGGTGGCAAGGCGGCGGTGGAGATCGGGCGGCGGCTGGCGAAGCTGGCCAAGTCGGCCCAGGTGGTCGTGGTCACACACCTGCCGCAGGTGGCCGCTTTCGCGGACCGGCAGCTGCTCGTCGAGAAGACGGACGACGGGTCGGTGACCCGGTCCGGCGTCACGGTCCTGGAGGGCGAGGACCGGGTGCGCGAGCTGTCCCGGATGCTGGCCGGCCAGGAGGACTCGGAGACGGCGAGGGCGCACGCGGAGGAACTACTGGCGACGGCCCGCGCGGACGTCTGACCTGGAGTGCCCGGGCGGGGCGGGGCGGGGCGCGGCTTGCCGGGCCGGTCGGCGCCGTGCGTGCGCACACCCGGGAAGTGGGCGCCGCAGGCCGGTTGATTCACCTATGTGGGTGATCCGGCCGCCGAGGACTCCGTTCCGATACAGGCACGACATGCGGACGGTCCCGGAACGTCCGTACGGACTGGCATCCTTGGCGGGTGACACAGCTGCGTACGGTCCAGGTGCTGGGCGGCGGCAGTGCGGGCAGCAGCGCGCACGTCAGGTCGCTGGCCGCGGGGCTGGTGGCGCGGGGCGTGCGGGTGACGGTGTGCGCCCCTGCCGAACTCGACCGGGAATACGACTACTTGGCCTGCGGTGCGCACTTCGTGCCCGTGCCGCGCCGGAGCGACCCCCTGTCCGTGGGGATGCTCCGCGCGGCGTGCGCCGGCGCGGACGTGGTGCATGCGCACGGGTTGCACGCCGCCGTGCGCGCCTCGCTCGCGCTGAGCGGACAGGACGTGCCGCTCGTCGTCACCTGGCACACACGCGTGCACGGCGAGGGCGCGCGGGGTCATGTGCTGCGGCTCGTCGAACGAAGGGCCGTACGGACGGCGGCAGTTGTGTTCGCCACCTGCTCGGACCTCGTGGACCGGGCCCGTGAGCGCGGTGCCCGCGACGCCCGGCTCGCGCCGCTCGCGACCCCGCGCGGCTGCGCGCCGTTCGGCCTGCCGGGCAAGAAGCGCGCCGATCTGGGCGTGGTCGAGCGGCCGTTGCTCATCGCCGTCGGCAGCCTTGACGAGCACCGCGGTTACGGGGTGCTTCTCGACGCCGCGCTCCAGTGGCGTGCCCTGGACCCGGCGCCGCTGCTCATGATCGCGGGCGAGGGGCCTCAGCGGGCCGCGCTCCAGCGGCGTATCGACGACGAGGACCTGCCCGTACGGCTCCTCGGCCACCGCGACGACGCGGCCGAACTCCTCGCCGCCGCGGACCTCGCGGTTCTGCCCAGCCGCTGGGAGGCGCGCTCGGTACTGGCGCAGGAAGCACTGCGGATGGGTGTCCCGCTGGTCGCGACGGCCGTCGGCGGCATGCCGGAGCTGGTGGGCGAAGCGGCGGTCCTCGTTCCGTACGGAGATGCGGGAGCGCTGGCGTCGGCGGTGACGGCACTCCTGGCGGACCCGTCGCGCCGGGAGGACCTGGCGCGCGCGGGCCGGGCGCAGGCGGACACCTGGCCATCGGAGGACGACACGATCGCGCAGGCACTGAGCGTGTACGACGAGGTGGCGGGCGGGGGTTGACCGCTGTGCCGTCCCCACCCCGCGCCTTCCCGAACCGGGGCTCCGCCCCGGGCCCCGCACGGCCGGAGGTGGGGTACCTCCCACGCCGTCAGACGTAGGGGGAGAGCGTCCGCGAACGCCGGACGGGTTGTAAATTGCCGCCGCGCGGCAACCCGGCCCCCCAGCATCGTCCCGCTTGTGCGGCGTCGGTACGTGGCTTGGCAAGCGTGTGCCTGGCCGGGTTGGGGGTGCGCGGGATTGGGCCGTGTCGAGGAAACTCAGGCCGGCCGGTTGGGGCGCCGGGGATCGGGCTGGGCCCTGGAAAGTCACCCCGGCCGGCGTTTGAGGCGCGGGGGGTCGGGCTGGGCCCTGGAAACTCAGCGCCGCCGGCGTTTGAGGCGCGGGGGAGTGGGGCGGCGCCCCGGATTCCAGCGTGGCCGGGTTGGCGGTGCGCGGGATTGGGCCGTGTCGAGGAATCTCAGCCCGGCCGGTTGGGGCGCCGGGGATCGGGCTGGGCCCTGGAAACTCAGCCCCGCCGGCGTTTGAGGCGCGGGGTTCGGGGCGGCGCCCCGACGGGTGTGGGGTGCGGTGGGTTCGGGGCGGCGCCCTGACGAAGAGGCCCACAGGCGGCAGCGCCCCGGCCCTCAGGGCACGTGCCGCCGTGCTCGTAGCGCGAGGCTCAGGGAGAGCACCGTTTCCGGGTCGTCCAGATCCGTGCCCAGCAGTTCGCCGATCCGCGCCAGCCTGTTGTACAGCGTCTGCCGGTTGAGATGCAGTTCCCGGGCCGTCTCCGCCTTGCGGCCCGCGTGGGCGAGATACGACTCCAGCGTCGGGAGCAGCGGCGGGCGCAACGAGGCGTCGTGCGCCCGCAAGGGGCCGATCGCGCGGTCCACGAACGCCGCCAGGTCGGGGTGCTCGCGCAGGCGCCACAGCAGCAGGTCGATGTCCAGGCGGCGGGCGTCGTACCAGGGGCGGTCGCTCAGACCGCGCGCCGCCGTCGCCGTCTCGGCCGCGTGCCGCAGCCCCGCGCCCGCCGTGGCCCAGCCGCCCGCCACGCCCACCACGACGACCGGCGGATGCGCACCCGCCCGCTCGAGACCCGCCCGTTCGACTCCTGTGCGCAGCGCGTCGGCGACGCGGCCCGCGACCGCCGTCCGCTCGTCTTCCGTCCGGAGGCCGACGAGAAGCGGGACGCGGCCCTCCACGGGGCGTACGCCGAGGAGGACCGGCACACCAAGTGATGCGAGAGCGTCGGACACGGCCCGGGCGAGCACGGCCCAGTTGCCCGTCGGCGTCAGCTCGGCGGCGAGCCGCATCACCACCGGCAGCAGCGGTCCCGAGCCCGGCTTGAAACCGAGCACCCGGGCCTGCGCCGGGGCGTCGTCGGGGGCGATGCGGCCCTCGGCGAGATCGGTCAGGAAGTCGCCGCGGCCACGGGCCGCGAGCTCCTCCTCCTGGCGGGCCTGCATGAGGACGACGGCGAGCGATGCCGCCGCGCGCTCCGCGGCGATGCGGTGCACGGGCAGCAGCGGGGACGACACCGCCAGCAGGACCAGCCGGGCACGCACCGCGCCCGTGCCCCGGACGCCGCCGGGCACGTCCACCAGGACGGCGTTGGTCGGCGGCCCGTCGTGGCGCCCGCCACGCAGCCCTTCCCACATCTGGAGCGGGTCGGCGACGGCCGCCTCGTCACCGGGTCGGTCAGCCGCGTACAGCAGCTGCCCGTCGGGCGTCTCCAGGAAGACCGGGTCGCCCGTGAAGGAAGCGAGGATGCCGAGCACCTGGGGGACTCCGCCGCCGCCCAGCAGCGCCTCGGTGCACCGCCGGTGCACTTCTTCGGCCTGGCGCAGCAGGGCGTAGTGGCCGTTGACGATCTCGGTGTGGATCTCCTCCGTGACCGTCACGAACGGCACCTCGCGGTGCAGCTGCACCAGAGGCATTCCGCATGCGCGGGCGGTCTCCACGATCGCGGCGGGCAGCCGCGTGAACCTCGACCCCAGTTCGACGACCAGCGCCGCGATCCCGCGCTCCGCGAGCCGGTGCACGAAGGCCCGTTGCTCGGCCGGTCTGGTGCCCAGCCCCAGGCCGGTCGTCAGCAGCAGTTCGCCGCCCTTGAGGAGGGAGGCGATGTTGGGGACCTCACCGGCGTGCACCCAGCGGACCGTGCGGTCGAGCCGGTCCGCCCCGGCCAGCACCTCCGGCAGCCCGCTGCGCAGCCCGGGCAGTTCCAGCGCCCGCCGCACGGTGATGCCGCCGCCCTGCGTTTCCATGGCCTCGGACGCTACAGGGGCCGCACATCCACGGACAACACGGATCAGCCTCCGTACGCGCCCGATGCAGTCAGCCGCAGTGCGGTGTCGATCAGCGGAACGTGGCTGAACGCCTGCGGGAAGTTGCCCACCTGCCGCTGTAGCCGCGGGTCCCACTCCTCCGCGAGCAGCCCGAGGTCGTTGCGCAGGGCGAGCAGCTTCTCGAACAGCTTGCGCGCCTCGTCGACCCGGCCGATCATCGCCAGGTCGTCGGCCATCCAGAACGAGCACGCCAGGAACGCGCCCTCGTCACCGGGCAGGCCGTCGACGCCCTTGTGCGCGCCCTCCGTCGGGTAGCGCAGGATGAAGCCGTCCGAGGTCGACAGCTCGCGCTGGATCGCCTCGATCGTGCCGATGACGCGCTTGTCGTCCGGCGGCAGGAAGCCCATCTGCGGGATCAGCAGCAACGAGGCGTCCAGCTCCTGTGAGCCGTAGGACTGGGTGAAGGTGTTGCGTTCCTTGTCGTAGCCCTTCTCGCAGACGTCCCGGTGGATCTCCTCGCGCAGTTCGCGCCAGCGGTCCAGCGGACCGTCGGCGTCGCCGGACTCGATGAGCTTGATCGTGCGGTCGACGGCGACCCAGGCCATCACCTTGGAGTGCACGAAGTGCCGGCGCGGGCCGCGGACCTCCCAGATGCCCTCGTCGGGCTGGTCCCAGTGCTTCTCCAGGTACTGGATCAGCTTCAGCTGGAGCAGCGAGGCGTAGTCGTTGCGTGCCAGGCCCGTCATGTGCGCGAGGTGCAGGGCCTCGGTGACCTCGCCGTAGACGTCGAGCTGAAGTTGGTGCGCGGCACCGTTGCCGACCCGGACCGGGCTGGAGCCCTCGTAGCCCGGCAGCCAGTCCAATTCGGCCTCGCCCAGCTCCCGTTCACCGGCGATCCCGTACATGATCTGAAGGTTCTCCGGGTCGCCCGCGACCGCGCGCAGCAGCCACTCGCGCCAGGCGCGGGCCTCCTCGCGGTATCCGGTGCGCAGCAGCGACGACAGGGTGATGGCCGCGTCGCGCAGCCAGGTGTAGCGGTAGTCCCAGTTCCGCACGCCGCCGATGTCCTCGGGAAGTGAGGTCGTCGGCGCGGCGACGATGCCGCCGGTCGGTGCGTACGTCAGGGCCTTCAGCGTGATCAGCGAGCGGACGACGGCCTCGCGGTACGGCCCGTGGTACGTGCAGTGATCAACCCATTCCCGCCAGAAGTCGGTGGTCGCCTCCAGCGAGCCCTCCGGGTCCGGGAGTGCGGGCTGCTCCTTGTGCGAGGGCTGCCAGCTGATCGTGAACGCGATCCGGTCACCTGGCGCGACCGTGAAGTCCGAGTAGGTGGTCAGGTCCTTGCCGTACGTGTCGACCTCGGTGTCCAGCCACACCGAGTCGGGACCGGCGACGGCGACCGTACGGTTGTCGATCTTGTGCACCCACGGCACCACACGCCCGTAGCTGAACCGCATGCGCAGCGCGGAGCGCATCGGCACCCGGCCGCTGACACCCTCCACGATCCGGATCAGCTGGGGCGCCCCGTCACGGGGCGGCATGAAATCGGTCACTCGGACCGTGCCGCGCGGCGTGTCGAACTCCGATTCGAGGATCAGCGAGTCGCCGCGGTACCGGCGCCGGTCGGCACTCGGCGGTGCGTCGTTCACGCTGTACGCCGGTCCCAGCCGCCAGAAACCGTGCTCCTCGTTGCCGAGGAGCCCGGCGAAGCTGGCATGCGAGTCGAAGCGGGGCAGGCACAGCCAGTCGACCGTGCCGTCCCGGCAGACCAGTGCTGCGGTCTGCATGTCTCCGATGAGTGCGTAATCCTCGATGCGCCCGGCCACGTGCATCTCCAGTCGAACGGCCACGTCCGCCCCGCGGGGCGCTTACTGCGGTCAAGGGTCGTTGACGAGCCGCGGTACCCCAAACACCACAGTGGCACCGTCGCGACCCGCATGGTGTGGGGGGCGCCGGATTTTTCCGGGTGACGGGGCTCGGTGGTACGGGTCGACCGGCCCGGCTCGGCAGCGAGTGTCCGAGCAGGATACGACGCACGCAAGTGATGCGCGCAGGTGTCCGGACAACGCGACTGCGCCGAACGAGCGAGCGGCAGGTGAGGTGTGGTGAACGGCCCCTGCCGGGACCGGGCGCGTCGCCGCGTGCGGCCGGAAGCGGCCGTGCCCCGGCGCTGATACCCTGGTACCCCGTGGACCGGTGGCCGTCCCGGATACGAGAAGGCCCCGAAACCGCAGCGACGGCACCCCCGAATCCGGGTGGGACGCCGGTACGCACCCACCACGCGACCACGGGAGCCCCCTCTTGGCGATGCCGCCCAAAACCATGACGACCAAGCACATCTTCGTCACCGGGGGTGTCGCCTCCTCCCTCGGCAAGGGCCTCACGGCCTCCAGCTTGGGCGCGCTGCTCAAGGCGCGGGGCCTGCGGGTCACCATGCAGAAGCTCGACCCGTACCTGAACGTCGACCCGGGCACCATGAACCCGTTCCAGCACGGTGAGGTGTTCGTCACCAACGACGGCGCCGAGACCGATCTGGACATCGGCCACTACGAGCGCTTCCTCGACGTCGACCTCGACGGCTCGGCCAACGTCACCACCGGCCAGGTCTACTCGCAGGTCATCGCCAAGGAGCGGCGCGGCGAGTACCTCGGCGACACCGTCCAGGTCATCCCGCACATCACCAACGAGATCAAGTCCCGCATCCGCCGCATGGCCACCGACGACGTCGACGTGGTGATCACCGAGGTCGGCGGCACCGTCGGAGACATCGAGTCGCTGCCGTTCCTGGAGACCGTCCGCCAGGTCCGCCACGAGGTCGGCCGGGACAACGTCTTCGTCGTGCACATCTCGCTCCTGCCCTACATCGGCCCGTCCGGTGAGCTGAAGACCAAGCCGACGCAGCACTCGGTCGCCGCGCTGCGCAACATCGGCATCCAGCCCGACGCGATCGTGCTGCGCGCCGACCGCGACGTGCCGACCGCGATCAAGCGCAAGATCTCGCTGATGTGCGACGTCGACGAGGCCGCGGTCGTCGCCGCCATCGACGCCAAGTCGATCTACGACATCCCGAAGGTGCTGCACACCGAGGGCCTGGACGCGTATGTGGTGCGCAAGCTCGACCTGCCGTTCCGCGACGTCGACTGGACGACGTGGGACGACCTGCTGGACCGCGTCCACAACCCCGACCACGAGGTCACCGTCGCGCTGGTCGGCAAGTACATCGACCTGCCCGACGCATACCTGTCCGTGACCGAGGCGATGCGCGCCGGCGGCTTCGCGAACAAGGCGCGCGTCAAGGTCAAGTGGGTCACTTCCGACGACTGCAAGACGCAGGCGGGCGCGCAGAAGCAGCTCGGCGACGTGGACGCGATCGTGATCCCCGGCGGCTTCGGGGAGCGCGGCGTGGACGGCAAGGTCGGCGCCATCCGCTGGGCGCGGGAGAACAAGGTCCCGCTGCTCGGCCTGTGCCTGGGCCTGCAGTGCATCGTGATCGAGGCCGCCCGCAACCTGGCCGAGATCCCGGACGCCAACTCGACCGAGTTCGACGCCGCGACCGCACATCCGGTGATCTCCACCATGGAGGAGCAGCTGGCGTACGTGGAGGGCGCGGGCGACCTGGGCGGCACCATGCGGCTCGGCCTGTACCCGGCGAAGCTCGCGGAGGGCTCGATCGTGCGCGAGGTCTACGCGGACCAGCCGTACGTCGAGGAGCGCCACCGCCACCGCTACGAGGTGAACAACGCCTACCGTGCGGAGCTGGAGAAGAAGGCGGGCATCCTCTTCTCGGGCACCTCTCCCGACAACAAGCTCGTCGAGTACGTCGAGTACCCGCGCGAGGTGCACCCCTACCTGGTCGCCACCCAGGCGCACCCGGAGCTGCGCTCGCGCCCGACCCGTCCGCACCCGTTGTTCGCCGGTCTGGTGAAGGCGGCCGTGGAGCGGCAGCAGGCGGGCGAACAGGGCAGGTAACCCGCAGGCGATACCGTTGACCGGGGTACGGGCCACGACGGCTGCGTGCCCCGGTTTCCGTTTGCGCGTGGTGGAAGGACGCTTCGATGACCATCAAGGACACGCCCGAGGAATGGCGGGTCACCGCGACCGGGACACCGTTCCGCGGCAACAAGACGAGTGTCCGCACCGACGACGTGGTCATGCCCGACGGGTCGGTCGTCAAGCGTGACTACCAGGTGCACCCGGGGTCGGTCGCCGTCCTCGCCCTCGACGACGAGGACCGGGTGCTGGTGCTGCGCCAGTACCGCCACCCCGTACGCCACAAGCTGTGGGAGATCCCGGCCGGGCTGCTGGACGTCCCCGGCGAGAACCCACTGCACGCGGCACAGCGGGAGCTGTACGAGGAGGCGCACGTCAAGGCCGAGGACTGGCGGGTGCTGACCGACATCTACACCACCCCCGGCGGCTGCGACGAGGCCGTACGGATCTTCCTCGCGCGTGACCTGTCGGAGGCGGACGGCGAGCGCTTCGAGGTCGCCGAGGAAGAGGCCGACATGGAGCTGGCCCGGGTGCCCCTTCAGGACCTGGTCCGCGGGGTTCTCGCCGGGGAGCTGCACAACACCTGCCTGGTCGTCGGCGTCCTGTCGACGGTGGCGGCACGCGCGGGCGAGGGTTTCGACGCACTGCGCGGGCCGGAGGCACCGTGGCCCGCCCGTCCGTTCGAGGCGTGACGCAGATACGGCGCCGGGCCCGGCCGGCAGGCACGAGAGCGAGTCCGCGGACCCGCGCACGTGCGAGCGGCGCGGTGCGCGTGCCGGCTGACGTTCACTCATCATCGGCTGTATGACGATCCGTTGATCCGATCGAGCGATCGCGGTGTCGCGCCGGGCCGCTCCGGGCCGATCGTCGCAGAGCGTGAACTACGCTCGAACCGCCCGTGCGGAGACCCCGGCGGGCTCGGCTCGTGCGCGGACGGACTGGAGCGTGGCCCGTGACGGATCAGGCGCTGGACTTGGGCGGCCCCGACCGGTCGGATGCCGTCCGCCCCGGCTCCGGTGACCGCTTCCACGGCCGGCAGCGCGAACTCAAGTCACTGCACGCCGATATCGAACGCGCCGGACTCGACACCCTCTCCGGCCGCAAGGCCGCCCGCGCCCGCGTCCTCCTCATCGCCGGACGGCCCGGTTCCGGGCGCACTGCCCTCGCCGAAGAACTGGCCGGGCAGCTTGCGGACCGCTACCCGGACGGCATCCTGCGGGTCCGGCTGGCCGAGCCCGGCGGGCGTCCGGTACCGCTCGACGAAGCCGTCCGGCGTCTCCTCGGCGACCTCGGCATCGCCTCACCCCCCGGCGCCGGTGACGACGAACTGACCGAGATGGTCCGCGGGGCCCTCGCCGTACGCCGGGTGCTGCTCCTCATCGACGATGCTCACGACGCCGAGCACGTCGACCTGCTGCTGCCCGACAACCCCGACTGCCTGGTGGTCGCCGTTTCCGACGGCCCGCTCACCGGCATCACCGGCGTGCGCCCCTGCACCCTCGGCGGCATGGACGCCAAGTCCGCGATCGAGCTGCTCACCGCCTTCACCGGCGAGGTACGCATCACCGTCGACCCGCAGGCCGCCGAGACCGTCGCGGAGGAGTGCGGCGGCCAGCCCGCCGCGCTGACCCTCGTCGGCGGCTGGCTCGCGGCCAGACCCGGATCCTCGGTCGCCGATGCCGCCAAGCGACTGCGCGCCCTGCCGGACGACGGTGACCAGCCGCGCGGTGTACGGCCGCTGGCCCGGGCGTTCCGGCTGGTGTACGAATCCCTGTCGCAGCCCGTCGCCCGGATACTGCGACTGCTCGCCCTGGCCCCGGCAGGCCTCGCCGACGCCCACACCGCGTCGGCCCTCGCCGGCTGCTCGGTGTCCGCCGCCCGGACCACGCTGGAGGGCTTCGCCCGGCTCGGACTGCTGCGCCCCGCCGGGGACGGGTTCGAGGTGCCCGGCTGCCTCGCGCCCCTGCTGCGCGCGCTGGTGGAGACGAGCGAGCGGCCGGCCGAGGTGCAGCTCGCCAGGGCCAGGATGCTGGAGCGGACCGTGCGCCGCCTGCAGGCGTGCCGCGCGATCACCGAGCCCGAGGGGTCCCCGGCCCGCAAGAAACTCGCGGGCCTTCCCCGCGCGCTGCGTTTCCCCTCCGTGGCCGCCGCGGACGAGTGGCTGCGGTCGAACCGGCCCGTGCTGCTGGCCTCCGCGCGGCTCGCGGTCGACGACGGCGACCTGGATACCCTCGCGCGCCGGCTGGTCGCGGCGCTGGTCAGAGCCCTCGCCGCCCACCAGGGCACGGAGGCGGCAGCGCCTGATCTGTACGGGCTCCACCAGCTGGTGCTGGATGTCGCCGAGCGCCGAGGCCTGCACCGGGAACGGGCGGCGGCGCTGCTGAACCTCGGCGACCTGGACGCCAGGAGCGGCCGCACGCACGACGCCCTCGCCCGCTACCGGGCCGCACTGGACGCCGGCCGGACGGCGAACGACGCCTATGCGACCGGTCGCGCGATGGAATCCGTCGGCGGCGCCCACCAGGAGCTGGGGGACTGGCAGCGGGCCGCCGACTGGTACGGGCGCGCGCTCGCGCAGCGCCAGGCGCGCGACGAGCGGGCCGACGAGGCCCGGCTGTACGGCCGCCTCGGGACGGCGCACACCTACGCGGGCCGCTACGGCGAGGCGCTGCGCAGCTGGCGCGCGGCGGCCGCCGGATATCGCAGGCTCGGCGACGTTTCAGGCCAGGCGCGGGCGCTCAGCGAGGTGGCCCGTGTGCAGGAGTACGCAGGGCGGCCGGAGGAGTCGCTGCACACCTGCCGCGAGGCCGTGGACTGGGCGCGGCGGGCCGGGGACGTACGCCTGCAGGCCGCGTTGGAGCTCAGGCTGGCCGACACCCTCGACCGCCTCGGCGATCCGGCGGCGGCCCGGCTGCACCGGCTCGCCGCGGAAAGACTGCTCGGAACGGAGGCCTCCACCTACGAAATCCGTAGTCCCTCCGAAGGGGATTGATGCTTTGTAAGGCTAGACAGCGAGAAATCCTTCATTAGACTGGCTCCACCACGTCATCTCGTGGTGTGTCCCGGTGCGCCCTGTGTGCCTGGGTATCTATGGCATTGACCGAAACATTCCCTGAGCCAAGGACCGTGATCGACGTGAAGGTCGGTATCCCCCGCGAGGTCAAGAACAACGAGTTCCGGGTGGCCATCACCCCCGCCGGCGTGCACGAGCTGGTGCGCAACGGCCACCAGGTGTTCGTCGAGCAGAACGCCGGTGCCGGCTCCTCGATCACGGACGACGAGTACGTCGCCGCCGGTGCGCAGATCCTGGCCACCGCCGACGAGGTCTGGGCCACCGCCGACCTGCTGCTGAAGGTCAAGGAGCCCATTGCCGAGGAGTACCACCGCCTCCGCAAGGACCAGACCCTCTTCACCTACCTGCACCTCGCCGCCTCCCGCGAGTGCACGGACGCCCTTCTGGAGTCCGGCACCACCGCCATCGCCTACGAGACGGTGGAGACCGCGACCCGCGCGCTGCCGCTCCTCGCCCCGATGTCCGAGGTCGCGGGCCGCCTGGCTCCGCAGGTCGGCGCCTATCACCTGATGCGCTCGGCCGGCGGTCGCGGCGTGCTCCCCGGCGGCGTCCCCGGCACCCAGGCCGGCAAGGCCGTCGTGATCGGCGGCGGCGTCTCCGGCTGGAGCGCCACGCAGATCGCCGTCGGCATGGGCTTCCACGTGACCCTGCTCGACAGGGACATCAACAAGCTGCGCGAGGCCGACAAGATCTTCGGTACCAAGGTGCAGACGATCGTCTCCAACTCCTTCGAGCTGGAGAAGGCGGTCGTCGAGGCCGACCTCGTCATCGGCGCCGTTCTCATCCCGGGTGCCAAGGCCCCCAAGCTGGTCACCAACGAGCTCGTCGCCAAGATGAAGCCCGGAAGTGTCCTTGTCGACATTGCAATCGACCAGGGTGGCTGCTTCGAGGACTCGCGGCCGACCACGCACGCCGAGCCGACGTTCACCATCCACAACTCGGTCTTCTACTGCGTCGCCAACATGCCCGGCGCGGTGCCCCACACCTCCACCTACGCGCTGACCAACGCCACGCTTCCGTACATCGTGTCGCTGGCCAACAACGGCTGGGTCGAGGCGCTCCGTCGTGACGCCGCGCTGGCCAAGGGTCTCAACACCCATGACGGCAAGGTGGTTTACAAGGAGGTCGCGGAAGCGCACGGCCTCGAGAGCATCGAACTGAGCGCGCTGCTCGGCTGACGAGTCAACCGACGTCGTCAACGTCCATGCGCCCGGCCGGACCTTGCCCCGCAAGGTCCGGCCGGACGTTTGTCCGCCCCGGTTTGCGAGGCTCGCTCAACTCGCCTCGAACGTAACTCTTTAACCGTTTCGCCCATACCTCAAACCTGCGCCCGGGAGCAAGCGAAAGAGGCTCTGCGCCCTTGACAGACGGGTGCTCGATTGCCGACACATCGGGCCGGGTCCGGCGGATTGTGTTGCTGCGGACCGGTGACACGCCATAGAGTCGCCAACCGTCGGCATGGTGCCACGCTGACCTATCGATAAGTTTCCTGGTCACGTCCAAGGAGGTAAGACGACTTGTGAATGAGTCGACATTTACTCCTGGGGGTGGTCAACCAGGCACGGGCCCCCTGAGCCCAGGGGGCGTGGGGGGACCCCAAGCGGCGGGCAGGCACCCGTCGACCGGTTTCGAGGCTGTCGGCTCCGTCGCTGTACGCCCCTTCGCGACGCACCAGCGCACGACGCACAGGACGACACCCCACACGATGAAGATGATGGACGGCCAACACGTGAACGCCATGGCCGGCAACGAGAGTGGCCGAGAGTCCACCCACTTCGCCGCCTACGAGGAAGTCCCCGAAGGGCACTTCTACGACCCCGACGCCGAGTACGAGCCCGATCCCGAGTATGCGGCCACCCTCGCGCCCGACGCCGCCCGCCAGCGCCGCGAGCGGATCGGCCCCACCGGGCGCCCCCTGCCGTACTTCCCGATCCCGGGTCCGCTGACCGACCACGGCCCCGCGAAGATCATCGCGATGTGCAACCAGAAGGGCGGCGTCGGCAAGACCACGTCGACCATCAACCTGGGCGCCGCACTCGCGGAGTACGGACGGCGTGTGCTGCTCGTCGACTTCGACCCCCAGGGCGCACTGTCCGTGGGCCTCGGAGTCAACCCCATGGAGCTGGACCTGACGGTCTACAACCTCCTCATGGAGCGCGGCATGTCCGCGGACGAGGTACTGCTCAAGACCGCCGTGCCCAACATGGACCTGCTGCCGAGCAACATCGATCTCTCGGCGGCGGAAGTGCAGTTGGTGAGCGAGGTCGCGCGCGAGTCGACGTTGCAGCGTGCGCTGAAGCCGCTGATGTCCGACTACGACTACATCGTGATCGACTGTCAGCCCTCGCTGGGCCTGCTCACCGTCAACGCGCTGACCGCGGCTCACAAGGTGATCGTGCCCCTCGAGTGCGAGTTCTTCGCGCTGCGCGGTGTCGCGCTGCTGACGGAGACCATCGAGAAGGTCCAGGAGCGGCTCAACCCCGAGCTGGAGCTCGACGGCATCCTCGCCACGATGTACGACTCCCGGACCGTGCACAGCCGCGAGGTGCTGGCGCGTGTCGTCGAGGCCTTCGACGACCACGTCTACCACACGGTGATCGGCCGGACCGTGCGCTTCCCGGAGACGACGGTCGCCGGTGAGCCCATCACCACGTACGCGTCCAATTCCGTCGGCGCCGCCGCCTACCGCCAGCTCGCCAGGGAGGTGCTCGCCCGGTGTCACGCCGAGTGAGTCTGCCCGGGGCCGACGAGCTGTTCCGTACGACCGGGGGCACGGCGCTGCAGGCGTCGACCCCGCGCAGGCAGACGAACGGTGAGCCGCGGGTGCCGGCGCCGGCGGGGGAGAGCGACCCGGCGGCGGACGGCACACCGTCGTCCCGTTCGCAGGAGCACTCGACGCCTGCCGAGACGGAGGCCCCGCGTGAGGAACGCAGCCGGAGCACGGAGACAGCGGATGCGGCGCCGGACGCGAAGGCCCGCCGGGCACCGGCGGGCGAGGCGCAGGCCGCGGGCGCCACGCGCAGACGCGGGCGCGGTGCCAACCGCCGGCCCAGCGGCCGTGAACGGCACGACGAGAAGATCACGGTCTACGTCTCCGCCGAGGAACTGATGGACCTGGAGCACGCGCGGCTGGTGCTGCGCGGCGAGCACGGCCTCGCCGTCGACCGCGGGCGCATCGTCCGCGAGGCGGTGGCGGTGGTGCTCGCGGACCTGGAACAGCGGGGCGACGCGAGCATCCTGGTGCGGCGCCTGCGCGGCCGCTGACGCGGTAGCCTGCGGGCCTGCACACCTGCGCCGTTCCCTGGACCACGATGCCCCCGACCGACGAAACGTCCCGCCCGCCCCACCGCCGCGCGCTGGGCCGGGGGCCGGGCGCGGGGGGCGCGCCGCGTCCCACTCCCGAGGCCGAGATTTCCCCTCCCCCGCCCTTTCCCGAAACCGGGGACGAGTCCCCGGACCCCGAGGTGCGGGCACCGCGCGACGGTGGCGGGCGGCCGGAGGCTGTCGGTGGCTCCGGCCCCGTGACGGATGACGGCCCGGTCCCCCAGGGCCTCCGCGACGCGGGAGGGACCCGTAGCTCTGAGGGGTGCGTGGTGCGCGAGGGCACGGGGCGGGGCCCGGCGTCCGCGCCTTCCCTCGTCGGCACCGGGGAGTGGTCCCCGGTCCCTGAGGTACGCGCGCTCCCTGACACGGACCGGGGACGTGGCCCCGAGGACGCGCCGAGTGGCGGCGGCGGGGCTGCGGAGCCGGCGCCCGATGGCCGGACAACTGAGGAACACGCGCTGCCCGACCGGGGCGGGTTCTCGGAGGCTGGAAGTGGCTTGGGCCGTTCGCCCGAGACGGCGGACGCCCCCGAGGGCGCCCCGGGCGACAGGGACGAGCCCGTCGGGCAGGCCGCCGGCCCCGCAGGTGAGGCACCGGGTCCCGGGGACGTGTTGCGCGGCGCGGGCGAGACCGTGGCCCCAGGAGCAGCCGCTCAGGGGGCCGGGCCTGGGGCGGGCACGCAGGGCCCGGAAGGCGACACCCCCGGCGGTGACGCCCGCTTCACCGTGCGGCTGGCGAACTTCGAGGGGCCCTTCGACCTCCTCCTCCAGCTCATCGCCAAGCACAAGCTCGACGTCACCGAGGTCGCCCTCTCCAAGGTCACCGACGAGTTCATGGCGCACATCCGGGCCATGGGCGCCGACTGGGATCTCGATCAGACCACCGAGTTCCTCGTCGTCGCCGCGACGCTGCTCGATCTCAAGGCCGCCCGGCTGCTGCCCGCCGCCGAGGTGGAGGACGAGGCCGACCTCGCGCTGCTCGAGGCGCGCGACCTGCTCTTCGCCCGGCTGCTCCAGTACCGCGCGTACAAGCAGATCGCCGAGATCTTCGACCGGAGGCTCGACGACGAGGCCCGGCGCTTCCCGCGGACCGTCGGGCTCGAACAGCACCACGCCGAGCTGCTGCCCGACGTCGTCATCAGCATCGGCGCCGAAGGCTTCGCGAAGCTGGCCGTCAAGGCCATGCAGCCCAGGCCCAAGCCGCAGGTGTACGTCGATCACATCCATGCGCCCCTCGTCAGCGTCCGCGAGCAGGCAGAGGTGGTCGTCGCCCTCCTGAGGGAGCGCGGCACGGCCACCTTCCGCGAGCTGACCGAGGGCGTCGACGACACCCTCACCGTCGTCGCGCGCTTCCTCGCCCTGCTGGAGCTGTACCGCGAGAAGGCCCTCGTCCTGGACCAGGAGGAGGCGCTCGGGGAGCTCACCGTCACCTGGGCAGCCGGGGACGGGACCGCGACGGTGACCGTCACGGACGAGTTCGACCACGTTGTGGAGGAGAAGGAGTGAGCGAGCTCAAGCCCGCGCTGGAGGCCGTCCTCATGGTCGTCGACGAGCCCGCCACCGAGGAGCACCTCGCCAAGGTGCTGGAGCAGCCCCGCAGGGCCGTGGCGGACGCACTGCGGGAGCTGGCGGACGAGTACACCGTGCAGGGCCGCGGATTCGAGCTGCGGCTCGTCGCGGGCGGCTGGCGCTTCTACAGCCGCCCCGAGCACGCCGCGGCCGTCGAGCGCTTCGTCCTGGACGGCCAGCACGCCCGGCTCACCCAGGCCGCCCTGGAGACCCTCGCGGTGGTCGCCTACCGCCAGCCGGTCAGCCGTTCACGTGTCTCGGCGGTGCGCGGAGTGAACTGCGACGGCGTCATGCGCACCCTCCTTCAGCGCGGTCTGGTCGAGGAGGCGGGCACGGAACCCGAAACAGGTGCGATCCTGTACAGGACGACGAACTACTTCCTGGAGCGAATGGGCCTGCGCGGCCTGGACGAGCTTCCGGAGCTCGCGCCCTTCCTTCCCGAGGCGGACGCGATCGAGGCCGAGACGCAGGAAGGCGTTCCGTCGTTCGATCCGGATGCACCGGATTCCGAAGACGCAGACGACAAGACGGAAATTTGATGCGAAGCAGCAGCGGCAGGAACAGCAGCGGAAACAACGGCGGGAGCCGTGGTGGCAACAGCGGCGGCCGCGGCAGCAGCGGCGGCCGCGGCAACTACCGGGGTGCCGGTAACAGCCGCGACGACCGTGGCAAGGGCGCGAGCAATCCGCGCCGCCCCCGTCCCGAGGAGCGCACCTACGACGTGGGCGGCACCTCCGAGGGCCCCAAGCGCGGCCGTGGCGCCGCGGCCCGCGGTGGTGCCAAGGGCGGTCCCCGCCAGTCCCCGCAGCGGGGCGGCGGCCGTACGGCCTCGGCGCGTCCGCGTGAACTGGACGCCCGGATCGAGGAGCGCAACCGCGAGCGGTACGCGAACAAGCCGCAGATCAAGACCCCCAAGACGTTCGGGGACCAGGAGGGCGAGCGGCTGCAGAAGGTGCTCGCCCGCGCCGGTATGGGCTCGCGGCGCGCCTGCGAGGAGCTGATCGACGCCGGCCGGGTCGAGGTCAACGGCAAGATCGTCATCGAGCAGGGCACGCGCGTCGACCCGGAGAAGGACGAGATCAAGGTCGACGGTCTGACCGTCGCGACCCAGTCGTACCTCTTCTTCGCACTGAACAAGCCCGCCGGAGTCGTCTCCACCATGGAGGACCCGGACGGCCGCCAGTGCCTCGGCGACTACGTGACCAACCGCGAGACCAGGCTCTTCCACGTCGGCCGCCTGGACACCGAGACCGAGGGCATCATCCTGCTCACCAACCACGGCGAGCTGGCCCACCGTCTCACCCACCCCAAGTACGGCGTGAAGAAGACATATCTCGCCGCCATCCAGGGCCCGTTGCCGCGGGAGGTCGGCAAGCGCCTCAAGGAGGGCATCCAGCTCGAGGACGGCTACGCCCGGGCGGACCACTTCCGGGTCGTCGAGCAGACCGGCAAGAACTACCTGGTCGAGGTGGTCCTCCACGAGGGCCGCAAGCACATCGTGCGCCGCATGCTGGCCGAGGCGGGCTTCCCGGTGGAGAAGCTCGTGCGGACCGCCTTCGGCCCGATCGCCCTCGGCGACCAGAAGTCGGGCTGGCTGCGCCGCCTGACCAACACCGAGGTCGGCATGCTGATGAAGGAAGTCGGTCTGTAACAGCCCAAACCGCCGCAAGAGCCCGCGACCGTTCTCGGTCGCGGGCTCTTGCCGTCTTGTGGCGCGCACCCGGAGCCGTTTATAGTCAAGTTGACTATAAAGGGGGCGGGCGTGAGTCTCGCGGACTTCGTCGAACCGTTGCAGCAACCGCTGTTCACCGTGCTCGGCACGCCGGTGAGCTGGGCTGACTCCTTGGAGGTCCTTGGCTTCGGCAGTGGCGCGCTCTGCGTCTGGCTCGTCGCCCGGCAGCACATCGCGAACTGGCCGATCGGCATCGCCAACAACGTCCTGTTCATCCTGCTGTTCTCCCAGGCGGGCCTGTACGCCGACGCCGGCCTGCAGGTCGTCTTCATCACCCTCGCCGTGTACGGCTGGTGGACCTGGACCCACGGGGGTGGACCAGGTTCCGGCACGCTGCCCGTGCGACGCACCACCCGCACCGAGTGGATGTGGCTGCTCGCGGCGGGGGTGGTGGGGACCCTCGCGCTGACACTCCTGCTCGACCGCGCCACCGACTCGACCGTCCCCTTCTGGGACGCGCTGACCACCGCCCTGTCCCTGATGGCGACCTACGGCCAGTGCCGCAAGCGCCTGGAGTCGTGGTGGCTGTGGATCGCGGCCGACGTCGTCTACATCCCGCTGTACGCCTACAAGGAGCTGTACCTGACCTCCCTGCTGTACGTCGGCTTCATGACGCTCTGCGTCATCGGCCTGCGCAACTGGTCGCGTGACGCGGTCATGGGGCAACAGCGGGCCGCGGAGGCCGCCGCATGAGCCGTTTCCGGCACGGACTCGTGCTCGGCAAGTTCTATCCGCCGCACGCCGGTCACCACCATCTCGTCCGCACCGCGGCCGGCCGCTGCGACCGGCTCACCGTGCTCGTGTGCGCCGCCTCCGTGGAGAGCGTCCCGCTCGCTGACCGCGTCGCCTGGATGCGCGAGGCGCACCCGGACGTGCGCGTCGTCGGGGCCGTGGACGACATCCCGGTGGACGTCACCGACCCCGCCGTCTGGGACGCCCACATGGCCGTCTTCCGCACCGCCGTCCCCGAGCCCGTGGACGCCGTCTTCACCTCGGAGGCGTACGGCGACGAACTCGGCCGCCGCTTCGGCGCCGCGTCCGTGTGCGTCGACCCCGACCGCCTCCGCCACCCCGTCTCCGGCACGGCCGTACGCAAGGACCCGGTCGGCTGCTGGGACTTCCTCGAGGCACCCGTGCGCGCCGCGCTCGCCCGCCGCGTGGTCGTCGTCGGCGCGGAGTCGACCGGCACCATGACCATGGCCGAGGCGCTCGCCGAGCACTACCGGGCGCGCGGCGGCGTGTGGGCGCGGACCCGGGACGTACCCGAGTACGGCCGGGAGTTCAGTGAGCGCAAACTCGCCGCCCTGCGTGCCGTACGGCCCGGCGCCGACTGGCCGGACGTCGTGTTCGCCTCCGAGGAGTTCCCGCTGATCGCCCGCCGCCAGGCGGAGCTGGAGGAGGAGGCCGCGCGCTCCGGCTCCCCGGTCCTCTTCTGCGACACCGACGCCTTCGCGACGACGATCTGGCACGAGCGGTACCTGGGCGAGCCCTACCCCGTCGCCCCGGAGCCCCGCACCCAGCACCTGTGGCTGCTCACCGACCACGAGGGCGTCGCCTTCGAGGACGACGGCCTGCGCGACGGGGAGCACCTGCGCCCGTGGATGACCGGCCGCTTCCGCGAGGAACTGGCCAGCACCGGCCGCCGTACGGTCGAGCTCACCGGCCCGCACGAGCAACGGCTCGCACGGGCCGTCGCCGCCGTGGACACGCTGATCGGCGAGGGCTGGAAGCTCGCCGACCCTCTGCCGGAGCTGCGCTGATGCAGGTCTACGACCCGGGCGCGTTCCCGCCCTTCGCCGTCACCGTCGACCTCGCCGTCTTCACCGTCCGCGAGGGCGAGTTGCACGTCCTGCTCGTCGAACGGGGGCAGGAGCCCTACCGCGGCGCCTGGGCGCTGCCCGGGGGATTCCTCCTGCCCGACGAGTCCGCCGAGTCGGCCGCCCGCCGCGAACTGGCCGAGGAGACCGGCCTGTCCCGGCACACGGCGGCCGGACTGCACCTGGAACAGCTGCGCACCTACAGCGAACCGGACCGCGACCCGCGGATGCGCGTCGTCTCCGTCGCGTTCACCGCACTCGTACCGGGCCTGCCCGAACCACGCGGCGGCGGCGACGCCGCCCGCGCCCGCTGGACACCCGTCGGCCGGGCCACACCGCTCGCCTTCGACCACGACCGCATCCTCGCCGACGCCCACGACCGGATCGGCGCCAAGCTCGAGTACACCTGCCTGGCCACGGCCTTCTGCCCCCCGCGGTTCACGCTCGGCGAACTGCAGCAGGTGTACGAGACGGTCTGGGGCGTCGAGCTCGACCGGCCCAACTTCCGGCGCAAGGTCCTCGCCACCCCCGGCTTCGTCGAGGCAGTCGAGGGCGGACCGCGCCGCACCGGCGGCCGGGGCAAGCCGGCCGCCCTCTACCGGGCGGGCAGCGCGTCGGCGCTGCACCCACCACTCATGCGACCGGAAGGACGGCAGCCATGACCACCGCGAAGCAGGCCGCCACGGGTTCACTCGTCGGCCTGGCGCTCGGGGACGCCCTGGGCTTCCCCACCGAGTTCAACGACGTGCCCTCGATCCTGTCCAAGTGCGGACCGTGGCGGGAGATGAAACTGCCCGAGCCCGCCTTCGTCACCGACGACACCCAGATGACGCTCGCACTCGGCCGGGCCCTGCGCACTGCCATGGAGCGCGGGCAGCTCGTCGGTTCCCAGCTGCTGCGCCCGCTGCGCGCGGAGTTCGTCGACTGGTACCACTCGCCGGACAACAATCGGGCTCCCGGTCGCACCTGCCTGGTCGCCTGCCGGAAGCTCGACGGCGACCGCCCGTGGCAGGAGGCGAGCCAGATCGACTCCAAGGGCTGCGGCGCCAATATGCGCGTCGCCCCGGTCGGACTCGCACCCGGCCTGAGCGCGGACCAGCGGGCGGGCACCGCCCAGCTGCAGTCCGCGCTCACCCACGGGCACCCGACGGCGCTCGCGGCGAGCGACCTCACGGCGCACGCGGTCCATTTGCTGGCCCAGGGAGCGGAGCCGACCGGCCTGGTCGGCCGGCTGCGTTCGTACGCGTACGAGAACCGCGGCCGCTACCACGAGCGCTGGCTCGGCAACCTGTGGACGTACAGCCACGACCCGACGCCCGAGGCCTTCATCGCCCGCGGCTGGGACGAGTGCCTGCAGATACTCGAACGGCTGGCGGCCGCCCTGCGCTCACCCGAGCCGGAGCTGGACCCGTGCCTGGCGACCGGCGACGGCTGGATCGCGGAAGAGGCGCTGGCGACATCGCTGCTGTGCTTCCTGATGTTCCCCGGAGATCCCCTGACGGCCCTGCGCCGCGCCGCCTGCACCAGGGGCGACTCGGACTCGCTCGCCTGCCTGACGGGCGCCTTCGCGGGCGCGCACCTGGGAGCGGACGCGTGGCCGGACGAGTGGGCGGAGCGGATCGAGTACGGGGAGGAGCTGCTGGCTCTCGGGGCGCTCTGGGACGCTTGATCCATGACCGAACAGCTCGACCTGACCGACCTCGCCACGGCCGTACCGCCGCAGCCCGGCCACCTCGTCTTCGCCACGGTCTCCGGGGCGCACCTGTACGGATTCCCGTCCCGGGACTCGGACGTGGATCTGCGAGGTGCGCATCTGCTGCCCATCGCCGATCTCGTCGGACTGCACGAGCCGGACGAGACGACCACGCGCATGTGGGAGCGCGACGGCTTCGAGATGGACCTGGTCACGCACGACCTGCGCAAGTTCGTCCGGCTGATGCTGCGGCGCAACGGCTATGTGCTGGAGCAGCTGCTGTCGCCGCTCGTCGTCGCCACGACCGAGGCGCACGCGGAACTCGTGTCGCTGGCACCCGGCGTACTGACACGTCACCACGCGCATCACTACCGCGGCTTCGCGCGGACGCAATGGCGGCTGTTCGAGAAGACCGGCGAACTCAAGCCGCTGCTGTACACGTTCCGCGCACTGCTGACCGGCATTCACGTGATGCGCAGCGGCGAGGTCGAGGCCCATCTGCCCACACTGCTCGGCCACGTGCGCGCGCCGGGGTACGTGCAGGAGCTGATCGCCGCGAAGTCCGAGGCCGAGCACGGCTCGCCCGTCGGCCTCGACGAGGCACGGGTCCGGACGGACGTCGAGGCGCTCCACGCGGCGCTGGACGCATCGCAGGACAGGACGGAGCTCCCGGACGAGCCGTCCGCGTTCGCAGCCCTGAGCCGGCTCGTGACCAGGACGCGCATGGAGAACGACCCCGACATCACCATGGAGGTCCTTCGGCGGGTGCGCCGCGGCACCGAGGGCACTCCGCTCACGGGCGCCTTGGCCGCCCAACGGGCCGAGGAGACGTACTGACGCGCCGCCTCACCCCGCCGATGCCTTCCGCACCCGCACCAGGAAGTCCTCCACCCGGGCGCGGTCCGGTTCCGGGGGGAGCGGGGTGGTGGGGGCCGCCGCGTCGGCCTCCTCGGTCAGGCGGGTCATCCACGACTCGACCCGCTCCCACGGCACCTCGCCACGCCTGACCTCCAGGAGCCGGTCGCGGTCGGCGCCGACGTCGATCACCAGCTCGCCGGTGCGCAGCAGGTCGCGGCAGCTGGTGAGCAGGCGGAGGAGGTGCATGGCGTGCTTCCAGCGGGGCGTGCCGTACTGCCGTACGTCCGCCTCCAGCTTCCTGCGCTGCCCGTCCGCGTACCGCACGAACGTCTCGTGCGCCCGGCGGGACAGGAACGCTCCGCGCAGGGAGCGCAGTTCGCGGCCCGTGTCGTCGGCGTGCTCGACGAGCGGGGAGTGCAGGCATTCCAGGATGTTCGGGTTGGCGCGCAGGGCCAGTTCGAGGAACCTTTCCAGCTCCCACGAGAACTGCTCCTCCGCCGGACCCTCCACGTGCGTCGGCGGCTTGGCGAACCGCCAGTACAGCGCGGTCGGGGCCAGGAAGACCCCGCGGCGGTCCGTGTCGCTGGACTCCGTCGCCAGTCCGAACGCCCGCGACCCCATGACACAGGAGTAGATCGTGTGATCGCGGACGAGAGCCTCTGGAGTCATGCGCGCGAGGCTACGACACCACGCCGGCGGTCACATGAGCAGGATGGAGTCCCCCTCGACGGTGATCTGCTTCACCGGCAGCGGCCGCGTCGCCGGGCCCGCCGCGACCGAGGCGTCCTCGATGCGGAACTTGCTGCCGTGGCAGGGGCAGTTGATGAGACCGTCGCTGACCGAGCCGACCGTGCACCGCTGATGCGTGCAGATCGCGGAGAAGGCCTTGAACTGCCCCGCCGTCGGCTGGGTCACCACGACCTCCTGCTCCTTGAAGACGGTTCCGCCGCCGACCGGGATGTCCGCGGTCCTGGCCAGTTCCTCGCCGGACGGCGCCGAAGCCGACGCACTGTCCGTCGGTGTCGTGGCCCCTTCCGTGGCGGTCTGGGTTGTGGATGCGTCGCCCCCGTCCCCGCAGCCCGTCACCAGCGCGACGGCTCCCGCCGCTCCCACCGCTCCCGCCGCCAGGACCGACCTTCGGCGCGTGTCCATGCCACTCTCCCTCGGTTCGGGACGTTCCTCGCCCCGACCACCGGGGCACCAGCATCCTTGCGCTCCCGGCACCTCCGGTGAAGCAACCTCGCGGGCATGTCCGTCCCCCGGTCCACCCGAGGGCACGGCGCGGTCAGACCCAGGGCGTCAGCTCCCGGGCGTGGCCGTCCTCGTCCCGCCGTACGGCGAGCACCCCGGTCACGGCCGCCCGCTCGACCGGGCCGTACACATGCGGGAAGAGCATGTCCCGGGAGCCCTCCCAGCGGACCTCGGCGGTGAGAGACGACTCGTCGATGACCAGCACCAGCAGGTCCGCCACGTCGCGGTACGGGCCGTCCGCGACGGCGAGCGCGGCGGACTCGTCGGCGGAGCAGTGTACGAAGCCCTCGGACGTGAGGGAGGCCGGGGCGTACGGGCCGGCGATGTCGGCGGTCCACTCGTTCACCGGCACGACATGAAAGAGCATGCGCCAGTTGTAGCGCAGGCCGCCGCCGAGCCGTCTCGCGGACCGGGCGTCGCCGCCCGGCACGCGTGGGCTGACTAGGCTGAACGAAGAAGTCGCAGCCCGATCCGCGTCACCCAGGCAAGGACACCGCAAGGACATGGCCCAGTGAGAACCGCGCTCGTCATCGGAACAGGACTGATCGGTACGTCCGCCGCGCTCGCCCTCGCGGGGCGCGGTGTGCACGTGCATCTCGTCGACCACGACGCGGCGCAGGCCCGTACGGCCGCGGCGCTCGGCGCGGGCACGGACGAGTCGCCCGAGGGGCGTGTGGACCTCGCCGTCGTGGCGGTGCCTCCCGCGCACGTCGCCACGGCGCTCGCGGAGGCGATGCACGCGGACCTCGCCCGCGGCTACCTCGACGTCGCCAGCGTCAAGGGCGGACCCCGCCGCGAGTTGGAGGCGCTGGGCGTGGACCTGTCGTCGTACATCGGCTCACACCCGATGTCCGGCAAGGAGCGCTCCGGACCGCTGGCGGCCACCGCCGATCTCTTCGAGGGCCGGCCGTGGGTGCTGACGCCCACCCGCGACACCCACACCGAGGTGCTCAACCTCGCGCTCGAACTGGTAGCGCTGTGCCGGGCCGTCCCCGTGGTGATGGACGCCGACGCCCACGACCGCGCCGTCGCCCTCGTCTCGCACACCCCGCAGCTCATCTCCTCGATGGTCGCGGCCCGCCTGGAGGAGGCCGACGACACCGCGGTGCGGCTGTGCGGCCAGGGCATCCGTGACGTGACCCGGATCGCGGCGTCCGACCCGCGGATGTGGGTGGACATCCTGTCGGCGAACCCCGGCCCGGTGGCCGACGTGCTGGCCGGTGTCGCCGCGGACCTGGAGGAGACGGTCCAGTCGCTGCGGGCGCTGCAGGCCTCGGACGAGTCCAAACGCCGGACCGGTGTGCAGGGCATCGAGGACGTACTGCGCCGCGGCAATGCCGGCCGCGCCCGCGTCCCCGGCAAGCACGGCGCGGCGCCGGCCGCGTACGAGGTCGTCGCGGTCCTGATCAGCGACCAGCCCGGCGAACTCGCCCGCATCTTCGCGGACGCCGGCCGGGTGGGCGTCAACATCGAGGACGTCCGCATCGAACACGCGACGGGGCAGCAGGCGGGCGTGGTCCAGCTCATGGTGGAACCGGCGGCGGCCCAGATCCTCAGCGCGTCCCTGCGCGAGCGTGGCTGGGCGCTGCGCCAGTAGCCGCCCTCGCCGCCGGTATGGGCCCCTGCACCGGTGTGCGGGGCCCCGGTGCCTGCGGTCCGGACGGGGCTCGGCGCACGGACTCCGGTCGGTCCGCCCCCCGATGCCCTGCTCGGCGCACGGGCTCCCCTCGGTCCGGCCCGCCGATGTCCCGCGCCCCCGCCCTCCGCCTCCACGGGTGGGTAAAGAGGCCGCTCGGCACTCGGTAACCTTGTGGCAGGGCCCCCAGGCAGTCCCGCCGCCCTCTCCCGCGAGCTGAAAGGTGTCCGACACCGTGGAATCCGTGATCGTCGCCATCGATGGCCCCTCCGGCACGGGCAAGTCGAGCACCTCCAAGGCCGTCGCCTCCACCCTGGGGCTCAGCTATCTCGACACCGGCGCCCAGTACCGCGCCATCACCTGGTGGATGATCAACAACGGCATCGACGTCGCCGACCCCGCCGCCATCGCGAGCGCCGCCGGCAAGCCCGTCATCGAGTCCGGCACCGACCCGGCCGCACCCGCCATCACCGTCGACGGTCTCGACGCCTCCGGCCCCATCCGTACGCAGGAGGTCACCGCCAAGGTCAGCGCCGTGAGCGCCGTGCCCGAGGTGCGCACCCGGATCACCGAGCTGCAGCGGTCCATCGCCACGAGCGCCGAGAAGGGCATCGTCGTCGAAGGACGCGACATCGGCACCACCGTCCTCCCCGAGGCGGACCTGAAGATCTTCCTGACCGCCTCGCCCGAGGCGCGGGCCTCCCGCCGCAGCGGGGAGATCAAGGGCTCCGACGTCGCGGCCACCCGCGAGGCGCTGATCAAGCGCGACGCCGCCGACTCCAGCCGCAAGACCTCGCCGCTCGCCAAGGCGGACGACGCGGTCGAGGTCGACACCACCGACCTCACCCTCCAGCAGGTCATCGAATGCGTCGTGACCCTCGTTGAGGAGAAGCGGGCCGCCAAGTGACCGTCCCCTCGCAGAAGGGCGCGGCCGTCGGGCGGGGCATCGGCATCGGCCTGATGTACGGGCTGTGGAAGCCGCGCGTCCTGGGCGCCTGGCGGGTCCCCGCCGCCGGCCCGGTCATCCTCGCGGTGAACCACTCGCACAACATCGACGGGCCGATGCTCATGGGCACCGCCCCGAGGCCCGTGCACTTCCTGATCAAGAAGGAGGCGTTCGTCGGTCCGCTGGATCCGTTCCTGACCGGGATCGGGCAGCTCAAGGTGGACCGTACGACCGCCGACCGGACCGCCATCGCGGGCGCCCTCGGAGTCCTTGAGAACGGCGGCGTCCTCGGCATCTTCCCCGAGGGCACCAGGGGCGAGGGTGATTTCGCCTCGCTGCGCGCCGGGCTCGCGTACTTCGCCGTGCGCAGCGGCGCGCCCATCGTGCCTGTCGCCGTCCTGGGAAGCACGGAGCGCCGCGGACGGTTGGTAAGGGCACTGCCGCCGCTGCGCAGCAGGGTCGACGTCGTCTTCGGCGATCCCTTCCAGGCGGGGGACAGCAGCGGACGGCGTACGCGCAAGGCGCTGGACGACGCCACCGTACGCATCCAGGAGCGGCTGACCGCCCACCTGGAAAACGCAAAGCGCCTGACCGGGCGCTGAGCCAGACTTGAGTAATGGGCCACACAGCACGCGGCCCAGTGACGAACGAGGAACGGACTTCATGAACGACCAGCACGACCACGGAGCGCTCGGCGACGCCGAGTACGCGGAGTTCATGGAGCTCGCCGCGGAAGAGGGCTTCGACGTCGAGGACGTCGAAGGCGCGATCGAGGAGGCGGGCCACGGTCCGCTGCCCGTCCTCGCCGTCGTCGGCCGCCCCAATGTCGGCAAGTCGACCCTGGTGAACCGCATCATCGGCCGCCGCGAAGCGGTCGTCGAGGACAAGCCCGGCGTCACCCGCGACCGCGTCACCTACGAGGCCGAGTGGGCGGGCCGGCGCTTCAAGGTCGTCGACACCGGCGGCTGGGAGCAGGACGTCCTGGGCATCGACGCGTCCGTCGCCGCCCAGGCCGAATACGCCATCGAGGCCGCCGACGCGGTCGTCTTCGTCGTCGACGCCACGGTCGGCGCGACCGACACCGACGAGGCCGTCGTCAAGCTGCTGCGCCGGGCGGGCAAGCCCGTCGTGCTCTGCGCCAACAAGGTCGACGGACCGAGCGCCGAGGCCGACGCCACCGCCCTGTGGTCGCTCGGTCTCGGCGAGCCGCACCCCGTCTCCGCGCTGCACGGCCGCGGTACGGGTGACATGCTCGACGCCGTCCTGGAAGCCCTGCCGGACGCCCCGGCGCAGACCTTCGGCAACGCGGTCGGCGGCCCCCGCCGCATCGCCCTCATCGGCCGCCCGAACGTGGGCAAGTCCTCGCTGCTGAACAAGGTCGCGCGCGAGGAGCGCGTGGTCGTCAACGAAATGGCGGGCACCACCCGCGACCCGGTCGACGAGTTGATCGAACTCGGCGGCGTCACCTGGAAGTTCGTCGACACGGCCGGTATCCGCCGCCGCGTCCACCTCCAGGAGGGCGCGGACTACTACGCCTCCCTGCGCACCGCCGCCGCAGTCGAGAAGGCGGAGGTCGCCGTCGTCCTGATCGACGCGAGCGAGTCGATCAGCGTCCAGGACCAGCGCATCATCACCATGGCCGTCGAGGCGGGCCGGGCGATGGTCATCGCGTACAACAAGTGGGACACCCTCGACGAGGAGCGCCGCTACTACCTGGAGCGGGAGATCGAGACCGAGCTCGGCCAGGTCGCCTGGGCGCCACGGGTCAACGTCTCCGCCGTCACCGGCCGCCACATGGAGAAGCTGGTCCCGGCGATCGAGACCGCGCTCGCCGGCTGGGAGACCCGTGTCCCCACCGGCCGGCTGAACGCCTTCCTCGGCGAGCTCGTCGCCGCCCACCCGCACCCGATCCGCGGCGGCAAGCAGCCCCGCATCCTGTTCGGTACGCAGGCGGGCACCAAGCCGCCCCGCTTCGTCCTCTTCGCCTCCGGCTTCCTGGAGCACGGCTACCGGCGCTTCGTCGAGCGCCGGCTGCGCGAGGAGTTCGGCTTCGAGGGCACGCCGATCCACATCTCGGTGCGGGTGCGGGAGAAGCGCGGCCGCAAGAAGTGACGCCGACATGAGGAAGGGTGCCGACGCTTCGAGCGTCGGCACCCTTCTCCATGTCGCGAGCGGGGTCACACTCCCCGGCGCGGTCCCGGCGGCAGTGCGGCGGGCTGCGGAGCGCTGTGTCGGCCGACCTGGTGGTAGGGCTGCCAATTGCCCTGGTGCACGCCCGTGGTCGGATGACCGGTGTGGCTGCCGTAGCCCCCGTGGCCGCCCCGGCTGCTGTGCAGTCCCGTCGCCCCGAAAGGCCGGAATCCGAGGTCCTCCTCGCCGCTGCGGTCACCCGGCAGCGTCTTGAACGCCCTCAGGTACTCGGAGTACAGCGCGTCGTAGATCGGCGTGGCCGAATGGCCTGCCGACCCGTCACGCGCCGGGCGCATCGCGGGAATGTGGCTCTGGTACGGCTGGCGGGAGGGGTCGTATGAGTGCACGTACCTGCAACGACGGGGAAGTGCTGCGGATGCGGGCTGGGACGAGCTGCATTCTTCCAGGGGACGAAAGCCCTTGCGGTTCCGCGCGGGCACACGGGCGCGCGCCAGGGGCGGTGGGGCGCTCCAGGCGTACGTCCGCGTGCCGGCGCGGCTCCCGGCACGGCAGGGCCCGGACCGGGCGGTATGCCGTCCCGAGGCCGACAGGGGAACGGTCAGGTGCCCGCCAGCGGCATCGCCGCGGCCACCAGACGGCCGTTCGCGGCAGCCTTCTCCAGGGCGTCGCGCAGCAGGTCCTCGCGCGGCTGCTGACCGATGGAGCCGACCGGCGCGGCGAAGACGAGCACGGTGTGCGTCTTGTTGGCCGCCGTACGCCAGCCCTCGGTGACCTGGAGCGGCTGATGGGCCTGCCACCAGGCGACCTGGCCGCCGCCGCCCGTACCGGGCTGGAGCACGGCGTGCAGCCGGCCCATGGCCACCAGCACCGACCATCCGGGCAGCTGCGCCGGAACCTGGTTCACGTCGGAGACCGGCCGGAAGCCCTGCTCGACGAGGAGCGGGAGGAACTCGTCTCCGCCGAACCCCGAGGTGCCGGGCCGGGCGATGGGCGCGGTCGGTTCGACGACGAGCGCGGGGTGCAGCGCCCCGTTGATCAGGATCAGGCCGCTGGTGACGCCCAGCACGGCCTGCTCGGGCGCCGCGCCCTCGATCCGCGGCTCCTCACCGGTGATGGACCGGACGGCGCCCTGGAGCTGGTCCTCGGCGACCTGGACGACCTGCGAGGGGATGCAGGTTGCGTGGGCGAAGGCGAGAACGGCGGTCTCCTCGCCGACGAACAGCACCGTGCTGGTGCGTTCCTGGTCGGAGTCGCCCGGGGTACGACAGGAGGTGCAGTCGTAGCTGCCCGGTGCGTTGTGGCCGGCGAGCAGCCGGTCGGCTTCTTCGTCGCCGATCTCGGCGCGTACGTCCTCGCTGACGTCGAGCATGCGCGGCACGGGTGGCTCCTCGGACTTGATCAGGTGCGCCGGGCGGGTCCCGGCTCATAACGGGTCAACGGGTGATATGCGGCAGGGGTCACGCGTGAAGGGGCACCGAATCGGTGGCGCGGTGGTCCTGCGGCGGCGTGGCGGGGCAACGGAATCGGTGCGGACCGGTGGGTCCGGTGCGTCGTCGGTCGTGTCGTCGGCTGTGTTCACCGGTCGTTTTCATCGGGTGTGTCTGGGACGCGAGCCGGTGCCGGCGCGGGGGAACTCGCCGGGCTCCGCGCCGAACACGACCGCCCCCCGGCGCAGTTCGTGCACCACCGCGGAACTGCTTCACCGTGCCCCAGCTCCCGTACCGCCCCTGACCGGCCAGTACAGTTCTTACGGGGCGCCCTCAGGACCGGGGGAGCGAAGCACGTCAGGGGGACGCGACGAGGCATGCGTATTTCATTTCTGCTCCACAATGCCTATGGCATCGGGGGAACGATCCGGACGACGTTCAACCTCGCCCGGACGCTCGCCGAACGGCACGAGGTAGAGATCGTCTCCGTCTTCCGCCACCGCGACGAGCCCACCATGGGCGCTCCGGAGGGTGTGACGTTGAAGCACCTCGTCGACCGGCGCAAGAAGAGCCCCGGCTACGACGGCGACGACCCGCTCGCCGCGCGGCCCGCGAAGGTCTTCCCGCGCGGCGACGGGAGGCACAAGCAGTACAGCCGCCTCACCGACCTCCGGATCGAGGCCCATCTGCAGTCGCTGGACGCCGACGTCGTCGTCGGCACGAGACCCGGCCTCAATGTGCACATCGCCCGCCAGGCCCCGCGCGACATCGTGCGGATCGGCCAGGAGCACCTGACGCTGGACGGCCACGGCTACCGGTTGCGCCGGGAGATCGCCCACCGCTACGCGGTCCTGGATGCGGTCACCACGGTCACCGAGGCCGACGCACGCGCCTACCGCGAGCAGCTCGACCTGCCCGGCGTCCGTATCGAGGCGGTGCCCAACAGCGTGCCGCCGCCGAAGGTGGCGCCCGCGGACTCGACCGCCAAATGGGTCGTGGCGGCCGGCCGGCTCACCCGCGTCAAGCGCTACGACGTGCTCATCGAGGCCTTCGCCCAGGTGGTCGCCGTCCGGGCCGACTGGAGACTGCGGATCTACGGCAGCGGGGACGCGACCGGCAACGAGAAGGAGGCCCTGCGCGCCCTGATCGACAAGCGCGGCCTGCAGAACCACGTCTTCCTCATGGGCACGGCCAACCCATTGGAGGCCGAGTGGGTCAAGGGCTCCGTGGCTGCTGTCACCTCCACCATGGAGTCCTTCGGCATGACCATAGTGGAGGCCATGCGCTGCGGCCTCCCCGTCGTCTCGACCGACTGCCCCCATGGGCCGCGCGAGATCATCGAGGACGGCGTCGACGGCCGGCTCGTGCCGGTCGGCGACGTGGACGCGATCGCGGCGGCGCTGCTCGGGCTGATCGAGGACGACGAGTTGCGCCGGCGCACCGGGCAGGCGGCGCTGGCCGCCTCCGCCCGGTTCGACCCGGCCCGTATCGCCGAGCGGCACGAGGCGCTGTTCGCCGACCTCGTGGCCCGTGATGTGCGGCACAAGAGGGTCGGCTCGCTGCGCGAAGCGCTGCACCGCGGCGGAAGCGCGCTCTATGACGGGGCTTATGGGCTGCGTTATGTTGCCGCGGACGTGATCCGCCGAGGGAAGAAGGGCACCTGAGCACGTCCACCACGGCAGGCGGGCGGCGGACCCCGCGGGCGCACCGCGTCGCCGGCGCATAGGGAGCCGTCGTCTTCGAGGCTGTGGGAGCCGGCGTCGCGCTCGTCCTGCGGCGCGTCGGAGCCGGCAGCGCCGGCGAGGAGGTGCGGCTGCCCCTGACCGACGTCGGTGACGGCACGGCGAAGGCGGTACTCGAAGCCGGGACCGAGCTGGCAGAGGGCCGCTGGGAGGTATTCACCGCAATCCGGGGAGGCCGTCGAGCCCGGTGCGCGGGATCTGCGGGCCCTGGTCGATCTGACGCGATCCGGACCGGATAGCCGTACGGGTCTCGTATCCCACGGCGGCGCGCGGCCTCGCGGTCCGCTGCCGGCTCCGCGCCCCACACGCCGAGGCGGGTGACATCGCTCTCACGCCGGGGCGGGGCGCGATGTCCGTGGAGGGCTGTTGTACGGCACGGAGCTGGGGGACGTCGCCGTGGCGGAGGCCCGCCTCAGCTCGGGCGGCCGGGTGCACGAGGTGCCCGTGACGGGCGGGGGCCGTGTCTTCGGCTTCACCCTCCCTCATGCCTCCATCGCCGACTCCGCGGGCGGCAAGGAGCAACTGTGGGAGCTGCGGCCGCGTCCCGCCGCGGACGCCGAGGGCATCCGGATCTCCCGGATCCTCGACGACGTCTGGGACAAGAAGGGGTCTGCGTCTACCCGAGGCAGCGCACGGACAGCGGTCTGGCTGCCGGGCCCTGTACACGGGCGACAACGACCTCTGGCGTACGCGTCACGGCGACGGACCGATCCGCTGCCGCGACCCCGCGACCCCGCATCCCGGCGCCTGCGGCCTGCGGCCTGCGGACAGAAACTGTCCGCAACGGCTGGCAGACTCGGGCCATGTTGGAGACCTCGGCACGACTCCTGCGCCTGCTCTCGCTGCTGCAGGCTCATCGCGAATGGTCGGGCGCCGATCTCGCCGAACGGCTCGGCGTCACCCCGCGCACCGTGCGCCGTGACGTCGACAGGCTGCGCGAGCTCGGCTATCCCGTCAACGCGAGTCCCGGCACGGGCGGCGGCTATCAGCTCGGCGCGGGCGCCGAACTGCCGCCACTGCTGCTCGACGACGACGAGGCGGTGGCCGTCGCCGTCGGACTGCGCACGGCGGCCGGCCAGGGCATCGAGGGCATCGGTGAGACCTCCGTGCGCGCGCTCGCCAAACTGGAGCAGGTGCTGCCGGGCAGGCTGCGCCGCCGGGTGAGCGCACTCAACGCCTTCACCGTGCCGATGCTGCGCACGCCCCGGGCGCAGCTCGACCCGTCGGTGCTGACCGAGCTCGCGAACGCCTGTCGCGACAGCGAGCGGCTGCGGTTCGAGTACCTCGACCACGCCGGCACCGCGACCCGCCGCACCGTCGAGCCGCACCGGTTGGTGTGCACCGAGCACCGCTGGTACCTCGTGGCCTGGGACCTCGACCGGGCCGACTGGCGGACGTTCCGCGCGGACCGGATCACGCCGAAGCCCCCGCACGGCCCGCGCTTCGCCCCGCGCACGCCGCCGGCCGACGACCTGGCCGCCTACGTATCCCGAGGTGTCTCCACCGCCGCGTACGCGGCCCGCGCGGTGATCAGACTCCATACCTCTGCCGAGCAGGCGGCGCAGACCATCGGGCCCTTGGACGGGGTGCTGGAGGCGATCGACGCGTCCCGCTGCCTGCTGCGCACCGGGGCCGCCGGTCTGGACGTGCTGGTGATCCACGTGATGCTGATGGGCGTGGACTTCGAGGTGGTCGAGCCGCCCGAGCTGACCGACCGCATCAGGGACGTACGCGACCGTCTCTCTCGTGCTCTGGCCTCCGGGACCGATCGCGCGGGGTAACGGATGAGGGGATTTGGTAAGGAAGTGGTGAATTCATCGTCCGTGTCAATTCGGCCAGCCGACCCCTCAGGGTAATTCGGCAGCGGAAATCGGGCATGATCGCCAAGGCCTCCCGCCGAATTATTCGGCGAACACCCGCGCAGCACCCGTTCGAGTGAACGGGCTCACGCGGAACTCCACCGGAGCGGTGTCGGGAACCTGTGACAGAAGCGTGACCGGTGAGGTACACGGGGCTGCTGGGGTGATCGAGTTCCCGGCTTCCGTCACCGTCCGCTGCCATCTACGGTGGACTGCATGGCACCCATACCGACACCTCCCGAGCAGCCCGACGACACGCCGGATTCCTATGTCGGCCTCGGCGCCCAGGCCGCCGAGCAGCAGGCCCGTGAGCGTGGCTGGACGACGGTCAGGGCACTGCCGCCCGGCTCGATCATCACGATGGAGTACATGGTGGGCCGCCTCAACTTCGAGGTGCGCGACGGCACCGTCATCCGCTGCTGGAAGGGCTGAAGCGGCACGCGGGCGGCAGGGACCCACGTACGGCGAAAGGCCCCGGCACGTTGTGTGCCGGGGCCTTCCGTGGATCGTGCCGCCTGTTCAGCCGCCCGTGACGGGCCGCGAGTGCGGCGGGCGTCTGCTGCCCGACGGGGTGACGGGCGAACGCTCGGAGCGCACCGCGTGCGGGCGCTGGGGATGCGTCGCCGTCGGGTACGCCGTCGTCCTCGTGCCGGCCGGCGGACCGGGCCGGGCGCCACCGACCATGGCGACCGGCTCCCGTGACGGATCGTCCGCCGCGGGCGCGTGCACCCGGGGCGGGAACACCGCGGGCCTCGGCCCCCCGGCAGCGACCGGGCGGGAGGGGGACAGTGTCCGGCGCGCCCGCCACTGGTCGCGCAGTGCCAGGATGAATCGCTCGGCGCGGGCGATGACCGGCTCGCACCAGGGCAGTCCCAGCAGGATCAGCAGTCCGGCGGCCCAGCCGAGCAGGACGTCGCTCAGCCAGTGCGTACCGAGGTAGACGGTGGTCAGTCCGACACCGAGGGAGACCACGGCGGACAGGGCCGACAGATACCGGCGGGCCCTCGGCGTGGTGGCCAGATACGCCAGAATGCCCCATGTCACCACGGCGTTGGCGGTATGTCCGGAAGGAAATATATCGCCGCCGGCGAAGAGTTCGGCCGAGCCGATCTGCGTCGCGTAGTGAGGGCCGAGCCGGCCGAGTCCGATCTTGACCGCACCCACGGTGGCGTTCAGCAGCAGCAGAGCCGCGCCGAGCGCCAGCAGGGGCCTGAGGGTGTGCTGACGCCAGGAGCGCCAGCCCAGCCACGCCGCGACCATGACGGCCGTCGGGCCGCGCTGGCCGAGTACCACGAAGTAATCGAGAAACGCGTGCTGTTCGGGCCATTGCTCGTACGGACGGAAGAGCATGAGCTTCCAGTCCAGGGCCACGAGCCAGGTCGACGCCAGCACGGCGACGACGATGGCCACATAGAACGCGGACGTCCCGCCGAAGAGCGCGAGACGTGTGCGGCTCATCCGCGGGATCTCTATCTTCGGCGGTTCCGGCTCCCGGTCCAGCCGGGCAAAGATGTCGGTACGCACCCAATCGACGTTACAGCGAGTGAGTGCCGCGTCAGGTCGATCCACTCCTTTCGTGATGCCTATGTGATGTGGAGTTTGTCTCAGATCCTCTTCTATTCATGGCCCGTCAGGAAAAACCGCTGGCCTTGTTCCCTGTTTATCGGACGGTCTTCCCGGGGCGATTCATGGAGGGCATCGGGAAATGGTTCACCGGGGTACCCCGTGGAATTTCCGTACCGTTCAGGAGTGCTCGGGATCCGCCCTCTCCGGTGGGTGGAGTGGCGTACGCCACACCGGCCGTGAGCGCAGGTGAGAGATCGGCCACGCGCACCCCGCGCGAACTCGCGTACGCTGGCGCTCACTCGCCCGTCGATGCCGGGCCGCCTGCGGGGACCTGCCAGCAGCACCGTCCCCGGCCGGTCCACCGAGCGCGAGGCTTCACTGGGAGGTTCGTACATGTCCGTGACGACCACGGCCGGGGCACGCCTGCGCGCCGCCGGCGGCGGTGCCAACCGCTGGGTCGTCCTGGTGGTCCTGTGCGTCAGCCTGCTGTTCGTCGCCCTGGACGCGACCGTCCTGCATGTCGCCGTCCCTGCCGTCACGGAGGACCTGCGGCCGAGCGGTGTCGAGCTGCTGTGGATCGTGGACGCCTATCCCCTCGTCTGTGCCTCGCTGCTGATCATGTTCGGCACGCTGGGCGACCGGGTCGGACGCAGACGGCTGCTGCTCATCGGCTACGCGCTCTTCGCGCTCGCCTCCGCCGTCGCCGCCTTCGCGCCCACTCCTGAAGTGCTGGTCTGTGCCCGTGCCCTGCTCGGCGTCGGCGGCGCGATGATCATGCCCGCGACGCTCTCCATCCTGCGCGCCGTCTTCCCCGACCGGCGCGAGCGTGCCACGGCCATCGGCATCTGGACCGCGGTCGCCGCTGTCGGCGCCGCGACCGGACCGGTGCTAGGCGGCTTCCTCGTCGAGAACTTCTGGTGGGGCTCCGTCTTCCTCATCAACATCCCGCTGATGGCGTTCATCCTGCCCGTCGGCCGCTGGCTCCTGCCGGAGTCACGCGGCGGACACGACGGTCCGTGGGACGTGCTCGGCGCGCTGATGGCCGCGGCCGGTGTCCTCGGGGTGGTCCTCGGAGTCAAGCGGCTCGGCGCCGGCGCCGCACTACTGGACATCAGGGCCGTCGGACCGCTGCTCGTCGGCACCGCGCTCCTCGTGGTCTTCGTGCGGCGGCAGAAGCGGCGCGAGCATCCGCTCATCGACATGCGCATGTTCGCCCGGGCGGCGTTCTCCACGTCCGTCGGCTGCATCGTCCTCGCGATGCTGGCGCTGGTCGGCCTGGAACTGATCGCCGTCCAGTACCTCCAGCTGGTCCTCGGGCTCAGCCCGCTGGAGACCGGGCTGCGACTGCTGCCGCTGACCTTCGCCGCGATGGCCGCCGGCGCCACCGGCTCCTACACCCTGCGCCGCACAGGGCCGCGCCGGATGGTCGGCTGGGGCTTCGTCCTGACCGCCGCGGCCGTGCTGCTGCTGGTCCTCATGGGCCAGCACGACCGGCCGCTGCTGCTCACCGTGGGTTTCGTCCTGCTCGGCTTCGGCCTGCAGACCACGCTGTTCGCCGCGTACGAGTCGATGCTCAGCGAGGCGCCGCCCGAGCAGGCAGGGGGAGCTGCCGCCATCGGTGAGACCTCCTACCAGCTCGGCGCGGGCATGGGCATCGCGCTGCTCGGCAGCGTGATGAACGCGGCATACGGGCCCGCCGTCGCCGCCGTGGCGGGCGTGCCCGCGTCCGCGAGCTCCGCCGCCGCGCACTCGCTGGGCGAGGCCTACCAGCAGGCCGATCGCCTCGGCGGCCCCGTCGGCGACCTGCTGCGCACCACCGCCCGCCACTCCTTCGTCCACGGCCTGCACGTCGCGCTGCTGGTCAGCGCGGGCCTGCTGCTCCTCGGGGCGGTCGCCGCGCTGCGACTGCCGAGGGCGATGGAATGCGCGGCCGTCCGCCCCGACACGGCCGCTCGCCCCGACGCTTGCCCGCGCCCCGACGCGGCGATCCCGCCGTCCCGCGAGCCGTCCCGCGCCGGACGCGACGAGGTGCGCCACGAGAGCTCGGGCGAACGATTGCCGGCCGCGGTAGCTGTCCGCGCTGGAACCGGCGAGCTCCGCTCCACGGCGGGCATCCCGGGAAGTCGCGGGCCGGGAGGACCGCTGACCACCCGGTCCGCGCCGCAGGACGACGTCGCCGGGCACCTCTGAGGTAGCCCGGTGCCCGCCCACCCCCCGCCGCAGTGACGTCGCCGGCCATGGCTGAGTAGGCAGCCCCGATCAGGGGGCCCCGCAGCCCCCCGCCGCAGGACGACACCGCCGGGCGCGGCTGAGCGGACAGCCCATCCGGACACCACCCGGCCCCGCCCACGGCGGCCGCAGTGCGCGACGACCGGGGCGCGGGAGCGCGCTCCGCGCAACCGGTCGCCGGTCGCCGGCGCCAGGCAGCCGTCGGGTCTGGACGCGCGGCACACTGAGCCGTAACGTCGGGCGTAGCCGTAACTAGCACTGCTAGTTTTCGGCTAGCCCGTCATCAGTGTTCCGCAGCGCCGAGCTGCCGGAGAGCCGCCGGAGGCCACCTCATGTCCGCATCCTCGAAGCTTCCGCCCTTCGACCCGGCCGATCCGCTCGGCATCGACGACCTGCTCGACGCCGAGGACCTCGCCATCCGCGACACCGTCCGTGCCTGGGCCGCCGACCGCGTCATGCCGCACATCGCCGACTGGTACGAACGCGGCGAGCTCCCCGGTATCCGCGAGCTGGCCCGCGAACTCGGTTCCCTCGGCGCGCTCGGCATGTCCCTCGACGGCTACGGTTGCGCTGGGGCGACCGCCGTCCAGTACGGGCTGGCCTGCCTGGAGCTGGAGGCCGCCGACTCCGGCATCCGCTCCCTCGTCTCCGTGCAGGGGTCGCTGGCCATGTACGCGATCCACCGCTTCGGCTCCCAGGAGCAGAAGGAGCGCTGGCTGCCGGGCATGGCCGCGGGCGAGATCATCGGCTGCTTCGGCCTCACCGAGCCCGACCACGGCTCCGACCCCGCCGCCATGCGCACCTACGCCAAGCGCGACGGCTCGGACTGGGTGCTCTCCGGCCGCAAGATGTGGATCACCAACGGCTCCGTCGCCGGCGTCGCGGTCGTGTGGGCGCAGACGGACGAGGGCATCCGCGGCTTCGTCGTGCCCACCGACAGCCCCGGATTCTCCGCGCCCGAGATCAAGCACAAGTGGTCGCTGCGCGCGAGCGTGACCAGCGAACTGGTCATGGACGACGTACGGCTGCCCGCCGACGCGGTGCTGCCCGATGTCACCGGTCTGCGCGGACCGCTCAGCTGTCTGAGCCACGCCCGCTACGGGATCGTGTGGGGTGCGATGGGCGCCGCGCGCTCCAGCTTCGAGGCGGCGGTGGCGTACGCGAAGACGCGCGAACAGTTCGGCCGGCCGATCGGCGGCTTCCAGCTCACCCAGGCCAAACTCGCCGACATGGCCGTCGAGCTGCACAAGGGCATTCTGCTCGCCCACCACCTCGGCAGGCGGATGGACGCCGGGAAGCTGCGGCCGGAGCAGGTCAGTTTCGGAAAGCTCAACAACGTGCGCGAGGCGATCGAGATCTGCCGCACCGCACGCACCATCCTCGGCGCGAACGGGATCTCCCTGGAGTACCCCGTCATGCGGCACGCGACCAACCTCGAGTCGGTGCTCACCTACGAGGGCACCGTCGAGATGCACCAGCTCGTGCTGGGCAAGGCGCTCACCGGCCTCGACGCGTTCCGGTAGGCCGGCTGCCGGCCCAGGGAGCCGACCGGCGAGGGCCCTGCTCAGCTCTGGTTGAAAAAGCCGTCCTGCGAACGGCCCCCGGGGTCGCCGCTGACGATCTGTGTGTCGGCGGGGGTCAGCAGGAAGACCCGCGTCGCCACACGCTCGATGGAGCCGCGCAGGCCGAAGGCGAGGCCCGCGGCGAAGTCGACGACGCGCTTGGCGTCGGTCGGCTCCATCGCCGTGAGGTTCACGATGACGGGAACGCCGTCGCGGAACAGCTCACCGATGCCCCGGGCGTCCCGGAACCCGTCCGGGGAGACCGTGGCGATCCGGCGGCCCTCCTGCTGCGCGGATTCGGAGGCCACACGCACCCGGGGGTCGGTGACCCATGCGTCACCCGTCTCCGCGCCCTCGGCGTACTCGTCGTCGTAGTAACGCCCGTCGTTGTCCTCGACGAGTCCCAGCCAGGCGCTCGCCTTGCGTACCGAACCCATGGACGCCTCCTTCCGTGCTGCAGTGGTCTCACTGCGGTCTGTCGTTCCGCACCCCTATGGTCGTCCATCATGCGGATCGCGCGCCAAGTGGATAGCCGCCGCGCAGAGGATTCGTGACGGTACTGGTGCAGAAGATGTGGCGATTCGTCAAGGTTCTTGCTGCACAGGCGGCATGAGGGGATCAAAATACAAAAGTCGGACCAGACGGGTGACCTTGGGGACGTACGGGTGAACGACCCGTCGGTACGATGCCCCCGATCTGTCGAACGACTCACGGGGGACCCACTTGTTCGGAATAGTCAGGCCGTGCTCGCACCGGCTCGGTGACGCACTGAGGACCGAGTGGATGGCGCACCTGTGCGGGCTGTGCCTGGCGCTTCGCGCCGACCACGGGCAGTTCGCCCGCATCGTGACGAACTACGACGGCCTGATCGTCTCGGTTCTGACGGAGGCTCAGGGCGAACGCACCCCTGCGCAGCGGCGCACCGCGGGACCCTGCCCGCTGCGTGCCATGCGCACCGCGCCCGTTGCCCGGGGCGAGGGCGCGAAGCTGGCCGCGGCCGTCTCGCTCGTCCTCGCCTCGGCGAAGGTGCGCGACCACGTCGCCGACAGGGACGGCGTGTTGGCCCGCAGGCCGGTCGCCGCGGCCGCTCGCCGCGTCGCCGCGGGCTGGGACAGGGCGGGCGCGCGCTCCGGTGCCGCCCTCGGGTTCGACACGGCGCTCCTCGTCGACGCCGTCGACCGGCAGACCGGGATCGAGGCGCTGACCGGGCCCGGTACCTCCCTGCTCACCGTCACCGAGCCGACCGAGACCGCGACCGCCGCCGCGTTCGCGCACACCGCGGTGCTCGCCGGCCGCCCCGAGAACATGGCGCCGCTCGCCGAGGCCGGGCGGCTCTTCGGGCGGCTCGCGCATCTGCTGGATGCCGTGGAGGACAAGGAGACTGACGCGGCGTCGGGCGCGTGGAACCCTCTCACCGTGACCGGCACCTCCCTCGCCGAGGCGCGCCGCCTCGCCGACGACGCGGTGCACGGGATCAGGCTGGCGCTGAAGGACGTCCGCTTCGTGGACGACCGGCTGGTGCACGTGCTGCTCGCGCACGAACTGCGCACCTCGGTGAACCGCACATTCGGCACGGCCACCTGTTCGCACCGGCAGCCGGGGCCGTCGCAGGGCAATCCGTACGCCTCCGGCGGCGGCTCCTTCGGCGCCCCGGGGCCGTACGGCCCCGCCCATCCCTACGGCGGCGGATCGCCGGGCGGACCCGGCGTGCCCGGGGGACCCGGGGGTCTGCCGCCGCAGTTCGGCGGCCGGTCACCGGAGCCCAAGCGGCGTGGCTTCTGGGCCGGCTGTGCCGTCTTCGTCGGGCTCTTCTGCACGTGCCGGATCTGCTGCGCCAAGGAGTACGAGGGACCCTGGTCCCGCAAGAAGCGCGAGGGCTGCTGCCGGGACTGCGACGGCTGCGACGGTTGCGACTGCTGCTGCCCCTGCGACGGCTGCTGACGGGGCGTCCGGCCCGGCGTCGCCACCTCGCTCCCGGGCCACATCGACAGGGCGTCCCGGCCTGCCCCGACGGCCGGAAGCTCCGTCGGCGAGCAGTATGCCGATCCAGCTCGTACCCGGGTCGCGGTGAGCCTGGTGGAAGGGTTGACCGCATGAGCACGGACGAGCGGAACCGTCACGAGGAGCAGCACGAGCGGAACCGGCACCCGTGGCACGCACGCCGTGCGGCCATGGTCTGCGGTCCTTACGGTCCGCTGTCCCTCATGGGCAGCCTCCCCCTGCCTTCGGCGGAGGTGTACCCAGGCTGGCCGACCACCGGGAGGGTGAATTCCGGCCGTCCCGGGGACATGGCTGGAGGACGGGGACGAGGTGGTGCTGACCGCCGGGCCCGAGGACGGTCTCACCGTCGACGGACAGCCGTTCACCGGCAGCGTCCGGCTCACCGCCGACCACACGCCCACCCCCGACTCCCGGGTCGGGCACGCTGGCCGCCGAACGCGTCATGCGCCGCGAAGGACTGTGAGCCGCATGTGACTTCGCCCCTGACGCACCGGCGCGCAAGGCGTTCCAGGGGATCGAGGCCACCGCGTACGACCCGCGGTGGGTGCTGCCCGGACGCTTCCGGCCGTACGAGGAGCACGCGCGTCCGGGTCGAGAACGCGGACGGACACGAGAGCGCTCGGCATCGGCGGCGAGATCGTCTTCGAAGTCGGCGGCACCCCGTGCGCCCTCAAGGCGGCGATCGAGGCGGACAGTTCGCTGTGGCGCTCTTCGCCGACGCGACCAGCGGGGAGAGACACACCGCTTCCGCTTCCTGCGGCCCGCCGCCCCCGCGCCGGATGTCACCGTCGACATCGACTTCACCCGGGCGCTGCTGCCCCCGTGTGCCTCGCCGACCACTTCATCTGCCCCTCCCCACCGCCGGGCAGCACCCTGTCCGCCGCGGTCGAGGCCGGCGGAACGGAACCTCGTCGGCGCCTGACCCGTCTCAAGGGGCGACCCGAGCACAGCAGAGCAGGACCGGCCCCGGCGCATCCCAGCCGCCGGGGCCGGCCGTCGTGCATGTGCACGGCGGCCGAAAGTCGCCCTTGTGCGGTTGGTAGACGCCGCGAATACTCCCGAATCAGCGCTTGTCAGGGGCATGGCTTGTCCGACTTTCGAACGGGCCGCCGTGCTTCATGACTGCGCCTCACCGGGCCCCACCCCCACGAAAAGGGCCCCCTTTCCCCTCGGGAGGAACGACAAGTGAGGATCAAGCGCACCATCCCCCGCACCCCCACCGGCAGACGCACCCGCCTGCTCGCCGTGTCCACCGGCCTGATCGCGGCCGCGGCACTGGCTCTCCCCACCGCCACCGCGAGCGCCGACCAGGCGCAGACCTACAGCGCGACTCAGCTCTCCGCTGCGAGCGACGCCGTGCTCGAAGCCGATGTGGCCGGCACCGCCTGGCACATCGACAAAGCGACGAACACCCTTGTCGTCACCGCAGACAGCACCGTTTCCCAGGCCGAGATCGCCAGGATCAAGCGTGAGGCAGGGAGCAACGCCGGCGCCCTGCGCATCGAGCGCACCCCCGGCACTTTCTCCAAACTCATCTCGGGCGGCGATGCCATCTACGCCTCCAGCTGGCGCTGTTCCCTCGGGTTCAACGTCCGCACCAGCAGCGGCACCTACTACCTGCTGACCGCCGGCCACTGCACCGACGGCGCGGGCACCTGGTACACGAACTCCTCGCGGACCACCACCATCGGCCCCACGGCCGGGTCCAGTTTCCCCGGCAACGACTACGGCATCGTCCGCTACTCCAACACCTCGCTGTCCCACCCGGGCACCGTCGGCAGCGTCGACATCACCAGCGCGGCCAACGCCACCGTCGGGATGTCCGTCACCCGCCGCGGTTCCACCACGGGCACCCACAGCGGCAGCGTCACGGGCCTCAACGCCACCGTCAACTACGGCGGCGGCGACATCGTCTACGGCATGATCCGCACCAACGTCTGCGCCGAGCCGGGCGACAGCGGCGGTCCGCTCTACTCCGGCAGCCGGGCCATCGGCCTGACCTCCGGCGGCAGCGGCAACTGCTCCACGGGCGGCACGACCTTCTTCCAGCCGGTCACCGAAGCGCTCAGCGCCTACGGAGTCAGCGTCTACTGACGCGGGTGGTCCTGCCCCCGCCGGACGCGCGCCCCTGCCCGGACCCACCGGGTGGGGGCTTCCACCCGCGGGGAGGAACGGAGACCTGCACGTTCGGCCCGACCTTTCCGCCGGCCCGGCGCTCGTCACCCCTCGCGCAGCCACTCCAGGGCCCGGCCGAGTGCGTACTGCGCCGTGAAGTGCCCGGCACCCGGCTGCAGCACGGCCGTGCAGCGGGGGATGCGTCCGGCGAGCCAGTGGAAGTGGCCGACCGGCGAGAAGACGTCCTCCGCGCCATGCCACAACAGCACCCGGCGCTCGATCACTGCGGGGTCGAATCCCCACGGCGTCGCCAGCGCGACCGTGTCGTCGAACCAGCCGTACGCCGAGACCCGCAGGCCCTCACGGTAGTTGGCGAGCAGCACGGCACGGACCCGCTCGTCGGCGAGCACCGGCTCGTCGGCCTTCGAGAGCGCGCCGCGCAGTTGGTCGAGCAGTCGTACGGGGTCGGGGCGGATCTCGTCGGCGAGGGCGGTCAGCAGCCGTTCCAGCGCCGCCGGGTCGGTGGTGGCGAGCGTGTACTGGTCCACGTTCATCGGCGTCATGCCCGCGAACCAGCTCAGCCCGTCCGCGTCCCGTGGGGCGGGGCTGACCAGTGCCGCCGCCGCCGTCACCCGCTCCGGCAGCAGTGCCGCGCAGGCCAGCGCGTGCGGCGCGCCCCCCGAGCGGCCGACGACCGCGAACGTGCCGATGCCGAGTGCGTCGGCGACCGCCGCCGCGTCGCGGGCCGCGTCCGCCACCCGGCGGCCCTCGCGGCGGTCGGAATCCCCGTACCCCGGGCGGTCGTAGGCGAAGAGACGCACCTGGGGATGGCGCTCGGTGACATCGTGCAGCGCGGTGCCGAGGCGACTGCCGGGAGTGCCGTGGTGCAGCAGCACCGGTGTGCCGTCCGGCGCGCCCCACTCCTCGGCCACCAGAGTGCGGCCGTCGTCCGTCCTCACATCGATGCACACTGTCCCCTTCGCGGCGGATGCCCGCTGGCCGACGGGCATGGCGTCCCAGTATCCGCCGCTGCCGCCACGGCGGGGAGCCCGGGGTGCGGCGATGTCGGTCCCGCGGGTGGCGCTGTGTCCGGAATGCGGTGGATCGAGCCGGCACGTGAACGTGGCGGGTGGGCGTCCGGCGGCAGGCGCATCTTCATGGCCGGTGAACCGAGCCGAAGGGTGGCGGTGTTCCTGTGAAGAGGCTGTGAACGCAGGCGAGTTGTCGTGTGTCCGTCCATGAGTCGGCCTTGTGTGCGAGTGCGACGCCTCGGAATAGTGGGCGATCCATCCTCCGTGTCCGGGCACCCCACTTGTCCGGGCGCGGCCCCCACAGGAGGTCATGTCTTGAAGCACCGGCGCATACCCAGGAGAAGAATCGCCGTGGCGGGCGGCGCGGTCGTCGCCCTGGTCGCCGCGGGCGTCACGTTCCAGAGTGCGAACGCCAGTGACAGCACTGAGCAGTTCACCGTGAAGTCCCTCAGCGCACCGGCGGCGGGGACGCTCGCCCTCTCGCTGACGGCGGACCTGGGCGCCGACGGTGCCGGCGCCTACTACGACGCCGACACCAAGGCCCTCGTGGTCAACGTCGTCTCCGAGGACGCGGCGCAGACCGTGCGCGAGGCGGGCGGCAAGGCCCGGATCGTCGAGAACACCCTGGCCGAACTGACCGGCGCCCGGCAGACGCTGGCCGACAGGGCGAGCATCCCGGGCACCTCCTGGGCCACCGACCCGGTCACCAACAAGCTGGTGGTCACGGCGGACCGTACGGTCAAGGGCGCCGAACTGGCCAAGCTGCAGGATGTCGTGAAGGGTCTAGGCGCCAAGGCCGAACTCAAGCGGAGCGGGGGTGAGTTCAAGCCCTTCGTCGCCGGCGGCGACGCGATCCACTCGGGCGGCGGCCGCTGCTCCCTCGGCTTCAACGTCGTCAAGGACGGTGCTCCGCACTTCATCACCGCCGGGCACTGCGGCCAGTCCGGCAGCGAGTGGTCGGACTCGGCGGGCGGGGCGGCCATCGGCACGATGGTCGACTCGCAGTTCCCGGGCAACGACTTCGCGCTGGTGAAGTACAACGGAGACACCGCGCACCCGAGCGAGGTCAACCTCTACAACGGCAGCGCGCAGGCCATCACCAAGGCGGGTGACGCCACCGTCGGCATGCAGGTGCAGCGCAGCGGCTCCACGACCCAGGTCCACGACGGTGAGGTCACCGCGCTCGATGCGACCGTGAACTACGGCAACGGCGACGTCGTCGAGGGCCTCATCCAGACCACGGTCTGTGCCGAGCCCGGCGACAGCGGCGGCTCGCTCTTCTCGGGCGACACGGCGATCGGCCTGACGTCGGGCGGCAGCGGGGACTGCTCGTCGGGCGGCGAGACGTTCTTCCAGCCGGTGACGGAGGCGCTGTCGACGTTCGGTGCGGAGATCGGCTGACCGCCCCTCCGTCGAGGACCCGGCCCCCACGCCCTTGCGGGCGCGGGGGCCGGCTCTTTTCGGGGCGCGCGCTGGGTGGTGGTGGTCGGGTCCGTTTCGGGGCTTTGCCCCGTGCCCCGCGCCGCAGTCTCCGGCGGAGCTGGTTGTGGCTTGCGCGCTCGACTCCGCGGCGCCCCCGGCCGCCGCACAGCCAAGTGTCCGTGCCATGGCTCAGCGCTCGGCGGACCCGGTGTTCACGCAGGTGGGACGGGTCGCATGACTGAGGGCGGCACGGGGGGGTGCCTCTATGTCCTGCGTCAAGGCGCCCCTGTCGGGTTTGGGGCGGTTCGGGCTCGCTGGGGTTATGCGGCGAGCTCGACGTCCTTGGG
>NZ_JBIRZM010000026.1:0-85633 GCF_044390825.1 Streptomyces sp. NPDC018833 | reverse complement strand
TAAGTCCCTTCGGGCGTCTCGCCGTCGGGGGGGGGTGGGGGGCAGGGCACAAGGGCGCTCTACCCTTGTGCCCTGCCCCCCGGGTTTGCCAGGCTCCTCTAGCCGGTAAGAAGTCCGGCCAGGATTGCCTTGCGCCCCATAAAGGCAGTGCGACGTCTGCGCGTCTCCTGGACGTCGAAGTCACGGTTCGCCCGCCTCCGTAAGACAACGCCTCCAGAACGGCACCGCTGAGGAGAGCGCTCACCGCGAGTCGGGGCACGGGCAGCAACTACGGGGCAGGGGCACGGCGACGGGCATTGCGGCGTTCTTGGTCGGCTCCCGGTTGCGTGCGAACGGTGCTGTGCGAGCAAGCCCGTGCCCCTGAGCGCCTCGCAAGGAGTCGCTCAGGGGCACGCACGCCAACCCTCTTCGTGTGAAGCCACGTCGGTGAGGTAGAGAAGAGGAAGGGGTGGGGTGAGGCCGGAGTGGCCCCACCCCACCTGTCTCAGTTGGCGGACCAGCTGTCTTGCAGCTTGTCGAGGTCCGCGTCGCTCAGCTCCAGCGACAAATCGTCCGGCGAAACGGGTGCCCACGCACAGCTGTTGAGGACGTGGTCCTCCCAGTCGTCCAGGGAGTGCTCGCTCCCGTCCTGGCAGACAAACACCCCGTCCTCCACAAGGAGATCCTTGACCGGGCTCCAGGCCTGGTCGTCGGTCGCAACAGTGGTGGGGCTGATGGTGGTCATGGCGCTCCCTGCGGGCTTGGTGGAGGGCCCGCTGTGGGGCTCGCTCCGAGCTGTGTGCTGGCGTCGGAGGTCACGCAGGCGCAATAGGGCGGAGTGTCAACCGAGCGCGCTTTTGGCTCGGTTGACACTCCGACCGCGTCTGCGAGGCTGACAGAGCCAGGGCACAGCGGGCCCTCCGCCTGGGCGCGCCAAGACTCGGCGGCCTTCCTGCGGATCGACAGCGGAGGTCGAGCCATCGGCTGCAACAAGGAAAGCCCCCTTGCCGACCGTCTCTTCTCCAGCCTGCTGCCGGGAATCCTTCGCTACTGGCCACCGAAGAGACCCGTAGTGGAAGAACGCTGCCTCCCTCACACCGTGAGGTGTGAGGGAGGCAGCTCGCAGGGGCTAGCTGTCGAGGCCGAGGTCCTTTCGCATCCGGGAGCTCAGCGCCTCGAGCTTCGGCTCGGACTGACGGAGAAGCGCGAGTGCCGTCCCAGCGTTCTCATCCTCCCTGGCCTCACCCTTCTCCAGCCGACAGATCGCTCCGTAGGCGTGGGCGAGGAACCGATTGAGGTCGCGGGAAGCCTGCAGCACGGGCTCTGACGCCACCATCTGCGCATCGGCATAGCCTGCACGGTGAGCATTGCGATGCTGGCCGAGCTGCCAGCTATCGTCGCTGCCGAGGGCGAAGACGCCCTTGTGCAGGTACTCCTTGAGCGCGGTGTGGAAGGCGCGGGTCTCCCGGTTCATCGTCTTGTACGCGGCACGCCTGGCTTCCATGAACCTCTGGTCGCGCGCAGTGGCCGGCGTTTGCTCCCAGTGGCGCAGGACCCTCGCTGAAATGGCCAACGCGGCCATGACGCAGAGCGCCATTGCTGCGATTCCGTACACGCTGGGGTCGTTCACTGTTTCTTCCTCCTTGGTCGGTGCCACCCCGGCAGACGGCATCAGCCGCTTGAGGGGGCTTACGGTGGGGGCGTGCCGGACCCGGTTGCTGCGGGTCCGGCACACCCCTTCTCACGCCGAGTGAGATCGGCGGATCAGGTGGCGGGGCGCTCCGTCAGGCCGGGCAGGCCGTACAGGCGCTTGCCTTCGCCGAAACTGAGGTGCTCGAGTTCGACTCCGGTCACCCGGTAGCGGCGCAGTCGCGTGCCCGAATCCCGCTCGGTGTTCCGCAGGTGACGAGGGTCGAGTTCCTCGATGACGACTGAGTCCCTCGCGCCGGGCAGGTTCTTGCCTCCGCGGATGGACGCCTTGAGGACCTTGTTGTTGATGGGGAAGGGCACCGGGGCAGCCCGCCAGACGGTTCCCCGCAGGCTGGACAGGCTCTCGGCGCCGTAGCCTCGCTCCTGACGGGGTGTCATGGGCTCGTCTTCAATAGTCACCAGCCCCTTGAAGAGGTTCATGGCTCGCCCCTGGTTGACGATCTCGCCGGTGTCGAGCGTGAAGTTCGGCGAGAAGACGGTGGACGCGGGGTACTCGGCGATGCGGACCGCGTTGATGTACGTCTCCACCAGCGGCAGGACATTGACGCGGATGTGACGGGCGGCGGCGCGGTCGAACTCGTCGAGTTCCTCCGCCTTCCTCGCCAGTTCCGCCGTCACCTCGCCGACGGCGCTCCAGGTGGCGTCATCGAACGGGGTGCTCCAGTCAGTCTTTCCGTGCCGCTCCTTGACCTCGAGCAGGGTGTTGAGGAAGGGCCGCGTCGAGTCGGTGTAGCCCGACTTCCGGCTCTCCGTCTGCAGGTAGATGTGCAGCGCGGTGAATCGGCCGTTGGCTGCCATGTTGGGTTCGATGGCGTAGTAGGGACCGTCCCCGTTACGGAAGAGGTAGAGGTCCACCTCTCGTCGCGTGTGCGTGCTCTGGAGGTTGTTGCGAAGGGCGCCACGTACGGTCTCGGCGGTCGGCTCCAGGCTGTCACCGGTCAGGTGGAGGTACTTTCGGGGCAGGTTGGTGAAGCGCGGCTCGTTCCGCTCCCCGAGTCCGGCGACCTTGGTCGTGGGCAGCGGTTCGGTGACCGGGTTGACGCTGATGAGCAGGTGCGGGCCAGCCGCGACGACGTGGTGCCCGTCCATGTGCGTGTCGGTCACTTCGCCCAGGCCCAGCAGAGGGGCGAAGCGCAGTTCCACGGCACCGCTGGCAGCGCCGTGCCCGAGCTGGTCGAAGACCTTCCGGTAGGTCTTCAGGGCGTTGGCGAGGTCGCGAGTGAACTGCTCGCGGCTGGTGTTGGCTCGGTCCTTCCAGCCGTAGGTGTAGGGAGTCAGGGAGATACGGACTCCGTCGAGGACGTCCACATGGTCGTTGACGATGCGCTGGTGCATCGCCACCAGGTGCTCGGATTTCGAGGAGTAGCCGATGCTGGACACCCGCACGCGTGCGCCGAGTGCCTTGTCGGCCAGGTCGAGGTAGGTGTCGAGGTACCGGTAGCTCATGACATCGTTGTCGAGGTACGGGAAGATGGTCCCCGGCCGGTGCGCCTCGCGGCCCATCGCGACCCGCAGGCCGAGCTCCTCCGCAGCGAAGCGGACAGCCACCATGAACTCGGTCAGCCCCCGACGGGTGAACTGCCAGATGTCGAGCCCGGCCGCCTGCGAGCAGAAGTCGCAGCCGTTGTAGCAGCCGATCTGCGCAGACAGGTACTGCAGCCGCGAGAGGGCTTCAGTGGGCAGCTCCTGGAGCTGGGGAACCAGCGCCCGCACCTTGTCCAGCCGTGCCAGGGGGAACTGCTTCACCAGGTCTTCGAGGGTCACGGACATTACTTGGCTCCTTCATTGCAGGGGAGGAACAGTCGGTCGAAGGCACCCAGGAGTGCGCGGCCGTGGGAGGAGAGCTCTTCCGGGCCGCCGAAGGGTGCTGCGGGGCCTGCGGTCAGGCCCTCGAACGTTCCGAGTTCGGCGTTGGCCTCGCAGGTCACGCCGCCGGCCGGGACATTGGCCAGCAGGACAAGCCCGTTGTCGCTGTCGGCCTGGATGGGGTTCGCACCGGGTCCGTGCCAGGTCAGGCGCGTTCCGTCGAACCGGTAGAGGCCAGATCCGCGGAAGCCGGCGGGCGTCTGGACGCGGCGGCGTGCTCGCACCTTCACGTAGTACGGAGCAGGTGTGTTCCCCTGAGCGGACGCAACGGTCTGGGTGTTGAACGCCCCCGCCTCGGGAAGCCAGCGCACCGGGTGGTCGAGCATCGTGGTCAGATGCGCGACCACCAGCGGGGGGTAGCCGGCGAGCAGCTGATTGACCCCGGAGACCTCCGTGGTGCCCTGCATCCGGGCGTTGATCTCGTTGATGACCGGGCCATCGGGCGTCCAGATCGTGTCGATGCCCCACAGGCCCACCAGGCCGTAGTGCTGCCAGGCCCAGGTACCGATGCGGACAGCCGCCTCAACCAGGTTCTCGACGTCGGTGGCCGGGAACGGAGTGGCCCATTGATGCCCTGCTCCCTTGGCCGGGCCGATCCCGAGCTCCGATACCGCCATCGCCGTATGGGAGGGCCGGTCGACGTACACCTGCACGCCGCCCTTACCGTCAGGCAGCGACAGGACCGTGGTGTTGGAGCTCCAGCCCTCGACGAATGCCGAGACCTTCCACGGGCCGCTCATCGCAGCGGCCGGCTCCATTCCCCGCTCGTCGTCGACGAAGACCGTGCCCCGGCCACCACCGTTGTGGCCTGCCTGGATGACGATGCGCTGAGTGCCGACGGCCTGGCGCATCTTGTTCAGGCTCGGCAGTCGGTCCGAGTAGATGGCGGATCGGATGAACAGCTTCGGAGACACCCCCGCACCCCGCAGGATGTCGTCAAGGGCTGTCTTCTCCTCCAGCACGTGACGGACTCGGGCCTGCAGCCCAAGCACGCGTCCCTCAGGGCCCGCGAGGGACCTCAGTTCCCGCGTCTCCCACCAGCCGATGGCGACCGGAGGCCGCGAGAAGCTGCGTGCCACCTGCATGGACCGCTCCGCGATCTCCTGCCACCAACGGTGCTTGCGCTCACCGCTCTGTCGGATGCCCTGCGTACTCTCAGGGACGATCGTGTGCCCAGCTTCGGCCGCCGACCAGGGCTGGTAGTAACCCAGAGCGACGTGCGGTCGAGCAGCGGTCACCTGTGCGGGCCCGGTATAGGCGACGCGTCGGGCACTGGTGTAGCGATCGAGGTTGATGACCGGACGGCCATCCAAGGCAACGGTCAGGGCCTCATTGGCCTCGTCGGCTCGTGCGCCAAGCGCACCAGGACCCGAGCGAATGGGAATGCGCAATGCCCTTCTCCCCTTCATCTTTTTCTGCTCCGGGGAGGGGCTGGCCGCCCTGTTGGCGGCACCGATCGCGGGCCCCTGCCCGGTGATCGACCGACCGCACTGCGCACGGGAGGGGGGCAACCGAGCGGTTTTTGCTCGGTTGCCCCCCGAGTGGGCGTAGTGCAGGCTCGGGCACCGGGCAGGGCTGCGATCGAGCCAACGGGGCGGCCAGTCTGGTTGGCAGAGCAGATGGGAAGAGGGGTCATTGCACGCCGCTACGCTTCCTGTCAGCGTGCAGCGATGACCATTTGCCCAGATGGTGCGGGGCAGCTCATGGATCGGCAGGAAGACAGCCAGCAAGGGCCGTCAGGACTCCCTTACAGTCGCCTCGCCCGTAGTTCGGCGAAAGCGTCCGGGCGTTAGGCTGCTGCGCAACAGCGCTATGTATCGCCTGTGCAGCTCAGGGAGAGTCTTGGTGACTGAGGAAGCATTCCGCCGTATCAAGATCAGGGTGGGGGCTGTGATCTTCCAGGGCGAAGAGGTTGCGCTGATCTGTCGCACGAACGCCCTGGGTACCAAGCACTACACCTTGCCTGGTGGCAACGTTGAGGCCACCGAGGATCTACCTGCTGCGTTGCATCGTGAACTGTTGGAGGAGTTGGATCTGGACCTCTGCGCGATCCCATCGCCGCCACGCTTCACCTGGATTTTGGACTCGATGGTCTCGCGCCCCGGTGGCACTCCCCCACGTAAGGTTCATCTCGTCTATCGCATACAGATCAGCAGCAGCATGCGGACGCGTCTGCGCGTCTACGAGGATGACGAGCACCTCGGGGCCGGGCAGGTCGTCTGGGTGCCTTACCGCCAGACCGCCAGCCTTCACCTGTTTCCGCCAGTCCCACTGGCTCAGCTGCAGGCTCCTGAGTCCGCCGTAGACGCTGCATCATGCCTACTTCCTCCGCTGAGCGACGAAAACTACACCTGGGCCTAACGCAACTGGCAGACAGAATGCGCTACGCGGAGTCAAGACCCAGCTTGGAGGTTTAACGCTCCTCGCCAGGCCTTGCGCACTGCCTACATCTCTAGCGGTGGGAATCCTCAGTCAACCGCGAGATATCTTCGCGCGCGAAACGCCCGAACCTGCCAGGGGAGAGTCCGCGGCGCTCGGCCGTCACCTCAAACCTGCCCACTGACCAGGACAAAAGCTCAGCGGCTTCTTCGCTGGTCACACTGCTCTCAAGCCACGCCTGACGCTCCTGAACAACCCCCGCGACTACTGAGTGCGCCAGCACATCGAGGCCCTCGGTCGCATACAACGGCCACCCACGGAAGTCACCAACTGGCCGCAGGTAACCGCGCTCAGCTAGAAGCTGGACGTCAGATCGATCGATATCCAGCCCAGTACGCTGAGCCAAATGTTCCGCAGCCTTCTCTGAACCCAAACCAGGATGGTCTCCGACGACAGCCAAGATCTCCTCTACCTTGTCGGGCAACGTCTTGGCCAGCTCCTCAGACCAACGGTGATGCTCGGTATCCGGCTCCGGGATCAGCCCACGCTCACGCGCACGCTTCACCTGCCAGTTCTTCAAACCCAGATAACGACCCAGCTGAATCGGCCCAAAGCCCTCTGCGCGCCGCTCCCTAGTCGACTTCGGCTTGGTCTCCGCAGGGGGTTGGGAAGCGGGTTCACGTTCTGTGCCGACCGCGGCCAGGATCTCTCCGACCCGGTCCGGCAGGGTCATGGCCAAAGTCTGGGACCAGCGGTTCTCCTGGACGTCAGGTGGGGGGATCAGTCCACGGTTTTGAGCACGTCGCAGTTGCCACTCTTCGATGCCGAGCCAACGAGCGAGCTGAACAGGGCCGAAGTCGCGTCGGTTCTCACTCACAGGGCGTCCCCTTCGGTCATGGGTGTTGACGGTGCCCGCTCGCCGGCGACGGGGCATCCTTCAGTGTCTCGTGCAGCACTGACAACGGCGCGGGGTGTTCCTGGTGTACCCGCGATAGATGCGCCAACGGCGGCTGCCGCAGAGGCGGCGGCCGCCAGTCGGCCGACATCGGTCCTACGCCCAGCCCCTACTCGGTGTGGCGCGCCGCCAACGCGCTCCGCAGCTCACCCCAGCGCAGATCCTTGGCGACCTTGGATGCGGGCACCCAGATCTGCATTCCCTCCAGGTCTCGCCATTCAGCGAGCGTGAAGGAGTAGCCGTTCATCTGGCCGGTGGAGGCGACGTTCGCCCGCCACAACACCCCCATGGTGTCCAGGGCGTGTTGGAATGCCACCTGTCCCTGTCCTCGGGTCACATCACGGGCAGCCCGTATGCGGGAGCGCAGCTCCTCACGTTCCGGCACCACAGCACCACGCCGTTCACCAGCCATACGTTCGGGGCGGGTGACTTGAGGAGCGATGCGATCGCTGCGCTCCTCAGCGTTGACCAGCCGGTAGGCGCGCTCGATGTCGCGGACGACGGGCCAGGAGCGGTGGTAGTCGAAGGCATCACGCACCAGCCAGCCGGTCCATTCGACGCGGCTGACGGTGAGGTGGATATGTTCCTCGCCGTGTCGGATAGCGACCCAGGGGCAGTTGCCGTAACCCATGCGAGTCACGTAGCGCTCGGCGATCTTGCCCCAGTCGGTGTCGGACAGGATGCGGTCTTCTGGCGCGGTGCGCAGGGCGCAGCGCCAGATGGGGCGGGTTAGATCGGCTCGGCGTGCGGTGTGGGTGTCGATGAGGTGAGCGAGCTGGTCCGTAGTGCCGGGCACATTCCCAGCGACCAGGCGCGGGTTCTCGTGTTCTTCGTGGCGTCCGGGACCGAAGTCGTAGCGGATGGCGCCTGCGGCGCGGCGACCTTTCGTGATCTTCGCGATCATGAGTGGCCGCGTCCCGACGGCTCCGGGGCCGTGGGTAGGCCGCGGACCGCCAAGGCGGCATTGCCTAGATGAGCGACCGCGGTCTCCACGTTCGGAGGCAGCTGGCCTCCCTCACGGGCCAAACCGACCAGCATCCGCAGGGCGTTGGCGGCCTCAACCAGCTGGAGGTAGGCGTCCTCGTTGACCTCCGGCACCCGCGGAATGTCGCCGGGCACGCCCGGATGACCTTGAAGGGCCTCTTCGACCACAGCCCGAACCCAGGCGCCCAGTTCCTTGCGTTCGGTGCCGGCGCGGGCCTGCTGCCAGCGCAGAAGCTCCTCTTCGTTGAGGCGCACGCTCACACAGTGACTGCGCTTACGCCCTGATGTCCCCCGCACCAACTCTCCGCTCCTCTCCCCCACTTGCCTGCACGCGCCTGCTGGCTGCGCATGCCCACCGACCCTAACCGGCCATCCGCAGAGCCTCACCCTGCGCGGGAGCCCACCCCTGCTCGCGAAGCGAGCATCGAGCTCGGCAATAGTGATAAGCGAAGCCCTATTGCATAGCTCGCTCCCCTTCTCCCTCTGGAGGGGGGAGGAGGGGAGCGTCGTACTGCGGCACGTACCGCGCCGTACTGTTCGCGAAGTGGTGCGGCACCAGGCGCCCCGGCACCTCTTCCCCGCCGCCGGGGCCACGAGCGACCCGCACGGTGCGCCCGGCGCCGGGTGACCTCACCCGGCGCAGAGCCGCCCCTCCAGCCCGCCGGCACCGGGGGTTGAGGAACATCGGAACGAAAACCGGCGCTAAGCCTCTGGAGGGCTTGAGAGCGCTTTGACCTGGGGTTCGGCGGGGGCGGAGCCTTCGGCAGTCGTGTTGATCACTGACTGTCTGGAGGCCCGGGGTGCCGGTCGAGTTTCTGACGGATGAGCAAGCCTCGAAGTATGCGGCGTACGACGGGGCGCCGTCCCGTACGGAGTTGGAGCGGTTCTTCTTCCTGGACGACGCGGACCGGGCGTTGATCGAGCCGAAGCGGAGGGCCCACAACCGGCTCGGGTTCGCGGTGCAGATGACCACGGTGCGGTTCCTCGGGGTGTTCCTGGACGATCCGACGGACGTGCCGGCGGAGGTGGTCGACTACCTCGCCGAGCAGTTGGGCGTCGCGGACGCGTCGGCGTTGAAGGCGTACGGCGAGCGGGAGAACACCCGGCTCGATCACGTCCGTGAGCTGCGGCGGGTCCTGGAGTACACGGAGTTCGCCGAGGCGGAGGCGGAGCTGCGGACGTGGGTGGATGCGCGGGCCTGGACGACCGGGGAGGGCCCGAAGGCACTGTTCGACGCGGCAGCGGGGTGGCTGCTTGAGCGGCGGGTGCTGCTGCCGGGGTGACGACGCTGGCCCGGCTGGTGGCCGCGGTGAGGGAGGCGGCGAACCAGCGGCTGTGGGACACCCTCTACGGGCTGCTGAGCACTGGTCAGCGGGCGGTACTGGACTCCCTGCTGACGGTGCCGCCGGGCGCCCGGGTGTCGGAGCTGGACCGGCTGCGCCGGGGTCCGGTGCGGATCTCCGGACCCCAGATGAAGTGGGCGCTGGAGCGGGCGGAGGAGATTGCGGCCTTCGGGATGGGCGACCTGGACGTGTCGGGGATACCGCCTCGGCGCCTGGCGGAGCTGTCGCGGTACGGGGTCGACGGCAAGGCGTCGCTGCTCAGGCGGCACGGCGACTCCCGGCGCCTGGCCACGCTGCTGGCCACTGCGGTCTACCTGACGTCCCGGGCGGTCGATGACGCCCTGGACCTGCTGGAGGTGCTGATCGCGACGAAGCTGCTGGCCAGGGCGGAGCGGGAGACGGCGAAGGAGAAGCTGAAGACCCTGCCACGGGTGGAGAGGGCGTCGGCGAAGCTGGCTGCCGCGTTCCAGATCGTGTTCGACACCACCAGCGAGCAGGTCGACACCAGCACCGGGGAGATCAGCCCGCCCGAGGTGGAGACGCTGGAGGCGATGTGGGAGCGGATCGAGCAGGTCGTGCCCCGGCACGAGCTGGCGGCGGCGATCGCCGCGCTGTTCGAGCTGACCCCGCCGCTCGACTCGGACGCGGACGAGGCATGGCGGGCCCAGCTGGTCACCCGGTTCAGCACCGTGCGGCCGTTCCTGAAGCTCCTGGTGACAGTGGTCGACTTCGGCGCCACACCGGAGGGCGTGGCGGTCCTGAAGGCGTTGAAGTCGGTGCCAGACCTGATGGGACGCAAGAAGGTCGGCCCGGCGGAGATCGACACCGGCCTGCTCACCGGGTCGTGGCGGCGCCTGGTGCTCTCCGCGCCGCACCTGGAGCCGGGCACGGTCGACTGGAAGGCGTACACCTTCTGCGTGCTGGAGCATCTGCACCGGATGCTGCGGAGCAAGCAGGTGTTCGCGAAGAACTCCTCCAAGTGGGGCGACCCCCGCGGGAAGCTGCTGGACGGAGACGCATGGAAGCAGGCCAAGCCAACTGTGCTTGCCTCGCTCGGCCTGCCCGCCGGGGCGGGTGAGCACCTGGCGGCGCAGGCCGCGCTGCTGGACGGCACCTACCGTGAGGTCGCCGCGCGGGTGCCGGCGAACTCCCAGATCGTGTTCGACGACGACGGCCGCCTGCACTTCGCCGCCCTGGAGCCGGAGCCGGAACCCGCCTCCCTGCGCCAGCTGCGGGAGGCGGTGGAGGCGATGCTGCCCCGGGTCGACCTGCCGGAGGCCCTGCTGGAGGTGTTCTCGTGGACCGGCGCCGACCAGGCGTTCACCTCGGTCACCGGCGGCGAGGCGAGACTGAAGGACCTGCACGTGACGATCGCCGCGCTGCTGGTCGCACACAGCTGCAACGTCGGCTACACACCCGTCATCGGGGCCGCAGACGCCCTGAAGTATGGCCGCCTGTCCCACGTCGACCAGACGTATCTGCGACTGGCGACGTACCGGGCCGCGAACGCCACGCTGATCGACTACCAGGCATCCATCCCGCTCGCGCAGGCGTGGGGCGGCGGCCTGGTCGCCTCCGTGGACGGGATGCGGTTCGTTGTCCCCGTGCCGTCGGTGTACGCGCGGCCGAACCCGAAGTACTTCGGGCGCCGGGGCGGGGCGACCTGGCTGAACATGATCAACGACCAGGCCGCGGGGCTGGGCGGGAAGGTCGTGGCCGGCACCCCGCGCGACTCTCTGTACGTGCTGGACGTCCTCTACGACCGCGACGGCGGCAAACGCCCCGAGATGATCGTCACCGACACCGCAAGCTACAGCGACATTGTCTTCGGGCTGCTCACCTTGGCGGGGTTCACGTATGCGCCGCAGCTTGCTGACCTGCCGGATCAGAAGATGTGGCGCATCGACCGGGCCGCCGACTACGGCGCCTTCCAGGACGCGGCCCGCGGCCGGGTCGACCTCGCCAGGATCGAACGCCACTAGGAGGACATCCTTCGGATCATCGGCTCCATCCACACCGGCGCCGTGCGCGCGTACGACGTGATCGGGATGCTGTCCCGCGACGGCCGACCCACCCCGCTCGGCGACGCGATCGCCCACTACGGGCGGATCGCCAAGACCCTGCACATCCTGCGCCTGGCCGACGAGCCCGGCTACCGGCGGCAGATCAAGAGCCAGGCGAACCTCCAGGAGGGCCGCCACTCCCTCGCCCGGAAGATCTTCCATGGCCGGTCCGGGCAGCTCTACCAGCGCTACCAGGACGGTATGGAAGACCAAATCGGCGCCCTGGGCCTGGTCCTCAATGCCCTCGTGCTGTTCAACACGCGGTACATGGACGCCGCGGTGAATCAGCTGCGTGCGGACGGCTTCGACGTCCGTGACGAGGACGTGGCCCGTCTCTCGCCGTTCGTGCGGCATCACATCAACATGCTCGGCCGGTACTCCTTCCAGCTCCCCGACCTGCCCGGCGGCCTGCGTCCGCTGCGCGATCCCGACGCCACCGACGAGGAGTGACCGGCCCTGGCCTGTGCCGCCGGATGGGAGGAACCTGGAGTCATGGGCGGGAGGTACGTCCGGCGGTGCGGCCAGTACGGCAGGGAGCTGCCCAAGGGCAGCAGGCGGTCGCACCGGTACTGCGACTCGGCCTGTCGTACGAGGGCCTGGCGGGTGAGCCGGGCCCGCTGGGCAGCGGTCGGAGCCGGCGGTGAGGCATACCGGGCCTGATCGAGGGCCGGAGGCACCCGTGGCCCCGCTTACGCTGCCCGGAGAGACGCTGAGTCTGAGACCTCTTCACCCGTGGAGCACCCGTTCCCGCGTGGGTGGAACGAGATCGGACCGGCTGGCGTCCAGCCGCGCCACAACATATCGACCGGCACCGTCTGCCGTCACCGGTGGCGGCAGAACTGTCCGTCAGGCGATAGAAGTCGCCTGCCCCTCCTGTCAGCGGCAAAGCTCGGACCGGAGCCGGGCAGCCAGGTCGACCGCCGCCTCGATCTCCTCGCGGCGGATGGACACGCTCTCGACGTTGAGGCCGAACGGCACCTCGAGCCGTCGGCAGAAGGTCATCAGCTCGCGGGCGGTCGCCAGCGCATGCTCGAACGATGCCTGCAGCGTGTCATCGGCGTGCTGGAGTTCGTTGTGGATCCAGCGGGGCACGTCCACGCCGAGCCACCTCAGGAACTCCAGCGTCTTCATCGACCCGCAGACCGAGAACGTGAACACGATCGGGACGGGCGCCAGATCACGGGCGGCGCACTCGTAGCGGTAGTCCGAAACCAGGTCCTTGGCGGCGTTGACGTCGTAAACGACCTGGGTGACGAAGTAGGAGCAGTCGGCCTCCTGCTTCGCGAGCAAACGCAGGTGCTCCGTACCAGTGCGCGTGTGTCGCTCCGGGATCGCGACGCCGCCAAGCAGTAGGTCGGGCCTGAGTTCGGCCCGCAGCGACTGGGCGCGCGACAGAGTGGTGGCAACCGGCGTCTCCCGCGACGCCGCGCCCACGAAGACCGAGAGGACCCGGTCTGGCTGCTCCGTGAGCCAGCTTCGGAAGTCGCTCTCGTCGTACTTGCCGACCGCCCGGTAGACCACGACCGGCAGGTCGAGCTCTCCGAAGTGCCGGGCGAGGTACTCCGCGGGGTCCATCGTCGGCGTGAACGGGAACGGCCGCTCGGCCGGGTTCCGGTCGCTCTCGTCGTCGATGTCGTAGAGCACGAGCCCGTCGGGCTCCAGGCCGTCGAGCCGCTTGCGGGTGATGTCGGCGATCTCCTGAGCCCGCTCGGGGGTGGTCGTCTGCCTGGGCGGCGTCACCGCGAAGAACAGAAACTCACCTGCCCGGTCACAGATGCGCTGCTGGAGGTCCACGGCAGCCACCCTAACCGGCCGGCTCGTTCCGTCGTGCTCCGAACGCAGCCGTAACGCCTTGCTACTGACAGTTCCCCGGCACCGTGACTACGTCCCCGCGGGTGCGCCGGGCGTCGCCGGGGGCGAGCAAGCTGGTGAGTTCGGCAATCGCCTCGGGCGACGGTTTGAAGTAGCGGCGGACGTTCTCCGGCTTCTTGTGCCGGGACTTCGCCATCAGCATCAGCAGCGAGGCGCCCTGTTCACCAAGATGGGTCAGGGCGGAGTGACGGTACTCGTGCAGGTCCCAGCCCGTGCCCGGTCCGCGCACGGCGGTGTGCTCGTCGAGCAGAGCGCGGGCCTGCCCGTACGACAGCCGGGCCAGTCCGGTGTCCGGGCAGACGTCACGGGGGCTGACGACTTTGCCCGGCCCCGGGCGGCGGTGGGTGACGAATACCGGGCCGTGGGTGCGGCCTTTCAGCAGACGGGGCAGGAGCCGGGCGGTGCCGGCGTCCCAGTACACGGGCTCCAGCACGTAGTCCTCGCGCGCCTGGCCGCGGCGGCGGGCCTTGGTCCGGGCGCCCTTCGCCTTGACCGGGCAGCGGCGCGCGGCGAGGTCGAGGTCCTCGATGTTCACGCCGAGGATCTCCTCGGCCCGCCCGGCGGTTTCGTAGAGCATCCGCCACAGCGTCTTCTCCCGCAGGTGTACCTCGCGCCGTGCGATCAGCCGGTCGACCGCCATCTTCGAGCGGGCTGGGGTCTCGGAGTCCGGCACCGCCAGCCGCTTCGCCCAGGCCGGGACCATCGGCCCCTCGTAGCCGCGCTCCCGGCACCAGCCCAGCCAGGACAGCACCCCCGCCCGGCGGGAGTTCCACGTGTTCACTGCGGCGGTGCCCCACAGCAGTTCCAGGGCCTCGCCGATCTCGTCGTCCGCGACCGACGCCAGCGGCCGGGCCTCGCCGAGTCGTTCCGCGGTCTTGCCCACCCCGATCCCGTAGTTCCGGACTGTGTTCGGGTTGCCGAGCGAGTCCAGGAACACGTCCGCCGCCGCGCGGACGGTCAACGCCTTCCCGGCCGGCAGCTGTTGTGAATGTCCGTAGTTGCCTGCACGGATGAGCTGGGGATTCGCCGCCGCGTGCAGGCAAGTTCGAACTCGCCGGACATCCCGAAGTCACCTGCACTACGGTCGACTTGGCCATAGTCGTGTGCACGACGGGGGGCTTCCGGATGGTCGATGGACCGGTGGCCGAGCGCGGGGTGCTCACCGCGCCAGACGAGCTGTGGGATGCCGCGGTGCGGCAGGCCGAGGTGATAAGGCCGCTCGCCGAGAAGGACACGGTGGGGCTGGCGGACGCGGATAAGGCCGCCGCGATGCTTCAGATCTCCCGGCGCCAGGTGTACGTGCTGGTCGGACGGTGGCGGGCGGGTGAAGGGGTGGTATCGGATCTCCTGCCGGGCCGCTCCAGCGGCGGACGCGGCGGTGGGCGTCTGCCCGATGAGGTCGAGACGATCGTTCAGGAGGTCCTGCGCACCCGGTACCTGACGAGGCAGCGCCGCACCGTCGCAGCGATCTGCCGGGAGATCACACGCCAGTGCCGGGCTCGCGGCATGCAGGTTCCCTCGCGGGGAACGGTGCGGCGCCGGATCGCGCGGCTGGACCCGGTCGCCTCCACCAGCGCGCGGGAAGGAAGCGAGGCAGCCCGACCGCTGCGATCGGCGGGCGGCGTGCCGCCGGAGGTCACCGAGGTGTTGGAGCAGGTCCAGATCGACCACACGCCAGTGGATGTGATCGTGGTCGACGAACAGCACCGGCTGCCGATCGGCCGACCGTATCTGACGGCGGCGATCGACGTGGTCAGCCGCTGTGTGGTGGGCCTGGTGGTGACGCTGGAGGCGCCATCGGCGACCTCGGTCGGGCTGTGCCTGGCGCATGCGGCCACCGACAAGCGGCCGTGGCTGGAGCGGCTGGAGGTGGATGCGGTGTGGCCGATGAGCGGCAAGCCGCGCGAGCTGTACGTGGACAACGCTGCGGAGTTCAAGAGCGAGGCCCTGCGCCGCGGCTGCGACCAGCACGGCATCAAGCTGCGCTACCGGCCGCCCGGTCAGCCGCACTTCGGCGGGATCATCGAGCGGCTGATCGGCACGATGATGGAGATGGTCCACGAGCTGCCGGGCACCACGTTCTCCAGCACCGCCGAGCGCGGCACCTACGACAGCGATGCCAAGGCCGCTTTGACCCTGCGGGAGTTGCAGCGGTGGCTGGCCCTGGCGGTGGCCTGCTACCACGGCCAGGTACACGAGGCGCTGGGCCGCACCCCGGCGGGGGTCTGGGCGGAGATGGCCGCGGTGGCCTCGCCGGTGACGGTGACCAATGAGACCGCGTTCTTGGTGGACTTCCTGCCGGTACTCCGCCGGACGTTGTCGCGGTCGGGGTTCGTCATCGACCACGTGCAGTACTACAGCGACGCGCTGAAGCCGTGGATCGCCCGCCGCGAAGAGCTGGGCCGCTTCGTCCTGCGTCGCGATCCGCGCGACATCAGCCGCATCTGGGCCCTGGACCCGGACCAGGATGCCTACGCGGAGATTCCCTACCGGACGCTGTCGCGGCCGCCGATCAGCGCCTGGGAGCACAAGGCCGCCATCGCACGGCTGCGCGAGCTGGGCCGCGCCGAGGTCGACGAGAACGCGCTGTTCGCCATGGTGGCGCAGATGCGCGAGATCACCGAGGTCGCCGCGGCCAGCACGCGCAAGGCCCGCCGCGATCGCCAGCGCCGCACCGAGGCACCGCCCCAGCCGAGCCCGGCACCTTCGCCCAAGCCGCCTGCCCCGCCGACCGGCTCAGACGGGGAGGTAGCGGCCAGGCCGTTCGAGGTGATCGAGCAGTGGTGAGCGAGGACGGACCGGCGGACTTGTCGCACCTGCACCCGGCCGCGCAGCAGATCGCGCGACTGCCGGACGCCGAGCGGCTGCGGTACATACGGGCGGACCGGTGGATCGGCTACCCGCGCGCCACCGGAGCGCTGGAGCGGCTGGAGACGCTGCTGGCCTGGCCGTCCAAGCAGCGCATGCCGAACCTGCTGCTGATCGGACCGACCAACAACGGCAAGTCGATGATCGTGGAGAAGTTCCGCCGCACCCACCCGCCCATCTCGCACCCGGACCGCGAGGAGATCCCGGTACTGGCGATGCAGATGCCCTCCGACCCGTCGGTAATCCGCTTCTACACCGCGCTGCTGGCCGCGCTCGGCGCCCCACTGCGGGCCCGCTACCGGCTGGCCGACGTGGAGCAGCTGGCGCTGCGGCTGCTGCGGTCGGCCGGGGTGCGGATGCTGGTGATCGACGAGCTGCACAACATCCTCGGCGGACGCGGCGACCGCCGCCGGGAGTTTTTGAACCTGCTGCGGTTCTTGGGCAACGAGCTGCGTATCCCGCTGGTCGGTGTCGGCACCCGGGACGCCTACCTGGCCATCCGGGCCGACGACCAGTTGGAGAACCGGTTTGCGCCGCTGACGCTGCCCCGCTGGGAGGCGGACGCCGACGCCTGCTCACTGCTGGCCAGCTTCGCCGCCTCGTTCCCGCTGCGCAGGCCCTCGTCCATCACCTCGGCAGAGATGACCGGCTATCTGCTCACCCGCAGCGAGGGCACGATCGGCGAGCTGGCCCATCTGCTCACCGACGCCGCGGTGGCCGCCATCGAGTCCGGTGAGGAGGCCATCAACCAGCGCACCTTGCTGCTGGCGCCGTACGCCGGGCCGACCGAGCGGCGCCGGCTGTTCGAGCGCGAGCTGACGTGAACCCGGTACGGCGCTGGCCGCTGCACCCGCAGCCCAGCCTTCTGGAGTCGCTGTCGTCGTGGCTGGACCGGCTGGCATGCCTGTACGAGATGCCGGTGAAGGACTTGCTTACCCGCAACCTCGGCCTGGTCGACCTGGACGTCCCGGCCGACCTGGACTACGACCCGCCGATGGCAGGGCTCACCGCGCTGGCCGAACGTACCGGGGTCGAGCTCGCCCGTCTGCGGGCGATGACGCTGGCCGGCTGGGAGCCGTGGCTGTTCGACAAGCTCACCGTGCCGATACAGGCCACGCAGCCGATGTTCGACGCCTACGTCCGGGATAACTCCGTGCTCCTGGCCCCCGGGGAGGCCGGCACCAACCAGGTCAACCGCTGGAAGCGCTGGCCGGGACCGTGGCTCGGATACTGGCCGCTGCACCGGGCCTGCCCCGTGTGCGCCGCCGACCCCGGGCGCGGGCGGACCCTGCTGTGGCGGCTACCGCTGATGACCGGCTGCGTCGAGCACGGGTTCCGCCTGGAAGACGCCACCGCAGTCGAGCTGCAGGTCACTCTCGGCGGCGAAGGACCGGCCCCCGTGCCACTGGAGGAACCGCTGGCCACCGTGGACCGCTACACCTACGAAGGACTCACCACCGGGCGGGTCACCCTGCCGGGCCGCAGCGTGCACGCCGGGGTGTGGTTCCGGCTGCTGCGCTGCCTGCTGGACGAGGTCAGCCTCTCCCTGAGCGGCCGAAGCAGCCACGGCCGGGCCACGCTGGAACAGGTCTGGCAGGCCGCCGGCCGCGAAGAACGCGCCGGGCTGACCACCTGGCGGCCCTACGAGCATCTGGAGCCGAGCGTCCAGGAGGCGATGCTGCATGCCGCCGGTACCGCCCTGCAGTTGGTCGCCGATGGGACCGTTATCGCGTTCGGGCGCCTCGCCTCCACATTGCGGCGGGAGCACCGGCACGTCTACGACGGCGACCGGCCCTCCCCGCACCGCAGCTCCTGGCAGGAGGCCATGGCCGAGATGGAGGCGGCCCTCGTTCTGGCGCGGACCGACCGTGACGCCGCCCGCCAGCTCTTGATCCTGCTCACCCTCGGCTGCCGCACCCTCGACCGGTTCGAGGAGGAACGCGCCTTCCTGTTCGGCGTCGGCGTACCTGCCGAGTTCATCCCGAGTGCCCGCGAACTCGGCCGCACCGATCTTGTCTGACCCCGCGTTCCACATCCTTGGAAGTGGAACAGGACGCCCGATGCCCCGTCAGGATGTCGGCGTCCTGCGGCGATCAACCCGGCGACCGTTCCGCAAATCGTTCCACAATATATGTTCCAAAAGGCCTTTACGGAGACGACTTCCGGTACGGTACGGCCATGCCAACCGACCAGCGGCACCCCGTCCAGGGACTTGAACTCGCGTACGCCCGCGTCTCCACCACCAAACAAAGCCTGGAACGCCAACTCGATGCCCTCGGGGCAGCGGGCATCCCGGACGAACGGATCTACGTCGACAAGAAGAGCGGCGCCACCGTCGAGCGCCCGGGCTTGACCGATCTGCTCGCCTACGCCCGGCCCGGCGACACCATCGTCGTGCACACTCTCGACCGGCTCGGCCGCAACCTGCGCGAAGTCCTCAACCTGGTCCACGACCTGAACGAGAAGCACATCGGGGTGCGCTCGCTGGCCGACCCGCTGCCGATCAACACCGCCGACGAGGGCATCGGCCGCGTCGCCTTCCTGCTGCTGGCCCTGTTCGCCGAGATGGAACGCACCTTCACCGCCGAACGCGCCGCCCATGCCCGCGCTGTCGCCGAAGCCGCCGGCCGCCGTATCGGCCGCCCTGTCGCCCATCCCGCCGAAAAGATCGAGTACGCGCGACTGCTGAAACAGCAGGGCAGCAGCCTCGGCGAGATCGCCGCCAAGACCGGCATCCCGAAGACCTCCCTGCACCGCTACCTCCAGGGATAGCCCGTGCCGGAGCCGATGATCCGCCGTCAGTACGTGCAGGCGGCTTCGCAAGCCGACCGCGGCGATGAATGTCGGCATGCGACCGTTGACCGACACTCCACCAACAGCCTCTTCGGCATACCGGGCAGTTGAGGCGGTGAAGGACCAAACGGGTTCGCCGGAGCATCAGCGTGGCGTGCCGTCGGGGCTGATGCGAGTGAAGCGTCCTACCGTCATCTCGATCTTCGTTCCGGGTTGCTCGGTGGAGGTGGCGATGAGGCTCCTGGTGCGGCGCTCGCGTGTGCGGACCGGTATGGCAGCCGGGCTGGTGGCCGCGGTGCTCTCGGTGGGGTTCTCCGCTCCCTCGGCACAGGCAAAGGATCCGGTCTCGCGCTGGATCGTGGTGTTCAAGGACTCCGTCCCGGACCCGGGCAAGCTCGCGACGGCGCAGGCCGCCCCTTACCGCGCGAAGGTGAACCACGTCTACGACGTCGCCGCCGGCGGACAGGCCCTCAAGGGCTACACCGTCGACGCCACAGCCGAGCAGATCGCAGCCATCCGCACCGACCCCCGAGTCGACTTCATCGAACCCGACCGGGTAGAGCAAATCCCGGAACCCCCCAAGGCTGCGGCCACCACAACCGGACACAAGCCGCCGCCTGGGCGGCACGGGCGTGGCGGCGTACCGTTCGCCGGTGACCCGCTGCGCGCCGAGCAGTGGGGACTCTTCCAGATCGGCGCAAGCACCGCGACCAGGGTTCCGTCCCCGCCACGTGTGGGCGTGGCAAACCTGGACACCGGCGCCGACCTCAACCACCCCGACCTGCGCGTGGCAGGCGCACTCAACTTCAGTGATAGTCCCACCGCAGGGGACCTCAACGGCCACGGCACGCATGTCGCCGGGATCATCCAGGCGCCGAACAACGGCATCGGCGTTGTGGGGGTGGCCCCGGGCGTCAAACTGTGGTCGGTCAAGGTCGTCAACGACGACGAGTCCTTCGAGTTCTCCGATGTCGCCGCGGGTCTGGCCTGGGTGACCCACAACGCGAAAGCGAAGAACATCCGGGTCGCCAACATCGAGGTGGCCACCGCCACGGACAGCCCGGTACTTCGCAAGGCCGTCCAGGTAGCTGCCGCGGCCGGGGTCATTCTCGTAGCCGCCGCAGGAAACTTCGGCACTACCCAGTTGCAGTACCCGGCGGCCTATCCTGAGCTTCTCGCCGTGGCCGCAACAGACCAAGACAACCAGCGGGCCGACTTTTCCAGCTACGGTGCAAACTGGGTGGACATCGCTGCCCCGGGGGTCGACATCTGGTCGACGGGACCCACATACCCAAACAGCCAGGGACTCCTAACCTACGACACGCTCAGCGGCACCAGCCAGGCCGCGCCCTTCGTCGCCGCAACCGTCGTGCTGTGCCTGTACTCCGGCCACTGCAAGGGCGACTACCGGCGCGTCTTCGACCGAATCGGCCGGGACTCCCTGCCCATCGCCGGGACCGGCACCGAGTACCGGTACGGTCTGGTCCAGGCCACCTGCTACTGGCAGAAGAACGCACCTTCCTGCCGCCACCGATAGGGCCCAGCAGCCCGGCGCGCGTAGCCCCAGGACACCTGCCCTACGTCGCCAGGTCGAGGCAGCTGTTCATGTCGACGCGGAAGGTGCCGTAGGCACCCCCACGGCAAGGTGCGACTGAACATGTCCCGGCGCTGTGCAGCCGACTCCGGTCATCCGCGCAGCCGACTCCAGAATCTGACAGCTGTACGACGGGGGGCACCGCTTCCCCCTTGCCACAGATAACAGGGCCGCTTCACGCAGCGGCCGGAGAACGTCACCGCAGGTGACGCATCAAGCTACCGCAGATATTGGGGTGTTATCCGTGGGACGACTTCAGACCGGTCCCACGACCGACGCTCCCTCAGCCGCCCACCAGGGGCGACGGAGGCTTAGCGCCGGTTTTCGTTCCGATGTTCCTCAATCCCCGCACCCGGCTCCCCCGGAGAGTCCGACGACATGCCCGCCTCGCGGAACTCGGCGCAGAGCCCTGCGGCTACCTGGACCGGACCGAAGAGGCCGGCCACAAGGCCCCTGACATGGGAACGGCTCCTGCGGCACGGGATGCCCACCGCCGAAGAGACGCAGCTGCTTGAGATGTCACGGCAGTTGCCGGTCCGGCAGCAGTACACCGCCAGGCGCCCCGCACCGGACCTCCGAGTCGCCGGAGGTCACGGTGGCCGTCATCCCTGGCAACCGTCTAGTACGCCACCAAGTGCGGCGTGACGGGGACGACCCGCCGACCGGTGGAACCATCGCACCGGCCCTTCAGTCCTTCGACGCGGGGGCTGACCTGACACAGGGCCAACTCTCGTGCCAGCACAAAGACTTCGTCACCCCTGCGGCACACCCGTTACGGTGCGTGTGGTCGGATAGGGACGACCCAGGAGGAGCAATCCTCCCGTGAAACACAACAGGCCCCACTGGGGCCTGTCGGTCCGTTACCCGGGTGGCCGCCCGGAACAGCGGACGCACACCTGCATCTACGACGGGGAGGTGCGCTCAGTGAGCAGCGTACGGGTTCTGGCGATACCGCCACAGCATTACCGGGTCCACGCCGCGGCCAGCGTCACCACACGCCGCCAACGCCCCGGCTCCCCCTGACATGACTGCGGCCGCCCCTATCGGCACAGGGAACGGCCACTTCACGGACTCTCGCCCGAGTCATCTCACCACCAGAGATCAGGAACTCAGCCCAAACGCTGAAGGTGCTTCAGCAGGCGTGTGCAACCACGCCGCCAGCCGCAAGCTCGAGTCGTACGACCTCCGACCGGCCGTCACGCATCGCTGCGGCACTGAAGCCCTTTCGCTCACCTGAAGGGGGCATGCCACGTGCAGTACCCGCTTGATCCCGCTCGATCCGAGGAGATCGGCACGCGACGGCCGTCCCCCGCCGGGAACGACGCCCGGGCCCGAAGTATCGCCAGGATGCTGGCCACCATCCGCGCCCAGGACACCGATGTCGATCCTTTCGAGGTCCAGGCCGAGGACGAACTGCCCTACGTCCAGCTCGGACACTGGATGGGCCTGGCCGACGTGAGCGCGACAGCGAAAGAGCTGTACTGGATCCTCGCCATGCACCTGAACTACAAGCGCGGCGACCGGTACGTATGGCCGAGCACGGAGATCCTCGCCATGCTGCTCGGCTACTCCCGGGGCGACAAGATCACGCCCTTCACCCGCGAGCTGGAGAGCATCGGCGCGCTCACCGTCATCAAGGTGCCCGACGGCCGAGGACCGCAGAAGAAGAACGTCTACAAGCTCCGCCGCACCCCGCCCGAGCACTACACCGGCCCGCGCTCGCTCGGCGAGTTCTACGAACGGCTCGGCAAGGCATACGACGGCGCCGTCCTCGACGACATCCAGCACCTTAACTCGATCGAACCAGGAGGTCAGACCGTGTCCCCCGAACCTGGGGGACACGTCTCCCCTCGATCGGGGGGGCACGTAGGCCCCGAATCGGGGGCATACGTAGGCCCTCAGTTGGGGGCGGTAACTACAAGAAGCATTAACAAGAAGAAAGACAACGAGGGAGCGCCTTCGGCGCGTAGCGCCACTGACGCCCGGAGGGCTTCTACAGGTAGTAGCGCGCGCGAGAACGGCGGCTCCGCCGCGTCGACCGGCGCCAAGGCGCCGAAGAAGTCCCCCTCCGCCAAGAACCAGGTCCGCATGACCCAGCAGCAGGGGGCAGACGTACGGACGGTGGAGCAGGGCTACCCGGCCGAACTCGCTGCCTGCATGCCCGGCTACCGCCCGCCCGCTGTCCGCGACGCCATCCTGGCCACCCTGGGCCGCGCTCCCTCCCAGCGCACCGCTGAACAGCTTGCCGCCCGTGTTGAGCGGCGCTGGTACGCGTGGGGCTTCGACGAGAAGCACCGCGAGGGCGCGATCCTCAGCTACCCGGGTGTCGTCATCAGACTGATCAGCCTCCAGCCGTGCGGCAACGACCGGTGCGAGGACGGGCAGGTCATCGACACAGGCGACCCGTGCCGTGCCTGTGCGGAACGGAAGATTGATCGGCGCAGTGACCGCCGCAATGGTGTACCCGTACAGCGGACCGCGGATCCTCGGCCGGCACCCTCCTGGTGGGAGTGCGGGCAGTGCCGCCGGCCGGGCCGCGACGGCGCACCTGCCGACGGCCTGTGCGGTTCGTGCCGCAACGAAACCGAAGACGCGGCGCCCTCCACCGCTCATCCGGCGGACGAACCGGCCCGTGGAGACAGACTGCGGAAGGAAGAAGCCGCAGCATCCTGGACCCTGACACTCCAGGATGCCTACGAGGAGCACGAGCAGCGGGGGCACGAAGCAGCCCGGCGCCACGAGCGAGTGGCTGCCGCGGCCGCCCGGCGGGCAGCTGACGAGGAAGAGAGCCGCCTCCTGCGTGACGAGCTCACTCAGCAGTACCCCGAGCTCGCCTCCTACCGACAGACCTAGCGAAGGCGGAAGTGCTGTGACCCGATGGCCACCAGAGGGGGCGCCGGGCCTCGAGCCGGCGCCGTCGTGGCCCCTATTGACTTCGCTCGGACCTTGCCGGCTCGAGCATCAGCATTCTGAGGGTGTCTGATCTCAGCGGTCTCGTCCGTGGACACCTGCGGACCGTACGTCCCAGGGGCCAGCCCCTGGACCCCGCCAGCGCCCAGGCCGCGCTGGACCGGCCATGGCATGGGGGGCTCCTCGCCCCCCAGACCCCCTCGCCAGGCGCTTTGGCGCCCTGGACCCGCCCGCCCGCATGCCCTGCGCGGCCTCCCTGACGGTCGCCCGCGCACCCCTCGGGCGCTGGGCGCCCTCACTGGGCAAGCGGGACCGAGTACGCGGGTTGCGCCTTGGCCGGGCGGGGCAGTCGGCCGAGACCCGCCCCTCCCCTTGCTGCCTGCTGCGTGGCTGCCGTGTTCCGGACCGTACGGGCGTCGACGGTCGCCACCTGAGCTCCGTACCTTCCGAACGGTGAGGAGGCCACAAGAGAAGGGGCACTCACCTGCAGGTAAGAACACGTCCACGGTGCTCGCCGACGCGCACGGCGTGAGCCACGACGATGCGGATGCCGGGCAGCGGGATCCAGCAGCTGGGGTGTGACGTCGGAGGGAAACGCGCGGCCTCTATAAGTAAGAGGAGCCTGCCCAATTATGCCCTCTGACCTGCGGATTCACGTGAGCAAATGTCGGCGGCCGCCGACATTCAGAGGTCGGTAATGTCGGCCGCCGCCCACATTCAGACGTGAAACTTGTGAATGAACGCATGCTTTCACGGAAACTTGCGTCCATTCACAAGTTTCTGCTGGACGGTGCGCCGGCTCAAGGTGCGTCGGCAGCTCTACCCGTTCGGGGTCGAGTGTTGACGTCCGCCGACGCAAAGTTGTGAATGAACGCAACGCTTCGGCGCGTAACTTGCGGCTGCTCGCAACTTTTGCCGTACAGTGCTCAGCACCTGTACGCGAAAGGATCATGAGATGGGCGAACCCGCACGACCGCTACGGCGTCGCAGCAGGGGGCCGACCCCAGCTGGGCGCCCGGCGCTCCAACCAGCCGACGCCGGCAACAACAGTGATCTGGCGCGCCTGATTGCGGAGCAGATCGGCTCCGGCCCGGTGCACGAGGTCAAAGCCGTCGTGTACCGACGCACCGCGCATGACTTCCTCGGTGAAGAGGGGTACTCCCTCGTCAGCAACTACTTCCTGCGCAGGGTGCTGCCGTACTGCCTGACGCACCACATCATCACGCCGCTCCAGGGCGCGATCCTGTCGAACATGATCGGTCGGCAGAAGAGGGGGAAGATCCAGACCACCCACGCCGAGATCGCCGACGAGATCGGGGTGCAGCGCACGAGCATCGGCGCCCCTCTCGACCGCCTGTGCGAGATGAACCTCATCCGTAAGCTGAAGCGGAGCACCTTCGAGCTCAACCCGCGCGTTGCCTTCAACGGCAACGGCAACGAGCAGGCGGACTTCCTGGCCAAGCTGCGCGCCATGCAGCTTGAGTCCAACTTCCCGGACGAGCTCGGCGAAGCACTGACCCTGTTTTCCAGGACTGAGATCGGTTGACCAGAGGGAACTTGCCATGCTGATGACCACTACAGGACTGATGGGCATGCTCCACGAGCTGGAGCTGACCCCCACGGCGATCAATGTGCTCTCCGTGATGGTCAAGTACGCGGAGCCCGGCGGTGCCGTCGACATGAAGCAAGCGGAGATCGACGAGGTTCTCGGCGTGGGACAGGCGTCCATGAGCCGCGCCATGGCTCTGCTCGTGGAGCGGGGTCTCGTGCTGCGGTCGGGCAACGGCCGCGGGCACCGCTACGCGCTGAACCCCGCCATCGCCGGCTACAGCTCGGAGGACGAGTTCAAGAGCGAGATGAGCAAGCAGCTCGCTGTAGGCGGGCCGCCCCCCATCCTGGTGCCCGAGTACCAGAAGCGCCCGCCGAAGCCGGGCTCTGGCAGCCTGCACGCGGTGGCGTAGTGCCCCCGGAACGCAGTGAGGCCCCGGCGGGATTGCCGGGGCCTTCTGCACCTGTACGCGAAAGCGTGTCCTCAGTATGCCGTCCCTGGCCGTACAGAGCCAGTGATCTTCGGCCATGCGGCGTCCTCGGCGTAAGTGATAACAGGCTCACGCGCCCTCCCCTTGTCCGAGGGTATGGGTGCCCGGCAGGCACCCATACCCTCGTCGCGTCCCACTGACCAGGCACGCAGTGCCCCTGGGACGTAGTGGCGCCGTCCCTTCCCGCGCGTGCGTGGAGAGGAGCGTGAGGCACGGAACCGGCCACTCCACGTATGACGGGTCAGGTGGGGAGCACAGCGGAGCGACCAGGGTGGGCTTTCGAGCGCTTGAGCCCGTTATCACTTTGATGCGCGCGGTGGACACTGCAAGTCCCCCGCACTCCCCCGACCCACCGCTGGCAGCTCTCCCCCCTGGAGGATGAGGACGCGCTTCGCGCAGCGACAGCAAAGGAGGGCCGCCTGCATGCACGGTGGCCCTCGCTGCCTCTGGCTTCCGCCACGCTCACCTAGCAGACTCTGAACAGCAGACACCGGGGCCGCCGGCAGTCCACACTGGTAGTGCGCATGAGGAGGTGCAGAGCAGATGAGCGTCGCCGCGATCGAGATCGGCCACACCGGGCCGTGGACCGTCGCCGACGTCCTCGCGCTCCCCGAAGACCGGCGCTTCCGTTATGAACTTCTCGGGGAGTCCCTCGTCATGTCGCCCGCTCCCGGAGTGCGCCATCAGCGGGCGAGTTTCCGGCTGCACGTAGCCCTCGACACTGCCGCTCGCGCGGTGGGAGCACCGGTCGAGATCCTTGAAGCGATCAACGTCATCCTCCCGTCCGGCCTGGTTGTGCCGGACATCGTCGTCGCCGACGCGGGAGCCACCGCAGAGGACGGTGTCAGCATCGACGCCGAAGCGGTACAGCTCGTCGTCGAGCTGGTCTCCCCCGGCAACAGCACCGTCGACAGGCGCTTCAAGCCGCTGCTCTACGCCGAGGCCGGTATCCCTGCTTACTGGCGGCTCGAATTCGAACCCGCCCCGCGGCTCATCATCAGCGAACTGGACAACGGCCGGTACACCGAGCGCGCCACCGCACTGGCGGGAGCCGTCACCACCGTCGACAACCCGTTCCCCTTCGAAATCGATCCTGCCGGCCTCGCTCGCCAGTAACCGCGGCGCACCTCAAGTCGGATGTCTCGACCTGGAGGGCCCTGGGCGGCTACAGACCTCGCTCGCCGGCTCCGCCCGCTGCGCAGGACACACCGTGGGACCCCGGCTCCTCGCGCAGGCCCTACGGCACGCACGGCCCCGGCGGGATCTCACAACAGCTGCGCAGCCGTGAGCAGCTGCGGGTGGTATCCCGCAGCTCCCACGTCGTCCGACGCGAGCCCGGCTTGAGCCAGAACCCGGAGCAGCAACACGTGACCGGCACCGCGCACCCACGCCTCCAGCGTGGCAGCCGCAAGCCGCCCCCTGGCCGCCATGACGGCAGGATCCGCCTCGTCTTCGGCGTCGGCCCGCACCGCCTGAAACTCGCGCACCGCGCGCTCCATGCACCCGAACTCTTCCCGCAGTTGCCCCTCAGGCCGAACGGCCGGGAGCCTCCTGATCGGACGCCACCTCGGATTGTCGGGCTCGGCCTCGGCCTGCTGCGCGATGTACTCACCTGCTCCGCGCCGGAGCTGCTCCATCCTCTTGGGCAGCTCCCACCCTTTTCCACCGTGCTGTGTGAGGGCCTCCTTGAGGGGCATGATCTGTGCCTCGTACGCGCGGGCCAGACCGCGCGCCTGCAGAGGGGTGCCGGGCGGGGTGGCCCCCGCCCCACCGCCACGTGCCGGCGAGTGATGCACAGAGACCCACAGCGCCGCCTTGCCGCCCTGGGTGCCCACCACCAATGCCTGCCGTTCCCCCAGCCAGGCCGCGTACGCGGCCTGTGTACCTGAAGTGGTCGGCCAGATCTCGGTGACGGCCTCACGCGTGCGCCGAGCCTGCGGTCGGCGCACCACCTTCACCGCGGCAAGCGAGGGGGCGAGGCTGTCAAGAGTCTGACTCTGCAGCTCTCCGCCGCGGGCCGCGGTGTCGAGCACCGTGTTCACGATGGCGAGCATCCGGTACAGGCTGAGTATGCGCAGCCTGCTGGTCCGCCCATCGCTCCACGCCGTCGGGTTCTCGAGCAGCGTCGTCATGTGGTTGCGAAAGGCCGCCCGTGCCCAGTTGGGGAGGGTCGGCTTGAGCTCGTCACGCGACATGGAGCGTGCCCCGCAGGGCACCTTGGCCTCCTCCGCGAAGCGGCGCAGACACTTGCGGCGCACACGCTGCGAGGCGTGCGCGGCCTTCCTGGGCGCGCTGTGCTCCTGCCGACGGAACACTCCCTCCCCCGCCAGGTCCAGGTAGGGGTCGGCACCCGGGCCGAGAAGATCACGGAGAGAACCCCCGTATCGCTCCCGGTAGTCCGGCAGCTCCAGCGCCAGCATCAGGTCCCCCTTGACCCAGGTCAGCTGGCGCACGAGAGCGTCGCGGGGCGAGCCCGAGGGCATCGTCCTCTCCACGGCTCGAACGGTCTTCTCGTAGAGCTTTTCGAGCGCTGCGACGGCGGGTGCCGGCGCGCCGTTGTCGTTCACAGTCCTCCTTAGAGCCCGTTATCACTTTCATCATGCCAGAAGCAGTCCGGGGGAAGGTCTTGTCCGGGTGTGAGTAGATGGGGTACAGGAAATCCCGGTGAGAACGATCATGGTCGGCTAGCACACCGTCCTGGGGCGTCGCTGAGGTTCACGGAAAGATCGTCGAGCGGGTGCAGGCGCTGGCTACGGTCTGCCTCGTGCCGGTGGAGTTTCTGACTGATGAGCAGGCCGAGGCGTACGGGACGTTCACCGAGGTGCCCACGCGCCCGGAGCTGGAGCGGTTCTTCTTCCTCGACGATGACGACCGCGATCTGATCGCGCTGCGTCGTACGGACGCGCACCGGCTGGGCATGGCGGTGCAGATCTGTACGGTCCGCTATGTCGGCCGGTTCCTTGGTGAGGACCCGCTCGCGGTGCCGTGGGAGGTCGTGGAGTACCTGGCCGGGCAGCTCGGCATCCTGGATGCCTCGTGCGTGAAGCGGTACGCCGAGCGGCGCTCGACGGTGTACGAGCACGCGGACGAGATCCAGAAACGGTTCAAGTACCGGGACTTCACCGACCGGAAGTGGGGCCGGGAGTTCCGCAGCTTCCTGTACGGGCGGGCGTGGACGCACGCAGAGGGGCCGGTTGCGCTGTTCAACCACGCGGTGACGTGGCTGCGGAAGAACCGGGTGCTGCTGCCGGGCGTCTCGGTGCTCGCCCGGCAGGTGTCCGAGGCCCGTACGGCGGCCGAGCGGCGCCTGTACGACGCGGTGGCTCGGGCGGCGTACCGGGCCGATCCCGTCCTCGCTCCGGCCCTGGCGGAGCTGCTGGTGGTGCCGGAGGGCAGGCGGGTCTCGGAGCTGGAGCGGCTGCGTACGCCGCCGGTGAAGTCGACGGGCACGGCGATGGTGCGGGCGATGGAGCGGGTGGAGGAGATCTCCGCGTTCGCGCTGGGCCGGGTGAACCTGTCGCGGGTGCCGGTGAACCGGCTGTCCGCGCTGGCCCGGTACGGGCAGCTGAGCAAGGCACAGACGATCGAGCGGGCGCCGGAGCCGCGGCGGACCGCGCTGCTGACGGCGGTGGTGCGGCAGCTGGAGGCGCAGGCGGTCGACGACGCGCTGGACCTGTTCGCGGTGCTGATGGCGAACCGGCTGATCAGCCCGGCTCGGCGGGCGTCGGACCGGGAGCGCCTGGCGATGCTGCCGCAGTTGGAGAAGGCGGCCCGGATCCTGGCGAAGGCATCGAAGATCCTCAACCGTGAGCTGGACCTGGTCGCCGAGCACGAGGCGGACCTGGATGTCGCCGCGCTGTGGGCGGCGGTCGAGGAGGCTGTGCCGCGTACGGCGGTGGCCGGCGCGGTGGCGACCGTCGAGGCCCTGGTGCCTGAGGACGACGGTTCGGCCGAGGCGGCGATGCGCGAGAAGCTGGCCCTGCGCTACAACACCGTGCGTCCGTTCCTGTCCCTGCTTGGCGAGTCGGACGCGCTGGACGCGGCCCCGGCCGGGCGGCGCATCCTCAAGGCCGTGCGTCGCCTGCCCGCGCTCTCCCGGCGCCGGGTCAAGGACCGGCCGCTGCTGCCCCGCGAGGTCGACGTCGAGCTGGTGCCGGCGATGTGGAAGCGCGCGGTGTTCTCCAACACCAAGCTGCCGCAGGGCGCGGTCGATCGCGACGCCTACGTGGTGTGCGTCCTGGAGCAGCTGCACCGCGCCTTGAACCGGCGAGACGTGTTCGCCGCCCCGTCGAACCGGTGGGCGGACCCGCGCGCCCGGCTGCTGGACGGGCCGCGGTGGGAGGCGATGCGGGCGGACGTGCTCGCGGGCCTGTCCCTGACCGAGGACGCCGAGAAGCACCTGGCCCAGCTCGTCCAGGCGCTGGACGCGGCGTGGCGGCAGATGGCCGACCGCCTTCAGGAGGCCGGCGCCGACGCGAAGGTGGAGATCGTCGTCCCCGAGGGCGGCGGACGCGCCCGCCTGTCGGTGGACAAGCTCGGCGCGGTGGGCGAGCCGGAGTCGCTGACCTGGCTCAAGGCCACCACGGAGGCGATGCTCCCGAGGATCGACTTGCCGGACCTGCTGTTCGAGGTCCACTCCTGGACCGGGTTCCTGGACGCCTTTGGGCACGTCTCCGAGCGGCGCACCCGCATGGAGGGCCTGCTCGTCTCGCTGGTCGCGTTGCTGGTAGCGGAGAGCTGCAACATCGGCCTGACCCCGGTCATCGACCCGGAGAACAAGGCGCTGACCCGCTCGCGGCTGTCCCACGTCGACCAGAACTACCTGCGCGCTGACACCATCGCCGCGGCGAATGCCGAGCTCATCGCCGCCCAGTCCCGCATCGAGCTGGCCCAGATGTGGGGCGGCGGGTTGCTCGCCTCCGTCGACGGCCTGAGGTTCGTCGTCCCCGTCAAGAGCATCAACACCGGGCCCTCGCCCAAGTACTACGGCTACAAACGGGGCGTGACCTGGCTCAACGCCGTCAACGACCAGGTCGCGGGGATCGGTGCGATGGTCGTACGGGGCACCCCGCGCGACAGCCTCTACACCCTGGACACCCTGCTGAACCTCGACGGCGGGGTGAAGCCGGAGATGGTCGCGACCGACAACGCCTCGTACTCCGACATGGCCTTCGGTCTGTACAAGATGCTCGGCTTCCGCTTCGCCCCGCGCTTCCGCGACCTTTCGGACCAGCGGTTCTGGCGGGCGGACCTGCCCGGCGGGGAGGAGCCTGCCACCGGGTACGGGCCGCTGGAGGCCGTCGCCTGTAACAAGGTGAACCTCAAGCGGATCGCCACGCACTGGCCGGACATGCTCCGTGTCGCCGGGTCGCTCATCACGAACCAGGTCCGGGCCTACGACCTGCTGCGGATGTTCGGCCGCGATGGCCACCCGACGACGCTCGGCGCCGCGTTCGCCGAGTACGGGCGGATCGACAAGACCATGCACCTGCTCGCGCTGGTCGACCCGGTCGACGACACCTACCGTCGGCTGATGAACCGGCAGCTGACCGTGCAGGAGTCCCGCCACCGCCTGGCCCGCGCGATCTGCCACGGCAGCCGGGGCCAGATCCGGCAGGCGTACCGCGAGGGCCAGGAAGACCAGCTTGCCGCCCTCGGCCTGGTCCTCAACGCCGTCGTCCTGTGGAACACCCGCTACCTTGACGCCGCCGTCGCCCAGCTCCGCGCCGAGGGCCACGACATCAAGGACGAGGACGTCGCCCGCCTCTCACCGCTCAAGGACCGGCACATCAACTTCCTGGGCCGCTACCTGTTCAACATCAAGGCCAGCGGCCCCGGCCAGGGCCTGCGCCCGTTCCGGGACCCGGACGCCGTCGAGGACGAGGAAGACGAGGAGTGACGGGCGCGGCGCACCCGACCTGTCGGGCCGCCTGTAGCGGACTGGGGTTCATTCTTCGCGGGGCGTTCGGATGGCCAGGATGGCCATGTCGTCGTGGCCGTCGCTGGGATGGTGGTCGGCGAGGGCGTGCACGAGAGCGTCGAGCGGCTGGGTGGCGTGGGCTGCGGCGAGTTCAGCGAGGGCGTTGAGGCGGTCGTCGATGGGATGATCCGGGTGTTCGACGAGGCCGTCGGAGAACAGCAGCACGATGGCGCCTGGCGGCAGCTGACGGGTGTGGTCGGGACGGTGGATGTCGGGGTCGACCCCCAGTGGGATGCCGGGCTCGGCATGCAGGTAGCGGGCTGTGCCATCGGGGGTCAGGATCAGTGGTGGGAGGTGGCCGGCGGTGCTCCAGTGGAGCATCCAGCCATCGGTGGAGGGCTCGATCCTGACCAGGCATGCGGTGGTGACCGGCAGGTCGGTGATGGCGTGGACGGTGTGGTCCAGCTGGGTCAGCACCTCGCTGGGCGGGGTCTGGCGGTCGTAGAGCAGGGCGCGGAGCATGTTGCGGGCCTGGGCCATGGCGGCTGCGGCGTGCAGGTCGTGGCCGACGACGTCGCCGATGACGGCCGCGCAGGCCAGGTCTGGCAGGACGACGGCGTCGTACCAGTCTCCGCCGACGCTGGCCGGTTCAGCCGCGGCTCGGTAGACCGCGGCCCCGGAGAACGGTGTCAGGTCCGGCAGGGTCGGCAGCAGCAGCCGCTGGAACTGTTCGGCGCTGTCGCGCATGTAGCCGAACAGGCGGGCGTTCTCGATGGCGATACCCGCAGCTCCCGCCAAGGCCCGCACGACCGCCTCGTCGTCCTCATCGAACGGCCGGCCGTCCCGGCGCTCGGAGAGGTAGAGGTCGCCATAGATCTCCCCACGGACGGTAATCGCCACGCCCAGAAGCGTACGCATAGGCGGGTGTCCGGGCGGAAAACCGACCGAGGCCGGGTGCGAGGGGATGTCGGTCACCCGCAGGGGCTCGGGATGGTGGATCAGATGGCCCAGGACGCCACGGCCGTGCGGGAAGTCGATGCCCCCGAGCGCCGCGCGTTCCTCATCGGTGAGGCCAGCCGTGATGAACTGCTCCAGGTGGTCGCCGGACGGGGCCAGGACGCCGAGCGCACCGTAACGCGCCCCGGCCAGATCCATGGCGGTAGTAACGATCCTGTGCAGCACTGTCGGCAGATCCAGATCACCGCCGATCTCCAACACCGCAGACAGCAGCCCCTGCAAACGGTCCTTCGCCCTGGCCAGCGACCGCAGCTGCTGGGCGATGCCCTCCAACTGCTCGTCCAGATTCAGCCGCAACCCAGGCAGGCCCGGTGTACCGTGCGGCTCTTCGCCGGTCGTCACAGCACCACCTCATTCATTGCCGCCCACGGTACGCACGCCGCCACCGCCCCGCCGGGAGCACACACCGGACAGACGACCCTCCCTGGTATCACCAGCCGCAAGACCGTCTACCCCCATCGCCGCCTACTTCACGACGGCCAGGCGCGGCAGAATCCCTGGGTCAGCGGCTGGTGGACGGGCCCGTCGACCGCCTCGACGCGGCACCGTCGCAGCTGAGCAACGAGGAAGGCTGTCGTCACCGAACCTGGGCTGCCCTCCACGCCGGACTCCGCCTGTCGTCAAACGATCGTTTGACGACAGGGCGGCGGTGCGTCCAATGAACCCGTGCAATTCAGGGGCTCGCGGCGGCCCGAATCCAATCAGATCCGATGGTGATTGCTGACAGGATTTGACGACAGATAGGGTCCGATCCTTTGCACGGAAGGGGTCCCACGGTGGCGAACCTGGTCTACAAGCGAGTCTCGACGGACCAGCAGTCCACCACACGGCAGGACCTCGTCCTGGACGAGGCCGGGATCGAGGACCCGGTCGTCTTCGAGGAGGACCCGGGAACCTCCAGCCGCCTCCACCCCCTCCAGCGACCGAAGTTCGGCGAGCTGCTGACGTACGCGCGGCCGGGCGACACCGTGCACATCTCCGAGATGTTCCGCCTCGTACGCGGCACCGGGCACATCCTCGACGTGCTCGACGTCCTCCACCGCGACCGCCTCGCGCTGCGCGTCCACGACGGCGCGTTCTCCGCGATGGACCTCACCGCCCGCCACCCGCGCACCGGCGAGCTGCTGTCCACCGTGAAGTTCATGGTGCAGACCCTCGCCGCCGCCGGCGAACTCCAACGCGACCTCCAGCGCGAGCTGACCTACGACGGCCTGCGCGCAGCCGAGGCCAGGGGCGCGAGGGGCGGGCGCCGCCCCGCCGTCGCAGCCACGAAGACCGCCGACGTGCGCACCGCATACCTCGAAGGCCGCTCCATCGCCGCCCTCGCCCGCGACCACGGCGTCAGCCGCGGCGCCATCCGCACCGCCGTCGCCGACCTCCTGCCCGACCACACCGCCACCGAGGAGGACTCCCCGGCGCCGGAGCTGCCGGTCACCCTCGACATGCCGGGCAAGGTCGCCGACTTCCTCCGCGCCGGCGAGCTGGACGACGTCGAGCGGGCCGCGCTCGACCAGGGCGTGACCGTACGACGCGGCCAGGGCTACACCCTGCGCGTCACCGCCGTCCCGGCCGTGCACCACCGACTCCTCGCCCGCTGCCAGCCGCTCGACGGCGGCCCGGGCACCCCGGCGATCCCGGCCCAGCGCAAGGCCCGCCGCGAGTACGAGAACCGCGTCAGCACCTGCACGCCGAGACCATGATCGTTCTCACCGGGATTTCCTGTACCCCGACTACTCAGGCCCGTTGTCAGGCCGGGGGCCTCCGCAGCGACGTGGACCGGGCAGGCTCAGGAGGACCGGGAATCATGTTCGCTTCTGGGACTGGGCGTTCGCCGTCTTCCTGTCCGCCGACCGTTTCTTCGTGGCACGCCTCTGCGCTCCCAACTCCCCTGCCGCGTGACGCCGTCGTCTCCGGCCCTCTGCAGGAACTGCCACAGCGCGAGCCGGCTCCCCGGAATGCGCGTTCCCGTCCGGGAAGACGGGAACTGTGCGCAGCACCATCCGCCCGGGGGGCGGATCCGCCCGAAAAATGTGCCCAGCAATACCCAAACGGGCGATTTGACAGAATGGCTGCGGAAGGAAAAACGGAAATCGGGTTTCCCCTTTCTGGCGCCCGAGGGAAATTTCGCAATGATGGGGGGAGGCGAGATGTGGAGGGCCATGAGAGCCCAGCGGTGTCGTCGAATCCTCGACCACTGCTGCCCACTCGCGACCAAGCTTGGCAACACAGGGGGATACGTTGAACGCAGCATCCACGCCCACCGGCAGCAGCCCAGCGCCAGGCACGGCGGCATCGCCTCTGGGTACGGAGCCGGCTGCGCTCTGAAATCCGGACCGACCTTCGGTGAGGCGCTGTTGCGACCGGCTCCTCACTGATCTGACAGTCCTTTTCACCTGAACACGAGTATGGCCGCCCCTTTGGTGAAGGGACGGCCACAAGGACTCTCGCGAGTCACTAGCTCCACCAGAAATCGGAACCCAACCAAAACCTGGGGTGCTCTGCCAGGCGTGTGCGACCACGCCGAGCACAGCATAGCTTCGGCTGTTGCCGCGGTCCTGCGCCCGCGCGACGGAGAAGTGCGTGCTGCCGCAAGGGCTCCCCTCGAGGGGAGCCCTTGTGCTTTCTGCCCACCGTCCCGGCTTCGCCGAGACGTTCGTTGTGGCAACTGCTGACGAAGCACGGCCCGCGCACAACCGGCCGGCGCTCACCAGCGCCCCGCAGGATCTCCCGTTTGCCGATCGAGACACCTCGCGACCAGCGGCTCCACAAGCGGTCCGAGGACCGCTCATGCCTCGATCGGCCACCTGACCTGCCCGCTGCCCGGGCCAACTCCCCCGCTCCAGGGCGGGGGCTGTGTACGGCTCAGCCCTCTGCGGCGGTATCAGGATCGGTTTCCTGAGGCGGACGAGAGCTGTGTGACGTCATGCGTCCCCGCCGCTGGCGTACCCCATTCATCCCACCGCGGTGGGTTCCTCACGGTCGGCGTCACTCGGCGCACGGCCTTCAACCACACCTGATCCGTTTTTGCGCCTCTGCGTGGCGCGCACCCTTCGGTGCCCCATATGCGGCTCAGTTCCCAGGAGGTTCCTCCCCCATGTCCACGCTCAAGCGTTCGGTAGCCACTGTCATGGCCGCTGCGGCCGTGGCAGGCGCCGGCCTTGTCACCGCTTCCCCTGCGTCCGCCGCCTCGTACCACTGCAAGACGAGCAAGCAGTCGATCGACACCGCGAACTACAGCGGCCCTTGGGCCGACCAGTGGGATGTCACCACGAAGCTGTGCGCCAAGAGGTCCGGATCGTACGTGTACGCCTACGCGCAGGTTTCCTGGGACGGGCCGGTCTTCGCAGAGATCGACGACTCCGCGATCTTCGACGGCGCCCGTTTCAGGCTCCAGGTCAAGAAGTCCCAGAGCGGGCCCGACCCGGTGAAGGCGTCCAAGGACTTCTACGGCATCGAGGGGCAGCTGGAGAACTCGGACGGTATGGGCAACTACAACGGCTCGTACACCACAGGAACGATCCGTTGGAATGCCGGCAGCTCCAGGGGGCTCGCGGACGGCGAGCTCCAGCTCGACTGGCACAGGTGCTGCGGCGGATACAAGAGTCACGGATTCACCGCTTCCCCGGTGGTGTAGGCGCCCTCCTCGCCATTTGTGCCCGCCGGCCGGCGGCAGCCGTGCGCCGTGATCAACCCTCTTTTCCGGTCTGCCCGTGCCTTCCTGCCTGGCCGACCGGTCAACGGCCGAGGCGCCGTGCACCGTTCGCCCCCTGAGCGCTGTCGGCCCGAGCCCGTCCGTCACCACTGCAGGCGGGCCGCCTCGGACCACGGGGGGTGCCGTTGTTCCCCCGACGGCACCCCCTCGCCCATTTCCCTCTGACGACCGGCCTCCTGGGCGCCACCCTGTGCCTGCCGCTGAAGGCGCTGATCGCCGATCCGACACGGCCTGCCCGACCGCCGGTCCCGGAAACCGCCCGATGAACCGCCCCGTCGGGACCGCCGCCAGGGTGCGGCTCCCGCGAGAACCCGACAGCTCACCGCATCAGACAGATCGGATGAACCACATGTTCACCAAGGCCAAGGCCAAGGCCGCGGTCGTAGCCGCCGCCACCTCCCTCACGGTCGTCCTCGGCGGCGTCGCCATGGCGCCCGCGGCCTCCGCCGCCGGCGCCCCCGGCTGCGACTGGGAATGGCAGTGGCCGCAGACCCAGAAGACGAGCAGCACCATCAACCTCCGCACCGGCTCGGGTACCGGCTACACGTCCAAGGGCCTCCTGGCCAAGGGCGTGAAGTTCCAAGAGCACTGCAACAAGCAGTTCAAGTGGTCCTACGGCAAGGTCCTCACCGGCGCAAACGCGGGTAAGTGGGGCTGGGTCTCCACTCAGTACCTCACGTTCTGAGGGGCGCCCGCCTGGCGTCGGCTCGGGGTTGGCCTCCGCGCGCCAGGCCCAAGCCCCCAAGTTCACCTGCGACGCGCTCCGGATGCCTCCGCTGGGGCATGTGGCGGCGTGCTGGTCACACGAAGACCCACGTGGCTCGCTGGAGCGTCGTGGCCTGATAGCCCTGGTGCGCCTCGGTGACTATGTGGGCGTAGGTCATTTTTCCGGTGCGCGGGTCCAGAACGGGGCGCGGGTCGGCGTTGACGGCGATGTCGCCGTGCTCCACGATCCAGCGCGGCGCATCGCGATATGCGCGTCGGACAGCAGGTCGGCTGCTGATGTCCCGCTCGATTGCCAGGAGCCGCTCGTCAGCCGGTCGCTGCTGCAGGGTGGCTGCAAAATTCGCGAGCGCGGGCATGAGCCACATCTCACGAAACGCCTCGCTGTCCCCGCCGCCCAGCATCAAGGGGGCGTCCGGATGAAAGAGTATGTACCGCGTGGTGTTCCGGGTGGGGTGAGCCGTCTCATGCGGGCGCACTCCTCCGAAGACGTCCCAGAAGCTGCGGTTGTAGAGGACGACGTCCCAGGCGTAGCCGTATACGACGGACGGGTGAGCAAGTCCCTCAATCATCTTCTGGTACACGGCCATCTCCGGAGTGCGCTTCAGCTCCCCGACCGGCGGCGCCGGCGGCAACAGCCCCTTCAGGATGTACGGGTTGGCCCGATTCGATGCGCTCATCCCCAGCGCGTATGCGAGCCTTTCCACCTGGCTGGGGTCCAATTTCGAGGGCTCCAGCATCCAGTTGCGGAGCGAGCGGGGGGTGATGCCAAGTGCTGCGGCCAGTTCCTTCTGGAGCGGCAGTCGGGCTGTCCGCGCTCCGAGCATCCCCAGGACAGCCCTCCGTCAGATCGCCCAGCCCCCGACACGAACCGCTTCGACCCCGGCTGATGGCTCCCGGAGCAGCGCGCCCACCTGCCGCGTGAGACTGTCGGGTCGTCCGGGGTGGGCAACGCAATTGCATCGGCGACGCTTTCGCCTGGACGGAAGCCACCATCGCCCTGACCAAGTCCTCATGACCGCAGTGCTTCACAGCACCTGACCGCCCCGCGAGCGCGCATCCGCTGCTGGGTCTCGGCAGGAGCAGCGGGATCCGCTGAGCCCCCATCGTGAGCTGTGGAACCAGCTCTCTGGCACTCGCACAACCGAAGACGGCTGCGGCCGCCCCTTCGGCGAGGGAACGGCCGCCCGGACTCGCCCGAGTCTTCACACCACCAGAGATCGGAACCCGGCCCAATCACTGGGGTGTTCCGGGCGGGTGTGCAACCACCCGCCGTGAGCCAGCATAACTCTGCCCTGACAGGCGCAGGATTACTTCGGCACAACGGTGCGAAGTGGTTGCTCGGCGCCAAAGCTCCCCTGGTTGAGAGGAGCTTTGTGCTGCTTCTCAGACTGCCTGGACAAGCCATCGGCCGTACAGGGCACTGAAGTGGTCCACGCCGTCAGCGGCCTGTCGGGCCTTGCGCCGGACGTCGTCCCGGCGCTGGATGTACGCGAGGGTCGTCGCCGGATCCTCGTGATCGGCGAAGGCCTGGATGTCTTCGAGTTTCTCTCCGGCGTCGTGCATGTGGGTCAATCGGCTGGCGCGCAGAACGTGGGGTGTGACGTCTCGGCCGGCCAGGACGTCGGAACGCCTTCCGAGCCGGGTGAGGATGCGGTCGACATCGTGACGGTCCAGCCGCTGTCCCCGGGAATCGAGCAGCAGGGGCCCGCTGGTACGGCTGTCGATCAGCTTGACGAGGAGCTCGGCGAGGAGCGGGGGCAGGGGCCACTGGCGGCCCTTGTTGCCCTTGCGGGTGAGGTCGACGACGGGGCTGCGGCCGTCGCGCAAGTCGGTGACGTCGGCTGCGCACCACTCGGTGACCCGGCCGGCGAAGGTGTAGACGAGCGCGGTGACCACGACGTCGCGCAAACATTCCGCCCATTCGTACAGTGCGCCGATGTCGTCGAGTTCGAGGACGGGCGTGGAGGTGGTGCGGTCGTGGCGGTCGATGCGGATGCGGTCGTGGCGGGTCACCGGGTTGGGAATGTAGATCTGCGCTTCCTCGGCAGCGAAGATCGTCAGCGAGGACAGGGCGGACATCCGGCGGTTGATGCTGCGCGGGGCGCTTCCGCGTCTCTCCTCGCTGAGCCGGTACTCGCGTACGTCGCCGCGGCCGATGCAGCCGATGCTGAAGCGCTCGTAACCGAGTTCCTGCGCGAGCCCCCACCAGTGAACTCTCAGGTCGTCCGCATAGTTGCGCTTGGTGTTGATGCTCGGAATCGTCGAGGAGCTCAGCCAGTCCACGGCGATCCGGAACGTCGCGTGATCGCACATCTGCGAGAGCAGGGCGAGGCGGTGCTGGCGCGGCCCGAGCACGTTCGTGACCGGGTCGCGGGGTGCCACCAGGCCCAGGTCGTCGCGGATCTTGGCGTAGGCGTCCTCGGCCCGGGTGCCCGGTCGCTCGATCGCGCCGCCAGCGCGCTGCCGCAGCCCACCAGAAGTCGTCACGCCCTGCACTCCATCGTCCTCGGTGGTGGTCCCGGGCTTGTGGCGCGGGCCTCCCCCGACGCTAGCTCACGGCCTCGGACCGAGAATCGCTGTCGACCTGTGTTGTCGGACGCCCCGATGGCACGGCCGACGCAATATGCACGGGGGCCGTGCGGTGCAGGCATTGCTGCCACAAGTCGGCCATCGCCAACCGGATTCATGATCGTCAAGGCCGCTCATAATTCCGGTTATGAGTGCTGATCAGATCGAGGGATTTGATCATGTGCATGCCAGTCCCATAGTGTTTCCCAAGTTGGGAAAAGCCGAGTTTCGGGAGGTAGAGTCGAAGCCTGCCTGACCGGTCCTGACGCCTCGCCAGGCACCCCATGCCTCACACTTGTTGCATGAACGTGCAGGCCAGGAGCCATTTCCGCTGACAGTGAGGGAGCCACAGCCAGATGATCGTGCGCCTCAACTTCTCGCTTCCGGAGTGACGCCGTGAGCCGCCCGAAGAAGAAGTACCATCCCCCGCTGACGCGTGAACGACGTCCTGCGCAGCGGCTGATCGGTGTCGACCCGCACGCGCTCTCGGCACGGCTCTACGGCATCCATGAAGCCGCAAGCAAGCGTCCGGGAACAAAGGACTCGGTACGGGAGGCACTTGCCCGCTGGCCCGGCGATGCGGCGCTCTACAACGTCCTTTCCTGGGCACAGCAACACGCTGCCGACCTCGTCGGCCGGGAAGCCCAGGAGGCCGCCCTGCTCCGAGTCCAACTGGCCCAGTGCATACGGGAGCGCCTGGACCCGCTGCAGCTCCGGGCCATCGAGGACGCCCGGTCCGCCGGAGCATCGTGGGAGCGTTTGGCACCTGCGGTTGCGGTGGACTCCGCAAACGGCGCCTACAACAAGGCGCGCCGACTGGCCGTTGCGGTGCGCGGCTCGGCCGAAGACCGCCGCAGCCCAGAAGCAGCCCGGGACCTGGAGACACGGCTGGCCGCCGAAGCCCTCGAACGCCGGCGCCGGGAGGAGGCCGCGGATGCTCGCTACCCGACCATCGACGCGGCCGCCCGCCGGCTCCTCCATCACTACGAGCGAGACGAACTGTGTTCCGGTCCAGAGGACTTCTGGATCACCGAGCTTGCAGCCGTCATCGACGACCGCACCAACCCTCTGGAACGCGCAAACCTGGCGCTCTTCCTTCGGAGGGCTGTGGGCGAGGTGCGGGAGAATGCCGCGGAGACGGGCCGGGCAGCGGCAACCACGCAGGTGGCACTGCAGGCGCTGGATCACGCGGCGTCAGCGTCAGCAAGCGCGGCAGAGTGATGGCCAGCGCGCCGTGGGCCCTCCGGAGCCGCCGGAGCCTGCATCGTGGCGCGCTCCAACGGATGGTCCGCACCACGCGAATGCGGGCATTTGGCAAGTACCGTCCAAAAAGCGACCCGCAGAATGGCCCCGCACACGGCCGATCTCAAGGTCGCCGGTAGGGCACGACGTTTGATTGTGTCCTGAGCCGCCTGACGACGGCTCAGCCAATTTCGGCTCCTCGCGAGCGTCATCGCCGAGCCGAACGGAGTCCACCTGTCAGACGGTGCGGTCGGTTCATACGGCTATGGCGTCCGGTGGCGAATGCCGGACGCCATAGAGCCGGAGTTGAAGCGACGAGTGATGACGGGGCGTTCAGGTCATCCCATGTCCTCATCGCGAAGGAGGGCGACAAGCCTGTCCCGGCCGTCGGCTGACATGCGCTTGCGTAGCTGCTCGGCGAACCACGCCGGATCACTCCACGGAAGCGCCTCGATGTCGATGGCTCGCTGTTGAGGCATGTGAAGGGACGACTGACCGGTGTTGTCCGCGGACAACACGGGGGGCACCTCACTCTCAGGCGCCACGAGCGAACCGCCGCGACCGTTGTCCGCGGACAACACCGGTTCAGCACCCCCGTCCACCAAAGGACCCCCAACCGAACCAGAGCCGGCCGCCCCCCGAACGTTGTCCGCGGACAACACAGGAGCCACCTCACCCCCAGGCGCCACGAGCGAACCGCCGCGACCGTTGTCCGCGGACAACGCGGAGGAGGCCGGCGCCGCCGCCTGCTGCGTCGCTGCTCGCAGCAGCGCCCGACGTGCTTCCCGCTCCTGCGCCTCTCGCTCCTTCGTGGACCTCAGATACTCAATGAGTTCCGCAGCGCCCAGATCGGGATGCTTCTTGATGTGACGGGCGAGCAGGCGTCCGTCCCGCTCCGGGATTTCGCCGGCGCTCAGCATGAGCTGGATCTCCTCCGGCAGGATAAGAAGGTCGAGCTGGTTGGTGACCCAGGACCTGTCCTTGTTGAGTCGCTCAGCTGCGCGGGTCTGGGCGCCCTTCCCGGAGTCGTTGCTGCAGACGGCCACCATCTGCTGGACGCCGCGTGCCCGTTCGATGACGTCGAAGTCTTCGCGCTCAAGGTTCTCCTTGAGGAGGTGGTTGACGAAGTCTTCCTTTGTGGCCGCCAGGTCGTCACGCACGACGAAGTCCAGAGTCTCCAGACCTACGTGATGAGCACTGCGGTACCGGCGCTCCCCGTTGACGAGCACGAAGCGCGCCGCGCCGATCAGGCCGTCGTGCTCGGGCCACAGCTGCAGATAGGCGCCTCTGGTGACGACAACGCAAGCAGCCAACTGCGCGGTGCGCAGCTCTTCGCCGAAGCGCGTCTTCTCGTCATCGGTGCCGAAGTTCCTGCGGGGGTTGAGCGGAGTGGGGGAGACCTCGTCCAGGTGGATCCGGACGAGCTCGTAGGCCGGCACGTCCCCCTGTGTCACGGCCTTTGCCCGTCCACGGGCGCTGCGGCCACGGGGTACTCCGCCGAATGACGAACCGGTGCCCAGACGGTCGGCGACGCTCATCCGATGATCCTTCGTGCGAGGGTGCGCATCACTTCCGACTGTTCGCACTCGGGTGCGTAGGTGAGCAAGGGCTGCTTGAGCCGGACGGCCTCACGCTGTTCCTTCAGCTCGGGGAGGACGGCGACAACCGGCGGCTCTCCGATCTCTTTCCACTGGTCCAAGGAGGACGTGGCGATGTAGCCCTTGCGGCTGTCGTACAGGTTCACGATGAAGCCCAGCAGAGCGATGTCGACTCCCATGTCCTCGACGAGGTCCTGGATCTGGTCGTACAGCATGTCGTAGGCGTCAGCGGATGAGTCCTCGGCAAGGACAGGAATGTAGACGCCGGAAGTCTCTGAGTCTTCGCCGTCGCGAGTGCGCGCGTAGTACAGCGCGGTGTCCATCGTGTAGCCCAGGCTCGGCGGGCAGTCCACGACGACGAAGTCGAACTCCGCCTCGAGCGGTTCCATCGCCTTCTCCAGAGCGGTCTCCTTGATGCGCACGCTACGGCTCGTGGCGAGCTTGGCGTCCAGGAGGAACGCGTCCTTGCATGCCGGCAGCAGGAAGAGCCGTCCACCGAATCCGCCCTGCTCTATCGGTACGAGCAGTTCGCGCAGTTCACCTCTGGACTCGCCCAGCATGAACTTGGCCAGGCTCGGGTCGTCGATGTCCAGCATCGGGTAGCCCAGCTGGCGCGTCAGGTGGCCTTGGGGGTCGAAGTCGATCAGGAGAACCCGCTGCCCCTGCTCAGCAAGGGCTTGAGCAGTCCCGGCCGAGGTAGACGTCTTGCCTACGCCGCCCTTCTGGTTGCCGAAGATGATGCGGCGGGCTCCGGAGGAACGGGGGATGCGGCGAGGGGAGGGGTGGGCGTCCAGCCATAGGCGGATCGACTGCGCGATGCCCTGGTTGTACGGAAGGTTGCCACGGTCGGTGCAGTCCTTCTTGAACTGCCCGTACAGGCCTGCGGGCAGGTAAGTGGAGAACGAACTGCCGCCGGATGTGTCGACGAGAGGACGGGGGGCTCGATCGGCTCGCCAGGCATGGACACCTTCAGTGACGGCGTCCTTGATGTCCACGCCCAGCTCAGCAGCACGAACCTTGAGTTCCTGCCGGAGCGCGGCTGGTAGCTTGGCGACTACCTTTTCCCGATCTTCGGGATCGTACGGGGCGGTCATGTGGTTACCTTACTCACCGAAGGGTGCCAGGGCTCGGAGGCCGTGCGTGTCGCTTGCGAAGAGCAAGCCGCAAGAGGTTCCGAACCGGTACAACTCGCGCGCTGCTTGGCCGAGTCCCGGCACGTCCGGTCGCGGGATCGTCATGCCGGAGCAGCACAACTCAGGCTTCCGTGCTGCGGACCGGAACAAGATCGGACATCACTGAGCACCTCGCATGAGAGTGTGAGGGGCAATCACACGACAGGAGGGCAGGACCACGGTGGCGGGGGGAACAACTAAGCCTGTGGTGCTGACGCGCGCCCATCGAATACTGATCGCGGTGGTGGTAGCCGGCGCCCTGGTCATCGCCGCGATCGGCTTCGCCGGCTCATACGCCGCCGTGCGCGAACTCGCCGAGCGGAAGGGCTTCGGCGACTTCTCCCTCGTCTTCCCTATCGGCATCGACGCGGGCATCTGCGTGCTGCTCGCACTGGACCTGCTGCTGACGTGGATGCGGATCCCCTTCCCGCTGCTGCGCCAGACGGCCTGGATGCTGACCTTCGCGACGATCGCCTTCAACGGCGCCGCTGCCTGGCCCGATCCGCTCGGCGTCGGCATGCACGCGGTGATCCCGGTGCTGTTCGTCGTCGCCGTCGAGGCAGCCCGGCACGCGGTCGGCCGGATAGCCGACATCACGGCCGACAAGCACATGGAGGGCGTGCGCCTCACCCGCTGGCTGCTCTCGCCGGTCCCCACGTTCAAGCTGTGGCGCCGGATGAAGCTGTGGGAGATCCGCTCGTACGAGGAGGCAGTCCGTCTCGAGCAGCATCGCCTGGTCTACGAGGCTCAGTTGCAGGCCCGCTTCGGGCGTCGGTGGCGGCGTAGGGCGCCCGTGGAAGCCCGGATGCCGCTGCGCCTTGCGAAGTACGGCGTGCCGCTTGCCGAGACGGCACCTCACGTCCTGGAAGAGGCCGGCCTCGTCCTGTCCGCCTCTGCGCTGCAGCGCGACCGCCACCCGGCAGCCTCCCTGCTGGGCGACGAGGCTGTGCCCCAGCAGGAGAATGTCCCGCCGGTGAACTTCGCAGATGCCTGCCGTGCCTACGTGGCCCTCACGGGCGTCTTCCCGGACATCCAACAGTTCGATCGCTTCCTCACTGAGTCGTACGGCGAGGTGGCCGATCAAGAAGGCGGCCACCCGCTCACTGATGCCCAGTTGGAGATGGTTCTGGCTGAGCTGCGGCCGGTACTGGCCGAGTCGCTGGCCGACGGCCAGTCGGCCACTTCCTCGCCGGCCGACGTGGCCGACGTGGCCGACGACCGAAGTGTCGTCACCTTGGCCGATGCCGGCCACCACGCAACGGAGCCGCACCCCTTCTCCGGTGCGTCCGTTCCGGAGAGCTTCCCGGCCGAGCCGGTTCCGGCACCTTCGGCGGCCGTCGGCCACTCGGCCGACACCACAGCCGCAGACCCGGCCGGCACGCGAGCGCCTCAGAAGACTGGCGTGGATGTCTCTGCGTCGGTCTCGGTGTCGGAGACCGACGGTGCTGGTCCGACCACAGGGAAGGCGACGGCCGCCGACGCCAGGGCTGCAGCGCAATTGCCGGCGCAACAAGCTCAGGAACCCGCACCGGACCCGATTCAGCAGCAGATCGTCATGGTGACCGAGTGGCTGGCCGAGGCCGAGGATGCCGGGGAGAGGCTCTCCGGCGCAGAGGTCGCCCGTCGCCTCGGGGTCGCCCCGCGCACCGGCCAGCGCCGACTCGACAAGGCCCTTGCACACCGCGAGGAGCAGTCGAGGCAGCGAAGCCGCACCCACCTGCGGCCGGTCAGCCGGTCGGTCGCTCACCGCTAGGGTCAGCCGTCGGCCACGTATTCACTGCTCGTCGGCCGTGGCCACCCGGGAGACGGCCGATGGCCGAGTCGGCCATCGGCCATGGCCGGTCCGGCACTCGTCGAGCAAGTTCCTTCAGCACAGCGTGGACCTGCTCAAGCGCGTACCCCCCAAAAATGAGGTCCGTCGCAGTAGGGCCCCGGCCGCGAGGAGCCCGGAAAGGCCCGACGATCTGCCTCGGCTCCTCAGCTTCCGGTCGCACACGTCTACCGCATGTCCGGCCAGGCGTGCCCGTGAGGGGAGGCCGAGAATCCCGTTCGCCGCCCCAGGCCCTGGTGCTGACCGCTACCGTGATCGTTTGACCGCACGCTGACGGACGGGGACAGGATGAGCCGCACGCCGCTGAGCCGACGGGCTCTGCTTTCAGGGATCGCGGCTGTGACGATGCTGAGCGCCGTGACCGGTTGCACGGCCACGGCCGACCGGTCCGACAACCGCGCCCCGTCCTCCGCCACCGAGTCGAAACGCCCGCCCCGCCCCGTGCACGATCCCCCGCAGAAGTTCGCTTCCGACGCAGGCACGGCGATGCCGGCGGAGGCGACGTCGGGCCGGCTCACCGTCGGCGGCACCCTCACGGCAGGTCTGCCGGTGGCGCTGCACAAGCAGTTCGCGTTCGTCGGCACGCCGCAGAGTGTGCTGGTCACCGATACGGGCACCGGAAAGGTCGTCCGGCGCGTCCCGCCCGACGGCACCCCTCTGCGGGAGGAGGCCGGCACGACGGGAGATCTCAGCTCGGCCCAGGCCCCCCTGCTGGTGGAGGTGGACAGCACCCCGCTCATCGTCGCGGCTTTCCTCGTCAAGGTGACCGGTACGGGAACCCAGGCCGACCACACGGCCCTGGAAATCACAGCGATCGACGCGAACAAGGCGAAGACCCTGTGGCGGCTGCCCGTCCGGCTCCCGTCCTGGAGCGACAACTCCTACAGCGGCGTGACCTCGGCCGTCGTCGGGGCCTTCGAGGACACCGCGGTCGTGAAAGTCGCCGATGAGGACCACGCCGTCTCCTTCGGTATCGACCTCGCGGCGCGTCGCGCACTGTGGACCAGGGAAGACCTCAGTGCGGTAGCGGTGGCCGGCGACACGATGGTGGGTGTAGCCGTGGAGGACGGCGTCCACCAGCGAGCGGTCGGCCACGACGTCGGTTCCGGCCGGCGGAAGTGGCGTGGCGACGACAGCTACGAACTCGAGGTGCACGCGGCAGGACCGCATCTGGTCACCGCCCAGGGACGTGACTACGACAGCGGAAACGGGTACTACCGCGTTCTCGACGCCCGTACCGGAGCGGTCAAGAGGAATTTGTCCGCTCTTGTCGACTCCGTGTGCCGGTACGACGACAAGGACACCGTTGTCTGCGGCGGCCGGCGTACGACCGAGGACGTCGCCTACGCGATGGACGCGAAGAGCGCGGCTGTGCTCTGGCAGCTGCCGGACAAGCGGGCCGACCGGATCGCTCCCGACGTCACCACCGCCTGGCACGGCCGTGTCTATGGAACGACGTCGAAGGGCCCTGTGGTTCTCGACGCCCGCTCCGGCGACGATGTGGCGACGCGACCCGGCATCGCTCCTGTCGTGGTCAACGAGTCGGCCGGACTCGCACTGGACGACAGCGGCGACCGGCTGATGGCCTATCCCACTTCCGGATAGAACGCCGTCGGGGGTGGGCCCCGTGCTTCGCAGAAGGCCCGCAGCCGCCGTCCGGCGAGGGCTCGTCCGGCAAAGCTCCCAGATTGCTGCGGATCGGGCGCGTGCCTCTACCGGCTGAATGGACTGTCGGCCCACAGCAGGGCGTCCGAGGGCTCCAGGGGAAGGGGCTGGTGCGGGTACGGAGTGTGCCCGTCGGTCGGAGAACACGCCGAGAACGGACCCGTGTCCGCGTCCATCAGCGCGTTGAGGTGGGGGTCGCAGTGGTAGAGCCACCAGGTCGACATGCCCAGGTTCCGATCGAGGCTCAGGTGCTCCCAGGCACGCCACAGAGCGTCCAGGCGGGAGACGGCCTCAGCGTGCTTCCACCAGGCCGGACACCAGGTGAGCATGGTGCCGTTGACGCGTCGGCGGATCAGCTGGGCGAGGTAGTCCGTGACGAACTCGTCGAGGGAGGAGAACACCGGCTCCGGCTCGGCGTCCTCCCAGGGGTCGCTCACGCGCGCACCCCCGGATCATGTACGGCCAGGGAGGCCTTGACGGCGTCGGCGTGTGTGGACTCCCACCACGGAACGGTGGCCACCAGGACCGGTGGAGTGCCTGAGGCCAGGACGAGGGCGCGGCCGGGGGGCATGGAGCCGAGATCGGAGACGTCCAGCACGCGCTCGCGCCGCGAGGTGTGACTCGTGGAGCGGTTCGAGAACAGACCCATGCCCTGCTGAGCAGGCTGATAGGAGACCGAGACCGTCTCGGCCTCGAACTCCCCGGCCAGCTGCGACAGGTCACCGAGGAAACGGGTGTCGGAGACACCACCCCCATAGACCCGGATGTTGGCCGCGGACCAGAGTTTCTCCATCCCCTTCTCACCCCAGACCTCGATCCCCTGTGCCCAGGACTGAAGGATCGTCATGAGGATGATCCCGCGCGAGCCGTAGTGGGAGTACAGGTCGGGCAGGTCGGCCCAGCGGCAGACGTTGGCCGCCTCGTCGAGCACGCCGAGCAGGGGCACTTGGAGCCGGCCGCCGGGCTGGGTGGTCGCCGCTTCTTCCGCAGCCTCCACGACGGCCACGGTCAGCGCCGTGACGAGCGGGCCGGCGGAGTCCTTTCCCTCACGGGACAGGGAGTAGAGCGTGCCGAGGTCATCCCGCACGAAGTCCTCGGGGAGGAACTCGGGACGCTTGGCCAGGCCGCTGCCCTGGGTGATCCAGGGATGAACCGCGGGGTTCACCAGGCACGACGCCATCTGCATCGCGGTGCCGTAGATACCGCCGCGCTGCTTCTCCGGCGCGGTGACCACGCCTTCCACGGAGTCCGCCGGAAGGATGTGCCCATGCGTGCGCAGGATGCGGACGGGGGCGTCGTCCTTCGGCTTGGTCAGCCACGTGTAGACCTGGGTGATGGGTGCCTTGGACTCGGCCGCCGCCAGGAGCAGGTTGGCGAGGAGGTCCTGGCCCGCGGGCTCGAAGAACGCGTCGGTCCGGGCGCCGTGGTCGCGTGACCCGAGGGCGAAGTGCGCGGCCATCTTGCGGGCTCTGGAGACGTCGGTGACGTAGGACAACGGATTCCACCACCAGGTGGGCGGCTCCCCCGCGCGGCCCTGCGGGTCGAAGACCCACACCTTGCCCTTGGCCTCCCGGACGCCGCGTGTGGCGTCGACGACGTCTCGTTTGTTGGAGGTGACGAGCACCGATCCGGGAGCGTCGCAGATGGCAGGGATGGCGCGCCTGGTCGTCTTGCCGGTACGCGGGCCCCAGATGTCGATGTGCATGTCCTCGAAGCTGCCGTACATCGGCCGTCCGCCGGTGAGCGTACGGCCGATGAACACGCCGGGAAGGTCGGCCTTCGTCCCGAGCCGGGCGGCTGTCGCGGCCGCGCCGGCGGCGCTGAGTTTGTCGAGGTCCTTCCCGCGGCCGAGGTGGCGTGCGGTCCGGTCGATCTTGGGCCTCGCGCTCCGCTTGAGTACGGCCCGTGTCACGAGGAGCGCGAGGACGAGCACGAGGAGGCCCTCGCCAGCGGCGATGGCGCTCGCGGCGGTGCCGGGCCAGTGCGTCTCTCCGCCGGCCAGTCCGATGACGTACACGAAGGGGTTGGCGGCCGGTGTTTCTCCGCCGCTCAGTGCGGCTCCGGCGGCCGCCGCCCCCCAGCAACCGAGGATGCCGAGCACAGCCGTGAGGACCGCGCCGAGGAAGAGAAACGGGCCGATCTCCGAGGCGGGGCCCCGCTTGCCTTCCGTGGCGGTCACGTGGTCCACCTGCGGTTGGTGTCGTTGACCGAGAGCTCGGCCTCGGTCAGCTCCACCTGGAGCGGGATACCGGGGCGTCCGCCGACCTTGATGAGGAACTTGCCCCGTCCCGGTGGAGGCGCCTCACGCCCGGCGGCAGAGTCCCAGGCAGGCGGAGTCGACCAGCCTGTGATCATCTCCTGTTCCACGTGCGACATCGCGACAACCTGGTTGAGGTCGGGTATTTCCGCGCCCGGCAGCCCGCCGCAGATCACCATGCCGGCGCGCTCGACGAATCCCTTGGCCTTCATCCGGTCTTCCTCTGCCGTCAGCGCAAGCAGGTCCGACATGGTGTGGGTGATCATGGCCATGCCGACGCCGCGCTGCCGGTTGAGGCGGGTGAGGGCGTCGACCCGGTCGACCAGGCCACGTCCGGCACGCAGCACACGCCACAGCTCGTCGAGGATGACGAAGTAGTGCCGCTGCTGCTCGAGGCCGGCGTCGGCCAGGGCTTGAGCAGCAGCGACCGCGCTGAAGCCGTAGGTCCAGCAGGCCAGCAGTGCGGCCGCCTGCAGGAGCACCTCGGAGTCGTCGATGGAGGAGACATCGAAGCAGACGGGGCGGTCGGTGTGCATGGGGACCGAGGTGGGGTGGGCAAACATGTCGCCGAGCCGCCCCTGTCCGAGGAGTCCGGTGAGGGAGGACTCCAGGGGTTCGGTGATGTCGCGGTAGCGGCTGAGGCTGCCGCGGTCGAGGGCTACGGAGCGTACGAACTCGGGCGCATCCTTGATGACTTGCAGCAGGTCGGACATGACGGGAGTGCCGCCGTGCCTGTCGTCGAGGATTTTCAGCGCGGCGGCGAGGAGGGTCTCCTCGCGGTCGGTGGGGGGTTCGCCCCGCAGAATGGTCAGCAGGGCGGAGACGGCGTTGAGCCTGCGGCCGTGGGCGTCGGCGACGATGGCGCGGCGTGCTTCGCCCGTCAGGCGGGCGGCCGCCGAGGTGGCGATGGAGGTGTCGAGCGGGTTCAGATAGCCGCGGCCCCGGCCGAGGGTGATGACCTGACCGCCGAGGGCCTCGATGAGGTCGGCGTAGTCGGGTTTCAGGTCACCGAAGACCATGGGGTGGACGCCATATCCGGCCAGGCCGAGCGCTTGGCGGCGTACCACCGTGCTCTTGCCCAGGCCGGGCTTTCCCAGCACGAAGGCCGACGGGTTGAGGAGGAGGTTGGCGCGCTGAAACCAGCTGATCGGGTCGCAGCACACGGCCGCGCCCGAGATGAGGTTGCGGCCCAGCGGCACTCCGATCATTGGCGTGCCCGAGCCGGCGGCGAACGGCCACATCCCACACACCTGGACGGTGGTGCCGCGCCATTCAGGTGCCGCCTCGACGTATGCCGCCGAGCCGCCGCCTCTTCCGGGCCAGCCCCGCCAGCCCGGGCGTCGCGGTCCCGGGGTCTTCTTCTGAGCCATTGCGCCCCCTCGTTACATGGCATCGCGTACGGCCTGCGGTACGCGCAGATGGTGCGGCAGCACGAGGCCGAGCGGCAGCGCGGCGGCGAACGCAGAGGCCTGCGCCCCGTACACGCGGCGCAGCGCGACCCTGGCGGGGGCGGAGATGTTGCCGATGGCGGCCGCTGCGCGGTCGAGCTCGTCGCGTTCGGTCACCGTCGCGGTGACCAGCATCCCGAAGCGGACGACGCCCGCGCCCGTGGCCTCTTCGCGTGCCGCTTGTTCGGCGGCGCGTACGGCGATGGAGTCCCGGGCGTTACCCATTTTGGCCTGTTGCGCCTTGAACAGTGAGTCCTTGCGGTCACGTTCGACGACGCGGGCGGCGGAGGCCGGGTCGTGTGGCCGGTAGAGCAGGGTGACGCGCTTGCGGCTGATGTCAGGGTGCGGCAGCAGCAGGGAGGCCAGTACGGAGGAGAACACCTCTCCGCGGGGCGCTTCGCTCATCGACCAGGTGATGGAGAAGGCGCCGTCGTGCCGGTAGTGGCCCCAGGCCTCCTCCGCGGCGATCGGGCCCGCCTCGTCCCAGGTGATGCCGGAACCGCCGGAGCCTCGTGCTTCCTCGACCAGGACGGCGACGGACGGGTCATAGGCGACTCGTACCGCTTCGGCGAGATCGGACGCTGTCATCGGGGTGGCCGGGCCGGCACCGGTCATGGACAGGTTGGAGGCGAGCCCGGGCAGGCGCAGTCCCAGCTCGGTGCCCATGGCCTGCGCGTCGCGCCGTTTCTGGCCCGCCTGTGCCGCGCCGGAGTAGGTGAGGGCGACACGGGTGGTGAGGGTGGCCGAGCCGGCCGGGTACGTCTGTACGACCTCACGCAGTACGGCCTGGGCGAGGGGGGGCGCTTGGGGATCGATGTTTCCGCTGACCTCGCGCTCCAGGCGGATACCGGGATCGGGGGCGGCTTCGATCGTCACCGAGCAGGCCACCAGGTTCGGTTCGTACGCGAGCGCCGCCAGCCATTGCCCCCAGTAGGCGACCCAGGTGTCGACCTGGTCGCTGTCGACGAGTGAGGCGCCGTCGGCGTCGCACTGCAGCACCGCAGTGTGGTGGTTGGCAGAGGGGACCGATAGCAGGGCGAAGGGGCGGCCATGGGCGTCGGTGGCCTCGGCGAGTGTGGACTGGGCGGCAAGGCCGGGGAGTTGGCAGGTGCCGGACGCGGTACGGCCGAGGGGGCCGGAGCGGTAGACGTTCTTGCCCGCCTTGCGCCCGTTGCGGAAGGCGAGACGGGCTGTGGCGCGCTGCAGTCCGTTGCGGCCGTGGGTGTCCCTCAACAGCAGCGGCAGGAGTGACAGGCCGACGCCGACGGCGACGAAGATGGCGAGCCAGAGGGAAATGAGCATGGAGAGGACGACGAGTACCAGGCCGCCGAGCAGCCCCATCGTCCCGGCCATGCCGAGTCCGTGGATGCCCGGCGAGGTGGGCTTTCGCCAGTTGCCGTAGGTGCGCGGCCCGCTGATCTCACTTGCTGCCACTGGGTCCCCCGCCGTCTGCCGCGTCGTTCACGGCGTTCTGTGCTGCGTTCTTCGCGCCCTTGGCGGCCGCAGCCACGCCGGCGATGACGACGCCTACCGGGCCTGCGGCCCCGGCTGCTGCGGTACTGCCCGCAGCTGCTGTGGAAGAGCCTGTCGCGGCTCCCGCACTACCGGTTGTCGCGGTACCACTGGCAGCGGTACCCGGGCCACTCGCCGCGGCCCCGGCCTGGGGTGCCGCGGAGGCCTGGCCTGCGCTGCCGGCCGGGCTGCCGCCCTGCCCTGAGGAGCCGGGTGAGTTGCCCCCGCCGGACGAGGGCCTCGGTGCGGGACGGGCGCCGGAGGGCGAGGAGTGCCCGCCGGACGAAGAGCCCGATCCGCCGCTTTCGCCGGACTGCTGGTTGACCATGGAGCCGACCTTCTTGGCACCCATGGCCAGGGCGCCGCCCATCCCGGCCGCTGCACCGCCCCCTGAACCACCCGATCCCATGGCCTGGACGAGTGGGGTGGCGAAACGCATCAGTGCCGGCAGCGCGATCACGGACAGGACCATCAGCATGATGCCGCAGATCGATGTGAGGAAGGTGGTGCCGTCCGCGTTGCCGTCCCCGATGGCCGCCGTCATGCGGAAGGCCATCGCGTAAATGATCGCAGCGGCGGGTTTGTAGAGGAGGAACGCCAGCAGCCAGGCGAGCGACTTGCGGAACCATGCCTGGCCGGCGGCCGTCATGGTGGACGCCGCGGCGAGCGGGAGCATCCCGCACAGCACGAACAGCATGATGGTGCGCACCATCATGAGCGCTACCTGCACGATGCAGGCAATTGTGGCCATCAGGGTGAGGACGAACGTGAGCACTGGCCCGGCTGCGCCCATGAGGTGGCTCAGGGCCAGCCAGTCGGCGATGGCATCGCCGAATTCCTTCCCCTTGTAGGACTCCTCGATGATCCATTCGGAGAACGCGTCGGATGCCTGGAGGAGGAGGCTGATGACGCTCAGGCCCATTCCCGTGACCATCGTCAGGGTCAGCATTCCCTTGGCCGCTTCGATCGCCGAGTCGCCTCGTCGCGTGAAAGCCATCTTGCCCGCCGCGATGAGCAGGCCCAGTACCGCTACCCAGGTGGTGATCCACCCGGTGTGAAGCCAGATCCAGGCGACTGGCGAAGTCTTCGGGTTGTCACCGCCTCCGGCCGCCAGGTCGGGGGTGGGGATCTGCACCCACCACGTCATCACGGTTCCCACGAGCTTTCCGAGACCTCTGATGGCACCCTCGACGATGACGACGAAGATGTCAGCGCCGGTCTCGGCGACCTTGTCGGTAGCGCAGTCCCCCCAGTTGAGCGGATTCCAGCAGGAGCCCATGTTCGATCACCCGGCCGGGAACAGCGTGTAGCCGTCGGTGTTGAACCGCTTGGACACCGACTCGGACTGTCCGCCCTCGGGCGACATCTGCTGCTTCCAGTCCCCTTCGTGCCAGCGCGCGGTCAGCAGCATGGTGAGCACCGTCCCGCTCGGGTCCTCGAATGCGAGGTCCAGGACAGCGGTGTCAGGCGTGTAGGAGACCATCTTGTAGCCCGCGAGGCGGGGGCTCGACGCGGACGGGTAGTCCGAGTTCTCGTCACTGTGGCTCGCCGCGACGCCCTGTTCGAACGCTTCCTGGGCCTCGTCCGGATACACCTGCTGGTCAACAACCTTCCGCCAGTCGGGTCCGTTGGAGGAGCGGACGGAGATGTTCGCCAGGGCGAGGAGAGCGCCGCGGGGCGTATGGGCGTAGCAGCGGGCCACTCCGCCCTTGATGACGGCGGGCCCAGCGTCCCTGGAAGCAGGGAGGTTGACCGGACCGAACCTGTTCCACGTGAGGCCGATCGGGGCCAGGTCGGCGACGCTGGCGGTGTCGGTCGTCGTGTCCTTCAGCGCGGGACAGGACGGCTTCGTCCCCTCGCGCCCCGGGGAAGAAGAGGCGGTGTTCCCTGCGGGCGGCGTCGCGGCCTCGGCACTGCCGGCCACGGCCGGCGCGTTCTCGTCCGCGGGATCGTCTTTGCCGCCGGTGAGAATCAGGACGGGTATCAGGGCGACGATGAGCGCGATGACCCCTGCCGAGGCAATGAAACCGGGCTTGGTGTACGGGTTCTGCGGCTCTTGTCCGGATGCCGCGGTCTGCCGGTCAGCGCTCATTCTCGTCCCCCAGGTGCTTGCCGACGCCGGATCCGCTATTTGGCGGGGGCAGCGACCAAAGTGCCCACCAGTCCGGAGGCGATACCGACCAGGACGCAGGCTCCCAGGACGTAGGCGAGGCCGGTGGCGTGCTCACCACCCTGCCCGCGCTGATGGGAGACGGCCATGCGGCCGGCCACGACGAGGACGCCCGTGACGCAGAGGGCGAGGACCACCCATGCGACCCATTGGACGACCGTCTTGAGCTTGCCAGCGCCCGGCGGTTCAACACCCTGGGCCGGGTCGACAACGGCAGCCAGGTAGGTACCTGTGTTGTGCGCGGAGTCCCCTGCAGCAAGGAGCAGCTCATGCATCATCGGATTCCCCCGTCGCCGTGTTCGCGTGCGTCCCAACTCATGGATCGGCACGTTCCAACTAGCGACGATCATAAGGGCGTTCGAGTATATGCGCCCCAAGAATCTGATGCACAGGCCAAGTTGTGGTGTCCACGGGGTCCCAGATCCCCCTGGGCACCCAGTGGCACGGAACACATGCGTTGTACGGATGTGCCAACTAGTGTGCTGGATCTGATCACATGGTCATAGTCACGGGGGACGAAGGCGTCGGATGCAGGGGGCGGGGAAGGTCGGCATAGGGTGCGGAGGCGGGTGCCTCGGTGCCTTCGTCTTGGCTCTCGTGCTGCTCGGGGGACTGCTGGGCGGCGGTGAACCGGCTCAGGCCGCCGGCGAACTCAAGGAAGGCGCCGTCCCGGCGGCCTACCGCGCGTGGGTGCTCAAAGCCGGATCGATGTGCAAGGAGATCACCGCGCCCGTGATCGCCGCTCAGATCCAGCAGGAGTCCGGCTGGGACCCCGATGCCCAGTCCTACCAGTATGTGAAAGACCCCGAGACAGGACGCACGATCAAGGTGCCTCTCGCTCAGGGAATCTCCCAGTTCATCCCCGGGACGTGGAAGACGTGGGGCAGGGACGACGACAAGAACGGGCGGATCAGTCCCTTCGACCCGGGAGACGCGATCATGGCGCAGGGGCGGTTCGACTGCGACCTGGCACGGCAGATGAAGGGCTACGTCGAGGACGGGGCGGCATCCGGCGACCTCCTTGACCTCACCCTGGCCGGCTACAACGCGGGGCCCTACGCCGTGAAGAAGCACGGGGGCATCCCGCCCTACACCGAGACCCGCAACTACGTGAAGTCGATCAAGGCGCTCATGGCCAAGTACACCGAAGATCTCGAGGAGGGTGGGGGCGGGACCATTCCCGCAGGCCAGAAGCTCGCCGCCCCACTGAAGGGCAAGCCGGTCATATCGTCGCCGTACGGGGTGAAGCGGCCGAGCAGCGCCTACGGCTATCACACGGGCATCGACTTCGCGGTGGCCACCGGCACACCCGTGTACGCGGCCGATGCAGGAACAGTGACATTCTCGGGGTGGAACAGCGCCTACGGAAACCGCGTCGTCATCAAGCACAAAAACCGGGGCGGCGAGAGCGTGGAAACGACGTACAACCATCTGAGCTCCCGGAGCGTGGACAAGGGAGCCACGGTCAGCGTGGGGCAGCGTGTCGGAAATTCCGGCAATACGGGCAACTCCACTGGGCCTCACCTCCACTTCGAGCTGTCGGTGGGCGGGCAGTTCACCAACCCCGCACCGTGGATCGGACTGTAGACGTGCTTCGCCTGCGCATAACAGCCTTGGTCCTCGGGATCGCTGCGGCATTGGTGGCGTGTGGCAACAACGGTACGTCCACGCCCGCTGCGAGCAGCAGCCCTGTGCCGTCCGCGAAGGCCCCGTTGCCGGCGCTTCGTCCCACCGACTCGGGCGCGCGTCTCCCGCATGCCGAAGAGATCGACGAGCGTGATGCGAGCGCGGTCGCTGTGGAGTGGGCCCGGCTCGCGTACGGCTACGACACGGTCTACGACACCCATCCGCATGCCGGGGTGCTGCGCGCGTCCCGCTATCTGACCGCTGAGCAGCGCAGCGCCGAGCGCGAGTACACCCCCGCCTCAGCGGCGGGAGCACAGTGGAACACCTGGTCGTCACACGAGGCCTGGACCACCGCCCATGCCGGGCTGGCCGACCCTGATGAGGACGCCCCCGCCGACACCGCCGTCCTCGCGTACCGGACGGTCTCCGTGGAAGGCACGGCTCATGGCCGTGACGGCTGGAGAGGACCTGGCCCGCGGCTGCATGCCGGTCTCACCCTCACCCGAGGTGACGCGTCGTCACCGTGGCGAATCTCCCAGGTGATCGTCGACCAGGCCACTGACTGAAGGAGTTCCCATGGCCGCATCCGGTGACCAGCAGATCCCGGGTTGGCCGCTGCTCGACATCCGTCTCACTGCGGATGGCGGCGCGAGTGTGGACGGGACGGTCGTTACCGTACCCGCCGGGATGGAACCACGCGCAGCCGCCCTCTCCCGCGCGGCCGAGACCGCAGCACGGGTGGGACGTCCCGTGCGCGCCCGGCTGACCGAGGCGGAAGGAGCACAGTGGCTGCTCGCCGTTCACCCCGACGGCGACAGCACCGTGTTGCAGGCCCCGGCCGCGACGGCCCGAAAGGGCCGCAAGCGGCGTCCGAAGGCCCAGCCGCGCGAGGCTGTCCCGCCGCAGGCCCCACAGCCGCCCGCCCAGCCCACCGTCCCTGTGCAACACCAGGAGCCACCGGCTCCGCAAGCCGTCCCGTCCCAGGCCCAGCAGCCATTCAGTCCTCTTCAGGAGCTGCTGCCTGTCGAGCACTCCGCCCCGGCGGAGCTGGAGTCGCTTGCCGCGGCTGTCGAGCGCCAGGACTGGCCTGAGGCACTCGCCCTGTGCGAGCGGCGGTTGCGGGAGGCCTCCGGAGAGGACGTCGACCGGCTTCGCGGGATGCAGGCCCGGCTCACGGTGGCGTCGGGCGACGTCGAGACGGCCTACCTCCTCTTCCGTTCTCTGGCACAGGACCGTGCCGACCGTCACGGCCCGGATGACCTCCAGGCCGTTGCGGCCGCGGACGCGGCCCAGGAGCAGTGGACGGTGCTGCCCGCCGGGGACGCGGCCGACTTGCTGGCCCTGCGCTCGCGGATCCCCGGGCCCGGAGGTGAAGGGCTCACCCGCGCGCGCAAGCAGGTGGTGCGCAGCCGGCTCCGGTAGCCGCCTTCCGGGGAATCCTCCGCTCGCCCCGGCCGTGACGCGTGCTCAGGGAGGGGCCGGGCGGCGGGCCAGGTCGGCGAGAAGCGCGGAGGTTTCGGGCTGCATGTCGGTGCCGAGTGACTGGGTGACGGCGTCGACCTGGGCGGCGTACGTCTCGACGGCTTCCCGGTCTCCCATGGCGTTCGCGGCTTGGATGGCCAGTCGGTGCAGTTGTTCGGCGGCAGGATCGGCCCTCAGCCCGCGGTCGGCGGCGGCGCGGGCGGCGGCGGCGTCCCCTTCGGCGAGGTGGAGTTCAGCGAGACGGACGGCGGTGTCCACGACAGCGGTTGTCATCTCCTGGCGTGTGGGGTCGGCCCAGATGTAACGGCGTGGTGGTGTGCCGTCCAGCGGTCGTCCCTCGACGAGGTCGAGGGCGGCGCTCAAGTCGCCGCTGCGCAGGAGGAGATGGAAGCGGTGCCAGTCGGTGCCGATGTCTCCGGTGAGGGCGTAGCTGTCACCGCTGCTGATCTCGGCGCCCAGCCAGCGGCGCAGTGCGGAGAGCTGGGCCGTGCGGTAGGCCGCTGACACTCCGCCGGGCCACAGGGCTTCGGTGAGCGCCTCGTTGGAGGATCCCGGGTGCAGGGCGATCCACGCGGCGATCTCGGTGAGCCGTCCGGCGGCCGCCGGGGCCAGTTCTTGCGCAGTGCCCGTGATCTGTGGGGTGCCGAGCAGGCGGATCCAGGTCGTCGGCCGACTGGCGAGTTGCTGTTCTTCCTGCGCGGACAGCGGTTCCAGGACGGGAGGCTGAGCCTGGGGCGGCTCGGCTGTGATGTCGAACAGGCCGAGGAGCGCCGTGTAGTCGGCGTCGTTGATGTGCTGGGGAACGATGTGGATGTCGGTTCCGGCGAGGGTGACTGTGCCGCCGGCGAGTCCGGGCAGACGTACGGCACCGGGGACGGCCGTGTCATCGGCTGCGACGACGAGGGCGGCGCAGGCGGGGGCGTCGAGGATGTCGCGCACGGCGTCCGTTGTGGCGGCGGGGATGGTGTCCGCGCACAGGGCGATGCGGGGGGTCCAGGCGTCGGCGCCGTAAGGCCGGGTGCGGGCGGCCCGTACGGAGTCGGCGCCCGCGTCGGCGAGCGCGGTGCGCACTGTGCGGGCCCAGTCGCCCACTTCGCTGATGGCGGCCTGGGGATCGGTGATCATGGTCAGGCGGCCGAAGCCTTCCTCGATGGCGGAGATTCCGGAGTCGAGGCCGGAGAGGAGTACACCGAGATCGTCGCTCCAGGGGGTGGTGGCGAGTTCGGCGGCGAGCGCCCGTACGACCGGGAGGACGGCGGTCGTTTCGGAGGGCAGGAGCAGGACGCCGAGCGCCTCGAGGTCCGCGAGGACGAGGGCGCCTTGGGGGTCGCGGCCAAGGGTCGCGAGTGCCGGATAGGGAGCGCACACCTCTCGGCACTCGTCCGCGCTGAGGAGCCCGTCCGTACCGGCGGGGAGCACCCAGCGGGTGGGCCGGGCGGGGGCGGTGAAGGGTCCTACGGGCTCCGCCGGTGAGTCCAGCCAAAGCTCGAGGGCGGCGGGAGTCAGGCGCACGGCGACGAGTTCGGGAAGGGGGCGTCCGGCGGAGGCGAGGTGGTGGGCGAGGGTGCGCAGCGCGCGGTCGATCAGAACTGCGCCTTCGGGGTTCTCCGTGGCGCGCATGCGGCGTTCGAGGTCTGCGAGGTCCGGTGGGTTACCCGTCCCGGAGATCTCGGGAACGGCAGTCTCAGGCATCGGGTGGTGGGGGACGGCCGGGTTGGGCGGGAGGGCGATGGCCTCTCCGGTCCTGCGGCCGCGGCGCTGCAGCATCCGCTTGATCGCGAGAACGGAGAGGAGTCCGGTGGCGAGCAGGCCGCCCCAGGTCGCGATGGTCGCGACGTCCAGGAACTGGCTCTCTTCGGAAACGGGTTCGGCGCTGTCCTGCCGTGGGGTGGAGGAGGCGTCAGCCGGTGCGGAAGGCGGCGTCGTCGCGCCGGTGGAACCGCCAGGTGTCGCCGACGGCTGTCCCTGGGCGCTTTCTGCCGGGCGCGGCCCGGATGACGAAGGCGACGTCTCGTCACTCGGTTCGGTGGACGGTTTCGCCGTCTGCGACGGTGACGCCGGGGGATTGGCCTCCTGCGACGCGCCAGCGCCCGGCCCGGAGCCCTCGGCCGTCTTCGACGCGGACGGCGAAGGCGTGGCCTCCTGCGAGGAAGCGTCGTCCGGCTTCGAACCATCGGCCCTCTGCGACGGGGACGGGGACGGGGACGGCGGAGCCGTGTCCTCGGGGGCGGGTGACCTCGGCGTTTCGGGATCGGGCTTTGACGGCCCGTTGGTGTCCCCGGCCTGTGCGGGGATCTCTACCTTCCAGCCGGGCTGGATCAGGTCCGGGTCCGTGAGATGTCGTCCGGCCCCGTCCATGGCGTGGCCTTCGTTCGCCGCGAAGATCTCGGGGTAGCGCGTCGGGTCGCCCAGTTCCGATCCGGCGATCTCCCAGAGAGTGTCCCCGGGGTGGACGGTGACACTCTCGTCGCTCTGCGGTGCGGCTTTGCCGGGCAGGAAGAGTATCCACCCGGGCTGTATGGGGTCGGCCGCGTGGAACGTGCGACCGCCGGGCATGGTGCGGCCCTCGTTGAGGTCGGCTATCTCCGTCCAGCGTTCGCCGTCGCCGAGCCGCTGTTCGGCGATGCTCCACAGGCTGTCGGCGGGCCTGGTGTCCCGCACCGTGTAGGTCGGGTGGGATGCCCCGGAGCGCTTGGCCGTGTCGGCGGACTTGTCCGCGGTCCCGTCCTGGCCGGGGGTGGCGGAGGCCGTCACGGAGGGCCGGGATACCGCAGTGGATGGGGGCGCGGGCTGGGCGGCCAGCGCGCCTCCCGCCGTCGGCAGCAGGACGAGTACACCGCCGACCAGGCCCGCGGCCATGCGCTGGTTCCAGCGCAGTCCGCGCAGTCGGGGGGCCGTGCGGCCGCGCAGCTGGGCGGGGATTTCCAGGAGTACGGAGAGCGTGAAGCTCGCCCAGCCGATCCAGCCGACAGCGGTGAGGACGAGGAGCGCGACGGCGCCGGTGTCCTGCTGGGTGAAGAGGTCGCTGACCGATCCAACGCTGTCCAGGCCGAGGGGGAACAGGGCGCGTCCGGCAACGTAGAGCACCGCAGGCAAGCCTATGAGGAGCGCGGCCAGGCTGATCAGGCTCAGCAGACAGCGCAGCAAGTCGGCAAGGAGGGACCTGCGGCGGGCGGGACGGACGTTCATCAGTTCTCCGGGGCGTCGACGCCATGCAGGAGGGTGGCGCTGCCGTGTCCGGTGACGGACATGCCGGTGACGCCGATGACGGGCAGGAAGCGGGTGCGGTATTCGCCGTCCACGGTGATGGTGAGGGTCTTGCCGTCGTCGGAGACGGTAACCGTTCCGCGGGCTCCGGCCTGCCGCAGGTAGTCGAGCGCGGCGGCGCGGGCGGCTGTCGGGTCGACGGCGATCCTGTCGGCGGTGATGGCGTCCCCAGCATCCAGTTCCTGGCCGCCGGCACGGGCCGCTTCCTGCGCCAGGGCGTCGGCGCGTTCGGTGGCGCGCATCTTCCCGCCGCCGTCGACAGCGATACCGATCATGACGATGAGGCCGACGAGGACGATGGCGGCGTAGATGGAGATGCTGCCCCGGTCGTCCTTGACGCCGGACGGTGAACGGCGCGCCTTGTGGTGTCGGGTCATCAGCGCTCCACGTACTGGTCGACCGTACTGGTGAAGCTGGACGTCATGGTGCGGGTGCCGGGGACGCCGGGGAGGGCGAGGTCGGCGAGTTCCACCCGGCAGGTGACGGTCGCGGTCACGGTGCCCGCCTCGCCGACGGCGGCGCCGAGGCCGCTGGTGTCCAGTGCGATGTCGGTGGAGGCACAGTGCAGTCCCTGACCGTCCAGTGTGGCGCGGGCGGCGGCCAGGGCACTGTCGTGCGCCTCGCCGGGAGAGCGCGTGATGGATGCCTGCCTGGCCGCGTCCTCTGCCGCCGCGTCGACGACCTGACCGGCCATCACGATGCGGCCGGCCGCGATCGCCAGGAGCAGGAACAGCAGGAGGCAAGGGGTGATGACGGCGGCCTCGATGGCTGCGGAGCCCTCATCGCCATGTCCCGTCCGCCGCCTCATGGCTTCACCGTCCAGCGCTCACGGGCGCCCGATGCGCTCTGTGTGATGGTGATGCCGTCGACGCCGGGCAGGAGCGACGGCGCTCGGCCGGTGACGGTCACGGTGACCCGCTCCGCGCTGCTGCCTGCCGTCGACACCCCTGGGTCGAGCAGGGAGTCACCGGCGACCCTGTCGAGCACGACACGGGCGCGCGCGCTGCCTGCCCCGTCCGTGGACTGGTAGGCGGTGGCGGCCTGTACGCCTTCGCGGGCGGCGGTGAGGGCGATCTGCTTGGCGTAGTACCAGACGCTCGCTTGCACAACCACGAGGGTGAACAGGACGACCACCGGGAAGATGATCGCCATCTCGATGGCGGCATCGCCCCGGTCGTCGCTCCACCGCGGTCGTCGTCGGCGAAGGGCGGCACCCGCGAAGCGTTTGAGTCTCACAGGCCGCCGAGCTGCTTGGCGTACTTGCTGTACAGGGTGACGCCGATGATCGTCGCGATGCCGACGGCCACTCCGATAACAGCAACCCAGATGATGACGGTCGAGATGCTGACGTCACCTCGGTCGCCGTTTCGCCGTACCTCGCGAAGTCGCGCGCTGAGAAGGTCGAGCACCACCATCATCGGGGCCATCTCACGCAGCTTGTTCTTCATGAGTCTTCCGTTTCTCCAGTTGGTCGATCGGGGCGGGAGCCGTCAGCCGGTGAGGATGCGGATGACGGCTGGGAAGCCGATCAGCAGCATCATCAGAACGGCGAGCAGGGCTCCGGGGGCGGTCATCCGTTCGCTGTTGGCATTGGCCTCTTCGGCGTCCTTGCTCATCAGCTCGGTACGCAAGGACTTGGCCCGGGCCCGCAGAGTGGTGTAGACGGCGGCTCCGTCGTGTGCGGACAGCCGCATGATGTCTGCGACGTCCTGCAGGACGGGCAACTCCAACTCCTCGGCGAGTGCCTTGAGCGTGTCCCACGGGGCGACCTTGTCGACGCGAGCCCGCTGCAAGGCGTCCTGGAGACGACGGAACGCCCATCCTCGGCCGATGGCGGCCGCTCGCTCGAGTGCTTCTGTCGGGCCGGCTTCTCCGGCTCGTTCCAGGGCCACCAGGTCCAGGTACGCGGCGATCGCGTGGCGGAATTCGTCACGCGCGCGTCGTGCGGTGTCGCGCAGTGCCAGGTCGGGGACGTACCAGAGGAAGAAGGCGAGCCCCAGGCACACCACGGTGGGGATGACGAAGGAGAGAGACAGGCCGAGGACGGACCAGACGGTGAAGAAGAAGGCGGGCAGGAGCAGCCCGGTCATGGCCAGGGCGGCCTTGGTGAGGATGAACTTCGCCGGGGACTGGCCGACGAGAGCCAGGTCGGTGCGCGGGACGCGCACTCCGGGCAGGCGGGTCAGCCGCGGCAGCAGCCAGCCGCCCCAGCGCTCGTCCGGAGAGAGGACGGGCCGGTCGCCTGGGAGGGGGCCGGTCTGGTGGAGCCTTTCCAGCGTTCCGGCGAGGTCCGGCTGGGGGCGGACCAGGGCTCGTACAAGCAGGGCGAGTCCACCACCTACGGTGGCTCCGCTGAGGATGGCCATGGTGGGGATGCTCATCCAGCGGCCTCCGTCCGTACGGGAACACTGCTGCGGCGGTCGGGTTCCAGGAATCGGGGGGTGGGGCGGTAGGAGGCGAGTGAGCGCATCCAGGCAAGCGTTCCGCCGAAGCCGAGCAGCAGCAGGGTGAGAACGAGCTGGCCGAGGACGGTGCCGTAGGGGGCGACGTATTCCGTGCTGAAGGCCCCGAACCCGACCACGCCCAGGGTCATGAACGTCATCCACCGCACGGTGGTGCGCGGCTTGGCGCGGTCGGCCTCGATCTGCCGGCGCTGGCGGACTTCTTCCCGCACCGAGTCGGCGAGATCGGTGAGCGCGGCGGCGAGACCCGGCCCGCGGTCGGCGCTGCGCAGGATGAGTGCGGCGGCGACCTTGTCGGCTGTGGAGTCGCCCAGGGAGTCGGCGAAGGCGCGCAGCGCCTCCTCGGGCCGCCAGCCGGACAGGAGCCGTGCCGACAGCTCGCCGACCTCGGTCGCCAGGACGGCGGGCGCTGTTTTGCGGCTGGTGATGATGGCCTGTTCCAGGCCGGTGCCGAGCAGCAGTACGTCGGACAGCCGGCGGGTCCACTCGGCGAGGGCATCGAGCTGCTCGATACGAGCGTTGGTCGCCTTGGCCGGGGATATCAGCCAGGGGAGCCCGACGGTGAGCGCGACGAGCAGCAGGCCGAGAACGAACCATCCGGTCACGATCCACACGACGAGGCCGGCCGCCGCGGCGGCCGCCGCCCTGGCGCGGATCTGAGCGCGCTGCCGTACCTCCGCCGAGTTGCTGGCCATGGCCAGGCGCCAGCGGGACACCGGTCCGGCAGTCCTGGGTTCGGTGGTGCCGACGATGCCCGCGACGAGTGCGACGATTCCGCCGGCCAGGCCGAGACCCGCGAACAGGCCGATGAGGAGCTGCGTCATGCGGCTCTCACCTTCAGTTCCAGCGGCGCCTGCCAGGAGCCGCGCGACAGGTCGAGGAGGTGGGCGGGAAAACCCACACGCATGAGATCGGGCAGACAGGCGGGGTGCATCAAAGGCACGGCGCGCGGCTCGTCCAGCTCGGGCCTGGGGCCGAAGACGGTGTTGGTGGCGGGGCGGCCCATCTCGCCGGTGCCTGTGACCTCCAGGACATGGGAGACGAAGCGGTGACGGCGTCCACCGATCGCGGTCTCGTCGACCATCTTCACGAAGACGATGAAATTGATGCCGTTGGCAGCCTGCTTGTAGGCGAGCGACTCGGTCATGTTGCCGCCGTATTCCATGTACAGCTCGGCGATCCGGTCGAAGACCATGTGGGGCTCACGGGCGTGCAGGGTACACAGCGATCCGCCTTCGCCGTTGGTCATCACGCGCAGCATGGGGACGACTTCCGGGCCGCGGACCTCGCCGACGACCATCCGGGAGAGGGTCATGCGCAGCGCGGGGTAGATGAGGTCGCCGACGGTGATCTCGCCGACGCTGTGCCCGTCGACGCGTTCGCCGTTGCCCAGGCGGGATTCCATGGGGACGATCTGGCGGTGGTGGCCGTTCTCGTGGAGGAACAGCTCGTACTCCGTCTCCATGGTGCCGATCCGCTCGTCCGGCGGGATTTCGCGGGCCATGGCACGCAGCAGGCTGGTCTTGCCCACCCCCTGAGTGCCGACGATCATCACGTTCTTCTTGGCACGGATGAGCGCGCCGAGAAATGCGGCGAGCGTGGTGTCGATGGAACCCAGTTCGACAAGACCCGGCAGGTCGACGTCGCGGACACGGTGGCGCCGGATGGTGACGTAGGTCTTCGGGGTGACTTCGGTGATCGCCTGGAGGCGCGAGCCGTCTTCGAGGCGCAGGGCCAGGAACGGGTTGGCGGTCGACAGCGTCCGCTCGCTCTGGCCGGTACGGCGCGCGAGGTCGCGCAGCAGCTCTTTGAGGTCTTCGTCGGACTCGGCGACCGGGGGAACGGGGACGCGGCGTGCGTCGCCGTAGTCGACGCACACATCGTCGTGGCCGTTGACGAGGATGTTCTCGACACGTGGGTCGTCGAGGTACTTCTGCAGGCGGCCGGCTCGGAAGAGAAGGTCGTAGACGGCTTCGGCGAGGTGGCGGTCCTCGGCGGGGGTGGTGGAGCGGCCCCGCTCGATGGCGACGGCGTCCGCCCAGACGGCGACCGCTTCGTTGATCAGTGCGCGGCCGCGCTGAGCCTGGGCCTGCGCGCTCATGCCGGGGCTGTCTTTCAGCAATTCGGCAAGCTTCTCGGCGACGGCCTTCTTCAGACGAGTGGCGACCGAGTAGTCGACGCTGTTCTGCGTGTCGTACGACGGCCCTCGCGGGTCGCGCTGCGTGGAAGGGTGCGGCGGGGGCGCAGCGGCTCGCCAGGGCAGCGGGTCGACGGCTGTCTGGTGCTGAACGGGCTGGACCACCGGGTCGGGGTGGAGCGGCCTACCGTGCATGCGCGTGCTCCCCGGGCATGAGGCGGGCTCGCCGTCCGCCGATGAGTTGGTGGATCTGGTCGGCCCCGGAGCGGGCCGCGCGCAGCAGGTCGGAGCGCTTGAAGCCACGGCCCCCTTCACGCCCGTCCGACAGGACGGCAGCGGCCTGGGGGGAGTGGGGAAGCCGCATGACCACGGGTGCTTCGAGCTGCTCGGCGACTTCCGATGTGGAGTACAGGCCGTTGTCCACGACGACGATGCCGAGGCAGTCCGCTCCGGCGCCGGCTTCTTCCAGATCGGTGCGCAGTGCCCGCACGCGCGGCTGTGCGGCGTGTATGCCGCGCAGCGTGGGCCGTACGACGATCAGGACCGCGTCCGCCTTGTGCACGAGGGGGGCTGACGCGCCGAAGGCTCCGGAGCGGCCGAGGTCGATGATGACGTCGTGCGAGGGCTCGGTGCGTTCGATGCCGGCGAAGAGCGCGGCCAGCTTCCCCCAGGTGTAGGCGAGGCTGGAGACCTGTGCCGGATCGGTGAGTCCGGGCAGCAGGAGCCGGTCCATGCCCTCGTCGGACAGGTCGATGAGCTGGCGCCAGAAGGCTTCGCCGAGCTGTCCCTGGCGGTCGGCGACCGCCAGATTGCGCAGCCCGTAGGGACCGGGGGTCCGGCCCGCGAGTGCGCCGGCGAGGACGGCGCCGCCGTCCGGGTCGCATTCGGCGAGGATGACCCGGCGGCCTGCCTGGAGAGGCCACGTCAGCAGCAGCGCGAGCGCGGTGGTGGTGACGCCGGGGGCACCAGGGCCTCCGGCGATCGCGACGACTGCCATCAGCTGTCGGCCTTCTGGGGCTCGACGACAACGGCGATGTCTCCGGAGGCCGCCCGGACGGCGAGAGTGGGTCCGTCGGTTGCGGCGACCGCGACGTCGAGGGTGAGACTGCCGCTGCTGTCCGCCGCACCGACATTGATGACGGTGGCGGGCAGAGTCTTGGGCAGCTCGGTGTCCTGCGGCTTGGACGTGCCGGAGGCAGCGGTGTCCTTGCCGGGGGTGGATACGACCAGCACCTTCATGCCGGGGGAAAGCCTGCTGGCGGGCAGCTGCCCGGGCTTGAGCCTGAGCCCCACCAGCTGCTGGTTGTCGCCGATGAGCGGTTCGCCGGTCACCGAGCCCTCGGTCACCAGCGCTCCGGCTTTGAGTTCGGTGGTGGCGCGCTGCCCGACGATGCTGCTCTTCTCCGCGGCCCTGACCGGCTTGAGCGCCGGGTCGAGGCCCACGGAGACGACGACGAGATCGCCGGCGGTCACGGTGTGGCCGTAGGGGACGTCCTTCGCCACCGCCAGAACCTGCGTCTTCTCGCCGCTGGTCAGCACGGTGAACGCACCGGCGAGCCCGCCCGCCGCGATGAGCGCTACGGAGAGCCCGATCAGGGCCGGCCTGCGCCGCCGGGTGGTGAGCGAACGCGGTGGTGCGGCAGGCGCATTGGCCTTGGGCACGGCAGGCCGGGCCTCGGTGGTGCTCACGTACAAGTGTCCCTTCCCCAAAAGAACTGCGCCTGCGACCGTCAGTCGACGACCTGGACCTCACCGATCCGTGCGGTGGTCTGCGAGTCGCGGGTGACCGTGATGTCCCCCTGCTGGCCGCCACCGGTCCAGTGGACGTTCCAGGTGGTGGTCGCGGTCACGGTGAACTTCTCACTGGCCTTCGTGTAGACGTGCCCGCAGGTGGGCGACGCCTTCTTGCCGTACGACTTCTTGTACGGGGTGCCGGCGTTGTTGCATGTCACGCTGCTGCCATCGCCCATGTTCCAGACGATCTTCTTGGCGTTGGCGGTTGCGGTGACGGTCAATCCGGGCACGGAGGCGCTGGCAGAGTTCGGTCCCCACGTCTCGGCAGAAACCTCGGTCCACATCCATACGGGCATGCCGACCACGCCGGTCCTGCCGGGTTCGGGAGCCATGCCGATGTCCGGGCCCCGAAGGGTGAGCTTCTCCAGAGCCTGCTGCGCAAGCTGCGCCGGCGTCACTTGCGGCCCGTTCGGCGGGGTCTGCAGCCAGATCCAGCCCTGCGAGGTGATCGCCTCTCCGTCGAGGCACACCCGCATGTAGATGGCGCCCCCGTCGGGGCGGCCGTCGAACGCCGGGTCATCGGCCGGGGGCTGGGGGTCGAGCGCCTTGGCGTAGCAGCCGTCCCCCATGTACCAGCCGAACGTTTCGATCTGGCAGGGGACTTCCTTGCCGTCGTCGAGGCAGGTCTTGGGCCCGCCGGAACCGCTGCCGCCGCCGTTGCCGCCACCGGGTCCCTCGCCGTTGCCGGGAATCGTGGGCTTGGTGGCGCCGACCTCACAGTCCTGGATGTCGGGCGGACACTCGACAGGAGGGGGATTGGGGGGATCGTCCGCGGCCGAAGCCTGTCCACCGGCCACAAGACCGGTGAGCAGCGCACCGGTGAACACCACGGCTCGCAAGGGCCTCAGCATGACCGGCTCCGGTCTATCTCGTACTCGCTGATCAGCCATCGGTCCCCCACAGTGACGGCTTTGGCCGTCACGGGCTTGCGGCGCGGCTCCTTGGAGTCCTTCTTGATGGCCGACTTGCCTGTCGTCTTGTACACGGTGTCCGACTTGGAAGTGTCGAGGCAGTCGGACAGGACGGCCGTCCTGGGCTTGGCCTCAAGGTTCACTGCAGTGACTTCCGGGGCGAGCTGCGGCTTGCCGACGACCTTCAGTCCACGCTTCTCGTACCAGGCCACAGCCACCACAACGCCGCTGGCCGCCTTGTCACGGGCGTATTCCTGCAGCTTCGCGTTATCGACCTTTCCCGTGCTGTACGCCTCGGATCTCACCGCGCTCAACCCTCGGTACGCGGCAAGGACCTGCTCCTTGGCCTTGTCCTCTGCGGACATGGACGGCGGCGCTTTCGGCGAGGCGGTCCCCTTGGGGGTGGAGTCGGCCCTGGCCGGTTCACCGGAGGACGAGCAGCCCGCGATGGTTCCCAGGAGCAGTACGGCAGCGGAAGCAGCCGAAGCCATTCGCAATCGTGATTGTTGCGCACCGTGAGGCGGATGCACGGAATCCCCCTGTCCCCGTCTGTCAGTTGACAGCACAGACACCAGACTAGATCGATTCAGCAACTCGAAGCATCTCTTTTCGCAACTCCACTGGCCGATCTTGATCGCTTCACCCCTGCTTGTGCTGCATTGCGAATGTGCGCGCGAGACCTGGTTCCACCTCGCTCATGGTCATCCGATGCCAGAGCTCGCCGACGGAACGCGGGACCGCATGGGCGGCGCCTGAGGCACTCCGGCGGCCGCCGGCCGCCCGCGCCTGAGTCGCGCGGACCTCTGCAGCCCGGCACCAGCAACCCTGATCGCCCCAGCGCCTTCCGGGTCCATCTCACCGGAGGCCCCGGACGTCTCTCTCACGGACGATTCAGGGGCTGTTCCCGGGGAGGGAGCGGGCCCGGCACCGGAGGAAGGGACGGCCGCTGCTGCAGCGCGGCTTGCGGACACGGTGAGCTTCTCGACGGAGGCGGGATCAAGCTCGTGCCCGAAGCGCTGCCTGAACGCCTCACGCAGCTCCTCGGGTTCGATCTCCATGTTCCACTTCTCCGCCTGCGCGTCGGCGGTTGCCTCGAACCGCTCGGCCTCACCACCGGCGGAGACGGCCTGTGCGCTGTACAGGTAGGACTGCCCGGCAGCGACAAGGGCCTGGTTGCGTTTGTCTTCGGCCGCACGGAGGTCAGCACCCGGCAGGGCTGCCATCTCGTCGGCCTCGCGCGTGAGGCGAGCAGAGTCCGTCGCGGCGTCAGCGCTCTTCCTGAAGAGTTCTTCGGCCTTCGCACGGGCATCGGCAGCCCGATCGGCGTACGTCGCCGCGGGCGTGTCGCTCTCGGCTCCACCGAGCAGTTCGGCGACGGCGTCGGCCGGGGTGGTGCTCTCCAGGTCCAGACCGTGGCGTACGAAGAGGTGATTCTGCAGGAGCTGGGTCGTCTCCCTTTTCGCCTGGCTGTCCGGCCATCCGCCGACCTGGCTCCATACTCCGGCCACCTGTGAGGCGGTCGCGGTTCGCCACCACTCGTCAGCCGCCAGCTTGGAACGCAGAGTTGCTCCCTGGTAGACGTGCCGGGGCTCCTCGCCGCGCATCTCCGCCTCTACGGCCCGTGCCTGAAGGGCCAGCCGCGCTGTCGCCTCGCGCAGGCCGTCGTACCCTTCGGTGCCCTCGCCGAGGAGGCGAGCGGCGTCCTCGGTGCGGTCCCACTCCGCCAGCACGGCGTGGTGGACCTCCTCGAGGCTGCCCTTCTCCTCGCCCGAGACGAGGCGCCGCTGCCACTGGGCTTCGTCCTTGATGAGCGCCTCCGCACGCTCACCTGTCACCTGCGCCGCGGCGCTGCCGCCGCCCGGAGTGCCGTCGTTCGTGACGGCCTCGATCCCGATGGTGCCGTCGAGTTCCCGCCCGTGGGTGCGGGCCCACTCCTTGAGCTCGCGGGCGGCCGCGGCTTCCAGGCGCTCGCCGGGGACCGTACGCAGTTCGCCCTGATGCAGAATCTGCTCGGGGTCGTTGGGGTCACGGATGACGTAGAGGCTCGAGGTTTCGCCCCAGCGTTCGGCGTCTTCCCGGGCGACGGCAGCCTCGGCTCGCAGCGCCGGTGCCCCGAGGGCGAGCGCCTTGGACAGGTCCGCGACGTTCAGTTGCACGTCGTTCGGGACCAGGCCGTAGCGGTCGGCGAGTTCTCGGCGCATGTGGTCGAGTACCGCGGCCGCTTCCGGATCGGACGGGCCCCATTCGATGGCGGTCTGCCAGGCCCGGCCGATGTCCTGCGGGGTCGGGTCCTTCCAGAAGTCCTCATCCAGGGCAGCGCGCAGGACGGGTTCGGCCCGTTGCCGTTCTTCCCAGATCTTCCGGGCCGCGTCCTTGCTCGCCTGTTCCCACTGCTGCTGGCGGCGCCGGGCAACTTCTTTCGCGACGACCTCGGCGATGACCAGGGCGACACGTACCGCTTCGATCCACAAGTCGCGGCCCGCGCCGGTGATCTCGTCTGTGGTGTGTCCCAGCTCCTGACCGTCGAACTCCCCTGGAGCGAACACGACACCCCCGTTGTGTTCCGCGACGAATTACGCATCCATGTGAAGTGATCGTCCCATGGTTCGCCGGTTGCTTCCCCCGGTACTCCCGTTCTCTGCGCGGATCTCGTCCCGGCGTCGGAGCAGGCGGGCCGGCCCTGGTCGCATGCCGGCGCGGGCGGAACCGACGGCGCAAGATCACGGAGGACGCAAGGAAAATAGGCTGTCAGTTCAACAGATCATGGGACGATCCCGGTTGGGTACACGGGGTCGACTCCGGGGGCAGTGTGCCGTCCGCGAAACCACCGGCCCGAGATCCGAGTCGCCGGATGCTGGATCAGCGGACGATCCCGTGGTCACGATGAGTCGTCCTTGGCCTGCTGCAGAAGAGCCTCGTCCGAGGTCCGTTCACGGGAGTTTTGTATGTCTGAGCCTTCTAACGATCCTCTGTCCGACCCCGCGTCGCTGTGGCCCGACCCGGTGGACGAGCCGATGGAGACGTCAGCCCCGTATGGCTGGGTCTGGACCGCCATGGCGCCGGGTGAGCGGTACACGAGGATGCGCGAGTTGGCCCGGTGGGTGGATTGGCTTGCCTCCGCCTTCGAGCTGCGTGATCAGATTCCGCCGTGCTGGTACCGGCATCCAGCGGTCCTTGAACATCTGACGGCCCTGTATGTCTCATGGGTACGGGTCTACTGCCGTCCGGCGGGCGGCCCGGACCTCGCGGAAGCGAAGTGGATCTCCACTCTGCACGCGTTCAAGCCCCACCTGCGGGTCGCCGACTGCGCCGATGGCACCCACCATGAGCCGCCCATGCGTGTCGTCCCGGGCGCGGACTCCGGCGAGGGGCTCGAGGAATTTCTGACCGGTTCCGCCTTTGGCGCGGCTGACGCCGACCACCCGGCGGAGGCGGAAGCCGCACGGCAGGCAGCCGATCCTCTGCTGTAGCACCTCGAACACGTCTGATCCACGTATCGCGCTGGGAGCATGAATGGCGAACGAGCCCATATCCTCCGCCGAAGAGATCGAAGAAGCTTTTCAGCGGGCAAGAAGTGCCTGGTACCAGACTCGGCCCAGGGGACTTGCCGGCGACTTCGACGGGGTCCAGAAACAACTTGATCTCCTGGGGAAAGCCTGGCAACGGGCAGGTCAGCATCCAACGGTTCCTCGCCCCGTGGCGGGCGTGGAGAACCCCCTCGAAGCGGTGGGCAAGGCCCTTCGAGCCGTCGATGGCCATGCCTCCGTGCTCGCCGGGCAGGATTTGTGGGCTGAGCTTCGAGAAGCGCGTGCGGCCACGAAGGCCGTCCGCAACACGGCAACAAGCCTGGCCGGCGACGCGTTCTGGGGGCAGCTTCGCAACAACCAGGAATGGCGGACCTTCTGGCACCGTGCCGAGGCGAACTCCAGCGCCGCTTATGCCCGCTTGTCCGCCGCCTTGGCCGATCGGCTCGAAGGGACGTCGAGCGAGCCACGGACGCAGGCAGCGGTGGCAGCCCTTCGAGACCTTCAAAACGCCGCAGCCGAGTACAGCACCCGCCTGCGCGAGGCCGACCCCGACAAGGCGATGGCCGCCGAGGCCAGCAGCGAACAGGTCAAGGCCGACCTCGACAGGATGCATCACCCCTACACCGGCTACGGCCCGCTGGGCGGGGCAGCGCACTCGCAGGAGGACCTGAGAAGGATTCACCGTGAGGTGGTGCAGGCTTCCAGGAAGGTCACAGACCGGTACAGCGAGTGGATAGCGACTGACAGCGGCAAGTCGGCTCTTCGCAGCAGCGCGTCTGTCGTGCGCGCCTTCCGGCAAGCGTGGAAGGACCTTCCTCCCGAGAACCACCCGGGCGGTCCGACAAGCCTCTGGGATGCTGCCGGGCGGTACGGGAAGGTCGCGGCCACGGCGCACGCCATGGCCCAGGCCGTCCGGCACCAGAACAGCGTTCCGGCTGCCGAAGTCGCGCTCCTGGACGCTCTCGCCGATGACGCCCATGCACACGCCTCGCGCCTGGTACGCACGCTTCCGCCTGGCAACGACCCGTCGGCACGCGCGTACCGTTCACCGGGCGAAGCGCTGGAGACCGGTCAGGATGTCGCCGGCGACTTCCGGACCTGGCGCGGGAGCGACATGGCGAAGAAGCTGCTCCAGCACCCCAATGACCCCAGGGTCCGGGCTTTCGGCAGTGCCTGGCGTGGTCTGCTCAGAACGCCGAATCACTCTGCCGCGTTCGATGCGCGGTCTGCCGCTGTGGCGTACGCAGAGGCGGCCAAGCAGACACGCCTCATCGCAGAGGCGGCCGAGAAGAGCGTCCGCTACCCGTACAAGGGCTCGGACATCGAGGAGTTGCGTCGGGTCGCGGCAGCTGCCGAGAAACATGCGGGCCGCCTTGCGGCGGGTTCGCCTCCCCACTCGGTGGTGCCCTCCAGCCCCGCGCTCGAGCGCCGTCGGGAGCAGTCCGCCTCACTCGGTGCGGTCACTCCCGGCACCCCTCTTCCGGACCGGCCGGGCGCGGTCCGGCCCGGTGTGAAAGGTGCGGGACTGGGCTAGGTCCCCGGACGGGCGGCCGGCGGCCGGAGCCGGCCACGCCCGGGGCGGTGTCACCGCGGCGTCCTACGCTGAACGGCAAGCGCACTGCACGACCTGGCGAGGATGACGAATGGCGCGTGTCTGGCTCGATGTCCCCTTCGCGCAGAAGGACGAGGCGAAGGCTCACGGGGCTCGGTGGGACCCGGAGGCGAGACGCTGGTACGCGCCCCGGCCTCACATGCCGGGCCTGGACCGATGGGCCGCGCTCCCTGATGTTCCGGATCTGCTGCCCGGGGAGGACCGCTCCTTCGGGGCAGGCCTCTTCGTGGATCTGGTGCCGCAGTCGTGCTGGTTCACCAACGTCCCCAGCTGCGTGAGTCCGCAGGACTGGGAACGCCTGCGCCGGATGATCAACGACCGGGCAGGTCAGCGCTGCGAAGCGTGCGGACAGGCCGAGGACCGGGAGGCCCGCCGCTGGCTGGAGGCTCATGAGCGGTGGGACTACGACACCGCTGCCGCAGTGCAGCGGCTGCGCCGACTGGTCTGTCTGTGCACGGACTGCCATACCGCGACGCACTTCGGGCTGGCAGAGGTGAAGGGCAAGCGGGACGCGGCGCTGTCCCATCTGCGGGTGGTCACAGGAATGTCGCCCGACCAGGCCGAGGACCACGTGCGTGCCGCTGTCGCGGTATGGCGAGAGCGCTCCGCCCGTACGTGGACGCTGGATCTGAGCGTGCTCACCGACGCCGGTGTCAGCGTGGTCCGCCCGCAGGCGGCGGAGGAAAGGAAGATCACCGCGCAGCGGACGACGGCCCGTGAGCGTGGACCCGCCCCGGCCCCCGGCGCTGCCCTCTCCCCTTCCCCGGCATCGCCGTCGCGTACGTCCGCGCCGGATCCGCCCCGGGAGACGGTGAGCGGTACACGGCTGGACGAGGCCTTGCGCAAGGTGTTCAGCCGCCCGGCTGCCGGTGGCGGGGTGCAGTGGATCGCGGCGCCTCATTGGACGTGGTTCTGCCGCATGTGCGACAGCGATGTCCGCCCGCCGGACATCGCTGTCGCCTCAGTGCGCGAGACGCCGGGCGAGAACTGGGAGATCGTGTGCCGGCCGTGCGAGTGGGCGCACATCGTGGACGAGGTGGGGCTGTCCGACGCGGAACACCGCTCGGTGATGGCCGCCGCGGCGAAGGCGCTGGCCGTCCCGGGCACCGCCGTTTCCTGGGACATCCACGAAGGCCGGTTCCGGGTGATCAGCGGGCGTCTGGTCGACAAGCAACCGGAGCGCCGCCGCCCCCTGTGGTGAGAGCCCTCCCCAAGTCGACACGCCTCGTGTCACCGGACACGACGCGGCCGCCGGCCGCTCCCGGTCAACCCCGCGCGGCCCCTGAACTGTCGGGAAACCAGGGTGAGTGGCGGGTGCCGGTTCCTCCGTCACGGAGCAGTCGCCGTGCTCGGCGCCGAGCACGGTGTCCCACGCCGGCCGGAGTGCGGCTGCCGTGAGCAGATGCCCGCCCGATGCCCCCTCGCGACCGCCGCGAGCGAGGCTAACGCCCCTGTCCCGGCATGTCGCGTGAGGCGGTACCGGGCCCCTGCGGAAGGGAGCCGGGGCCGGCTTCCGGCGTGCGGGGCCGCTGCGGCGCACGCTGTCGTTCCGCCTGTTCGGCGGCGCGCCGCTCGTCCGGCAGGACGGCTCGCAGGCCGGCCTCGCGGCGCATGGCGGCGGCGTTCTCCCTCAGTTGACGCGAGCGCTCCCGTAGGGACTGTGCCTCTGCTGCGGCGGCCGCCGAGCCGTCGGCAGCGGTGGCGCGGGCGCGTCCGAGGGCCGCAGGAAGGGTGCCTCCGGACTGCCGCCAGTCGTCGAGGACCTGCTGGTGCCGGCGGGTGTCGCCGGCGGTGATCTCGGCCTGGTTGCGGCGCTGCTCGGCGCTTGTGACCTCTTGGTTGAGTCGGGCGGCCTGAGCGGTGAGGCGGGCCAGGGCCCCTTCCATTTCGTTCCGTTCGGCCCCCCGCAGGACCGGCAGGCCCAGGCGGGTGGTGGCGTCGAGCCGAGCGGTGACCGCCTCACGCCGGGCGGCGATCTCGGCGGCCCGGCGGGCCGCCTCGTTCCACTGCTCCTGGGCCGCGCGCATCTGAAGAATCGCTGTGACCTGTGCGTCCAGCGCCCTGACCGACTGCTCGATGTGGCCGCCGGGCGCGGCCGCCGCGGTGAGTTCGGCCGCCTGTGCCTCCAGCGCGTCGGCCCTGCCCCCGGCGGCATGTGCGGCATCCAGCGCACGCTGGTGCGCCTCATGCAATTGTCCGTCGAAAAGCCGGCCGTAAGGACGCTGCTGCCAGGCGGCGATCTCGCTCCCTTCCGGCCGCGCCGCCTCCTCTTCCCTCGTTCGCGGAACGCGCCGTGCCAGCTCACGGCGGGCGTCGCCACCGTGCCGGGCCCGCTTGCGGTCGGTCAGCATCTCCGGGGCGAGTGCGACCAGGAGCTGCCGGGCATCATCGGCCAGCCGGCCCTGAAGACGAGCCTCTTCCTCGGCCGCAGCGGCTTGCCGGGTCAGCTCCTGGATCCGCTCCATCTGCTCGGGGGTACGGGCCTTCCTCCGCAGGACCTCGACCCGGTTCTCGGCATCGCGGGCAGTCTGCTGGGCCGCGTCCCTGGCCTGCTCGGCACGGTGCAACCCGGCGAGGGCGTCCTGGGCCCGCCGGGCGCGTTCGGCCGCTCTGCGGCCGCGCTGATCGGCTTGCCGCAGAGCTTCGGAATCGAGGTCGGCCACAGGTGTGTGGGGCCCGGATCCGGCACGCCAGGCAGCGATGGCGGCACTGGCCGTGTCGTAGTCGGCGGCCGCGATGGGGTCGGCGGGCCGCTCTCCGAGCGCGACTGTTTCGTGTCCGAACTCCCACAGCGTGCGATACGCGGAAGTGGCGCCGACGGCACGGTCCCACAGGGCTCGGGTGGGATCATCGGCCGGCGGTCGGGGGCCGAGCGCGTCGAGCCAGGCCGGTCCGGCGGCCGCCAGCTCTGCGGCTCGTTCGGCTGTGTCGGGCAGCGCCTGGGCGGCGCGCCACAGACCGCGCAGCTCGGCCTGTCCGCCGCCCGCGCCGGGGGCGGGTCCGGTGGGCGCGGGGCCGTCGTGGCCGGCGAGATCGCGGTAGACCGCGGCTGCGGCGATCTGGTCACGCCAGACGACGGCCGCCTCGGCGTCGTCGGGTTCGGGGCCGTAATAGGCGGCCCATCCTTCGCCGGCTTCGGCATCCAGCCGGGCCGCTCGGGCCAGCTGGGACGCCCGCTGTGTGGCGGCGGCGGCCAGCTCCCGGGCGACCTGGAGAGTCTGCGGGTCGTCATGGGGCCCGGGCTCGGGAACGGCCAGCCCGAGCGCGGCCAGGACGTCGTCCCCTCGTGCCTGCGGCCCGGTGAGGAACCCGGGGGCGGTGGCGGACCGGGGTGCGTCATCCGCGCGCCGATATGCCTCGGGGTTGCCTTCGTCCGCGTCGATCGCGCGAGCGTTCCGGGCATGGACGACGGCGGCGATGTCATGGACGGGAACGCCGTTCTCGTCGAGGAAGCCGCGGGCGTTCCAGGTCGCTGCCAGCAGTCGGTCGGTGTCGAATCCGGCGTCGGCCAGGCGTCCGAGCTGGATGCGCAGGGCGGGCCAGGCCGGGGCGCCCGTGAGCTGTCCGGCGGCGTGTTCCCCGAGCACGCCGGCGACCGCGTGGCGAGCACGGTCGTCGGCGATCTGGTCCAGCACAAAGGCGAGGCGACCGGTGTGGGTGCGCACCGAACGGGAGGCCTCCCGCAGGCGGCGCGCGGTCATGGTGGCCGAGTGCTGGCTGCCGTCGCGACGCAGGATGGCCTGCCAGACCTGGCGGGCGGTCAGCTCCTGCCCGGGCTCGCCGGTCTCGGCGTCGGCGTCCTGCGCGGTGACCAGATAGGCGTGGTTGGTGTAGCGGCCCCGGGTGAGTGCCGGATAGGCGCCGTTACGGTCCAGGGAACCGTCGAACAGGGCGTGCCCGGCCTCCACGGTGACGCCCTGGGCCCGGTCCTTGGTGATGGCATAGCCGAGCTCCACCGCGCCGTTCACGTAGTCGGCAGGGAGGGTGATACGGCGTCCGGTGCGGTCATGGCGGGCGGTGACCGCACCGTCGTTCTCGACGGCCTCGACCGTCCAGGTGTCGCCGTTGCGTACCCACTGGCGTCCGTCGTGAGTGCGCAGACGCCGGTCGTTGGCACGCGTGACGACACGGTCTCCGGCCCCGGCCCGGTTGCCGTCCGACAGAGTGGCTTCTGCGCGGGTGTCGACGTCCCCGCGGGCGATCAGGTCGGCGCGGGCGCGGGCGTTCAGCTGGGCCACAAGCGCGTTGTTCGAGGCGATCATGATGGCGCTCAGGCCGTCGTCGCGATCCCTCTGCCATGCCTCGTACAGAGCGTCGATCATGTGGGAGGCGCTGCCGTGCCGGATCCGGTCGCGCTGCGCGTAGGCGTCGAACGAGGCGTCCGCGTCCCCCTGGGACAAGGCTGCGGCGGCGTCGACCTCCCAGCGGCGGATGGTCTTGCCGACGTCCCGGAAACGTCGTACTTCGGTCAGGTACTGGGCTCCAGCGTCGGCCTCCACCAGCTCCAGTGCGCCACCCGCACCGGGTGATCCGAGCTGGCGGGGGTCTCCGACCAGCAGGAGGCGTCCTCCGGCGTTCTCCACCTGGCGGGCCAGTGCCTGCAGGTCGGGAGTGGAGGCCTGTCCCGCCTCGTCGACGATGACGATCTGGCCGGGCCTGAGCGACCACTGGGGGCCGCCCTGGCGTTCGCTCATGAACCGCCAGCGGGCTATGTTCTCCGCCCTGATACCGGCCTCTTCGGCCAGGTTGTCGGCCTGGACCTGTCCGCCGGCCAGGCCCAGCACAGGTATGCCGTGCGCGTCGGCGGCCTCTCGTACCAGCTGCATGATCGTGGTTTTTCCGGTGCCTGCCGGGCCGATGACGGCGCTGATGCGCACATCGGATCCGAGCAGGTTCCGGACCACCTGGCGCTGTTCGTCACTGGGGCGGAAGTCCCGGTCGGTGTCGCCGGCGGCAAGGGCCTCGTCGACCTGCCGCGCGGTCAGGATCCGCACCGGTGCCGGGCGGGTGGCTCCCTCCACCAGCTCCTGCTCGGCAGCCAGCAGAGCGTGCGAGGTGAACAGCCGTCCCGTGGCCACCGGCTCGAACACGGACGCCCCGCTGGCCCGCCGGAACCGTTCCGGCAGCGCCACTGCGTCCGGCGCGTCGAGGCGCATGCACCGCCGCGGATCGAGCACCGCGTCGGTGACCTGCTCCACCGCCGATGTGAACGCCGCGTCATCCAGACGTACGTGCCAGCCGCTGGCCACCAGCTGGCGGTAGACCTCCGCCGCGGCATTGGACCGCGTCCAGTGGGCGCGCTGTCCCTCCAGGACTTCCAGGACCCGGTCCGGCACCTCGCCCAGCGCGATTCCGGCTTCCTGAGTCACGGAACCCGCTTGCCGCGAGGCCTCCCGGGCGTAGCCCATCCACTTGTCCGGGCGCTGTTTTCCCTGCCTCCTGGCACGCTGCCGCCAGGCGCGCCGCTCTTCCTCGGCCGTGGTCGCCTGCTTCTCCGGCCGGGCCGTCAGGGCAGCCGACTGGGCCAGCTTGTAGGACTCGGCACGGGACGGCTCGCGTCCCTCCCGGGTCATGAAGTCACGCGTCAGCGTGGCCAGGGCCTGCTCGGTGCTGCGGCGGCGTTCGGAGAAGTGCCGGACCATCTCCGCGTCCACGCCGAGGAACTCGCGCACGGGCCGCTTGGCGGGGCGGATGGTGTCCTGACGGGCCTCGGCAAGGATGCCGAACTCGGCGGCCATGCCGCGCTCGAGCTCGGCGGTGTACTGCTCGGAGAACTCCACCACAAGGGCGTGCAGCGGCCGGGCGTCCAGGGCCAGCCAGCGCCCGTCCTCGGTCCGCACCTTGGCACTGATGGCCAGGTGCCGGTGAAAGTCCGGGTCGCCCGAGCGGGAGCTCCGGTGGGCGAACGCGGCGGCGACGAAGCCCGTCGCCGGCACCTGCACCTGAGCGGCCGCGGTGGGGCCGACGCGGGTCCAGCACGCCTCCTTCTCGATGCGGTCGAAGACCTTCTCGAAGGCGGCGCGCTCGACTTCCTCGAGCCTGGCACGCTGCTCGTCGTCGGCGGTCCCCCACAGGATCGAGAAGCTTTTGACCGGGGAGAACACCATCTCCCAGCCCGCACGTGCGGTCCGGTTGCCTTCCCGGTCGGCCTTTTCCCGTAGCTGCTGCCGACGGGCCTCGCTCGCCTGCGGTTCGGCCTCCAGGTACCCCGCGTACAGGTCGTCGGCGGGGGTGTAACGAGGCCAGGTGCGGCCCATCTTCTGACCACTGACGGGATCGACGGCGTCCTTGAAGACAGCGTCCGCCGCCTCCTGCGTGACACGCCCAGTCAGCCCCATGGACCGGGCCTGGGCCCCCAGCCACTCCCCCGGGGTATCTCCGCCGTTGGACCAGTAAGCCGTCAGATTCTTGATGCCGGCCTTCACGTCGTCCCCGGCGACCGTCGACATGAGGTAGTCGATTCCAGAGCCGGACGAGATCGGATGCAGCGTGATCAACGCGGCCTCCTGTGATCCCAGCGCATCTTGACGGTGCGTGAGATCAGAGAGGTTGTCGCTGCTGACATGACACCATTTCATCGGAGTGCAGGTTGAATAGCAAGAGGTGTGCTTCAAAACAGCCCTCAGTACTGCGGAGAGATCGGGAACCTCTGACGGCACGTTCCACGCAAGCTCTCACACGAGCCGGCCCGGTGCCGCCACACTGTGGCGGCACCGGGCCGGCTCGCCGGACTCAGCGGTTCTCCGCACCTTCGGCGAGCTCCTCGGCGTCCTGGCTGGCCTCGTCGGCAGCCCGCTGGGACTCCTGGTACTCCTTGATCTTCTCGTCCGACATACCCATGGACTTCTCCTCATCGCCGTGCCGGGCGGTGGCCTCCGTCGAGAGGGAGGTGGGCCGTGACCGGCCCTGCCCGGTGCAGCCGATAGGCGCCGGATATGAGTGGGCGTCAGCCCGAGGTACGAGGGTTTACGCCCACTCATATCCGGCGCAGGCTGCGCGCGGCGGGCAGGACCGACCACGGCCCACCCGAGGACGGGCGGCGGGTGACCGGAGAAGAAGGAACGGCATGCCGGACAAGCGAACGGGGACGGGGGCTTGCGGCCACAACTCAACAGACGGGTAGGAGAGTTGCCTCTTGTGGCACAGGTGAGTGATCGGGAAGCATGCCGAGGTATGACTTCACGACACAACGAACGCCTTCAGGCCCGTCGCCTCGCTCTTCGGGAGCAGCACAAGCAGGAGTTGGAAGAGGCGAAGCGCCGTCAAGCCGCACAGCTGTCCGCAGTGACGACGTTCGATCAGCGCATAGCCAAGCTCGAGGCGGTCGAGCTGGAGGTAGCCGAGTCCGTTGCCGAAGCAGTCGAAGTCTTCGGTGGACGCAAGGAGGCCGCCGATGCACTCGGGCTCACGACCGCCCAGGTACGCGACTACACCAGGAACTGGAACAGCGGGAAGGCTTCGTCATCCTCCTCTGGTGGTCATGAGGATGGCCCCAACGAACCATCAGACGGGCTGGGACAGAGTGATACCAAGGAAAATACGCTGCAGCCTTCGTCTGCTGCAGTACTAGAGGAACAGAGCGACCTCTCGCATGAGGGTGCTGTCGAGCATGAGGCGCCGACGTTGTAGCCGCAGTGCGGTTCAGTCGTCAGATCGTCGCCTCATCCCTGCCAACCGGCAAGGTCCGATAGGGTCGCTAAAACCAGGTGAACGTGTCGAGGAAAGAACGGATCCAGGCGCCGATCCAGCTACGGTTACGGCTTCGCCGAGTGCGGCGAGACATGGACTTACCTCTCCCTGCAATCGATGGCTGGGATGAAGAACTGCGGAGGGGGTACCCGCGGGCACCCCCTCCGGTGCGTCAGCCTTCGTTGACGAGACCCTTCAGAAACTCAGGCGCGGCGACCGGCTTCCCGACTTCCCTGATCCGGACGAACTCGGTGATCATGAGACGGTCGGGGGTGTAGCTCCCGTCCTGCTTCCGCCGGCCGTTCTCGTGGTCGAGGCTGAGGACGGTCACGTAGTCGCCCTTGCTCAAGTCCCTGATCTTGTCGATCCATCCGCGCTGCCTGGTGGCAAACTGGATGTAGTTGTGTTCCCGCTTGGTGTCCTCGTTCCGGTTCGGTACGCGGACGGTGATTGTTGCCCAACCTCCGTCGTTCGCCACGAAGACCCGCTCCACGTGCCCAGTAGCCGAGGTGAGGTACTTGAGCTTCTTGGTGAGCACCTCGAGCGCCTGTCCGACGGTGATCTCGTTCTCTGCCATGGTCTGCCTCCTGCGCGATGCCCGGGAGGGATGGCCGCCTGTGGCGGCCTCGGGGCTCTGTGGTCCCCTTCCCGGTGATCGGCCGTAGGCGCCGCGTTGGGGCGGGGGGTCAACCGAGCGTCTTTTTGCTCGGTTGACCCCCCGCCCCGGCGTGGTGCAGGCTCAGTCATCGGGAAGGGGGGCGCAGAGCCCTCGCCGTTGAACCGGCTGGCCTTCTCGGGCATCGCGCAGGACGGGATGTGGTGGAGCATCCTTCGAGCTCGCCCAGGGATTCATGAGTCCACCCGTCGGATTGCCGCTGTCTCAGAGCGGGGCTTGGGGTGAATCGACATCACACCAGCTCAAACGACGGGACCGAAAGGAAGCTCCTCGGGCCCATGAGCTCATGCTCAGGCATGCGGCGGTCGGGTGTAGGAGTAGAGGCGGTCGACCTCGGTGAATCCCACCGAGTCGTACAGAGCCTTAGCGGCGGTACGGTCTCGCCCATCGCCGGGGGGTGCGTCGTCGTCCACGTAGAGGATCGCTTCCGTCGCGCCGAGCTTGTAGAGCAGATGCAGGGCAGACCCCAGAAGCTTTCGGCCCAGGCCGCGTCTGCGTGCGCGGGTCTTGACGCTGATCCACCACAGCACTCCGACTCCGGCAACTGGCTCACCGATGCGCGCTTCGGCGATCGTCCGCAGGCACCTGCGGATCCGTAGTACTCGCATGGCATCGGCTTCCGTACGCGCCTTCACTCGCGTGGCGCGCTGTGCCTCTGGTGAGGGAAGCGGGGCATGCATGTAGCGCCAGAGATCCTGTCCGCGGAATCCAGCGTCCTCCAGGGCAGATCGAGTGGCCGGGCGGTGTCCGACGGGGAGGCCTTCCAGCCCTCGCGTGAGAGCAGAGGCGAAGTCGAAGGCGTGCATCGGCCGCGGCTTAAGCGCGGTGCACGCGTGAGCGATCAGCGTGGTGGCAAGGTGGCTGTCTTCGTGGCAGTGCAGCCACAAAAGCTGTCCCGTCTGGTCCTTGCCACGCACCGCGTAGGAGATCACGCCCACAATGCGGCTGTCGTCACCGTCGATGGCCACATAGGTGTCAGGCAGATCCAACTGCTCCCACCATCCGGAATCGACTGACGAGCGTCCTGCCAATGCCTCGGCCAACATGGCTGACGAGACTTCGGGCTGGCCGACTAGCCGATCGGCATTGATGAGCTCGAGTACGGCTGCCTCGTCGGCGCCGGCGTAGGGCCGCATCGTTACACCCAAGCTTGAGATCATGATCTTGCTCCTTCCTGGACGTCGCGGGTCCGATTGTCTTCGCCGCGAACTGATTTGGGCAGGAAGTCGCAGGCGGGGCAGCGAGCCCCACCTGCGAGCGGGTTGCGAGTCCTCTGCCGGTCAAGACACCGTGATGAGGCCTCAGAGAATCTGAGCTCCGCACCGCACCGCCCCGGCAAGCCACCTCTCGATGGCAGCCACGTAGAGCAGCACGCCGGTGTCCTTCTCGCGCGCGAGCTGATCGGGATCGACCAGTCCGACTTCGGAGACCAGGAGCTGCTTGCTGGTGTCCAGCGTGGCGGCCTGACGAGCTAGGGCGGAGGTGAAGTACTGCTTGCGTGGCGGCAGCTTGGCCATCGCCCCCGGAAGGAGGTCGATGACCTGTGCCTTGTATCGCCAATACGCGGACGGAAGGTCTGACCGGTAGCGATCGGCGAGCGGTAGTGCCAAGGCCGCCGCCAAGAACGACGGGTGCAGGAAGGGAGAGCCCTCCGGTATGTCACCCGCCGGTGGCATCGGCGTGTAGGGGTACAGGGCATCGAACGCGTCGGCCTCGACCCAGGTGCGATGGGCGACGGCGTGTTCGACTATCTGCTCCCTTACCCATGCGCGCGCCCACTTGGTCGCCTCCGTGCGGTAAGGCTCCGCCAGAACAGCAGTGGCGACCGGTGAAGACCACTCGGGCCAGTTCATCGCCCAGTAGGTCTGAGCTCGCGCCCGTGCCGGAAGAAAGCGAGAGACCAGAGCCGCGGCCTCTCCGAACAAGCCGGGCCCGCCTCGTGCCGCGTCCCTGGAGTACCGCATGGCCGCGCGGATTCCATGGCGTGCGGCTACGGCGCCAGTGGCGTACCGAGGGACGCCGAGCAGTTCATCTGACCCGTCTCCCGACAGCAGCACGTCGACTCCGAGAGCCGCAGCCCTCTCTGCGGCAGCCGCATTCACTTCAGGCATGCCGTCGAAGCGAGGGCCGATCGGTGACCACTGAGGCTCGGCGCGATCGTGCTCGGGCGAGAGCACCACCAGTTCGGCATTCAGGTTGAGGGCACGCATGAGTCGCTGCACCTCGGTGACAGAGCTGCCACCCTGGTCGTCGGTCATGTCGATGGCGAAGGCCACCACACGCCGTCCCTCGGCGACGTCACACGCATGGACAAGAGTGGCCAGCGAGTCGAGGCCTCCAGAAACCTTCACCCCGATCACCTGCGCGGTGGCGGTCATCTCTCGTACAGCCTCGGTGAAGGCAGCACGGAGCCCGTCGGGCCGCAGGCTCGGTATAACGGGTTCTGGGTCCAGGCGCTCGATCCCACGCCACATGCTGACGGGCATGAACTCACCCGACAGCGCGGGTGGGGCCATCAAGAGCCCCACCGAATGCAGGTCCACCCCCGGAACGGGGCCGGCCAGCACCAGCGGATCTACCGCGGTGTGACCGGACCCGTCCCGAAAGCGCGCGAGGCGATCGATCACTTGGTGGCCGAGGTCCTCATGACTCGCACCAGGCTGGACGCGAACTCGGTCAGGCCGCGGCGGACCGCGTCAAACCCGAAGCCCTTCGCGCCCAGGTGATGACCGCCGTCTCCGGGCGTCGACTTCTTGGACATGTTCACCAGCTCCTCTGAGAACTGCGGGCGTCCCGCACGGCGGCGGGTGGCGCCCTGCCGGGTCCTTCCCGGCACGAGCCGCCCGGCAGACGCCTGAAAGAGGGCCGCAAGGCGCTTTCCCTTGCGGCCCTCCAGGCGTCTGCCAGGCTCAAGTGCCGGGCAGGACCCGGCAGGTGCTCGCCGTGGCGGGACAGATCCCGCAGTTCACAGAGCGATGCTGTGTGCCCAAGACCCCTTGCGGGGCCTTGGGCACGAGGGCCTCAGAGGTTGAGGTCCGCGGTACCGACGAGGTCCTCCAGCGAGACGGAGGTGTCCCAGGGTCCTGCCGCCAGCTCTTCGCGCTCCACCTCCGCCAGGACCGCCGCCAGCTCGGGAGAGAGCTGGCCGCCGTGGTCGGTTGTCCACAGCGCCGGGATCGCAGGCTGATCCCACGGCGCGGTAGCGGTCGGCTGCGTGGTAGAGGGGCTGCTCGATGCCATCGGTGGCTCCGTTCCTGGCGGAGGTCCCGGTGTGGGATCCGCCGTAGCTGGTGTTCCGGTGGCGGAGGTCGCGCAGGCGCAATAGGGCGGAGTGTCAACCGAGCCCGCTTTTGGCTCGGTTGACACCCCGCCCGCGTCTGCGAGGCTGACAGAGCCGGGGCGCCTGCGGATCGCATGACGGGACTCACCTGGAGCGGGGGGAACGTTGCCCGGCGAGCACAGGTGCGCGCGTAGCTTGCTGCGGCTTCGGGATGCGATCAGCAACTACGGAGACGGACTCCTCGCCGGCGGATGCCGTCGCGCGCACCTATTTGGCACGTAGCTGTGCAGGAAAACAAACGCGCCGCACAGCGTCTGCGAAGCTGCCCGGTTCAAAGCGCAGCGGACTCAACCACAGCACGGTTCCATCTGGAATGGCAGACACTCGGATGGCGAGGCAGGGAACAGCTTCATTGGCAGGCCTGCACTCGAGACGACATGGAGATGGCCCGCCCCATTCGGGGCGGGCCATCTCCATCGCTCACCGCTTGTCGCCGACGTCGAACTTGTTGTACTCCTCAACACTCACGCACAGGCTTCCGGTCTCGCCGTCCTTGGCCTTCAACGTGAGCTTCCAGCACTCGCTCTGGAAGATCTGCACGGTGCGGTGACGACCCGTGTTTACGAGGCGGCAATTTGCGCCCCTGTAGTCGCACTTGCGGGCCTTGATGGGCTGCTGCTGGTAGATGTAGCCCTGCGGCCTGTGGTGCTTGTCGATGACGGTGCCGTGCTCGACCTTGTCTCCATCACAGGCGGTGGTGAGGAACAACCCGGCCACCGTGAATGCTGCGGCGGTGATGCGGACGGTGCGCTGGCGCATGAGCTCTCCTGTATGGGGATCCCTGGCAGGCCGGGGCCTGGCCGGAACTTCCTTCCGGCGTAGAGCCGACAGGCGGGCGTGGGGGGCAGGGCACAAGGGCGCTCTACCCTTGTGCCCTGCCCCCCCGGTTTGCCAGGCTCCACTAGCCGGGCAGAAGT
>NZ_JBIRZM010000025.1:0-87121 GCF_044390825.1 Streptomyces sp. NPDC018833 | reverse complement strand
ACCATCTCCCCGGCCCATTCCCCCTGCATGCCTACAAGACTGGCCCCAACTCCACCGAGCCGGGGCCAAAACCGAGATTTTCAGCAGCCTTCTAGCGCTCCAGTTCCGCGTGCATCGTGGCGCGCAGGCGCAGCGTCGAGACCAGGCGCTGGAACGCCTCCGACCAGTACCCGCCCGCTCCCGGCGACGCGTCCTCCTGTTCTGCCGGGGTCGCGGTCAGGACCTCCAGACGCGGCGCCTCCGACGGAGACAGGCAGCGCTCGGCGAGGCCCATCACGCCGCTGAAGCTCCAGGGGTAGCTTCCGGCGTCGCGCGCGATGTCCAGCGCGTCGACCACGGCACGACCCAGCGGCTCGGCCCACGGCACCGCGCAGACGCCCAGTAGCTGGAACGCCTCCGACAGGCCGTGTGCCGCGATGAATTCCGCCACCCAACGCGCCCGTTCCTCCTCCGGAAGTGCCGCGAGCAGTTTCGACCGCTCCCCGAGGGACGTGGTGCCGGGGCCGCTCGACGGCGGTGTGCCGGGGGCACCGAGCAGGGCACGGGACCACTCCGCGTCGCATTGGCGGACCGCCGCCCGGCACCAGGCCGCGTGCAACTCGTCGGCCCAGTCGTCCGACACAGGGAGAGCGACGATCTCCGGCGGCGTGCGGCCGCCGAGTCTGGTCGGCCAGGTGGACAGCGGGGCCGACTCGACCAGCTGGCCCAGCCACCAGGAGCGTTCGCCGCGACCCGACGGCGCGTTCGGCACGATTCCGTCGCGCTGCATGCCGGCGTCGCACTCGTGCGGTGCCTCGACGGTGATCATCACGCCCGCGTCGCCGCTCCGGTCCAGCGCGACACAGGACGCGGCCCGCGCTGCCATGCGTCCGGCGAGGGCCGAGTGCGGCAGCGCGGAGAGCAGCTCGGCGGCGGTGGCGCGGACGTTGCGGCTGCGGTCGGAGAGCGCCTGCTCCAGGAACGGCTCGTCCGAGGCGGAGAGCCCCGTCCGCAGCGAATCGAGGAACATGAGACGGTCCTCGGCCCGTTCGGTCGGCCAGGTCGCGCCCAGCAGGGCAAGCGCTGCCTCCGGATCGCGGGCCCGCACCGACGACAGCAGGGCGACGCGCTCGGCGAACAGGCCCTCTTCCCACAGGCGTCGCACGGCCTCGGTGTCGTGGGGGGCGGGCAGCGCCGAGCCGCCGGATCCGCCACGCAGGGCGAACTTCCACTCCGCGTTCTGCCGGGCGAGCCACAGTCCGCGCGGCCCGGCGAACGCCAGCGCCTGCTGTCGCAGGTCCGTGCGACCGCGGGCCGCGTCGAGCAGCGCGGGCAGGAGGGACGGCGGGGCCTGGTAGCCGCGCTCGTTGGCGGCGGCCAGCCACTGGGGCAGCAGCTCGGTCAGGTCGGGGGCGGCGCCCCGCCGGCCGCCGGAGCCCGCAGGGCCCCGGTCGGCGAGCAGCTGGGCGAGACGCCGCCGGGCCGCGACCGGCAGCCCGGGCCTGAGGTCGTGCGGCGCGGCCGCCGGCTGCTCGGAGTCCGCCGGTGCCGGCCGAAGCCCGGCTCTGCGCCGCACGGTGTGGAGGGCGGCGGCGTCGAGCAGAGCGACGGGGGCCTCCTTGCCCGGGGGCAGGAGATCGGCCGGAGGCGTGCGCCGGTCCGTGCCGAGAAGGGCCGAGGTGACGAGCTCTTCCCACGGTGACGTAGCGGTGGTGGCGGTCATAGGGGCCTCCTTTCAGATGAGCGGGACCGTCTCGGACAGGTCCTCGCGCCAGGCGGTGAGCGGCACGAAGCCCCGGTGGCCGAACTCGCCGAAGACGGTGACGGGACGGCCGCCCGCAAGAGAGACGAGCTTCCACAGGCCGGGCCCGGACAGTGCGGAGGCCGCCAGAGGCAGCGCGCCCCGGCCGGCCGTGCCGCCGTCTGCGCCTGCGCCCGCGCTCGCCTCGTGGCCCGCGCCTGAGCCTGTCCTCGCCTCCTCGCCGTCGCCTGCGCCGCTCTCATGGCCGCCGCGCGCGTCGGCCAACTGCCAGCCGTCCCCCGTCGCTACGGGGATGACGCCGGAGAGAGTGACCGGCCAGGAATCCAGCCACGGGTCGTCCCGCAGGGCACTCCCGTACGCCTCGACGGCCGAGGCGCAGGAGCCGCCCGGCGGCGGTGCGACGATCGGGACGGGCGCGGTGAGCAGCTCGCCCAGCTCCGCGCGCAGCGGGGCGGAGCCGCCATGGGTGGTGATCTCCGCCTCCACCATCAGGCCGACGGGCAGGGCGAGTTGCGGTGAGCGGCCCGCTGCTCCGAAGGAGAGGAGCAGTGCCGTACGGCCCGCCTCGCGCCCATGGAGCCAGATCCGGCGGGTGGTGAGCTTGCCGTCGGAGGAGTCGTACTGCGCGAGGATCAGCCAATGGTCGCGTATCCGGTCACCCTCGGCGGTGGACGGGAGCCCGACCCGTGTGCGCACCGTGGCGGCCAGCGACTCGGGCAGCCGCTCACGGCCGAGCCATGCCGAGTCCAGCAGGTGGATCAGCGCGCACTCCTCCAGCAGCCGCACCGGCCAGCCGGGGCCTGAGCCCGGTATGGCACCCAACTCGCGGACGCGGGCGGCCAGCCCCGGTGCCTGCGCGTCGACCATGCGCGCGGCCGTCTCCTCCCACAGCCCGTAGCCGGACTGCTCGGCGGACGCGAGTCCGCCGCGGAGCAGGTCGGCCAGCCGCTGCTCCAACTCCGTGGCGCCCGCGGTGATCCGTCCGGCCCGGCGCTCGGCGCGCCGTCGAGCCGCCTCCGGGTCGGCGCTCTTCGCCGGAGCACTCGCGCCCGCCACCCCCGCTTCCTTGTCCGCCGCCCGCTTCCTGCGTCCGGCCAGCCATGTGTCGGCCCAGTCCGGAACGGCATCGTCCTGGACGGCCCGCTCGTCCCCGGACCACAGGAGCAGCAGCCCGATCGCGTGCTTGCACGGAAACTTCCGGCTCGGACAACTGCATGTGTAGGCCGGGCCCGTGGTGTCCACCACTGTCTGGTACGGCCGGCTGCCGCTGCCCTTGCACAGGCCCCACACCGCGCCCGATCCGTCGCAGCCCGCACCCGACCACGGCCCGGCCGCGGACAGTTTGTTCCCCGCCTTGCGTGATGCGTCGTCAGGAGCCAGCGACAGCACCTGTTCCGACGTCCAGCGCACCCCCTGCTGATTCATGGTCATGACGCTACGGGCCACCACTGACAATCGGCCTCACCCGCGGATTGGCCCAGCGGCAAAGGCGTTGACCCGACCCGCTGTTGGGCGCTTTGGTACGGACACCCAGAACCTGCGACATCCAAGGGAAACCGGTATGAATCGTTCCGCTCGCTCGGCTCTCTCGGTACTCGCCGCTGTCGGCCTCGCCTTCGGCGTCACTGCCTGTTCGGAGGCGGTCGACACCGTCGGCAAGGCGGTCGACGAGGAGTACCGGGTCACTTACGAAGTCACCGGCAAGAACGTGGACTCGATCAGCTACCACGCCGGTGGCGGCGAGGCCATGGACCCGAAGCCCGAGACGGTCGACAAGCCCACGCTGCCGTGGAAGAAGACGGTCACGCTGCGCGGCATCATGCCGGCGGCCGTCATGCCGATGGCCGCCGACCTCACCGGCGCCGAGGTCACCTGCAAGATCACGTACAGGGGCAAGGCGCTGGCGGAGGAGAAGGGCGAGGGGCTGGCGACCGCGGGCGGGTGCGTCGCGGAGTCGCCTGTCGGCACCGAGTAGACCGCCGCCCCGGCGCCGAACGGCCGCCGGCCGGCGTCGAGCCGGCGCCGCGTGCGCCCAACTCGCCTCCTGCCCCTGTAAACCGTCCTCCGACCTGCGAGGACGGTCGATTGTCAGTGGCATGGTGCACGGTGGATCCCACAACGGGTCGAACGATCTGGAGGGGGATCTATGACCGTGTCCGAAACCGGGACCACCAGCGGAGCCGAGGCCCTGCGGCCGCATGCGGAGGACGCCTTCGCCGACGAGCTGAAGGCGCTCGCCGCGCACGACGACCGACAGCGGCCGGTGAACTGGCGGCTGTCGCCCTGGGCCGTCGCCACCTACCTCCTGGGCGGCACGCTCGCCGACGGCACGGTCATCACACCCAAGTATGTGGGGCCGCGCAGGATCGTCGAGGTCGCCGTCACCACGCTCGCGACCGACCGCGCCCTGCTCCTTCTCGGTGTGCCGGGCACGGCGAAGACGTGGGTGTCGGAGCACCTGGCCGCGGCCGTCAGCGGCGACTCCACCCTGCTCGTGCAGGGCACGGCCGGTACGCCGGAAGAGGCCATCCGGTACGGGTGGAACTACGCGCAGCTGCTCGCCCACGGGCCCAGCCGCGACGCGCTCGTGCCCAGTCCCGTCATGCGCGCCATGTCCGAGGGCATGACCGCGCGGGTCGAGGAGCTCACCCGTGTCCCGGCCGATGTGCAGGACACCCTCATCACCATCCTGTCGGAGAAGACCCTGCCGGTTCCCGAGCTGGGCCAGGAGGTCCAGGCGGTGCGCGGGTTCAACCTCATCGCCACGGCCAACGACCGCGACCGCGGGGTCAACGACCTCTCCAGCGCCCTGCGCAGGCGGTTCAACACGGTCGTGCTGCCGCTGCCCGCGACACCGGAGGCCGAGGTCGACATCGTCGCCCGCCGGGTGGACCAGCTGGGGCGCTCGCTGGACCTGCCCGCCGTGCCGGAGGGGCTGGACGAGATCCGCCGCGTCGTCACCGTCTTCCGCGAGCTGCGCGACGGTGTCTCGACGGACGGCCGCACCAAGGTCAAGTCCCCGTCGGGCACGCTCTCCACGGCCGAGGCGATCTCCGTGGTCACCGGCGGCCTCGCCCTCGCCGCGCACTTCGGCGACGGCGTGCTGCGCCCCCAGGACGTCGCGGCAGGCATCCTCGGCGCGGTCGTCCGTGACCCGGCGGCGGACCGGGTGATCTGGCAGGAGTACCTCGAGACCGTGGTGCGCGAGCGGGAGGGCTGGAAGGACTTCTACCGCGCCTGCCGCGAGGTGAGCGCATGACCGGCCCTCTCCTGCTCGGCGTCCGTCACCACGGGCCGGGCTCGGCCCGGGCGGTCCGCGCCGCGCTGGACGCGGCGTCGCCGCGGGCCGTCCTGATCGAGGGCCCGCCCGAGGGCGACGCGCTGCTGTCGCTTGCCGCCGACGAGCAGATGCGCCCGCCGGTCGCCCTGCTCGCCCACGCGGTGGACGACCCGGGCCGGGCGGCGTTCTGGCCGCTGGCGGAGTTCAGCCCCGAGTGGGTGGCGATCCGGTGGGCGCTGGCGCACGACGTGCCCGTCCGCTTCATCGACCTCCCGGCCACGCATTCGCTGGCGATGGAGCCGGACGCGGCTGCCGCGCCGCCCACGCTTCCGGTGGGCGTGGACGCGGACCACCCGGCGGGGCAGGACGCGGCTCGTGCGACGCCGACGGGTCCGGACGCTCTTACCGCGCCGCCCACGCCTCCGGCGGGCACCCGTCCGGCCGGTGTGGACGCCGACGACCCGGCGGGCCAGGCCGGGTCCGCCGATCCGAGCCGTCCGACGTCACCGTTCCATCCGGCCGGTGACGGTCCGGCAGGCCCGACCGTCGTGACGGCGCCCACCGGTTCGGCCCGGTCCGCCGATCCGAGCCGTCCGACGGCGCCCGCCGGTTCGGCCGGGACCGCCGCCGAGCGGGCCGGTGCGGAGGGGGCACGCGTGGAGAGCGACGGGGATGGTGCCCGGCCCGACGCCGAAGGCGGCCCGGACCAGCCGGACGCTGAAGGGCAGAGCGACGCGACCGGGCCGGCGTCCGTCCGGATCGACCCCATCGCCGTGCTCGCCGAGACTGCGGGGTACGACGATCCCGAGCGCTGGTGGGAGGACGTCGTCGAGCACCGGGGCCGCGGCGAGGGCACCGGCGGGAGCGATCCCTACGCGCCGTTCGCCGCACTCGGCGAAGCCATGACCGCCCTCCGGGAGACCTATGGGCACGGCGGGCACGACCAGGACCTCGTCCGTGAGGCGTACATGCGCACCCGGCTGCGTGCCGCGCGCAAGGAGTTCGGGGACGAGGTCGCCGTCGTCTGCGGTGCCTGGCACGTCCCGGCGCTCGCCCGGAAGACCACCGTCGCAGCCGACCGCGCACTCCTCAAGGGACTGCCCAAGGTCAGGACCGAGATGACCTGGGTGCCATGGACGCACCGCCGGCTCGCCCGGCACTCCGGCTACGGCGCAGGCATCGACTCGCCCGGCTGGTACGGCCATCTGTTCACCGCGCCGGACCGGCCCATCGAGCGCTGGATGACCAAGGTCGCGGGCCTCCTGCGCGACGAGGACCGCATGGTGTCGTCGGCGCACGTCATCGAGGCCGTTCGGCTCGCCGAGACCCTCGCCGTCGTGCGCGGCCGTCCGCTCGCCGGGCTGAGCGAGACCACGGACGCCGTGCGGGCCGTGATGTGCGACGGCTCCGACGTGCCGCTCGATCTCGTCAGGGACCGCCTTGTCGTGGGGGACGCGCTCGGCGAGGTACCGGACGACGCTCCGGCCGTGCCGCTGCAGCGGGACCTGGCCAGGCAGCAGCGCAGCCTGCGTCTCAAGCCGGAGGCGCTGGAGCGCGAGCTGGAGCTCGACCTGCGCAAGGACGGCGACAGCGGCAAGAGCCGCCTGCTGCACCGGCTGCGTCTGCTCGGCGTCGGCTGGGGGGAACCGGTGGCCGGGCGGGGGAGCACCGGCACGTTCCGTGAGACCTGGCGGCTGCGCTGGGAGCCCGAGCTGTTCGTCAGGGTCGCCGAGGCGGGCGTATGGGGCACCACCGTGCTGTCGGCGGCCACGGCGAAGGCCGAGTCGCAGGCACTCGCGGCCACCGCGCTCGGTGAGGTCACGGCACTCGCCGAGGGGTGTCTCCTCGCCGAACTGCCCGACGCGCTCCCTGTGGTGATGACCGCACTCGCCGATCGCGCGGCGCTCGATGCGGACGTGAGCCATCTCGCCCAGGCTCTGCCCTCCCTTGCCCGCTCCCTGCGGTACGGGGATGTGCGGGCCACGGACACCGCCGCGCTCGGTGAGGTGGCGGCCGGGCTGGCCGAGCGGATCTGCGTCGGCCTGCCGCCGGCCTGCAGCGGTCTCGATGCCGACGGCGCCGCGGAGATGCGCGGTCATCTCGATGGCGTGCACACCGCGATCGGACTGCTGCCCGACGCCGCCGCGATGACCGGGCGCTGGCACGCGGTCCTGCGCAAGCTCGCGGACCGTGAATCCGTCCCGGGCGTCATACGCGGGCGTGCCGCGCGTCTGCTGCTGGACGACGGGCGGCTCGCGGAGGACGAGGCCGCCCGCCTCATGGCCCTCGCGCTCTCGCCGGCCACCCAGCCGGCCGAAGCGGCCGCCTGGATCGAGGGCTTCGTCGGCGGGGCGTCCGGGGGAGGGCTGCTGCTCGTCCACGACGAGCGCCTGCTCGGCCTGGTCGACGCCTGGCTGACCGGCGTCCCCGCGGACGCGTTCACGGACGTGCTGCCGCTGCTGCGCCGCACGTTCTCCGCGTACGAGCCCGGTGTGCGCCGGACCCTCGGCGAGCTGGTGCGCCGCGGCCCGGCGGCGACGGCAGGACCGGCCCAAGAGGAGGCCGCGCTGCCCGGCTTCGGCCACGGCCTCGACGAGGCACGCGCCGACGCGGTCCTGCCCGTGCTGCGCCTGCTTCTCGGCATCGACGACAACGACCTGGCGGGGGTGGCCCGATGACACGGACGACGACGGACACCGGACACGACGAGCGGCTGCGCCGGTGGCGGCTCGTGCTGGGCGGGGAGGAGGCGGACGGCACCGGCTGCGCGCTGGCCGGCACGGACGCCGCGATGGACGGCGCGCTCACCTCGCTCTACGGCGCCCGCCCGGGCAGCGGCGGCCGCTCCGGGGGACGTTCGGCCGGACTCGGGGCGTCCGCGCCGTCCGTGGCCCGCTGGCTCGGTGACATCCGGACGTACTTCCCCAGTTCCGTCGTCCAGGTCATGCAGCGGGACGCGATCGACCGCCTCGGTCTGTCCACCCTCCTGCTGGAGCCGGAGATGCTGGAGGCGGTGGAGGCGGACGTCCATCTCGTGGGCACGCTGCTCTCCCTCAACAAGGCGATGCCGGAGACGACCAAGGAGACCGCCCGGGCGGTGGTGCGCAAGGTCGTCGCGGAGCTGGAGAAGAAGCTCGCCACGCGTACGCGGTCGACGCTGACGGGAGCGCTGGACCGTTCGGCGAGGATCAACCGGCCGCGGCACCGCGACATCGACTGGGACCGCACGATCAGGGCGAATCTGAAGAACTACCTGCCGGAGTTCGACACCGTCGTGCCCGAGCGGCTCGTCGGTTACGGGCGGGCCTCCCAGTCCGTGAAGAAGGAAGTGGTGCTCTGCATCGACCAGTCCGGGTCGATGGCCGCGTCCGTCGTCTACGCCTCGGTGTTCGGAGCGGTGCTGGCTTCGATGGGCTCCATCACCACGCGGCTCGTCGTCTTCGACACGGCCGTGGTCGATCTGACCGACCAGCTCGACGATCCGGTGGATGTGCTGTTCGGCACACAGCTCGGCGGCGGGACGGACATCAACAGGGCGCTCGCGTACTGCCAGTCGCAGATCACCCGGCCCGCGGACACGGTGGTCGTGCTCATCAGCGACCTCTACGAGGGCGGCATAAGGGACGAGATGCTCAAGCGGGTCGCGGCGATGAAGGCGTCGGGCGTGCAGTTCGTCGCGCTGCTTGCGCTCTCCGACGAAGGCGCTCCGGCCTATGACCGCGAGCATGCGGCGGCTCTCGCGGCCCTCGGTGCCCCGGCCTTCGCATGCACGCCGGACCTGTTCCCGGACGTCATGGCCGCGGCGATAGAAAAGCGCCCACTGCCGGTGCCCACGGCGGACTGACCCACGGGCCAGTCCCGGCCCAAGGGCGGGCAGGTGGGGGCGGGTTCGGGCCGGGCGTCTTGGTGCAGGTGGGTGGGGCGGCGGGGGCTGGAGGGGCCGGGGCCGGCAGGTCACTTGCGTGGCTCGGGAGCTCAGAGCGGAGGGTGGAGAGGGCCCTGTTCGTAGGGGCATACCTGTACATGACGGTGTATCGGGCACAACAAGGGGCATGGTGACTCATCGGTAACAGGGGACTTGCGCCGCCCCGGGAGGCTCGTGCGAGCATCATGCCGATCCCCGACCGAAAAGGGTTTTTCCTCCGTGATCCCCGCAGCGCTTTCTCCCGCTGCCGTCGCGTGCGCGCTGCGCCGGACGGTGGCCGGTTCGCGTGCGCTGCGTGTACTCCTGCTGCTGGCGGCGCTCATGACGCTCGGTCTGCTCTGGGGTGGCCAGGCGCATGCCGCGGAGTTGCCGGTCGAGGTGCGTGCCGAGGCGGACGCAGGCACAGGCGTCCGCCCCGGCATCGTGGGTCCCTCGGGCGCCGACGACGCCGTCGCGTCCTTGCCGCCCGAGCAGGACACGGCCGGGCACACCGCGGTTCGCGAATTGCGGCGCGCGGCCGAGGAAGCCGTGAACGGCGTGCGCGTCGCGGTGCAGGCCGTCGTCGGGACCGGCCAGGAGCTCACGGGGGCCCTGGGTCGTGCGCTGCCCCCGGCTCCGGGCGAACTGCCCGAGGTTCCCGGCGGCGATTCCTTCCGCGGCGGCCCCGCGGAGATGCGGTCCGTGCCGGACGCCGAGCCGTCCGCACTCGGGTCCGGCGGCCTCGACGCCGCCGCCGAGGCCCTTGCCGACGTCGCCCACCGGCACCGACCCGCTGCCGACGGACGGTTCGGCACGGTCGACGGGTACGAGGGCGTTGCGTGGGCCGGGCAGTCGCCGGACGTACCGGCCGCGGACGCGGCGGGGACCGATCCGGCCCCGGAGCCGTTCGGCCCGTGCGGGTTCGTGCCCGGTGCCGTGCAGCACAGCGGTGAGAACAACACGCCCCGCCCCGGCGACCAGCACATGGCTGCCTTCGCGGACGGAGCCCGGGACGCGCTCGTGTCCGCTCCGGGCTGCCCGGCGGCCGAGCCGCCGACGCGCGACAGGCCGCGCGACATTCCCGAATTCCCCGGCTAGGGCAGGCCTTCCCCCGCCTCCTGACCTGCCGCGCGGGGGTGGGCAGGTCTGCCCTCCACTCCGGAACCTCTCCAACGCTTCCGGACCGCCGAACGAATTCGAAGGATCAACGAGCATGAACAAGAACATCCGCCGCTCCATCGCGGTAGCCGCCACGGCCACCGGTATGTGGGCTCTCGGCACCGCCGCGGCGAGCGCCGACGAGCTGTCGGTCTCCGTGCCGCTCTCCACCCCGGATCTGGTGGCCGGTGTCACCGACGCCGCCGACGTCTCGGCCGACGCGGGCTCCGATGGTGCCTCGGCCGAGGTCGGCACCCCCCTCGTCGGCATCGAGCTGGAGGTGGGGCTGCCGTCGGTCGGCGTCCCGGACGTGACGTCCGAGGCGCAGGACCAGGCCCGTCAGTACGTCGACAGCGAGCTCCCCTCGTACGAGGCCCCCTCCGCACCGGACGTGCAGCTGCCGTCCGTGGACAGCCCGCAGGTGCCGACCGCCGACGTCCAGGTCCCGCAGGTCCAGGTCCCGCAGGTCCAGGTTCCGCAGGTGCAGGTCCCGCAGGTCGACGCCGACATCGACTACCTCTTCGGGCCGCTCTCCGCGTTCGTGTCCGATCTGGAGCAGGGGCTCGCCGACGCCCGGTACCAGGCCCAGTACCAGGCCCAGGGGCTGGTCACCGCGTCCGGCCCGATCGTGGACGAGACGTCGGCGGCCGTCCTGCCGCCCGTCGTCGCCACCGCCGTGGCCGGAGCCCAGCCGGTCGTGAACCAGGCCGTCGCTGACGCGGGCCTCCTCGCCCAGGGTGTCGTCTCCGACACGACCCCGTTCGCGTACGGGCTCACCGACCAGGTGCAGCCGTTCGCCTACGGCGTCGCCGAGGAGGTGCAGCCCTTCGCGTACGGCGTGGCCGGTGAGGTGAGCCCGTTCGCGGGCGGTGTCGTCTCCGAGGTGCAGCCGCTGGTCGACGCCGTTGCCCAGCACGTGGAGCCGCTCGTCCACGGTGTGGGCGGCAGCGCCACCGGTCTGGCGTACGGCGTGACCGGTGAGGTGAGCCCGTTCGCGGGTGGTGTCGTCTCCGAGGTGAGCCCGTTCGCGGGCGGTGTCGTCTCCGAGGTGCAGCCGTTCGCCCAGGCGGTCACGGGCGAGGTCTCCGCCGACGCCGCGCCCCTCGCGGGCAACGCCGTCACCGGTGTGCAGGGCGTCGTCTCCGATGTGACCCCGAGCTACCTGCCGTACGGCATCTGAGCACGTCCGTACTCCGGTCAGCCGTCGCACGGGGCGCCCACCCGGCGCCTCGTCGGCGGTTGCCTTCAGGGCCCGATCCACGGGCCACTCGGCCCACGGTCCTCGGGGCCACTCCGGCCCCGGGCCACGGCACCCGGCGCGCACTCCGCGGCGCCGTGCCCGGCCGCTGGGAGCGGCTCTCCGAGCCGGAGGGCCGCTCCTGCCACCACCGCCCCGCGCACCCCTGAGCACACGACGGGTCGCGATCTGTGACCGTAATCACCGCCCAGGTGTGATCTGTGATTTAGGGACCCGCGTCCAGCGGGGATAACCTGCCAGGCGGACATGCCGCGCCCACGGACACCGTGTGTGCCTCCCCTGTGACACGAGCAGTCACGTTGCCCTTCGCGGCACGCCCACGCAGACAACGAACCGCGATCTTCAGAAAAGGGACGGACGCGCGTGGACCTGTTCGAGTACCAGGCGAGGGACCTCTTCGCCAAGCACGGTGTACCGGTGCTGGCCGGTGAAGTCATCGACACGCCTGAGGCGGCGCGCGAGGCCACCGAGCGGCTGGGCGGCAAGTCGGTCGTCAAGGCGCAGGTGAAGGTCGGTGGCCGCGGCAAGGCCGGCGGCGTGAAGCTGGCCGCCACCCCGGACGAGGCCGTCGCCCGCGCGACGGACATCCTCGGGATGGACATCAAGGGCCACACGGTCCACAAGGTGATGATCGCGGAGACCGCTCCGGAGATCGCCGAGGAGTACTACGTCTCGTACCTCCTGGACCGCACCAACCGCACCTTCCTGGCTATGGCCTCCGTCGCCGGTGGCATGGACATCGAGGAGGTCGCCGCGACGACCCCCGAGAAGCTGGCGAAGGTTCCGGTCGACGCCAACGAGGGCGTCTCCATCGAGAAGGCCCGCGAGATCGTCGCCCAGGCCCAGTTCCCGGCCGAGGTCGCCGAGAAGGTCGCCGAGGTCCTGGTGACCCTGTGGAAGACCTTCATCGCCGAGGACGCGCTCCTCGTCGAGGTCAACCCGCTGGCCAAGGTCGCGAGCGGTGAGGTCATCGCCCTCGACGGCAAGGTGTCCCTCGACGAGAACGCCGACTTCCGCCAGCCGGAGCACGAGGCCCTCGAGGACAAGGCCGCAGCCAACCCGCTCGAGGCTGCCGCCAAGGCCAAGAACCTCAACTACGTCAAGCTCGACGGCGAGGTCGGCATCATCGGCAACGGCGCGGGTCTGGTCATGTCGACCCTCGACGTCGTCGCCTACGCCGGTGAGAACCACGGCGGCGTGAAGCCCGCCAACTTCCTCGACATCGGCGGCGGCGCCTCCGCCGAGGTCATGGCGAACGGTCTCGAGATCATCCTCGGGGACCCGGACGTCAAGTCCGTCTTCGTCAACGTCTTCGGCGGCATCACCGCCTGCGACGAGGTCGCCAACGGCATCGTGCAGGCCCTGCAGCTCCTCGCCTCCAAGGGCGAAGAGGTCACCAAGCCGCTCGTCGTGCGCCTCGACGGCAACAACGCGGAGCTGGGTCGCAAGATCCTCTCCGACGCCAACCACCCGCTCGTGCAGCGCGTGGACACCATGGACGGTGCGGCCGACAAGGCCGCCGAGCTCGCCGCTGCTGCGAAGTAAGGGAAGAGGGACTGTAGAACCATGGCTATCTTCCTGAACAAGGACAGCAAGGTCATCGTCCAGGGCATGACCGGTGCCACGGGCATGAAGCACACCAAGCTCATGCTGGGCGACGGCACGAACATCGTCGGCGGTGTGAACCCGCGCAAGGCCGGCACGTCCGTCGACTTCGACGGCACCGAGGTCCCGGTCTTCGGCACCGTCGCCGAGGCGATGGAGAAGACGGGCGCGAACGTTTCCGTCCTCTTCGTGCCCCCTGCCTTCGCCAAGGCCGCCGTGGTCGAGGCGATCGACGCCGAGATCCCCCTTGCCGTCGTCATCACCGAAGGCATCGCCGTCCACGACTCCGCCGCCTTCTGGGCGTACGCGAAGTCCAAGGGCAACAAGACCCGCATCATCGGCCCGAACTGCCCCGGTCTCATCACCCCGGGCCAGTCCAACGCCGGCATCATCCCGGGCGACATCACCAAGCCCGGCCGCATCGGTCTCGTGTCCAAGTCCGGCACGCTGACCTACCAGATGATGTACGAGCTCCGTGACATCGGCTTCTCCTCCGCCGTCGGCATCGGTGGCGACCCGGTCATCGGTACGACGCACATCGACGCGCTCGCCGCGTTCGAGGCCGACCCCGACACCGACCTGATCGTCATGATCGGCGAGATCGGCGGCGACGCCGAGGAGCGTGCGGCCGACTTCATCAAGGCCAACGTCAGCAAGCCGGTCGTCGGCTACGTCGCGGGCTTCACCGCGCCCGAGGGCAAGACCATGGGCCACGCCGGCGCCATCGTCTCCGGCTCCTCCGGCACCGCCCAGGCGAAGAAGGAGGCCCTGGAGGCCGCGGGCGTCAAGGTCGGCAAGACGCCGACCGAGACGGCCAAGCTCGCGCGCGCCATCCTCGCGGGCTGACCTTCCCGGACACCGTGTGGGCCCGTTCCCGGATCTCCGGGGGCGGGCCCACACGTCTGTCCGGACCGCGTCTGTCTGTCGGACCACATCTGTCCGGTCGCGTCCGACCGGGCCGGCTGTGTCCGGACTACGTTCTTCCGGTCGCGTCTGACCGCGCCGGATGTGTCCTGATCACGTCCTTTCGGTCGTGTCCGACCGGGCCGGCTCCGTCCGGACGACCGCACCTTCCAGTACGTGCCGGCGCTCGGGCGGCACGTTCGGGCGGGGCGTTCAGCCGAGACCGGGCAGCAGCCTCTGCGGCCCCGCGGCCGGCTCGGCGCGCAGCTTGTCGCGCAGCTTCGTCTGCTCGACGCTGAGCCGCTGCGGCCCGTTGTGCGGCGCCGGTACACCCTCGACCTGCCGGGTCGGAGGCAGCGGCGGCTCGTACCGCCGGGGCGAGGTGAGCAGCGCGAGGGCGGTCGCCACGACGATCAGCGTGGTCGCCATCACGACTGCCCTGGTCCACAGTTCGGCCCGGCGCTCGCAGCTGGTACGCACCGCCGCGGCGGGCATCAGACAGGGTGTGGGGCCGAGGTCGGCGAGCGCCCTGAGCTCGTCCTGGAGCACGGTGGTCTCGGCGAGATGTGGCAGCCGTTCGACGACGGCGGCGCGGGCGTTCAGGACACGGTTCGCGGTGGCAGGGGTGCTCGCCTCGGTCTCCGCGGCGGTCTCGGGCAGGTCGAGCCCCAGACCGTCGTAGAGCAGGAGGGTCCGGCGGTAGGCAGGCGGCAGTTCCTGCAACGCCTCCAGCAAGGCGCGCCCGGCCGGGTCGTCCGGGGGCTCGTCGGGGTGCCGGTGGGCGGGGCGCAGGCGTTGCCAGGGGGACATGGCGTACTCGTACGCGGCCGCCCGCACCCAGCCTGTCGGCTCCCGGTCGACGGCGACCTCGGGCCAGCGCTGCCAGGCGAGATGGAAGGCGCGCTCGACGGACTCGTGCGAGAGGCGGCGGCGGCCGGTGAGCAGGTAGGTCTGGCGGACGAGAGCGGGCGCGGCGTACGCGTAGAGCGTGTCGAACGCCTCGGCCGGCGTCGGCCCGGCGGGTGGAGCGAGCAGCGACGCCTCGGGCCCGACCGGGACCGGGTCCCAGTAAGGCTGCCGCAGTGCGGCGCCCGAGGGCTCGGGCGGCAACGGCGCGGCGACCCCTGCCCGGACGGGCTCGGGCACCGGATCGGGATCGACCGGCATCGGCACCGGCACCGGATCGGGATCGACCGGCATCGGCACCGGCTCGGGCACCGGCGCCGGCTCCGACGTTGCCGGTGCCGATGCAGATGTCGCTCCCTCCTGTTCGGCGGGCTCGTCGGCGACCTGCTCCTCCGGGCCGGGCTCGTCGGCGACCTGCTCCTCCGGGCCGGGCCTGTCGGCGAACCGCCTCTCGGGGCCGGGCTCGTCGGAGACCCGCTTTTCGTCGACGGGCGGGTCAGCGGCCTGCCTCTCGGAGACGGCCGGCTTCGGCGAGGCCGGCGTCCGGGACCGTTCCGCTGCGAAGGCGGCGAGCAGCTTCGCGTATGCCTCGCGCCTGTGGCCCTGGGGATTCGTGCGGCCGGTTTCCCAGGACCTGATCGTGGCGGGCGTGACGCCGAGTGTCTTGGCGAGCTGCGTCTCGGCCAGCGACTTCGCCTCGCGGAGCCTGCGCCGCTCCTTGGGCGGAGGGAGAGGGGGCCCGGACGCGGGCTGTGTGTCGCTCTGTGTCATGCGGGACTCCATGCAGCACTGCACTCGGCAGAAAATGACATAAAAGTATTTTGAGCGACACAACGGTCATTCACCTGTTACCCGGTGAAAGCGCGTGTCGTTGGCAGCATGGCCGCGTGACCCAGTTGACCGATCACAGCCCGCCCCTGCCGCACACTCAGGTCGCCGTGCAGGGTGGCGCGTCGGCGGCCCTCGTCGCCGGAGTCGTGCGCGGTGCGACCGCGGCCGGGCTCGGCCTCGGCACGATCACCGTGCTCGTGATGGTGATGTGGATCAGCTCGCCGTTCCCCGACAGTGGCCCCGGCGGGGCGTTGCACGTCGCCGCGGCGCTGTGGCTCCTCGCGCACGGCGCGGAACTCGTCCGGACGGAGACCCTCTCCCAGCTCCCCACACCGATGGGGGTCGTCCCGCTGCTGTTCGTCGCGCTGCCGGCGTGGCTGGCGCACCGTGCGGCACGCGATGCGCTGGAGCCCGACGACTCGCGTCCCCGGGCGTCCCCGTCGGGCGTGCTGACGGCAGTGACCACCGGATACGTGATGGTCGGGGCGCCTGTCGTGCTCTACGCGGCGGGTGGCCCGCTCGCGGCCGAGCCGCTGAGCGCGCTGGTGCACCTGCCGCTCCTGGCGTTCGTCGCCGCCGCCTGCGGTGTGTGGACGGCGAGCGGACGCCCGCTCGGCCCGCTGCCGGCCGGGCTGCCGCAGGGGCTGCGGATCGCCCTCGCCCGCAGCCGGGTCGCGGTGGCTCTGCAGGCGGCTGCCATGGGCGCGCTGACTCTGGTGGCCGGGGGAGCGGTACTGGTCACGGTCTCCCTCGTCGTGCACGGGTCGGCCGCACAGACGTCCCTGCTCGACCTCGCCGGTGACTGGTCCGGGCGACTGGCCGTGGTCCTGCTGGCCCTGGCACTGCTCCCGAACGCGGCCGTGTGGGGCGCGGCCTACGGCCTCGGCCCCGGATTCGCCCTCGGCACGGGCGCGACGGCGACTCCGCTCGCCCTGACCGGCACACCCGCGTTCCCGGACTTCCCGCTGCTCGCCGCCGTGCCCGGCGCCGGCACCGGAACGCCCCTGCACTGGGCGGCGGCCGCGGTCCCGTTCACCGCGGGCCTGCTCGTCGCCTGGGGCACGGTCCATGCGGCGGCGCCGCGGTACGGGGAGCGCGAGGAGGCGTGGACGTGCGGCGGCACCGCGCTGACGGCCCTGCTGGCCTCCGTCGGCTGCGGAGTGCTCATGGCCGTGCTCGCCGCCGCGTCAGGTGGCCCGCTCGGCAGGGGACGACTGGCGGACTTCGGGCCGGTGTGGTGGCTCACGGGCGCAGCGGCGCTGCTCTGGACGTCGGCGGTCGCGGTCCCGGTCGCCGTGGCGCTGCGCGCCTGGCGCGTACGGGGGGCCACCGCGGGCGAGGGGCCCGGCGCCGGTCCCGGGCGGGGCCTGCCGGATGCGGTGCTGCTCCCGGCGACGGCCCCCGAGTTCTCAGCGGTCCCGGACAAGGATCCGGACTCGGAGGCGGATCCGGACCCGGAATCGGACGTGGAGGCGGACGACGAATTCGAGCCGTACGACTTCCTTCCGGTGGACACCTGGAGCGCACGCAGCGGCGCACCTCAGCCTCCGGCCGGTCCCCCGGTGACGGGCGCCCCGGAGGGCGCCACGCCGAGGGAGGAGACGCCCGCCCGTCCCGGCGGAACCGAGGCCGCCGGGGAGCCGACGGCCGACCCGCCTCCCACCGGGACCGAGGCGAAGACCGAGGCCGCGCCCGGATCCGATGACGTCCCCCCGGCCACGGACTGACGCGGAGAGCACGACGGCCCGGACCGATCGAGGTCCGGGCCGTCGCATGGTCCTCGGCGGCGCTACTCCTTCACGCCCATCACATCCCGCAGCGGCTCGGGGAGATGCTCGTTGCAGGCCAGCTGGCCCGACTTGGTGAGAGCGTCGTCCACGCACGTGTAGAAGTCGCGGTACACCAGCTGCGCCGTGAACGACGCGGCCACGATCAGCAGGGCGATGCCCGCCATCACCAGGCCGCTCATCGCCGCCGTGATCTGCGGCCTGCTCGACTGGGACGGCTGCGTGGGCGCAGGCGTCGGCGCACCGGTCGTCGCCACTTCCGGTGCCGTGCGCCGGGGCTTGGCGCGCAGGGAGCTGATCGCCCAGTACACGGCGAGCGCGCCGAGCAGCAGGGCGATCTCCGGGAAGTCGAACAGCGCGAAGAAGAACGCCCACATGCCGCCGAGCAGTGCGTACCGCGCCCTGCGCTGGACCGGGTCGGTCGGATCCCAGCGCATGCCGCCGGGCCCGGGGCCGCCGCCCTCCGGTCGGTTCTGGTCGCCGCGCCGGTCACCGGGACGGGTGCCGAAGCCGCCCGGGGAGCGCCCCGGCTGGCGGCTGCTCCACTGGCTGCCCCAGCGGGAACCGTTCGAGCCGTTCCCGCCGTCGGCACCGTTCGAGCCGTTCGAGCCGTCCGAGCCGGCGTCCGGCGAAGAGCCCGAAGAGCCCGAAGAGCCCGAAGAGCCGCCGTCGGAGGAGGAGCCGTCGTTCAGGGGCCGACGGGGCTGCCACGGCTGGTCCGGTCGGCCCTCCGGCGGCGGCGCGAAGGGATTGTCGTCGTCCGTGGACTGGCGCTCCCGCAGCAACAGGAGGTCCGTACGGTGGCGTCGGTCCGGCATCTGGTGAACGTCTTCCCCTCGTCATGCCCGTCGTCGAGCGCGCCCGGGCGCGTGCTCTGTCCCCAGACGCTACCTCCCGGCCACGCCCCCGTCCCGTGGGGGCCGTGCTGAGTGCCGGTATCGTTGCTGACGGTCGGCGCCTTCGTAGAGTTCCCCGTATCCAGGGATGCGATTCGTTCGTACGACCACACAAAGCCGCACCGCAACGCGAAAAGAGTCCCCCGTGGCTGCCGCCCGCCTCGTCGTCCTGGTCTCCGGATCGGGCACGAACCTCCAGGCCCTCCTCGACGCCATCGCCGCCGATCCCGAAGGGTTCGGGGCGGAAGTCGTCGCCGTCGGCGCGGACCGGACAGGGATCGCCGGTCTGGAGCGCGCCGAGCGTGCGGGGCTGCCGACCTTCGTGTGCCGGGTGAAGGACTTCGCCACCCGCGAGGAGTGGGACGCGGCGCTGACCGAGGCCACCGCCGCCTTCGAGCCGGACATCATCGTCTCGGCCGGTTTCATGAAGATCGTGGGGAAGGAATTCCTCGCGCGGTTCGGCGGGCGCATCGTCAACACGCACCCCGCGCTGCTGCCCAGTTTCCCCGGTGCCCACGGAGTGCGGGACGCGCTCGCGTACGGCGCGAAGGTCACCGGTTGCACCGTCCACTTCGTCGACGACGGCGTCGACACCGGACCGATCATCGCCCAGGGCGTGGTCGAGGTACGGGACACGGACGACGAAGCCGCTCTGCACGAGCGCATCAAGGAAGTCGAGCGTTCGCTGCTCGTCGAGGTCGTGGGGCGTCTCGCCCGGCACGGCTACCGCATTGAGGGACGAAAGGTTCATGTCGGTGAATAAGTCGGGTAACAAGCCCATCCGTCGCGCACTGGTCAGCGTCTACGACAAGACGGGTCTTGAGGAGCTTGCCCGCGGGCTGCACGAGGCGGGCGTCGAGCTGGTGTCCACCGGCTCCACCGCTGCCAGGATCGCGGCCACCGGTGTCCCCGTGACCAAGGTGGAGGAGCTGACCGGCTTCCCCGAGTGCCTCGACGGCCGGGTCAAGACCCTGCATCCGCGTGTGCACGCGGGCATCCTCGCCGACCTGCGCCTGGACGCGCACCGTGAGCAGCTCGCCGAGCTGGGCGTGGAGCCGTTCGAGCTCGTCGTCGTCAACCTGTACCCGTTCAAGGAGACCGTCGCCTCCGGCGCGAGCCCCGACGAGTGCGTCGAGCAGATCGACATCGGCGGCCCCTCCATGGTCCGCGCCGCCGCCAAGAACCATCCGTCCGTAGCCGTCGTCACCAGCCCCGCGCGGTACACGGACGTGCTCGCGGCAGTCCGCGGCGGCGGCTTCGACCTCGCGGCCCGCAAGCGGCTCGCGGCCGAGGCGTTCCAGCACACCGCCGCGTACGACGTGGCCGTCGCCTCCTGGTTCGCGTCCTCCTACGCGCCCGCTGACGAGAGCGACTTCCCCGACTTCCTGGGTGCCACGTGGGAGCGCGAGAACGTCCTGCGCTACGGCGAGAACCCGCACCAGCCCGCCGCGCTCTACACCTCGGGCGCCGGCGGCCTCGCCCAGGCCGAGCAGCTGCACGGCAAGGAGATGTCGTACAACAACTACACGGACACCGACGCGGCGCGCCGGGCCGCGTACGACCACTCCGAGCCGTGTGTCGCGATCATCAAGCACGCCAACCCGTGCGGCATCGCGATCGGCGCGGACGTCGCCGAGGCGCACCGCAAGGCGCACGCCTGCGACCCGCTGTCCGCATTCGGCGGCGTGATCGCCGTCAACCGTCCGGTGTCGGTCGCGATGGCAGAGCAGGTCTCCGAGATCTTCACCGAGGTCATCGTGGCGCCCGGCTACGAGGACGGCGCGGTCGAGGTCCTGGCCAAGAAGAAGAACATCCGCGTGCTGCGCGCCGAAGGCGCCCCGGCGAACCCGGTCGAGCTCAAGCCGATCGACGGCGGTGCGCTGCTCCAGGTCACCGACCGCCTCCAGGCCGACGGTGACGACCCGGCGAACTGGACGCTGGCGACCGGCGAGGCGCTGTCCGCCGACGAGCTCGCCGAGCTGGCGTTCGCCTGGAAGGCCTGTCGCGCGGTCAAGTCGAACGCGATCCTGCTCGCCAAGGACGGTGCCTCGGTCGGCGTCGGCATGGGCCAGGTCAACCGCGTCGACTCGGCGAAGCTCGCCGTGGAGCGGGCGGGCGAGGAGCGCGCACGCGGTTCCTACGCGGCGTCCGACGCGTTCTTCCCCTTCCCGGACGGCCTGGAGATCCTGACCTCCGCGGGCGTCAAGGCCGTGGTCCAGCCGGGCGGTTCGGTCCGCGACGAGCTGGTCGTGGAGGCGGCGAAGAAGGCGGGCGTGACGATGTACTTCACGGGGACGCGGCACTTCTTCCACTGAGGTTCCGCCGACAGACGGCCAGGGGCCCGCTGGTTGCTCAGTTGCTCACCAGCGGGCCCCCGCCAGCACCAGTACGGTGGCGCCGTCCGGTTCGGGATGGTCCGGATCGTCCATCGTCAGGCCGTCGTGCCTCCGGCTGAGCCGCGGCGAGCGCGGCTTGCGAGGCAGGGCCGGCTCCCGCTCGGCCGGCTCGGTATCGGGACGGGTTCTCGACGACAGCGGACGTCCAGGGTGCACGCCATTCCGCCGGAGTGGCACGGAAGTGGCGGGAAACAGCCGAAGGCCGTCAACCCTTGCCGGAGCGGGGTTCACGGCCTTCGCACGTGAGGTGCGTTCGTCAGTGGCGCGGGCGCTTGAACCACTCGGCCGAGGCGCTCTTGGACGCGAAGATGACGAGCAGGATCGCCACGATGAACGTGATGATGCCGACGGGGATCGTGAAGATGCCGCTGATGATGGCGAAGGCGCCGTACACGATCGAGCAGACCCGGACGCCGTTGGCGCCGCTCGAGTACTTGAGGGCGAGCGCGAGGCCCAGCGCGGCGAAGACCAGCGCCAGCACGATCAGGAAGCCGATCACCCCCTTGCCGAAGTCGGCGAACGCCTCACTCTGGGTGCCATCCAGACCCGCAGCCGACTCGTCGATCTTCGACAGGGTGTAGCCGTAGATGCCGGCGACGACGACCTGGCAGACGACGATCACGTACAGGAAGATGCGAGCGGCCTTGGTGATGCCCGGCATCTCGGTCGGACCGGTCGGGTAGCCACCGGCGTACGGCTGGACCGGCGGGGCCTGGGGGTAGCCGTAGCCGGGCTGGCCCTGGGGCTGGCCCGGCTGGCCGTACGGGTTGTTCGGGTCGCCGAAGCTCATGGCGGGGTTCCTCCGTTGGAAATGCGGGGACTGCGCGGTCCGAGCGGAGGAACTGCATGGTATTTACTGTTTTGGCCCCCCGGCACTGCCCGCGGCACTGCGCGGATCATCGTCGTATTTCCGTCGCCTTTTTGTCCAGCCGGTATCCGCATGTGTTGTGCAAGTGCAACCTGCTGTTCGCCCGAAGGGCGAGACGGCGGCGGACCGGATTGGAACCGGGACGGGTCCATCCGGGAGGATGGGGGCATGACTGCCCAGATTCTCGATGGCAAGGCCACCGCAGCCGCGATCAAGTCCGATCTGACCGCCCGCGTGGCGGCCCTCAAGGAGAGGGGTGCCACCCCCGGCCTCGGCACCCTGCTCGTCGGGGACGACCCGGGCAGCCGCTGGTACGTCAACGGCAAGCACCGCGACTGCGCGCAGGTCGGCATCGCCTCCATCCAGCGCGAGTTGCCCGCGACCGCGACGCAGGAGGAGATCGAGGCGGTGGTACGGGAGCTCAACGAGAATCCCGACTGCACCGGCTACATCGTGCAACTCCCGCTTCCCAAGGGCATCGACGCGAACCGCGTGCTGGAGCTCATGGATCCGGCCAAGGACGCGGACGGCCTGCACCCGATGAGCCTCGGCCGGCTCGTGCTCGGCATCGAGGGCCCGCTGCCCTGCACGCCGTACGGCATCGTCCAGTTGCTGCGTCACCACGGCGTCGAGATCAACGGCGCGAACGTGGTCGTCGTCGGCCGCGGCATCACCATCGGCCGGCCGATGCCGCTGGTGCTGACCCGCAAGTCGGAGAACGCCACGGTGACGCAGTGCCACACCGGTACGCGGAACCTGTCGGCGCACCTGAAGCAGGCGGACATCATCGTCGCCGCGGCCGGCGTACCGCACCTGATCAAGCCCGAGGACGTCAAGCCGGGTGCGGCCGTGCTGGACGTGGGCGTGAGCCGTGACGAGAACGGCAAGATCGTCGGCGACGTGCACCCGGGCGTGGCCGAGGTCGCCGGCTGGGTCGCCCCCAACCCGGGCGGCGTGGGCCCGATGACCCGCGCGCAGCTGCTGGTGAACGTGGTCGAGGCGGCCGAGCGCGCGGCGTCGGCCAAGGCCGAGGGCTGAGCCGACCCCATGGGCGTACGCACCAACGAGGTCCCTGACGGAGACGCCGCCGCGGCGGATGCCGCGGACGCGGCGGACGAGCGGGTCGCGCCTGCGGGCGCCGCCGAGCCGGGGGCCGTGACCAACGGGGCCGTCGCGTTCGACGTGTCCGGGGCCGTCGTGCCCGACGTGTCCGGGGCCGCGGCGCCCGCGGACTCCGACGGCTCCGGCGAGAAGAAGCCCTCACGGCGGCCTCCCGCCGTCACACGGGACACCGCGCGGCCCGAGGGCGGCGGGCGTGCCGCGCCGAAGGACGCGCCCGCGCCCGCGCGGCAGTGGCCTCTGCTCACCGTCCTCGGGATGACCGCGGTCGGTGTGCTGATCGTCGGCACCGACGCCTTCGCCGAGGCGTTCCGGATCGGCGCGATCCTCATCGGAGCCGCGCTCATCACCGGAGCCGTCCTGCGGCGCGTCCTGCCCTCGGTCGGCATGCTCGCGGTGCGCTCGCGTTTCACGGACATGATCACGTACGGGGTGCTGGGCGTGGCGATCGTGCTGCTCGCGCTGGTGACACAGCCCAAGCCGTGGCTGGACATTCCCATCCTGGAGGACGCCGTCCACTTCACGGTGCGATAGCGGCCGCAGGCCCGCACGAACGGTGAACGGCGCCCGTCCTCTCCCCCGAGGGAGGACGGGCGCCGTCGTGTTTCAAGAGTCATGGACGCGCCAAAGCCGATCAAGTGACGGGTGCGGCCTGTGGCACGGAGGTGACCATTCCGCCACGGTGTGATCGTTCCGCTACGGAGGGCGGCCAGGGCGCTCGCTCGCCGACGACGCGGCAGGCGTTCCCATGTGCGGCAGCCGCCGAAGCGCAGGGGCACCACGCCGACGTCGTGGCACCACACGCCAGCGATCACGCGGCACGCATTCCCCGTCGGCATCAGCGACCGCCTGCGGGCGGCCCCCATTTCGCGTCAGCGGCGGATGCGGCGGGCGTGTGCTGGAGGCCCGACCGGCGGTAGGTGGTCCCGCTCGCGCAATCGGCTTGCCCAGGCGTCCCCCGTCGTGCGGCCCGGCGAGCCGGCGACGCCTGACGACGGGGGCTGTCGAGGCGGCAGGGTGGCACGACGCCGGGGGCAAGAGGGCATGCGGCGGGGCGCGGCGTCCTCGCCGCCGATCGCGGCCTGCCGTGGGCGCCCCTGCGAGCGGCCACGTGCCGGCCGTCTGCCGTCGGTGGCAGCGCTCGACGCGCAGTCGCCACGCGCCGGCCGGCGCTCGACGCGCGGGCGTCAGTGATGGCCGCGGCCGTTGCCGCGCATGTGGCGTCCCCCGGGTCAGCCAGTAGGGGGACGCACCCCCGTCGGGGTGAGCGACCGCGCAGCCACGTCCCCGTTGGTGTGAGCGCCTATGTGCGAGGCGCGTTCCCCGTCGGTGGCAGCGCTCGACGCGCGGGCGTCAGTGATGGCCGCGGCCGTTGCCGCGCACGTGGCGTCCCCCGGGTCAGCCAGTAGGGGGGACGCACCCCTGTCGGGGTCAGCGACCGCACAGCCAGGCGTCCCCCGTCAGTGTGAGCGGCCACGCGCCGGCCGTCTGCCGTTGGCGGCAGCGCTCGATGCGCGGGTGTCAGTGATGGCCGCGGCCGTCGCCGCGCCAGCGGCACCACGCTCGCGTCAGCGAGCACGCCGCAGCCGCCCCGCGTGGCCGGAGCCCCCGACGACCCGCCGGACAGCCTGGGAGGCGCGTGAACGGGTGAGCCGCGCCACAAGGGGGTGAGGGTTGGGCCGGGGCCGGGTCGGATAGCCTGACCGCTGGAATTCTCTTCACGTCAAGATTCAGGTAGGCGTGGACGAGACGTCCCGCACGAGGGGCAGTGTTGCCCACCGCCAGCTGTCTTACGGAGATCGCCATGACCCGCACTCCCGTCAACGTCACCGTGACCGGCGCGGCCGGCCAGATCGGCTACGCGCTGCTCTTCCGCATCGCCTCCGGCCACCTGCTCGGCGCGGATGTGCCGGTCAAGCTGCGCCTGCTCGAGATCCCGCAGGGCCTGAAGGCCGCCGAGGGCACCGCCATGGAGCTCGACGACTGCGCCTTCCCGCTGCTCAAGGGCATCGACATCACCGACGACCCGAACGTGGCCTTCGACGGTGCCAACGTCGCCCTCCTCGTCGGCGCCCGCCCCCGCACCAAGGGCATGGAGCGCGGCGACCTGCTGTCCGCCAACGGCGGCATCTTCAAGCCGCAGGGCAAGGCCATCAACGACAACGCCGCGGACGACATCAAGGTCCTCGTCGTCGGCAACCCGGCCAACACCAACGCGCTCATCGCGCAGGCCGCGGCTCCGGACGTACCGGCCGAGCGCTTCACCGCGATGACCCGCCTCGACCACAACCGCGCCATCTCGCAGCTGGCCGCCAAGACCGGCGCCGCCGTCTCCGACATCAGGCGCCTGACCATCTGGGGCAACCACTCGGCGACCCAGTACCCGGACATCTTCCACGCGGAGATCGCGGGCAAGAACGCCGCCGAGGTCGTGAACGACGAGGCGTGGCTGGCCGACACGTTCATCCCGACGGTCGCCAAGCGCGGTGCCGCGATCATCGAGGCCCGTGGCGCGTCCTCGGCCGCATCCGCCGCGAACGCCGCCATCGACCACGTCCACACCTGGGTGAACGGCACCGCCGAGGGCGACTGGACCTCCATGGGCATCCCGTCGGACGGCTCCTACGGCGTCCCGGAGGGCCTGATCTCCTCCTTCCCGGTCACCTGCAAGGACGGCAAGTACGAGATCGTCCAGGGCCTGGAGATCAACGACTTCTCGCGTACGCGCATCGACGCGTCCGTGCAGGAGCTGGAGGAGGAGCGCGCGGCGGTCCGCGAGCTCGGCCTCATCTGACATACCGCACACAGCGGTTCCCGCCCCCGGTTGGCTTCGGCCGCCGGGGGCGGCGTTTCCCGCTCGCGCTCCACGGGTGATTCGCCCACCCCGCGTCCCGGTGGGGACACAGAGCAGTCCCCGGTAGTCCGCGCCGATTTCCGTGCGCCTCGGTCGTCGCCGATCGCACGTCTCCCGGGCAGGCCGCCGGGGGCCTGGCCAGAGCCGAGAGAAAGGTCACGCGGGCCGGTGGACGTCTCCTCCGACGAGTGCGGCTCTCTCCGGTTGTCCGGTGTAAAGACCAGTTTCCTCCCGATACGTCCGACGTCAATACCCGGTCGTTCCGGTGCCCCGTCCCCGTCGCCGATCACCGCCGCTGCGCGAGGTCAGGGCTTCCCGATATCGACCACCCACACGCTGGTTCCGTCGTACACCTCGGGTGTCGCGCCGAGAACCTGGCCTTCGATCGTGCCGGACACCGCGGCGTAGACGGCATGGGCGTGGCGCCAGTCGATGCCGGAGGCCACGGCCTGCTCGACGGCAGCGGACGCAGAATAGGTGTGAATACCTCAGCTCGCGTCTGGTCGGCAGTTGCGGCAGCGGCCTGGTGCCGGAGATCTGAAGGGCCGCTCGCAGCCCTCGCACTCCTGCATCGGGACCACCCCGACCGGCGCCGCGAGCGGTGGCAACTCCGGTGGCAGCCAGTTCTCCAGGCGGTACGCCAGCACGCGGGCCGGGTGGTACAGCGTGCCCGCAGGCAGCCCGGAGGCGAGCGTGCGGGCCACCTGCGGGCCCGGGACGCCACGCTCTAGCCAGGCGGTGACCGCGGGCGCGAGGTCGGCGACGTCGCGGACGGAGAGCGTCAGGCGAGGGTCCAACGAGCGTAGACCGGCGAGGAGTTGGGCGGCGGGCTGGTGGAGCAGTTCGCCGAGACTGGGCAGGTCGGGGCGGCGAGGGCAGCGCTTCGGTTGCTTGACGAGACTGACGCGGCGCAGCGGCGGCCGGGCGCCAGGGCACTCGTAGTACGTCGTCCGGGTGCAGATCCGCTGCCCGGGCGCGCGGTGCTTCACGCGGCTCAGGTATCCCGCTGCTTCGAGCTCGTTGAGCGCCTTCGCGAGGCGGTCGGGGCTGTCGGGGAACTCTTCCGACAGGGCCTCGATCGAGACCCGCTTGCCGTCCTTGACGGACTGGATGTAGAGCGCGACGCCACGGGCGGCGGCGGAGAGGGTCTTGTGCTGGGCGAGGTGGTTGCCGACCACCGTGAAGTTGTCCTTGTGGCGGTGGCGTACATGCACCACACCACGGGAAAGGGGCGCGGTAGACTGCGCTGACGTCATCGGGAAGGTTTCCTCTTCCTGGTGAACAGGCCCTCGGACCGGGATTGCCGTCCCGCCGGGGGCCGTTTCTTTTTGGTGTTGTCGGCGTGAACGTACCGCGCCCTTCCCGGCATATGCCAGCCCGTCACCTGATCGTGTGACGAGGGGAGTTGGAGGGGAGGTTGGGTAGTTCTTGCTCCGCTTCTTTAGGGGGCCTGCGGAATTTCCGCCCGGCGAGGCGCCGGATCCTGGAAATCCCGCATCCGGTGCGACCTGCGGTTTTCGCGGCGCTGCTCAGGAGCTCGTGCAACTGCTGCGCGTGCAGATCGGGCTGCTCGTCGGCCAGGTCGAGGAACTGGCCCTCGCGCTCCCGGCCGGCGAACAGGGGCGCTGCCTCGCCCTCGCCTCGGTCGGCGAGGCCCGTCGCAAGCTGCGGGCAGGGCTGCCAGCAGGCATCGGGCCCGAACGCCCGGCCGAGCAACTGGAGCGCATGCGCCTCGCGTTGACGTACCACCTCGGGGAGTTGGAGGCCGTCGGACGCATGACGGTGCAGGGCGGGCAACGCGATTCCGAACCCTGCGGCTCCTGACCGTTTGGACGGTCACTCGGGCTCGAACCTCGAAGAGGTGCAAGTGCGTGCAAGTTCCATGACACAACAGCCGATTCGAGTGCAAGCTTCTGACTGCAGATCATCGGCTCCATCAGAGGAGAGGCCATGGCACTGCGTAGGCTGGGTAAGGACCCGGAGTCCAAGACAGGCGGGTCTCCGACCGTCTACCTGGACGACGAGACGGACAACTATCTGGTTCAAGGATGGAAGGTCCGGGACGACGAGCGACTGTCGCAGATGGACATCCCGGGGCACGAGACGGTCGTGGAAATCCCGCGTCGTATGGTGCAGTTCTTCGAGGAGATGCAGAGTGGCGCAGACGTCGACGTTTGAGGAACTGCTGGCCTCCGCGCGTCACTCGGCCATCCATCTTGAAATGCGCGACGGCTACATGACCTCCGATCCGGACTACATTCAGTGGAAGAACGGGGTTCGGGCAGCTGATCTGACGGCCAACGACACTTCGTTCCAGAAGTGGCTCACATGGGTTCGCCAGGCCACGGAGCGGGGCGTCGCCATCCGTCGCGCGCGGGTGTTCTCGGTGCCGGAGTCCGACTACATCAAATTCGAGTACCACTACTCCGACGCCAACGTGGCAGCCGGCGAACAGATCCGGTGGCTTCCCCGCCGTCGCGCGACCGACATCGCGTTTCCCGGCAACGACTTCTGGGTGTTCGACAACGAACTGGTACTGGTCCTGCACTTCACCGGCGACGGGGAGAGCCCCGACGACTGGATGGAACTGACACGGGACGCCAGAATTCTCGAACTCTGCACGAACGCCTTCGAAGCAGTGTGGGAACGCGCCGTCCCGCACGAGCAGTACAAGATCTCTTCCTGACCGTGCCCACGTCTCCGTCCTCCGCTGTCCGGGAAGCCCGCAAGACGCTCGGCAACCGGCTTCGTGAGCTGCGAAAACAGGCAGGGTTCACGACAGCCCGCGCCTTCGCGGCGGAGGCCGGCTGGAGCGAGTCGAAGGCTTCCCGGATAGAAAACGGGGTCACCGCTCCGTCCGAGGAGGACCTGCTCCGGTACGCCGTGGTCTGCGGCGTACCGGATGCGCACCAGGATCTCGTTGCCACGTCGCACAACATCGAGGAGATGTATGTCGAGTGGCGTCGTGTCGAGCAGCAAGGGCTGCGGCCGATCCAGCAATCGCGCGTGCCGCTTTACGAGAGGACGCGCCACTTCCGTGTCTACGAACCCGGCGTGATTCCGGGTCTCGTGCAGACCGCGGCATATGCCCGCGCGATCATGAGCCGTATCGCCGCGTTCCGCCTCATTCCCGATGACGTGGACGAGGCGGTGGCAGTGCGCATCACCCGTCAGAAGGTTCTCTACGACGCCTCTCGGCGCTTCGGTCTGCTTGTCGAGGAGACGGCCTTGCGCTCTCGTTTCGGCGGCTCGGAGGTGATGGCCGCACAACTTGGGCACCTCCTGAAGATCGCCGCCCTTCCGCAGGTCAGCTTCGGGGTGATTCCCATGTCCGCCGACCGCGTCATGTGGCCCCTGGAGGGTTTCTGGGTTTTCGACGACGAGCGCGTGCTGGTGGAACTCGCCACTGCGGAAGTGACGGTCAGGCAGCCGAGCGAGATCGCTGCCTACACATGTATGTTCTCCGAGTTGGCCGGGATGGCCTGCTATGGGCCGCAGGCCCGAAGCCTGATCGCAGAGGCCATCGGCGTGCTCGGGTGAACCGCTGCAAGCAGCAGCAAGTTCATTGAGCCGCACTCCGCCGTGAGCCGACGCTCTTCGCAACGTCGAACGCCCTCGTTGCGGAGGCCGCGCATGACCCCTCAGTACTGCTACCGGTGTGGCGCACTCACCCCTGACCCCGTCCTCGTCGACGAGGTCCACGCCGCGAGCGGTCCCGGCCACAACGTCTACGCCTGCCCCGCTCACGCACCCCGCGTGCCCGCCGCGCTGACGCCCGCCGCCGCGCTGGCCAACGCTCTACGCCGGCGCATGGCGCCCTGAAGGCTCCCCGCCACCGGCCGGCGAACCCCGCCAAGGAAACCCCGGCCGGGGCAGGGCGGGCCCGTGGAGTGGGCCCATCGCAGGTGCACGGCGGTCCGGGGAAGGGCCTGGGACCGATTGAGCGCACTGGAGGTCACCATGCGCTACCGGATGGACACGGTCAAGGCCGACCCGGAGGACGACAGCGGGGGCGGCGGCGAGAGCGGCGGCTGTGGGGACGGGGACGGCTGCGGGCGTCAGTGACGCCGAGTGAAGGGGGCGGGGCGGCTGCCGAGGCCGCCCCGCCCGGCGTATGAGAGGCACGATGGACAGACATCACCACGGCTACACCTGGCTCGGCAGCGGCTTCGACCTGCACCGTGACGGACCACGGCGTGAGGTGCATCCCGAGTTCCGGGCGAGCCCGCTGCCGCCGCTGGAGGTCGCGCAATGGCTGCTGAAGCCCGAGCATTTCGTACGCGGGACGTGGACGGACCCGGGCGAGGCGGCCGGCTGGTACGGCACGCAGGTTCGGGCGCATACAAACGCATTCACGGACAGGCACGAGCGCGACGTCGTCGAGCAGCGGCTCGCTGCCGTACGGGCACGGCTCACCGATGGGCAGGATGTCGTCGGTGGCTGGTGGCTGACCGGGCAGCGTTTCCTCTCGGTCTGCCTCGTCGCCTGCTCACCGCACCGGCTGAGGGGCGATCTTCCGTGCCCTCAAATTCTCAGCTGATCGGCCGCGGGTCGCCCGTGTTGATGCTCACCGAGGCGATGCGGTCGAGGTCGTCGAAGAGGACGTCCACCGTGCCGCCGTCGGGGAGGCCTGCGCTCATGCGGTCGGCGGCCCGGCGCACCGGCAGGTCGTGGTGGGCGAAGTAGCCCTCGACGACACGCCGCGACGCGGAGCCGCCGAGCAGGCTCGCGCCCGTGAGGAGCACGCGGGGGAGCGTGATCGCGTCAGGTTCGGCGCGGGGTACCTGGAGGTCGTCGGGGACCAGGTAGGCGCGGGCGGAGGCGTTCGCCTCGACGCCGATGTATCCGGTGGCGCCGAGGACGCCCATGGCGGCGAAGGCCAGGGTCTCGGCGGCACGGCGGGGGTCGTCGTGCCCGGCCAGGCGGACCAGGTCGTCGGTGAACTCCCGCAGGCCGTTCGCCTGGCCGTACCGCCGCACCTCCTCGGCGGCGCGCACGACGGGCGTGCCCTCGAATCCGGGGTTGGCCCACGCCCAGAGCCACGACTGATCGTCGGTGTCGAACGTGCCGAGCAGCGAGATCCTCAGCTCACGACCCGACTGCCGGTACAGGCACTGCCCGAGGTCGGCGCTCCACTCGCCCATGGGCAGGAACTCGTTGAAGATTTCGAGCTGTTCGGCACCCCACGCGGAGTGCTCCTCGGTGAGCCGGAGGAACGGCTCGCTGAAGGTCATGGTCATGATCCGGACCCTAGAGGGGCCTGCCGCGACGGGCCGAGCCGGGTCCTGGGAGTGCGTACCGGCACCGGGCCGGGTGGAACGCGTGTGAGTGACCCACGTCGCACGGTCGGCGTGAATCACCGTGTCGTACGGGCGGTGCGAGTGATTCCGCGTCGTACGGGCGGTGCGAGTGACCCACGTCGCACGGTCGGCGTGAATCACCGCGTCGTACGGGCGGTGCGAGTGACCCACGTCGCACGAATCATGTGAGTGACCCACGTCGCACAGTCAATGTGAGGCAGAGCACTTTCCGTTAAGCGTTGCGCATGGTTTTCGGATACCCGGGCAGGCGGCCAGATCGCCGGGTTGTGACCGGTGTAGGACGAAACGGGAACGAAAGGCCGAACACGACGTGTCGACAGCACAACAGACCATCCACGTGGGCGGGGAATGGCGCTCAGCCGTCTCCGGAGCCACGCGCGAGATCATCGACCCTGTCGACGCGAGCGTGTTCGCCGTCGTCTCGGAGGGCGGCACCGCCGACACCGACGACGCCGTGGCCGCCGCGCGGGCCGCCTTCGACGACGGGACCTGGCCGCGTACGCCCGTCGCCGAACGCGCCGCCCTCCTGCGGCGCGTCGCCGCCCTGCTGGAGCGGGACCGGGAGAAGATCGCCGGCCTGGAGAGCCAGGACGCCGGAAAGACCCTCGAAGAGGGGCGCACCGACGTCGACTGCGTGCGCGATGCCTTCGTCTACTTCGCCGACCTCGTCATGAACGAGAGCGGCGGCCGCGTCGTCGACGCCGGGTCCGACGACATCCACAGCGTTGTCGTGCACGAACCCGTCGGGGTCTGCGCGCTGATCACACCCTGGAACTACCCTCTGCTCCAAGCCAGCTGGAAGGTCGCCCCGGCACTCGCCGCCGGCAACACCTTTGTGATCAAGCCCAGCGAGATCACCCCGCTGACCACCGTCGCGCTCGTGGAGCTGCTGATGGAGGCCGGACTGCCGCCCGGTGCCGCGAACCTCGTCACCGGCCCCGGCGACACCGTCGGCGCGCGCCTCGCCGAGCACCCCGACGTGGACCTCGTGTCCTTCACCGGCGGGCTCGTCAGCGGCACCAAGGTCGCCCACGCCGCCGCCGACACCGTCAAGAAGGTCGCTCTCGAACTCGGCGGCAAGAATCCCAACGTCGTCTTCGCCGACGCCTGCGCGACCGAGGAAGGCTTCGACACCGCCGTCGACCAGGCGCTCAACGCCGCCTTCATCCACAGCGGTCAGGTCTGCTCCGCCGGCTCCCGCCTCATCGTGGAGGAGTCGCTGCGCGAACGCTTCGTCGCCGAACTCGCGCGCCGGGCCGAGAAGATCCGGCTCGGACGCGGCACCGACAAGGGTGTCGAGTGCGGTCCGCTCGTCTCCGCGCAGCAGCTCGCCAGGACCCAGGACTTCGTGGCGTCCGCGCTGAAGGAGGGAGCGGTGCTCCGGGCCGGCGGCGAACGCCCGGACGGCCCCGGCTACTTCTACCGCCCCACCGTCCTCGACCGGTGCAACCGCCGGATGCGGGTCGTCCGCGAGGAGATCTTCGGACCGGTCCTCACCGTCGAGACCTTCTGTACGGAGGACGAGGCCGTCGCCCTGGCCAACGACACCGAGTACGGCCTCGCCGGCGCCGTGTGGACCGCCGACGCGGGCCGCGCCCGCCGCGTCGCCGGACGGATGCGCCACGGCACCGTGTGGATCAACGACTTCCACCCCTACCTGCCACAGGCCGAATGGGGCGGCTTCGGGAAGTCGGGCACCGGCCGTGAGCTGGGCCCGACGGGGCTCGCCGAGTACCGCGAGACCAAGCACATCTACCAGAACCTCGCTCCGCGCCCCGTGCGCTGGTTCGCGGGCTGAGCGGAAGAAAGCAGCACATGACCGAGCAGCACACCGTGTACGACTACGTCGTCGTCGGCGGCGGGACCGCCGGCTCCGTGATCGCCTCCCGCCTCACCGAGAACCCCGACGTCACCGTCGCCGTCATCGAGGGCGGCCCCAGCGACGTCGGCCGAGACGACGTGCTCACCCTGCGCCGCTGGATGGGCCTCCTCGGCGGCGAACTCGACTACGACTACCCGACCACCGAGCAGCCCCGCGGCAACTCGCACATCCGCCACAGCCGCGCCCGAGTGCTCGGCGGCTGCTCGTCCCACAACACCCTCATCGCCTTCAAGCCGCTGCCGTCCGACTGGGACGAGTGGGCCGACGCCGGCGCCGAGGGCTGGGACGCCGTGTCGATGGACCCGTACTTCGTCAAGCTGCGCAACAACATCGTCCCCGTCGACGAGGCCGACCGGAACGCCATCGCCCGTGACTTCGTCGACGCCGCGCAGACAGCGCTCGACGTGCCGCGCGTAGAGGGCTTCAACAAGGCGCCGTTCCACGAGGGCGTCGGCTTCTTCGACCTCGCGTACCACCCGGAGAACAACAAGCGCTCCTCCGCGTCGGTCGCCTACCTGCACCCCTTCCTCGACCGGCCGAACCTGCACATCGCCCTGGAGACCTGGGCGTTCCGGCTGGAACTCGACGGCACCCAGGCCACCGGCGTGCACGTGCGCACCAAGGACGGCGAGGAGCACGTCGTACGGGCACGGCGCGAGGTGCTCGTGTGCGCGGGCGCCGTGGACACCCCGAGGCTGCTGCTGCACTCCGGCATCGGGCCGCGCGCCGACCTGGAGAAGCTCGGGATCCCGGTCGTGCACGATCTGCCGGGCGTCGGTGAGAACCTGCTCGACCACCCCGAGTCGGTCATCGTCTGGGAGACCCACGGGCCCATCCCGGAGAACTCCGCGATGGACAGCGACGCCGGGCTCTTCGTACGGCGGGACCCCGCGTCCGCGGGCCCCGACCTGATGTTCCACTTCTACCAGATTGCCTTCACCGACAACCCCGAGCGCCTGGGCTACGAACGGCCCGCGCACGGCGTGTCGATGACCCCCAACATCCCCAAGCCCAAGAGCCGCGGCCGCCTCTACCTGACCAGCGCGGACCCCGAGGTCAAGCCCGCCCTCGACTTCCGGTACTTCACCGACGAGGACGACTACGACGGCCGCACGCTGGTCGACGGGATCAGGATCGCGCGCGAGATCGCGAAGCAGGAGCCGCTTGCCGGGTGGCTGAAGCGTGAGGTCTGCCCGGGGCCGGAGGTCACCTCCGACGAGGGCATCAGCGAGTACGCGCGCAAGGTCGCGCACACCGTCTACCACCCGGCGGGTACCTGTCGGATGGGCTCGGAAGGGGACGAACTCGCGGTCGTCGCACCCGACTTGAAGATCCGCGGCCTCAACGGCATCCGGATCGCTGACGCGTCCGTCTTCCCGACGATGACGGCCGTCAACCCGATGATCACCGTGCTGATGGTCGGGGAGAAATGTGCGGACCTGCTGGCTGCGGAAGCCGACAAGAGGGGCGGGAACCGATGACGTCAGATCCCATGAAGGCAGATCCCATGAAGGCAGATTCGAACGCGTCCGAGATCAAGGCGTCCGAGACGAAGGCGCCCGAGAACAACGCCTCCGAGATCAAGGCGTCGAAGACCAAGGCGTCCGAGATCAACGCGTCCGAGACGAAGGCGTCCGAGACGAAGGCGTCCGAGATCAAGGCGTCGAAGGCCAAGGCGTCCGAGGTCAAGGCGTCGGACACCCAGGCGTCGACCGCGAAGGCGGCGACCGTCAAGGTGCCTGCCCAGAAGCCCGATGCCTCCGGCGGGGCGGCCGCGGCCGCCGAAGCGCCGGCCGTTTTCTCCGTACGCGACCTGTGGAAGGTCTTCGGCCCCAAGGCCGCAAAGGTCCCGGCCGACCCCGCGCTGGCCGCCCTGCCCCCCGCCGAGCTGCGCGAACGCACCGGCTGCACCGCAGCCGTACGGGACGTCTCCTTCGACGTGCGCAAGGGCGAGGTCTTCGTCGTCATGGGCCTGTCCGGCTCCGGCAAGTCCACGCTCGTGCGCTGTCTGACCCGGCTGATCGAGCCGACTTCCGGGACGATCGCCATCGACGGCGAGGACGTGCTCTCCATGGACACCGCGCGGCTGCGCGAACTGCGCCGCCACCGTGCCTCCATGGTCTTCCAGCACTTCGGCCTGCTGCCGCACCGATCGGTGCTCGACAACGTCGCCTACGGTCTGGAGATCCAGGGCATGGGCAGGGCCGCGCGCCGCACGCGTGCCGCCGAAGTCGTGGCGAAGGTCGGCCTGGAGGGCCTGGAACACCGCAGGCCCGGTCAGCTGTCGGGCGGCCAGCAGCAGCGTGTCGGTCTGGCGCGCGCGCTCGCCGTGGACCCGGAGGTGCTGCTGTTCGACGAGCCGTTCAGCGCGCTGGACCCGCTGATCCGCCGCGACATGCAGGAGGAGGTCGTACGGCTGCACCGTGAGGAGGGCCGCACGATGGTCTTCATCACGCACGACCTGAACGAGGCGCTGAAGCTCGGCGACCGCATCGCGCTGATGCGGGACGGCCGGATCGTGCAGCTCGGCACCCCGGAGCAGATCGTGGGCGCCCCCGCCGACGACTACGTACGGGACTTCGTCCGCGACGTGCCGCGCGAGCAGGTCATGACGGTTCGCACCGCCATGCGGCCCGCCGACGGGGACGAAGCCGAAGCAGGGCCCGCGCTGGCCCCCGGCGCGACCGTCTTCGAGGCGATCGAGGCCGTGGCCCGTACCGGGCAGACGGCCCGCGTCGTCGAGGACGGCCGCTGCCTGGGCGTCGTCGGCCACGCGGACCTGCTGGCCGTCGTGGCGGGCACGTCCGGCCCCAAGGGGGTGGCCGCGTGATACGCCGACAGCACACGGCGGCTCGCCGAAGTACTGACGGACGGTGGTCTCGATGACCGCTGCCGTGTCCGCGCCCGCCGCGGAGAAGAAGAACATCACCGGGCAGCCGCTGCGCGACATCCTGCGCCGGCCCGTGAAGGCCAAGCTGCTGGTGCTCGCCGCCCTCGCGGTCGTGCTGGTGCCCGCCGGGATCGCCCTGTGGGGCAGCGGCAGCTGGCCGGCCGCCCTGCACATCGACATCTCCGGGCCGCTCGACGACGCCAACAGATGGGTCGTCGACAACCGGGACACCCACCCGCTGTTCCTGTACTTCCTGCTGCACCTGTCCAACACGGCCACCGACGCGGTGGGCGGTGTGTACGACCTGCTGAGTTCGATCGGCTGGGTCGGGGTGCTCGCCGCCGGCGTCCTCCTCGCCTGGCGCGCCGCCGGGCTCGGACGCAGCGGTGTCAAGGTCGCCGCGACCGCCTTCGGCGCGTTCGCCCTGTGCGGACTGCTGGGCATGTGGAACGCCACGCTTCTCACCATCGCGCTGATGGTCGTCGCCGTGGCCGTCGCCGCGCTGCTCGGTGTGCTGATCGGACTGGCGGCCGGTCTGTCCGACCCGATCAACCGTGCGCTGCGGCCGGTGCTCGACACCATGCAGGTGCTGCCCGCCTTCGCGTACCTGCTGCCCTTCGTGCTGGTCTTCGGCACCGGCACGCCGGCCGCGCTGTTCTGCACGGTCATCTACGCCGCCCCGCCCATGGCCCGCCTGACGGCGCTCGGGCTCCGCGGCGCGGACCCCTCGGTACTCGAGGCGGCCGCCTCGCTCGGCGCGAGCCCATGGCAGCGCCTGCGGACGGCCCGGCTGCCGCTCGCCCGTCAGCAGATGCTCCTCGGCCTCAACCAGACGATCATGATGGCGCTGTCGATGGTCGTCATCGCCGCGCTCGTCGGCGCCGGCGGCCTCGGTGAAGAGGTCTACTCGGCGCTCTCCACCGTCGACGTCGGCATGGCGCTGGCCGCCGGTATCCCGATCGTGCTGATCGCGATCTGGCTCGACCGCACCACCGCGGCGGCCGGCGACCGCATCGGTCAGAGCACGCCCGGCGACGGACCGCTGCACGGCCGCTCGGGCTGGGCGCTGGTCGCGGCGGGTGTCGTCGCGGCGGTGTCGGCGCGGTTCCTCGTCGGTACCGCCTGGCCCGAGGCCTGGACGTTCGACATCTCCACCCCCGTGAACAAGGCACAGAGCTGGATCACCGCCCACTTCTCCTCCGGCGTCCCGGTGCTCGGCGGCACCGAGACGTGGTCGGAGCAGTTCACCCTGTGGGTCCTCAACCCGCTGCGGGACGGCCTGTTCTGGCTGCCCTGGTGGGCGGTCCTGCTGATCGTCGCCGGCCTGGCATGGCTCGTCGGGACGTGGGCGACGGCGCTGACGGCCACGCTCGCGATGTCGGCGATCGGTGTGCTCGGCGTGTGGACGAAGTCCCTCGACACGCTCTCCCAGGTGCTGGCCGCACTGGTCGTCACGCTGGTCCTCGGCGTCCTCGCGGGCGTCGTGTGCGCCCGTGCCGGGCGGCTGGAACGCTGGCTGAGGCCCGTCCTCGACGCCATGCAGACGATGCCGCAGTTCGTCTACCTCATCCCGGTCGTGGCGCTTTTCGGCGTCACCAGGGCGTCGGCCATCATCGCGGCCGTCGTCTACGCGCTGCCCGCGGTCGTGCGCATCACCGCACAGGGCCTGCGTGAGGTCGACCCCGCCGCGATGGAGGCGGCGCGCTCACTCGGTGCCTCGACCCGGCAGCAGCTCTTCCAGGTCCAGCTGCCGCTCGCCCGGCCGGCTCTCCAGCTCGCCGTCAACCAGGGCGTCGTGCTGGTCCTCGCCGTGGTCGTCGTCGGCGCCCTCGTCGGCGGCGGAGCGCTCGGCTACGACGTCGTCAAGGGCCTGTCCCGCGGCGAGATGGGCCTCGGGATGACGGCCGGTGTGGCGATCGTCTGCCTCGGTCTCGTACTCGACCGGGTCACGCAGCCCACGGCCCGCAAGCGTCCCTGATCCGTCCGGAACGCCCCCTGACCACCACTGACATCCCCGTCACCAACAGCAGGAGCCCCATCATGCGAAACCGCACCAGAACCCTCCGTACCGCCACCGCCGTCGTCGGCGCCCTGGGCGTCCTCTCGCTCAGCGCGTGCAGTGCCGCCGAGACCGGCAAGAGCCAGGACGCGGCCGACGGCGCCAAGACCGTGAAGCTGACCGTCCCCTCCTGGGTCGGCGCGCAGGCCAACACGGCCGTCGCCGAGTACATCCTGGAGAAGGAGCTCGGCTACACGGTCAAGTCCCAGCAGATGGGCGAGGTGCTCGCCTGGGACGCGCTCTCGAAGGGCGACATCGACGCGATCATGGAGGACTGGGGGCACCCCAAGGAGGAGAAGCGGTACGTCGAGGACAAGAAGACCGTCGTCAAGGGCGGCGACCTCGGTGTCACCGGCCACATCGGCTGGTTCGTGCCCAAGTACTTCGCCGACGCGCACCCCGACGTGACGGACTGGAAGAACCTCGACAAGTACGCCAAGGAGCTCGCGACCGCCGAGAGCGGCGGCAAGGGCGAGATCCTGGAGGGCTCGCCGGACTACGTCACCAATGACGACGCGATCATCAAGAACCTCGACCTGAATCTGAAGACCAACTACGCGGGTTCCGAGGCGGCGCAGATCACGGCCATCAAGAAGTACGTGAAGGACAAGAAGCCCTTCCTCACGTACTGGTGGACGCCGCAGTGGCTGAACGCCGAGGTCGACCTGGTCGAGGTCAAGCTCCCGGCGTACAAGGAGGGCTGCGACGCCGACCCTGAGAAGGTCGCCTGCGCCTACCCCAACACCCCGCTGCAGAAGTTCCTCAACGCGGACTTCGCGAAGAACGGCGGGGACGCCGCCGAGTTCCTGAAGAACTTCACGTGGACGACCGAGCAGCAGAACGAGGTCGCGCAGATGATCGCCGGTGAGAAGATGTCCCCCGAGGCCGCGGCCGAGAAGTGGGTCAAGGCGAACGAGTCGACGTGGAAGGCCTGGCTGCCGAAGAAGTGACACCCGGGGCGGGCCGGTTCCGGGGCGGCCGCAGGCGCTGCCGCCCCGGCCCCGCCGCCCGCCCTGGCGCCCCGCCGCGTCGCCCCACCCTGCCGCCCCGGCGCGGGCCTCGGGAGGCGAGCGGGCCGGGGCTCGGCAGGCGAGCGGGGTTCCGCCAGGTGCCGCGGCGTGCCGACTCGGCCGACCGCGCGGTCTTCGCCAGGTCCACCGCCGACTTGAGGCTCAGGCCCGGTGCGGCTTCCCGCAGGGCCTTGATCGCCGGGATGGAGTCCGCGGGGCCCGCCACGCCCGCCGCGTCGAGACGCCGGCGCACCCAGCGGGCCCGCAGGTCCTCGAACGTCGTGGCCGACGCGTCCTCGACGATCTCCAGGGCCCGCTCGAGTCCGGCGCGTTCCTCCGGGGCGGCCCGGTCCAGCGCGGCGCGGACCGCGGCGACGATGCCGTCCGCGTCGCGCAGCACGATCACTGACTGTTCCCGCTTGGTGAGTCCGAGCATGGGCTGATCGTGTCCCCCGACAGGCTTGTCCCTCCGTGCAGTTGACCCTCTTCAGAGCTTCGCCCGCCCAGGCCCTGTCCCGTACAGCTCGCGGGCCATGTCCGCCACCGCAGCCTGCGCACGGCGGTGCAGGCCGGGGCCGAAGGTGATGCGGGTCGCGCCCAGCCGGCCGAGCTCGGCCACCGGTGGGTCGGAGGCGGGCGCGAACACGTTGATCGGGGCCTCGGTGGCAGCGCGCAACAGCGGCAGCTGCCCGGACGGCACACCGATCGGGTAGACACAGTCCGCGCCCGCCGCGACATACAGCCGCATACGGGCGACGGCCTCCGCCGGGTCGCCCACCGCGCGCAGGAACGTGTCGACGCGGGCGTTGACGAACAGCGCGTCACCCGCCTCCGCGCGGATCTCCGCCAGCCAGTCGGCGTGCCGGTGCGGGTCCTTGAGGCTCTTCGTCGCGCGGTCCGTGTCCTCGATGTTGCAGCCCACCGCGCCCGTCTGAAGCAGCCGTGCCACCAGCTCCTGCGGCGGCAGGCCGTAGCCGTCCTCGACATCGGCGCTCACGGGGACGGCGACGGCCCGTGCGATACGGGCGACGGCCGCGAACATCTCGTCCGCCGGGGCCTCGCCGTCCTCGTGGCCGAGGGACGCCGAGACCCCCGCGCTCGGCGTCGCGAGGGCGGGAAAGCCCGCGTCGGCGAACGCGCGGGCGCTCGCCGCGTCCCACGGCCCCGGCAGGACGAGCGGATCGCCGGGCTCGCGTCCGTGGTGAAGGGCGCGGAACGCCCCAGCGGTTGCGGTCATCTCGCGCCCCTTCAGTGCTTCAGCGAGCCGGGCGTGTAGTGGCCGGGGACGAGCCGCCCGGCCACAGCGAACCGGTTCCAGGTGTTGATCACCGCGATGGAGGCGATGAGGTGGGCCAGTTCGGTGTCGTCGAAGTGCTTCGCGGCCTTCTCGTACACCTCGTCGGGGACGAAACCATCGGTCAGCACCGTCACCGCCTCCGTCAGTTCGAGCGCCGCGATCTCCTTCTCGGTGTAGAAGTGCCGCGACTCCCCCCAGGCGCTGAGCTGCACGATGCGCTCCACCGACTCGCCCGCCGCCAGGGCGTCCTTGCTGTGCATGTCGAGGCAGAACGCGCAGTGGTTGAGCTGCGAGGCGCGGATCTTCACCAGCTCCAGCAGGGCGGGGTCGAGGTTCTCCCCGGCCGCCCCGTCCAGCCGGACCATGGCCTTGTAGACGTCGGGCAGGAGGGCGGCGACGCTGATGCGGGGCTCGTGCTCGGGCGCGTACGTGTCGTTGGTCGTCATGGCTACGACCGTACGGGCCCTGTGGCATGTCGATATGGTCCACTTTCATGACGGATTCCTGGGCCACTTTCGGCACCGACCTTCATCTGGAACTGCGCGGGACCCGGCTGCGCAGCGGCCTCATGGACGCTCTGAGGGAGGCCGTGCGCACCGGCAGGCTCGCGCCCGGCACCCGGCTTCCGTCGTCCCGGTCCCTCGCCGCCGACCTGGGCGTCGCCCGCAACACCGTCGCCGACGCCTACGCGGAACTGGTCGCCGAGGGCTGGCTCGTCGCGCAGCAGGGCTCGGGCACCCGCGTGGCCCTGGGGGCGCCCGCGTGGCGAAGGCCACGGGGGAGGTCCGCGCCGCGCGGACCGCTCGTCCGCGAGAGCCCGGTCGGGCCGCGGCCCGTGTCCCGCGGCCCCGCCCACGACCTGACGCCGGGCAGCCCCGACCTCGCGCGGTTCCCGCGCGCCGAATGGCTCAAGGCCGCGCGCAGGGCGCTGACCGCCGCGCCGCACGAGGCGTTCGGATACGGCGATCCGCGCGGCCGCATCGAGCTGCGGACCGCGCTGGCCGACTACCTGGCCCGCGCCCGCGGCGTGTACGCGGCGCCCGAACGGGTCGTCGTCTGCAACGGCTTCGTGCACGGCCTGGTGCTGATGGGCAAGGTCCTCGCGCGCCGGCGGGTGCGGGAGGTGGCCGTCGAGTCGTACGGGCTCGACTTCCACTGGGACCTGCTGACGAGGACGGGACTGCGCACGCCCGCCCTGCCCTTCGACGGCGCCGGCACCCGCACCCGGGCGCTGGGCACGATGCGCGGCGTGGGCGCCGTGCTGATGACGCCCGCGCACCAGTTCCCGCTGGGCGTTCCGCTGCATCCCGACCGGCGTGCGGCGGCGGTCGACTGGGCGCGCAGGACGGGCGGCGTGATCCTCGAGGACGACTACGACGGCGAGTTCCGCTACGACCGGCAGCCCGTCGGCGCGCTCCAGGGACTCGACCCGGAGCGCGTCGTCTACATGGGCACGGCGAGCAAGTCGCTGGCGCCCGGACTGCGGCTGGCGTGGATGGTGCTGCCGGAGAGCATGGTGGGCGAGGTGCTGGAGGCCAAGGGCCGCGAGGAGTGGGCCTCCGGTGCGCTGGACCAGCTCACGCTGGCGGAGTTCATCACGTCCGGCGCCTACGACCGGCATGTCCGCGGTATGCGGCTGCGGTACCGGCGGCGACGCGACCAGCTGGTGGCGGCACTCGCGGAGCGGGCCCCCGCCGTCCGGGTCAGCGGGATAGCCGCCGGGCTGCACGCGGTGCTCGAACTCCCGCCGGGCGGCGAGCCCGAGGCGATCCGCTCGGCGGCATGGCACGGCCTGGCGGTGCCGGGCCTGTCGGACTTCCGCCATGCCGATGCCGTGGCGGACGCCCGCGAGGGACTTGTCGTCGGGTACGCGACACCGCCGGACAGTGCCTGGGCGGGGGCGCTGGACGCCCTGTGCCGGTCCCTGGAGTAGGCCGGGCACCCGGCGCGGCGACGGCGCGGCGACAAGCGCGACGGGTCCGCGGCGGGAGGAACCGATGGCGCGCCGCGCCTCGGATGGCGGCTCAGCGACGCGCGACGCCTCGGATGGCGGCTCAGGACGGGCTCAGGACGCTCCGAGCTGCCAACCGCGGCTCAGCCTGCGAGGACCATCCGTAGCCGCCCGCCGCCCGCGGCCGAGCCCATGAGGGCCGGCTCACCCCGTGAGGACCGCACGGAGCTGGTCGAGTCCCCAGTCCAGGTCCTCCTTGCTGATCACCAGCGGCGGCGCGAGCCGGATCGTCGCACCGTGGGTGTCCTTGGCCAGGACACCCCGGTCCATCAGCTTCTCCGAGATCTCCCGGCCCGTGCCCAGGCCCGGGGCGATGTCCACACCCGCCCACAGACCGCGCCCGCGGACCTCCGTCACGGCGCCGCTGCCTGTGAGCAGGCCGAGTTCATGGTGCAGATGTTCGCCCAGCTCGGCCGCCCGCGCCTGGAATTCACCCGTGCGCAGCATCGCGAGGACCTCCAGCGCCACCGCACAGGCCAGCGGATTGCCGCCGAACGTCGACCCGTGCTCGCCGGGCCGGTACACGCCGAGGACCTCGGCGGACGACACCACCGCCGACACCGGCACGACACCCCCGCCGAGCGCCTTGCCCAGCACGTACATGTCCGGCACCACACCCTCGTGCTCGCACGCGAACGTCTTCCCGGTCCGGCCCAGACCGGACTGGATCTCGTCCGCGACGAAGAGCACCCCGCGCTCCCGGGTGAGCCTGCGCACGCCGGGGAGGTAGCCGCGCGGCGGGACCAGCACCCCGGCCTCGCCCTGGATGGGCTCCAGCAGCACCGCCACCGTGTTCGCGGACATGGCCGCCTCCAGCGCGGTCAGGTCGCCGTACGGCACGATCTCGAAGCCAGGCGTGTACGGGCCGAAGTCCGCGCGCGCCTCGTGGTCTGTCGAGAAACTGATCACCGTGGTCGTACGGCCGTGGAAGTTGTTCGCCGCGACGATGATCTTCGCCTGGCCCTGCGGGACGCCCTTGACCCGGTAGCCCCACTTGCGGACCGTCTTGACCGCCGTCTCCACCGCCTCCGCGCCGGTGTTCATCGGCAGCACCGTCTCCATGCCGCACAGCTCGGCCAGCTGGGCGCAGAAGTCCCCGAACCTGTCGTGGTGGAAGGCGCGGGAGGTGAGGGTGACCCGGTCCAGCTGGGCCTTCGCCGCATTGATCAGCCTGCGGTTGCAGTGCCCGAAGTTGAGGGCCGAGTAGCCGGCGAGCATGTCGAGGAACCGGCGCCCCTCGACATCGGTCATCCAGGCGCCGTCGGCCGAGGCGACGACGACCGGGAGGGGGTGGTAGGTGTGCGCGCTGTGCGCCTCCGCGGAGGCGATGGCAGAAGTCGTGGTCGACACGGGTGCTCCGATCGTCAGGACAGGCCATGCGGCGGGGGCGGCGCCCCGTCCCCTGGACGGTGCCCGGATCCGGGGTGGTGCCTCGTTTCTATCGTCGCTCGCCATCCGGACGGGGGCACCGGGCTGTCGGCGTGCCCGCTAGGGTGGTCGGCGCGTGCGGCGACTGGCGTACGGGGAAGTGACCCCGAGGGAGCCGTACGGGTAGTGACGCGTGGTGTCGATCGCCTGGGCACCCCGGGACAACGACCGATGCCACGGACCGTCCCGGAGGACACCATGCCCCTTCCCCTGCCGCACCCCGCGCTCCTGGCCACCGACCCCGAGCTCGCCGCCCTCGTCGGCGCCGAGGAACGGCTCCAGGCCGACACCCTGCGCCTGATCCCCAGCGAGAACTACGTCTCCGCGGCCGTGCTGGAGGCATCCGGCACCGTGCTGCAGAACAAGTACAGCGAGGGCTACGCGGGCCGCCGTTACTACGAGGGCCAGCAGTACATCGACCAGGTCGAGCGGCTCGCCGTCGCGCGCGCCAAGTCCCTCTTCGGCGTCGACCACGCCAACGTCCAGCCCTACTCCGGCTCCCCGGCCAATCTCGCCGTCTACCTCGCCTTCGCCCAGCCCGGCGACACCGTGATGGGCATGGCCCTGCCCATGGGCGGCCACCTCACCCACGGCTGGGGCGTCTCGGCCACCGGCACTTGGTTCCGCGGTGTGCAGTACGGCGTACGCCACGACACCGGGACAATCGACTTCGACCAGGTCCGCGACCTGGCCCTCACGGAGCGCCCCAAGGTCATCTTCTGCGGCGGCACCGCGCTGCCCCGCACCATCGACTTCCCCGCCTTCGCCGAGATCGCCCGGGAGGTCGGCGCGGTGCTGGTCGCCGACGTGGCCCATATCGCGGGCCTCGTCGCGGGCGGCGCCCACCCCTCGCCGGTCCCGCACGTCGACGTCGTGTCCACCACGACCCACAAGACCCTGCGCGGGCCGCGCGGCGCCATGCTGATGTCCCGCGAGGAGCACGCCAAGGCCATCGACAAGGCGGTCTTCCCGGGCCTCCAGGGCGGCCCGCACAACCAGACCACCGCGGCGATCGCCGTTGCGCTGCACGAGGCGGCCCGGCCCTCCTTCAGCGACTACGCCCACTCCGTCGTCGCCAACGCCAAGGCACTCGCCGCCGAACTGCTCGCCCGCGGCTTCGACCTGGTCTCCGGCGGCACCGACAACCACCTGATCCTGATCGACCTCACCTCCAAGGACGTCCCCGGCAAGATCGCGGCGAAGGCCCTCGACCGGGCCGGGATCGTCGTCAACTACAACACCGTCCCCTTCGACCCCCGCAAGCCCTTCGACCCGTCCGGCATCCGCATCGGCACGCCGTCGCTGACCTCGCGCGGCCTCGGCACCGAGCACATGGCCGCGGTCGCCGAGTGGATCGACCGCGGCGTCGCGGCGGCGGCCAAGGGCGACGAGGACGCGCTCGCCGCGATCCGCGCGGAGGTGTCCGACCTGATGGCGGTGTACCCGGCCCCGGGCCTGGCCGCCTAGCTCGGAGCCGCACCCGTCCCACGGGCGGCCCGGGCTCACGTACCCGGGCCGCCCCCGGTCGCGCGCCTTTGACCACCGGCGGCCGGACACCGCTTCCGCACCTGAGAGAATGTGGAGCATGGCCTCAGTTCGCCCGCCCGTCGCCCACCACCACCCGCAGGGGAATGGCTCCGCCATGCAGCGTCGACCTCGTGTGCTCTCCGGGATCCAGCCCACCGCCGGCTCGTTCCACCTCGGCAACTACCTCGGCGCCGTCCGCCAGTGGGTGGCGCTGCAGGAGTCCCACGACGCGTTCTACATGGTCGTGGACCTGCACGCGATCACCGTCCCGCAGGACCCCGCGGAGCTGCGCGCCAACACCCGGCTCGCCGCCGCCCAGCTGCTCGCCGCCGGGCTCGATCCCGAGCGCTGCACCCTGTTCGTGCAGAGCCATGTGCCCGAGCACGCCCAGCTGGCCTGGATCATGAACTGCCTGACGGGCTTCGGCGAGGCGTCCCGGATGACGCAGTTCAAGGACAAGTCCGCCAAGCAGGGCGCCGAGCGCGCCTCGGTCGGCCTGTTCACGTACCCGATCCTTCAGGTGGCGGACATCCTGCTGTACCAGGCCAACGAGGTCCCGGTCGGTGAGGACCAGCGCCAGCACATCGAGCTGACGCGCGACCTGGCCGAGCGCTTCAACGGCCGCTTCGGCCGGACGTTCACCGTCCCCGCGCCGCACATCCTCAAGGAGACGGCGAAGATCTACGACCTCCAGGACCCGTCGATCAAGATGAGCAAGTCGGCGTCGACGCCGAAGGGTCTGATCAACCTGCTCGACGACCCGAAGGTCACCGCGAAGAAGGTCAGGAGCGCGGTCACCGACACCGACACCGTGATCCGTTTCGACGCGGTCGAGAAGCCGGGCATCAGCAACCTGCTCAGCATCTACTCCACCCTCACGGGTACGGCTGTGGCCGATCTGGAGCGGAAGTACGAGGGCAAGGGCTACGGTGCGCTGAAGACCGACCTCGCCGAGGTGATGGTCGAATTCGTCACACCGTTCCGCACCCGGACGCAGGAATACCTGGACGACACGGAGACGCTGGACTCCATCCTGGCCAAGGGCGCGGAGAAGGCCCGCGCGGTCGCCGCGGAGACGTTGGCCACCACGTACGAAAGGGTGGGCTTCATCCCTGCAAAGCACTGAGCGCACCCGGACGCGCACCCAGCGCATACCAGGAACCCGCCGGGACGGAAAGAGTCCGAGGGCGCTGTGTCCAAGGACTCTGGCCGAACCGGCGGTACAGCCGCCACACTGGCGCTGCACACCCGCGCACGGCTGTACCGGCAGCCCGCGCACCGAGACAGAGGGAGAACGACGTGGGGACCGTAACGCTCGGCGTTTCGCTCGCGGTCCCGGAGCCGTACGGCAGCCTGCTCCAGGAGCGGCGCGCGGGCTTCGGGGATCCCGCCGCGCACGGCATTCCGACCCACGTCACGCTCCTGCCGCCCACCGTGGTCGACTCCGCCGCGCTGCCCGCGGTGGAGGCGCACCTCTCCGCCGTCGCGGCGGCCGGACGCCCCTTCCGGATGCGCCTGTCCGGCACGGGCACGTTCCGCCCGCTCTCGCCCGTCGTCTTCGTCCAGGTCGTCGAGGGCGGCTCGGCCTGCTCCTGGCTCCAGCAGCGGGTACGGGACGCATCGGGCCCTCTCGTGCGCGAGCTGCAGTTCCCGTACCACCCGCATGTCACCGTCGCCCACGGCATCGCCGAGGAGGCGATGGACCGGGCGTACGAGGAGCTGGCGGACTACGCCGCCGAGTGGACCTGCGCGTCCTTCGCGCTCTACGAGCAGGGCGCGGACGGGGTGTGGCGCAAGCTGCGCACCTACGCCTTCGGCGGGGGTGTCCCCGGCGTGCCCGCGCAGGGCTCACCGGTCGACGAGCGCGCCACCACCGCCTGACCCCCATCCGATCGACCGCCGCCGGTTCGCCGTGGTGCGGCGGGTTGGCCCGGTTCGCCGCCGTGCGGTGGGTCGCCGTCGTCGGCGGGCGGATGCCGGGTAGGCGTACGTCATGGACTGGCTGATCAAGCTCCCCGTCGTCGGCCCGCTCGCCGCCCGGCTGATGCGCACGCACGCCTGGCGCAGCTACGAGACCCTGGAGCGGGTGCACTGGACGCGGCTGGCCGCGGCCGTCACGTTCCTCAGCTTCCTCGCCGTCTTCCCGCTCCTCACCGTCGCCGCCGCGGTCACCGCGGCGCTGCTCGACCAGAAGGCGCTGGACACGCTGAAGCGCAGGATGTCCGAGCAGGTGCCCGGCATCTCCGACCAACTCGACATCAATGGTCTGGTCGCCAACGCGGGCACGGTCGGGGCGGTCGCCGGAGCCCTGCTGCTGCTCACCGGCATCGGCTGGGTCGGTTCGATGAGGGAGTGCCTGCGGGCGGTGTGGGAGCTCGACGACGAGGACGCGGGCAATCCCCTGCTCCGCAGGCTCAAGGACGCGGGAGTGCTCGCCGGGCTCGGCGGCATCGGCCTCGCCTCGCTCGCCGCCTCGGCCCTCGGCTCCACCGCGGTCGGCTGGAGCGCGGACCGGCTCGGCCTGGAGAAGGGCGGCATCGCCGGCGTACTGCTGCAGATCGCGGCACTCGCGGTCGCCGTGCTCGCCGACTTCCTGATCCTGCTCTATGTGCTGACGCTGCTGCCCGGTGTGCAGCCGCCGCGCCACCGGCTGATCGTGGCCGGTCTCATCGGCGCGGTCGGCTTCGAACTGCTCAAGCTGCTGCTCGGCGGCTATATGAGAGGCGTCGCGACCCGCAGCATGTACGGCGCCTTCGGCGTGCCGATCGCACTCCTGCTCTGGATCAATTTCACCGCCAAACTCCTGCTGTTCTGCGCCGCCTGGACGGCGACGCGGGACAGCGGACGCGAGCAGGTCAGGACCGCGGAAGGCGGCGCATCCGCTCGGGGAGCGGCCAACGGCGCTTGACGAGGAACGCGCCCGCGGCCAGGAGCACCAGCACACCGCCCACGACGGCGAGTGCGATGCCCCTGCCGCCCGAGCCGTGCTGGGCGGCGGCCAGGGGCTTCGCGGGTGCGCCCTTGCCGTTCTTGGCCGGCTCGGCGCCGGACGACGGCGTCTCGGCCGACTTCGGCGGCACCAGCTCACCGACCGGCGTGACCTTTCCGGCTGCCGCGAAGCCCCAGTCGAGCAGCCGGGCGGTCTCCTTGTAGACGGCCTGGCTCTCCTCGGAGTCCGGGTTCATGACCGTCACCAACAGGACGCGGCCGTCGCGTTCGGCGACACCGGTGAACGTCGCGCCGGCGTGTGTGGTGTTGCCGTTCTTCACGCCCGCGATGCCCTTGTACGGCTCGATCCCGGCCGCCCCGGTGAGCAGGCGGTTGGTGTTCTGGATCTCCTTCTGCTCGCCGGGGAACGCCGCACGGACCGTGGAGCAGTACTCGCGGAAGTCCTTCTTCTGCATGCCGCTGCGGGCGATGAGCGTGAGGTCGTACGCCGACGAGACCTGACCGGGTTCGTCGTAGCCGTCGGGGGAGACGACGCGTGTGTCGAGTGCCTGCAGCTCCTCCGCGTGCGCCTGCATGTCCTGGACCGTCCGCGACATGCCGCCGTTCATCTCCGCCAGCACGTGCACCGCGTCGTTGCCGGAGCGCAGGAACACGCCGAGCCAGAGGTCGTGGACCGTGTAGGTGTTGCCCTCCTTCACCCCGACGAGGCTGCTGCCGTCTCCGACGCCCGCGAGGTCGGTGTCGGTCACCTTGTGGACCATGTCCTTGGGCAGCTTCGGCAGCACCGTGTCCGCGAAGAGCATCTTCAACGTCGACGCGGGGGGCAGCCGCCAGTGCGCGTTGTGGGCGGCGAGCACCTCGCCGCTCTCGGCGTCCGCCACGATCCACGCACGGCCGCTGACGTCCTTGGGCAGGACCGGGGCGCCCGCGCCGAGCCTGACCTGAGTGCCCGGCTTGCCCAATTGGGCCCCTCCGACCGTCGACATGCTGGCCGGCGGCTTGGGCGCTCTCCTGGCCGGCTTGCCGTCGAGCGTCGCCGCGGACGCGGGGACGGCTGTCATGGCGGGCAGCATCGCGGAGGCGACAGCCGCGAGCGCGGCCCTTCTCGCGAACGGTTTGAAGGCAGCAGACAGAGCAGACACGCACGAGAACGTACAGGGCGTCGCAGAAAATGTGGAGATCGGCCCGCTGACCCGCCACGAGCGACGCCGGGACAGAGCACCCCGCGAGGCCCGGTCGGGGGACGCCCGTGATACTTGACTCATGAAGCTCAGCCGCCCCGTGTCCTGGTTCCTGCTCGCGTTCGGGGTATGGAGCTGGTTCATCTGGATCACTTTCGTCAAAAACCTGTGGCAGGACGCCAGCGGGCTCGCCTTCGACGACGCGGGCGAGCCGACCGGGTACTTCTGGGTCCATCTGCTGCTCGCCATCACGTCCTTTGTCCTGGGGACGGCCATCGGCATCATCGGGTTGCGCGGTCTGCGGGCATTGCGCCGTGAGCGCGCGCACAAGGGGTAGGGGAACGCGTTCATGGTGGCTGTCGTCGTGCTCGTGATCATTCTGACCGTCGCGCTGCTGACGACGGCGCATTGGTACGTGTGGCGCCGCCTGGTGCGTGACACGACCGCGCCCGGCGGGACCGCCCGCCGGGTGGGCACGGCGCTGCTGTGGGTGCTGCCGCTGCTGTCGGTCGGTGCGCTGACGTCCGGCCGCGCGGGCGCGCCGTTCGTGGTCCAGCAGGTGCTGGCCTGGCCGGGCTTCCTCTGGCTCGCCGTGCTGCTGTACCTGGTGCTCGCCCTGGTGGCGGGTGAGGCGCTGCGCCCTGTGCTGCGCCGGGTTGTGGACCGCCGCGCCGCGATTGCCTCCGTCGGCGGGCCCGTTGCACCGGTCTCCGGTGGTGCGTCCGCTGCGCCGGCCTCCAGTGGAGTGTCGTCCGTTGCACCGGCCTCTGTCAGCGGGTCGGCCGCGACGGGGAGCGCCGGCTCGCCGGGCGCGGCAGAGACCGCCGCGCCCACGGTCGCCTCCGGCGACGGGGCCCTGGTGCCCGAGACGGCCGACCCCGCGGCGTCCGGCGGCGCTCGGGCCGCTGCTCCTGCGGAGCAGGCGAGCCTGCCCGGCGACGGGGCCGTGGCGACGAAGACCGTGGTCTCGCCGGACATCGGCGGCGCTCATGCCGAGGGTGCCCGTACGGACGCCCCCGTCTCCGGCGGCGGGTCGGCCGCGACGGGGAGCGCCGACTCGCCGGGAGCGGCAGAGGCCGCGGACGACCATGCGGCCGGGGTCGACGCGCACCGCGCGGCGCTCTCCCGCCGGGTGTTCGTCGCCCGGGTCGTGGGCGGCGCAGCCGCCACCGCCGCGCTCGGGACGGTCGGGTACGGCACGTACGGCGTCCTCCGCGGCCCCCGCGTCAAGCGCGTCACCGTGCCGCTCGCCAAGCTCCCGCGCGCCGCCCACGGCTACCGCATCGCCGTCGTCAGCGACATCCACCTCGGGCCGATCCTCGGGCGCGCCCACACCCGGCGCATCGTCGACTCGATCAACGCCACCCAGCCCGACCTCGTCGCCGTCGTCGGCGACCTCGTCGACGGCAGCGTCGCCGATCTCGGGTCCGCGGCCGAGCCGCTGGCCGGGCTGCGCTCCCGCCACGGCGCGTTCTTCGTGACCGGCAACCACGAGTACTTCTCCGGTGCCGACGAGTGGGTCGACCACGTCCGCGAGCTGGGCCTGCGGCCGCTGCGCAACGAACGCGTCGAGATCGCGGGCGGTTTCGACCTCGCCGGCGTCGACGACGTTGCCGGTGAGGACGAGGGCCAGGGCCCGGACTTCGTACGGGCCCTCGGCGACCGTGACCGTTCCCGCGCCGCCGTGCTCCTCGCTCACCAGCCCGTCGTCATCCACGACGCCGTCGAGCAGGGCGTGGACCTCCAGTTGTCCGGTCACACCCACGGCGGCCAGCTCTGGCCCGGCAACTTCGTGGCCGAGCTGGCCAATCCGACCGTGGCGGGCCTGGAACGGTACGGCGACACGCAGTTGTACGTCAGCCGCGGCGCGGGCGCGTGGGGTCCGCCGGTGCGGGTGGGGGCCGCGTCCGACATCACCGTCGTACAGCTCGCGTCGCGCCGGGCGTAGGCGCCGCCCGCAGGCCGGTGTCAGGCCGGGCGTCCGGCCTTCTTGCGGGCGGCCACGGTCTCCGCCATACCGGGCAGGAAGTCGGTGAACAGCTCGTGCACCTCGCGGACCAGCGGGCGCAGCACCCGGAAACGGGCGAGCGCCACGCCCCGGGCGGTCAGCCGGGCGCCGCGTTCGGCGAGGCGCCTGCTGCGTTCGCTGTTCTCCGAGCGGTCGAAGACCCAGTACAGGACCAGACCCATCTGGGAGAGCCACATCAGCTCCGGGAGGATCTCCCGCAGTTCCTCGGCCACCTTCGACTTCGACCCGGCAAGTACCTCCCGGTGGACGTCGATGGCGGCCTCGCGGGCGTGTTCCGACTCGGGGGAGAAGGGGCTGAGCGGGCTCTCCGGGTCGGCCGCGTTCTTGAAGAACTGGGCCGCGAACTCGTGGTACGGCGCGGCGATGTCCAGCCAGGCGGTGAGCACGCCGGCCATACGTGCCTCCAGGTCGGTCTCCTTGTCCAGCACGGGCCGGACCGCCGCCTGGTGCTCGGCGGCGATCCGGTCGTAGAAGCCCTGGACGAGGTGTTCCTTGGAGCCGAAGTAGTAGTACGCGTTCCCTACCGAGACACCGGCCTCCTTGGCGATGGCCCGCATCGTCGTCTTGTCATAACCGCGCTCCTGGAAGAGCCGGAGCGCGGTCTCGAGGATGAGCGTGCGGGTCTGCTCGCTCTTGGGGGCCTTCGCTTCGGTAGGGGGGTTCGCTTCAGTCACGGTGCCCGAGCCTAGTCGGGTACCGAACACCGGTCGTCGCAGGGAGCGACCTCCGCCGGCCCCGCGACGACGGGCGCTCCGGCCGGCCCCGCGACGACGGCAGCTTCCGCCGCCCTCGCCCCGGTCGCCTCGCGGTACTTGGCCGCGGCGAGCATCGTGACCCGTACGAACGGGGCGCCGGCCGGAGTGGCGAGCCAGTGGGCCTTCGGCCGGTGCTCGGCCAGTGCCCATAGGCAGACGATCCACGCGGCCTGGCCCGAATAGATCTGGCCCCGGTCGCCGATGACGGTGATCTCGCGTCTGGTCCGCGCGTGATCGAGTTGCGGGTATCTGCGCCGTGCCTCCGCGGAACCCGCGGGCACCAGGTGCAGCGGCACGAGCTGCGACTGTCGCAGCAGCCAGCTCCGCAGGTGCACGCACAGGGAGCAGTCGGCGTCGTAGAGGACCGTCAGAGCCCGGACGGCGGGGCTCATCGGGGGTCACGCTCCGGTGGGACGGGTGGCGGGTGCCGCCCACGGGCCCACGGGCGCCTGCGGTGTCCAGCCCTGGGGTCCGACCGGCGGGGTCTGCTCGCGCTCCATCACCCGACGGCGGCGGATCTTGTTGAGCACGTAGACGTTGCCGAGGTGCATGATGCCGAGGACGAGCAGGACGACTCCGATCTTGACCGACAGGGCCTCGAAGAGACCGCGCGTCTCGGTGATCTGGTCGGCGGACTTGAGGTAGAGCGCGATGAAGCCGAGGTTCACGAGGTAGAAGCCGACCACCAGGAGGTGGTTCACGGCGTCCGCGAGTTTCTCGTCCCCCTTGAGCACGTCGGCGAGGAAGATCCGGCCGTTCTTGCTGAGTGTGCGCGCGACCCAGGCGGTGAGCCCGACGCTGATCAGCAGGTAGACGACGTACGCGACAACAGTGAGGTCCATGCCCCACCCTCCCTTGAACATGTTCAAAAGCTGATGGGTATGACTGTAGACCCGCCTTTGAACATGTTCAAGTCACGGTTCTCCCCCGGCGTGGGCGGGCGGGAAAGGTGAGCGCACGCAGTGGGCCGGGCCCTGACCTCGTCCGGATGACGCTCTCTTACGACGCGGGGCAGCCTTCACCGGCCGTCGTCCTGCTCCACCCGTCCGTGTGCGACCCCCGGATGTGGGACGCCCACTTCCAGGCGCTCTCGGCCGCCGGGCACCGCGTGGTGCGCTGCGACCTCCGTGGCTACGGCGCCACACCGGTGGCCGACCTCCCGTCACCGACGCCGGTGACGTCCTGGAACTGATGGACGCCCTCGGCATCGAACGAGCGCGGCCCTGGTCGGTTTCTCCCCGCTGGGGGAGCTTCCGTCCGGCCTGAATGTCAGTGGCCGGTCCTAGAGTTCGGACATGGCAACTGTGACCTTCGTCGGCGGGACGGCGTCTGGGGCGGGCGGCCACGCCCCGGGACCTGGAGCTGTGGCGTATCTGCCGTCGCCGTGGGAGAGCCAGGACCGGATCGACTCCGTGGGGCGTCTCGCCGCTGAAGGCGACCCCGGTGCGCTGGTGGCCCACCTGCTCTACGCGAACGGCTGCGAGGGGTACGGCGCGGTGTCGCGGTTGCGTGCCATGCCCGAGGCGCGGCGCAGGGCGTTCGCCGACGCCCTCGTCGAGGCCGCGCCCTCGTCGAACGACCGCCCGTCAAGGCCGTCGTCGCCGGTGCCCGCGGTCCTGGCCCTGGCCCGCATGGAGGGCGGCGCCGGGCACGCGGAACTGTCCCGGCTCGCCGACCGTGTCTCCCACACGGTGACGCTGAGACGGATTCGGCGTGCCCTCGCGCCATGAGGGGGCGGTCAGCCGCCCGGTGCTACATGCTGCTCAGCGAGCGCGCGTAGTTGATCTGCCCCATCACCTGCTGGAACGTCTCGGGGCCGCGGGCCGGGATCATCGTCGAGTGGTGCTTGCCACCGCTGGTCACCGAGACCTGGATGAAGCCGGTCGTCTGCTTCTCCTTCATCAGGAGGAAGAGCAGGCCCAGCAGGCAGAAGATGAAGAAGACGATGGCGAGCACGATCGCGTGCGTCGGGATCTTCTCCTCCGTACGCGACATGTCCGTCGCGTTCCACACCGCGCCGCGCAGCGGCATCGTCCCCGCGGGCGTCACGATGGAATCGCCCATGACGGTGATGTCACCGATCGACACCAGCGGCGCGCCCCCCGTCGCGGCGGGCACGCCGCCCGTGACCGGCACCGGCACACCGGCGGGCTGCGTCTGGGCGTAGGGAGGGGTCGGATCCTGGGGATAGCCGTAGCCCGGCGCCGCGTTCGGGTAGCCGTACGCCGGCGTTCCCGGCGGCTGGGTCGGCCCCCACTGGTACTCCGGCTCCCCGTCCCTGTACGGATTGGGCTCGGTCATTTCGTCCCCGCTTTCCTGCTGCGTCACGTCAGACGTCCCACGATCCTGCCAGGTCCGCCCCCGGTCGGTGAAGCCCGTACGGCGATACGGGCAGGGCCCCGACTCCACGGCCGGGAGTCGAGGCCCTTGACACCACGTCACATGATGGACAGTGGTGTCAGAAGCGGCGCGTGATCAGCGCGCGCTTGACTTCCTGGATCGCCTTGGTGACCTCGATACCACGAGGGCAGGCGTCCGTGCAGTTGAACGTGGTGCGGCAACGCCACACACCGTCCTTGTCGTTGAGGATCTCCAGGCGCTGCTCGCCCGCCTCGTCACGCGAATCGAAGATGAAGCGGTGCGCGTTGACGATCGCCGCCGGGCCGAAGTACTGGCCGTCGTTCCAGAACACCGGGCACGAGGACGTGCACGCGGCGCACAGGATGCACTTGGTGGTGTCGTCGAAGCGCTCGCGGTCCTCGGCGGACTGCAGCCGCTCACGCGTCGGCTCGTTCCCCTTGGTGACCAGGAACGGCATCACGTCGCGGTAGGCCTGGAAGAACGGCTCCATGTCCACGACCAGGTCCTTGAGGACCGTCAGGCCCTTTATGGCCTCGATCGTGATGGGCTTCTCCGGGTTGATGTCCTTGATCAGCGTCTTGCAGGCGAGCCTGTTCTTGCCGTTGATCCGCATCGCGTCGGAGCCGCAGATGCCGTGCGCGCAGGAGCGGCGGAAGGTGAGCGAGCCGTCGACGTCCCACTTGATCTTGTGGAGGGCGTCGAGGACGCGCTCCTTGGGGTCGATCTCGATCTGGAAGTCCTCCCAGACCGCGTGCTCCGACACCTCGGGGTTGAAGCGGCGGATCCGGAAGGTGGCGGTGATGTACGGGGAGTCGGCGAAGCCGGCTTCCCGCTTCTCCAGGGTCGGGGTAGCCATCAGTACTTACGCTCCATCGGCTGGTAGCGGGTCTGGACAACCGGCTTGTAGTCGAGACGGACGGTCTCGGAGCCGTCGTCGCCCACCTCGCGGTACGCCATGGTGTGGCGCATGAAGTTGACGTCGTCGCGGTTGGGGAAGTCCTCGCGGTAGTGACCGCCGCGGGATTCCTTGCGCGCCAGGGCCGAGACGGCCATGACCTCGGCCAGGTCGAGCAGGTTGCCCAGCTCGATGGCCTCCAGCAGGTCCGTGTTGAACCGCTTGCCCTTGTCCTGGACGGACACGTTCAGGTAGCGCTCGCGCAGCTCGGCGATCTTCTCGACCGCCGTCTTGATCGTCTGCTCGGTGCGGAACACCATCACGTTGGCGTCCATCGTCTCCTGCAGCTCACGGCGCAGCACCGAGACCCGCTCGGTGCCGGTGGAGTTGCGCAGCCGCTCGACCTGCTCCTGGACGAAGGAGGCGGGGTCCTCGGGCAGCTCGACGTAGTCGGCCTTCGCCGAGTACTCGGCGGCGGCGATCCCGGCCCGCTTGCCGAAGACGTTGATGTCCAGGAGTGAGTTGGTGCCGAGGCGGTTGGCGCCGTGCACGGAGACACAGGCGACCTCGCCGGCGGCGTACAGGCCGGGGACGACGGTGGTGTTGTCGGCCAGGACCTCACCCTCGACGTTGGTCGGGATGCCGCCCATGGCGTAGTGCGCGGTCGGCTGGATCGGGATCGGGTCCGTGTAGGGCTCGATGCCGAGGTAGGTCCGCGCGAACTCCGTGATGTCCGGAAGCTTGGCGTCCAGCTGCTCCGGCGGCAGGTGGGTCAGGTCCAGGTAGACGTGGTCGCCCTCGGGGCCGCAGCCGCGGCCTTCGCGGATCTCCGTGTAGATGGAGCGCGAGACGACATCACGGCTCGCGAGGTCCTTCATGACGGGCGCGTACTTCTCCATGAAGCGCTCGCCGTCCTTGTTGCGGAGGATGCCGCCCTCACCACGGGCGCCCTCCGTCAGCAGGATGCCCATGCGCCAGATGCCCGTCGGGTGGAACTGGAAGAACTCCATGTCCTCCAGCGGCAGCCCGCGGCGGTAGCAGGCGGCCTGGCCGTCACCGGTCAGGGTGTGCGCGTTGGAGGTCACCTTGAAGAACTTGCCGGTGCCGCCGGACGCGTAGATCACGGCCTTCGCCTGGAAGACGTGGATCTCGCCGGTGGCCAGCTCGTAGGCGACCACACCGGCGGACGTCCGGACGCCGTCGACCTCGGTGATCAGCTGGTCGAGGACGTAGAACTCGTTGAAGAACTCCACACCCTCCTTGACGCAGTTCTGGTACAGCGTCTGGAGGATCATGTGGCCGGTGCGGTCCGCGGCGTAGCAGGAGCGGCGGACCGGCGCCTCGCCGTGGTTGCGGGAGTGGCCGCCGAAGCGGCGCTGGTCGATGGTGCCGTTCGGGGTGCGGTTGAACGGCAGGCCCATCTTCTCCAGGTCGAGGACGGCGTCGATGGCCTCCTTCGCCAGGATCTCGGCGGCGTCCTGGTCGACCAGGTAGTCACCGCCCTTGACCGTGTCGAAGGTGTGCCACTCCCAGTTGTCCTCCTCCACGTTGGCGAGCGCGGCGGCCATGCCGCCCTGCGCGGCGCCCGTGTGGGAGCGGGTCGGGTAGAGCTTCGTCAGCACGGCGGTGCGGCTGCGCTTCGTCGCCTCGATGGCGGCGCGCATGCCGGCGCCACCGGCGCCGACGATGACGGTGTCGTACTTGTGGATCTTCATGAGTGGATTACCTCAGCCCCGTGCCTAGCGGATGTTCGGGTCGAAGGTGAAGATCACCAGCGTGCCCAGAAGGATGGTGAACACCGTGGCGGTGTACAGCAGGCCCTTGAGCCACAGACGCGTGTTCGCGCGCTCCGCGTAGTCATTGATGACGGTACGGAGGCCGTTGGCGCCGTGGAGCATGGCAAGCCACAGCATCAGCAGGTCCCAGGTCTGCCAGAACGGGGACGCCCAGCGGCCGGCCACGAAGGCGAAGCCGATCTTGGAGACGCCGCCGTCGAGCACCAGCTGGATCAGCAGGTGGCCGATGACCAGGACGACGAGGACGACGCCCGAGAGGCGCATGAAGAGCCATGCGGCCATCTCGAAGTTGCCCCGGGTCGCCTTCGGGGTCTTCTTGGTGCGCTTGCGCGGGGCCTCGATGTACGGGGCCGGGTTGTCGACATCGTAGACGCGGCCGCCCTCGACCTCGCCGATCGCGGAAGAAACCTCAGTGGACATCTCTCGCCTCAGCTCCCGAACAGTTCACGAGCGGCGTGGCCGAGCACCGGGTAGAGCGCTCCGGCCATCAGGACAATCCAGACGGCCATCACGGACCAGAACATCTGCTTCTGGTAGCGCGGGCCCTTGGACCAGAAGTCCACGGCGATGACACGCAGGCCGTTGAGCGCGTGGAAGAGAATCGCGGCGACGAGGCCGTATTCGAGAAGCGCGACGATCGGCGTCTTGTAGGTGGCGACGACCTCGTCGTACGCCTCGGGGGAGACGCGGACGAGCGCGGTGTCCAGCACGTGTACGAACAGGAAGAAGAAGATGAGGACGCCGGTGACTCGGTGAGCCACCCAGGACCACATTCCTTCCCGGCCGCGGTACAGCGTTCCAGCCGGCACGGAAGAACCCTCCGGGAGCGGGGATTGGGGCCTGCCGGCTTGGGGTGTCGGTCTGGCCCGGCCGGGTACGGTCCACCGGCCCCGGCCATCGTAGCGACGTGTTGTCGGTTCGTTCGCTCGGGGTCCACAGGTGTGATCAAACAGGCAGCCAAAAAGCCCGGACGGGCTAGGCGCGGCGCATTTCCGCCACATCTGTGACGTCGGATCACGACCGGTAGGCCAGGGATCGCGCCACTCGGGAGCGGGCGAGGGCGCGCAGTTCGCCGGCGGAAACCGACCGTTCTTCGTCAGGTTCGTGGGACAGTCGGCTTCGGATACCGCCGAGTAGTTGATCGAGATGTTCGTTCGGGCCGTACCGGTCGAGGCAGATGACGAACGCATGTCCGAATCGGCTCTCGTAGGCCGCGTGCGCGGCCGCCAGTGCGGTGTGCGCTGCCTGGGGCGCGTCGTGGTGCAGCCCGGCGGAGGACTCGCGGACCAGTGCTTCGTGCACGTCGGCGGGGGTGAGGTCGTATCCGGCCTCGTCGCAGGCGGCGAGGAGCGCCTCCAGGTCCGGGTAGGGGCGGTGGGCGACGACCCGGCGGGCCCAGCGGAGACTGCCGCAGCAGTCGAGCAGAATCGCCTCGGCAGCCTCGGCCGGTGCGCTGTTGAAGTGCGCGAGGCCGCGCGGCGTGGCGCGCTGGGGCGATATGGGCGAGGGAGCGAGGGCGCCCAGGGCGCGGCTCGGAGTGTTGCCGGGGGTGTGGCTCCGGTGCCGGCTCCGGGCGTGGTGGAGTGTCGGCGGCCGTTCAGGGGTGCCGGCGTGGGACTCGCTGGACAGCGTCGGACTCCTCGAGAAGCCAGCGGGACGGCTGGGAAGAGGGGGAAGGGTGGGTCGCCACGCTATCGATGTGTGGCGAGAGCTGTCCGGCCGATGCGCGAATTTCACCCGAACGGGAGAGTTTGGACTCATGTGATGGACGCCGGGGGTGGACGCTGAGAGTGGATGCATAGGGGTGCTTCATCCAGGTTTCACCGCTTCCGGGAGGTTTGCGCATCATGGGTCGCTCGATGGGTCGTTCTCGAAAGACGCACGTCGCCGGGGTGGTGGCCGCCGTGGTCGCCGTCCTGTCGGTGACCGCGACCAGCTGCTCCGAGGACCGGCCGGCCGCATCCGGTGGGGCCCCCGACCGGGCCGCGCCCACCTCCCCTTCCCCCACACCCTCACCCAGCCCCACGCGCAGCTACGCCCTGTCGAAACCGCCCGCCACGATCCCCTCCATACGTGACCACCAGGCCGCCCGCGGCCCCGGCTGGAGCCGTACCGCGAACAGCGCCGTCGTCGTGGCCAAGGGCAACGAGGAGCTGGCGGACGAGGGCCGGCTGATAGCCCAGGAGCTCAGGCTCGGCTTCCGGGGGACGAACGCGGCCCGCCCCGGCGACGTGGAGCTGGCGCTCGCGGGGAGCGGCCCCGCCGAGTCGTACACCCTGACCACCAGCGGCGGACGGGTCCGCATCACCGGTCCCGACCAGGCCGGCGTCTTCTACGGGACCCGCACGCTCAAACAGGCCGTGCGCTCCGGCGGTGCGATGCCCGAAGGTGTCGTACGGGACCGGCCCGACCGCCCCCAGCGCGGGCTGAACGTCGACATAGCCCGCAAGCACTTCACACCTGGGTGGATCGAGGACCGGCTGCGCGAGATGGCCGACCTCAAGCTGAACCAGCTCGGACTGCACTTCTCCGACGACCAGGCCTTCCGTATCGAGTCCGACTCGCACCCGGAGATCGTCTCCCAGCCGCACATGACCAAGGACGAGGTCCGCCGCATCCTGGCGCTCGCCGCTCGGCTGCACATCACGGTCGTCGGCGAGATCGACTCTCCGGGACACCTGGGGGCCGTGCTGCGCGCTTATCCGCAGCTGCGGTTGCGCAACGTCCAGGGCGTGCCGCGGCAGGGCGCGATCGACATCTCGAAGCCCGAGTCGGCGAAGATCATCGACGATCTGCTGCGCGAGTACACCGACCTGTTCGGCGGGGCCTGGTTCCATGTGGGCGCCGACGAGTACCAGGCGCTGACCGTGAGCGACCCGGCCGCCTCGTACCCGCAGCTGGCGACGGCCGCGCGGCAGAAGTACGGCGCCGGCGCCGGCGTCCAGGACCTGGCCGAGGGCTGGCTGAACGACCGCGCGGCCGTGGTGCGTGCCCAGAAGAAGCAGCCCAAGGCATGGAACGACGGCTTCTTCGCCGGGGGAGTGGTCACCGCCGACAAGAGCATCGAGGTCGAGTACTGGACGGGCAGGGAGATCGGGGCCCGCCCGCCGGTCGAGTACCTGGCCGAGGGCCGCAAGCTCGTGAACCTCAACGACGAGTACCTCTACTACGTGCTCGGCCAGCCCAACCAGTTCACGTACCCGACGGGCCGCCGCATCTACGAGGAGTGGACGCCACTGGTGCTGCGCGGCACCGAGCCGGTGCCGCAGCGGTACTCGTCGCAGATACTGGGCGGCCGTTTCGCGGTCTGGTGCGACCTCGCCAACGCCCAGACCCAGGACCAGGTCGCGTCGGGCATCCGCCGCCCGCTCCAGGCGACGGCACAGAAACTGTGGGACCCGCGGCAGCCGTCGCGGAACTGGCAGACCTTCGAGTCGCTGGCGCAGAAGCTGGGCTGACCGCGCCCGACTCGCTGGACGGCGGCCGTCGCGGGGACATATGCAGCACACCAAGGCCCTGCAGCAGTCGAGGGGGACGGCCGCGGTGTGAGTCCGCCCGGGGGTGTGCGGGCTCACACCGCGGGTCCGCGAGACCGGGCCAACTGCCGTGCGGGCGGGCCGCGTTCCCTGTGGAGGGAAAGTAACAGAGGCGTGGCGCAATCGCGTGCGAACAGACCGAGCAGACGGTAACGTTCTGGCCACGGAGTGACGTTATCGAGCCAGCGGGCGCAGTAAGAGGAGTGACTTCGTCCGCGAGGGGAGGCGTCCCAATGACGTCGAATAGCCTGACGGAACTGATCGCCGAGGCGGATGAGCGCGCTCTCGCCGCGAGCGGGCTCGCCTGTCTGGACCGTTGCCTGCCGCTGCTCACCGACGAGTCGGATGCGCTCCGCCCCCTCTGGTCGGGCATCGCCGCGGGCGAGGACGGCTGGACCGAACGGCTCGCCGACGCGAGGGCCGCGCTCGACGCCGTCCCCTCGGCGGACCAGGCGGCCGCGCCCGTACGGCGCATGATCGGCGCGGCGCCCTCGGAATGGGTGGCCGGGCACCTCGCCGAGTGGGCGACGGCCTGCTCCACCCTGGCCCTCGAGGTCCACCAGGACCTCGACCCGTCGGACGGCGAAGGCGGTCCCCTCGTCGCGGGGGAGCGGCGGCGTCAGATCCAGATCCTGGAGATCCTCACCGCCACCGAGGGCGGCACCGGTCTGCGCCGCGCCATGGACCTGTCCACCGAGGGCCGGCGGGTGCTGCGCGCGGCGCTCTCCCGCAGGGCGCGCGCCCGGCCATAGGTCGAGACCCGTCCAGGCCGGCCGCCGGCCTCCCGGGGGCAAGGGCGGCACCGAGCACATCACCGCCACGGCACCCGCGGCTCCGGTCGGCGCCACCGAGGTGACCATGGACGAGCTGATGGGGGGCTCCTTCGGCGGGGTGGCACCGGACGAGGCGTTCGGGGACGAGGACGTCCCGGGGCCGGACGTCGAGGAGGGGGGCTTCCCCGGGGGCGACTTGGGGGACGAGGGCTTCCCTGGGGAGGACTTCGAGGAGGAGGCCGCGGCGCGATGACGCCCCGGACGGCGGCCGGCCGGACGGCACGGTGAGCCGCAGCCGATATGCCGGGCGTCGTCGGCGATGACGCCGGACGTCGTCCCGGGCGGGGTGTGCTGTGCGTTGCCCCACCGGGGTGCGGTCCCGGACGTCTGCCGCGACCGCACCCCGATGAGCGGCAGGCCCCCTCCCTCGGTTCCATGCCTGCCGTCCCTCTGCCCCGCCGCCGCACATTGCCCATTGCGGAGCCCGGAAATCCGGCGCGCGCAATCCCCTGGCACCCATGGGCATCCCGGTCCGCAGAAGCGAATCGAGGGCGCGGGCGGGCCACGTGGAGTCGGGCCGCGGTTATACCTCATGGGATGACGCGCACGCGAGTGACGGGAAGAAAGGGACGAACTGACAATGAGCTCGTTCAGTGTTGCCGTTCCACATGAGCGCGGCGATGCGTCAGCGGCGGGGCGGGCCCGGCCTCACGCCGGGCCCGCGTCGGGGGTCAGGACTTGAGAAGAGTGACCTCGGCGGTGTTGTCGCCGGCGTCGACGGTCACCGGGTAGTCGCGGTCAGCCGCCTTGCCGAAGCCTCGCACTGTGGCGACGCCGGGCTGGAAGGCGGTGCCGGGCTCCATGCTGGCGAGGGAGACGGTCCACGGGACGGGGGCCCCGGGGGTGCAGGCGACGGTCTGCTCCTCGTACCGGCCGACCGGCGTCTCACGCTTCTGGGTCTGCGAGACGATGCCGGCGAGGGTGATCTGCGCCGGCTTGTTGCAGGTCACCGTGCCGCCGACGGTGACCTGGCCCGTCTTGGTGTCGATCTCGCCCGTGGTGTCGAGGTTCAGGCCGATGGCCAGCTCCGCCGGCGGCTCGGCGGTGCGGGCGTGGACCTCGCCGCGCAGGGGCACGGTGGAGCCGTTGCAGTACTGCTCGAAGGTGGCGTCGAGTTCGCGTATGTAGCCGTAGGGGCCGTAGGCGACATGGGAGATGGTGAAGGAACCGGTGCTGGTGGAGCACCAGCGGTCGGTCTCTCCGAACGCCAGCTTCGGATCCTCCGGCTGGGCGTAGGGCCATCGCGAGGCCCCGGTGAAGGTGGCGCCGTCGGTCAGCTTCTGGCCCTCGGGAGCTTCCAGGTGGAGGGACCAGCGCTTGCCCTCCGCCGTGACGACTGTGACGCCCACCGCGCTCTCGGTGGTGGGTCCCGAGACGTCGAACATCTCGACCGCCCCAGCCGTGTACTGGTGGGACTGCCCGTCGGAGACGAACTCGCCCGGCTCGCCGCTGAAGCTGAGCGATCCCGTCACCGCTTCGTGGGCCTGCGCGGGGCCCGTCAGCGGGGCCGCCACCGCCACAGTCGCGGCGGTCGTGAGAACGGCCGCCGTACGGGCCAGGATGCGTCCCAGCGCGCTGCTTCTCATCAAGCTTCTCCTCCAAAGGGAGCGGTCCGGTCCTGGTGGACCGGGATGTGTTCGCACATACGTCACTGAATGTCAGGTACAGGTCAAACTGGACCCAGGGGGGCGGCCGTCAATCTCCTCAGTGATCACCGGGAAGGTAACAGCCCCCACTGACAGCCCCGAACTCAGCGCGCAGCTGGACGCTTTGGGTCGTCGGACTTCCCGGCACGGGCCGGAGTGTCAGTGGTCTTCCCTAAGGTGGTGCCGGTCTCACAGATCGGGCGGGAGGGGCGGCGCTATGGGTGCCAGTGGTTGGGAGTACGTCACTCCGTACGAAGGCAGTGCCGAGGCGTCGTTGGCGGCCCTGCACGCGCAGGTCTTCCAGGAGTTCTACGGCGACGACGACACGTACCGGAGCCTTGAGGACCTGTGGGCGGACGAGGAATTCATGGGTGAGGAAGGGACCCACTCGATCCTCGACATCCAGCGCGTCGTCCACTCGAGCGCCGCCCCGTCGCCGCGCGACGTCGAGGACTACGGGACGCTGCGTCCGCTGGCGCACGACCGCATCGTGCACCACTTCGGCACCGACCGGCCGACGCCCGGCCGCTTCGAGGAGGTGCTTGCCCAGGCGTATGCGGCCAACAGAATCCCGCCCGCCTCCGAGGAGACCGTGCTCGACGAGTGCGCATGCGGTGGACCGGCGTGTACGTCCTCCTGTACACCGGCGACGAGCCGACCCACCTGGGCATCTTCGGATACTCGGGCGACTGAGCCGCCCCAGCGTCGGCCGGGTCGGCGGCTTTGCCCGATACTCACTTCCCTTGCGATCAACGGAACGACCGGAGGCCACCGTTGCCCTCGATACATGACTTCGCGACCTGGGAGCCGCTGCTGAGACTCCTGAGGGCCTCCAACGCGGAGCGCCTCGCCGCCCCGGGCGGATATGTGACGGGGCGGATCGGCCGGGGCGGTTGGAGCGTGCCCCTGCGGCGGCCACATCCACGTCCTGGACGGGCGGCCCAGGCCGAGGACATGGAGGACGAGTTCGCCGCGGTGAATCGGGTGCGGAGCGCGCTCGTGGACAACGGCGTCGACAGCATCTCCTTCGTGGCGGAGATCTCCCCGGCCGGAAAGGCCGTGCTCCACCTGCTCGAATCCAGCCCGGCCGTGGAACCCGGCCTCGGCGGTCCGCACCCGGGGGCGCTGATCCTCGTCGAGGACGCCGTCCCCGAGCCTTGGCGCCGCGTTCCCGATCCTGTGCCCGGGGCAGTGCCGGCCCCATCGGTGGACTTGGCACTCCTGGAGCGCACGCTTCGCGAGCGACTTCCCGGCGCCGTCGGCGCCACCGAGGCGGAGATCGCCGCGGTGGAAGCGCGTCTGGGCATCGCATTGCCCGACGAACTCAGGGTGCTGTACCGGGTGGTGCGGGCACGGTGGGAGGACTGGGGCGACGACTACAAGGCGGCGGAACGCATCTCCAGGGCGGTCGGCTGCGAACTCTTCGCCCTGGAGGAGCTGTACGTCGCCGATGCGGCGTCCCGTCCGTGCCCGTGGGGGTTCGCGGCGGCATCGGCGGTCGTCACCCCGCCCGACGCCGCGGTGCAGGGTCTGGTCGGCTCACCGGGTTGGATCGTCTTCGGTGACAGCGGCGGCGGCGACCGGATCGCGGTCGACCTGACACCGGGCCCGGGCGGACACTCCGGGCAGATCATCGTGCTCGACCACGAGCAGTACATCGGCGCCGAGCTGCTCGCCGACTCCCTCACCGACCTGGTGACGGACCGGCGCAGGGAGGAGCAAGGGAGCCGTCGCCGGGACGAGCCGCCGGTCGTGGCCTGGGTGAACATTCGAAGCCTGGACAGTGTGCAGGCGGCCGCCGACCCCGCGCTGGAGGTCCTGCGCGTCGGCGCATGGGACGGCGAGCCGCTCAGCCTCGCTCCCGTCGTCGGGCTGCCCCGTCTGCGAACCCTCACCGCTTACCCGGGCACACTCGCCGACCCGCTGGAGATCGCCGAGCTGACCGGACTGGAGTTCCTGGAACTCGGGCCGGACGAGTGGCGCGTCCTTCTCGACGCCGGAGCCGTGCCGCGCAGCCTGTCGGCTGCCGCCATCGTGGTGCACGGCGATCGTCACCCGTTCCCGATCGTGGCCATCGCCAACGAACTCCTCGCCCTGTGGGGCCGCCCCCAGATCCCTCGGACCGTCCTCGAAGGCCACCTCGGACCGCCGCGTAGTCAGTGACCCGACCTGCGTTCCCTGCCGCCTGCTCCGCAGGGGGTCGCTTCGGGGGCGACCGGCGGCAGCGCCCAGGGCTCCAGCGTCCCGTCGCAGTACTCGGCGAGGAACTGAAGCGCGCCGCCGCTGTAGTGCCACCACCCTCCGCTACGGGAAGCGATCGTGACGATCCAGTCCTGCGGGGTGTCTTCGGTGGTGCTCCACAGAAACTTGTCGCTCTCGTCCGACTCCGCCCGTGGCAGCAGACCGCCAGGTGCGGGATGGGATCGCAGACCGATGTGGGGTTCCAGCCAGGCGTCGGCAAGGACGTCGAGGCTGTCGCGGATACCGCGAAGGGTGTCGTGTTCCTTGCCCGGCTCGGGAAGAGCGATGAGAAGGAAACCTCCGACGGCGAAGGGTGGGTACCACTCCGCGAGGTACTGGTAATCGCAGGGAAGCGCGGTGCCCAAGCTCCCCTCGAGGACGGCCCAGTCGATCGCAGCGGGCTCTGGCCGGCGGAGGTCGGCCAGTCCGGGAACAGCGCGCTCCAGCGCCGCAAGAGCCTTTTCCGGGTCGGTGATGCGGCACTTGGGAGTCTGTGTGGCGATCAGGTCGTCCTTCATTGACAGAAGCCTGCCAGACCCGCCCTACGTCCCCGGCGGAGCCGGCGAACGCGCCAGGCCGAACTGCCGGCCCGGAAAGGGGACCACAACGGCTCAAACCGGCAGGCCCTCGCGGTCGGCTCAGGTCGTTTTCCGCTCCGGGGGCCCATCCGTGCCGTACAGCTTCGCCGAGGCGTCCACTTGGGCCAGCCTGCGCAGCGCGCTGAAGACCGCCTCACCCAGTACGGTTCCGATCACCACACTCTCCACCATGTCCTCGACCGCCACCCGCCGGTCCACGTACGCGAGGTCGGCGCGAGCGACCTGCTCGGCGGCGTCGGCGTAGTCGTCGAGCACCTCCACGAACGCCCCGTGCCCCAGGCGGGTCATGGCGGCAAGGGCCTTTGACAGGTCGGCCGCGGCGGGGTTCGACTCGTGCGTCCGCCAGCCACGCCGGGAGATGAGGTCGGCGACGAAGGCATGCGCGGCCGCCGACTCGGCGTCGTCGTGCTCGATGTCTGCGGTGCCGAGGCGGTCCGCGGCGGCGCCGAGCACTTTGTGCAGCGGACGCGCCGGATCGTCGATGGCCGCCAGTACGTCCGCAATTTCGGCCACCTTCATGCCGCCCACATCGAGCAGGGCGCGGATGAGTTGCAGTCGACGCTCGTGCGCTTCCCCGTAGGTCGCCTGATTGGGGCTGGTCAGCTCTCCCGGAGGCAGCAGCCCTTCACGGACGTAGTACTTGATCGTCGGCACCGGCACGCCGGTCCTTCGGCTCAACTCTCCAATGCGCACGGCCGGTTCACCCCTTGCCCTTCGCCCTGTTCGCCGCGCCGGCCCTTGCCGGCTTCGCGCCCATCATAGATAGTGGCGCTATCAGATAGCGGACAGTGCCGCTATCCATAAGTGGAGGGGCTATGTCTTCATCGATTCCGTCCTCGTGGCCTACGTCCTCGTGGCGGCCTTCGGCTCCATGGCGGTCATGGCATCGACCGCTGATGCTGTTCTCGGCGGCGATGGTGGCGATGGCGGTCCTGTCCGCCGTGGGACTCGTCGTCGACGACCGCGTTCTGGTGGGCGCGCCGATCTGGTTCAAGCCGTTCAAGTTCTCGGTCTCCTTCGTGGCGTACTGCCTCTCCCTGGCCTGGATGCTGTCGCTTCTCCCCCGCGGCCGACGCGTGGGCTGGTGGGCGGGGACGGTCGTCGCGCTGGCGAGCCTCGTCGAGATGGTCATCATCACGGCGCAGGCGATGCGCGGGAAGCGCAGCCACTTCAACTACGAAACGCCCTTCGACGAGGCCCTGTTCAACGCGATGGCCGTCACGGTCGTCATCCTGTGGCTCGGCACGCTCGCCGTCGCCGTACTGCTGCTCCGCAACCGAATCGCCGACCGCGCGTCCGCCTGGGCGATGCGCTCCGGCATCGTCCTGGCGCTGGCCGGAGCTGCCGTCGGATTCCTGATGACGCAGCCCGCGCCGGGGCAGCGGCGCGGCGTCTCCAAAGTGGTCGGTGCGCACAGCGTGGGGGTGCCGGACGGCGGTCCCTCGATGCCGCTGACCGGTTGGTCGATGGCCGGCGGTGATCTGCGGATCCCGCATTTCGTCGGCATACACGCGCTGCAACTCCTGCCCCTGCTGGTCATGGTGCTGACCGCCCTGGCACCGCGCTTCACCCGCCTCACCGACGAACGGGTGCGCCTGCGCCTGGTGTTGCTCGCCTCGGGGGTGTATGCCGCCGGATTCGCTCTGGTCCTCTGGCAGGCGCTGCGGGGCCGGCCGCTGATTCACCCGGACGGTGCGACGCTGGGCGCGGCGGGCCTGATCCTGGTGGCCGCCGTTCTCGGGACGTTCGCATCCCTGCGGGCTCCGACTCGCTCTCCAGGCGAGACAACTGACGCTGAGGGTGCCTGCGCCTCGAAGGAGCCCGTGTCATGACCGGATTCCTCTTTGAGCTCTCCTTCTGGCTGGCCGCACCCGTCTGGCTGCTCATGATCTTCGCCCCCGCGTGGGGCCCGACCACCCGTATCGCCGGGTCACCGCTGACCGTGGTGCCCGTACTGCTCGTCTATCTCGCACTCGTGGTCCCTGTGTTCCCCCAACTCTGGACCGCGGTCAGTAACCCGGACATCGATTCCTTCCGCGACCTGACGGCACTCGCGGACGGTGCGGGAGCCATCTGGGCGCAGGTCATCGCCTGGGATCTCCTCATCGGGCAGTGGATGTACCGGGAGGCCAGACGGCTTGGGATCTCCGCCCTGTTGATGGGGCCACTGCTGATCTTCACGATCCTGCTGTCGCCCTTCGGACTGCTGGTGTTCCTCGGACTGCGCGCGGCGAGGTCCCGGCGTTCGATCCACGACGACCTCACGGCTTCCGCGCCTGGGGGAGCGGCGTAGGCCGGGTGGGGAGAGCTCGGGATCGTGTTTCCCGACGACTTCCGTGAGTTCTGCGACGCGTACGGGCCGGTCCGGATCAACAATCAGGTGCACACGACTCATCCGGGTGCGGCGCAAGGAAATCTCGGACGGCTGATCAGGTCGGACATCGAGGCCTGGGCACACGCACCGGAGGACATGGTGACCCAGCCGGTGGGTACGGGCCCGGGGGAGCTGTTCCCCTGGGGGTCGGCCGCATCGGGGGAGACCATGTTCGTCCGGGCCCCCAAGGACGCGTCCGAGGCGTGGTCGGTCTTCGTCCACGAGAGCGACGAAGGGGAGTTCCTGGAGTACGCCAAGTCGTTCGGCGACTGGATGCTGGCGTATGTGAGGGGCGAGGACGTGGGCGTCTGCTCGCGCGGCTTCGCTCCCGAAGGCCCCTTCTTCCAGCCCATCGACTGACCACCCTGGGCTTACGCAGCCCCGACGGCCCCGTCCTTCAAGGCGCTGACGAACGACGACCAGGCCGGGGCCGTGAGCGTGAGGACCGGGCCGCTCGGGACCTTGGAGTCGCGGACGGGGACGACACCGGTGTGCGCGTCGCACACCTCGACGCAGTTTCCGCCGTCGCCATTGCTGTATGTGCTCTTGCGCCAGGTGGCCGCGCCCGTGAACGCCTCCGCGACTTCGACGCAGTCCCCGCCGGTGCCGTTGCTGTAGGTGCTCTTGCGCCAGACGGCGGTGCTCAAGTCAATCCCGTTGCTTGCCATGTCGGTCATCCTCAGCCGCTTCCTCGATCAGGGCGAGGGACGCCTCCGGTGGCAGTGCGGCGGCCCTGAGCCGATCGTATGCCTTGCGGTACTGCTTCACGAGGGCCGGATCGTCGATGGTGTCCCCGCTGTACTGCGCCTCCGTGTAGACCAGTGGCGGGGCGTCGGGGAAGGTCATGACCATCGCCGTGCCCAGCATCAGGGGGTGCGGCCCGCAGTTCCACGGAAGGATCTGGGGAACGATCCTGCGGCGACGTGCCAGCGCCGCGATGCGTTCCAGCTGCTCGGCCGTCTGCTCAGGCGGCAGGATCGGCTGGCGCAGGAGGGACTCGGGCAGGATCGCCCAGTACTCCGGGGTCCTGTGGCTGTCCTCGAAGAGACGGGCCCGCGCCATCCGGGCGCTGACCTTCTCCTCCACCTCCTCGTCGGGGGCCAGCGGGTGCGCCGACCGCACCACCGCCCGCGCGTAGGCATCGGTCTGGAGCAGGCCAGGGATCAGGGTCGGGCACCACTCCTCGATGGTCTCCGCGTGCTTCTCCGCCTCCAGCACCCGCTCGAAGTAGCTCGCGTGGCCCCGCCGTTTCGCTTTCCGCACGTCCTCGCAGCGGCGCTTGAAGAAGCCGTCCGTCCCGAGCACCTGGTCCACGTGCTCGGCCAGTTCCGCCGGCATGCGGCGCGTGCCGCGTTCGATCTCGCTGAGGTGGCTGGGGCCGTAGAAGCTGCCCTCGACCAGTTGCTGGAGGGTCAGGCCCGCCTCCTCCCGTTTCCAGCGCAACTCGCTGCCGTAGAAGGTCGGGACGCTCGCCGAGCCGTCGATGTCCTTGCGCTGCCCCATCGTCCACCGTCCCTGGTGCCGTTTACCGCCCGGTGCCCGGCTTTCCCCGGCGCGTACCAACATCTCCCACGAATTGGTGCAGTTCAGAGCCGGGAGCCTGAACACTTTTCAAGCTACGCGCCTCGTGGGCAGTGTGTGAGTGATTCGTCACAGAGCGCACTGGAAGGTGTGACCCATGCACGACCACCCCGACGCCCAGACCTGTGCCGAGGAGCTGCGAGCCGCCCTCGCCGCACACGGCATCACGCTGCCGTCCCTCGGCGTCGACCTGCCGACCTTCGCCGCCCGGTACCCGAACCGGCCGCTCATCGCGCTCGGCAACTGCAACCTGCCGACCGCCCGCGCGCTGGTCGCCGCCCTCCGCAAGGGAGCCGCGTGATGCGACGACCCCTGACGCTGGAGCTGCTCGCCACCCCGCAGGCCGCTGCCGAAGTGCGCAGCGCCCTGCGGGCGTACATGGGCGGTCCCTGCGCCGATCTCCAGCTCTGCGCGAGCGAGTTACTGACGAACGTCGTCCGGCATCTTGGCGAGGGCGTACCCGTGACCGTTCGGGTGGGCCGCGAGCAGGGCCGTACGCGACTGGAGGTCACCGACCCCGACCCGCGTGCCCTGCCCGTCCTGTGCGAAGCCACCGCCGACGACGAGACCGGCCGGGGTCTGGCGCTGCTCGACGCGCTGACCCTGCGGTGGGGTGTGGAACAGGGGTCCGGCAGCAAGACCGTGTGGTGCGAGCTGGCGACCTGGCAGTCAGAAGGCCGGCGCGGCCGAAACCCGGGCCAGTCGGGCGGGCGGCAGGGCGAAGCGGTTGGCAGGGTTCCGGTAAGAGTACGGGCCATCGTTGATCCGGACCCCGTCCCCCGTCGTGGTCCAGGTCGCGGTGCCGGGGGCACCCTGGCCGTCGAGGAGCGCGGCGGCGAGCGCTTCGGGGTCCTCGACACCGATCAGGGCCCGTAGGGCGGAGGTCGGGCGCTCGGCGGCGTCGTCGGGTACGTCGTCGTCGCCCAACGCGGGCAGCAGGAGCAGAAGTCGGGCCTCCGGGTCGGTGGTGGAGCCGCCCGGCAGGCCGTTGTCCGCGGCGGCCACCAGCTCGGGCCAGGACAGGGCAGGGCCCATGAAGTGCCCGTCGGCCACTGCGAGGCGTTCGGCCCGGTCCCAGTCGGGGTGGTGCACGAGACAGTCGATGCCCGGGTCGTCATCGAACGTGCGGTAGACGACGTGCAGGCGGTGACCGGCAGCCAGCGGGACGGTGAAGGCGGGCCAGTCCGCGCGCTCGTACAGCTCGCGGTAGAAGTCTCCGGCGGCGTCGAGGTCCGCGCCGAACAGCAACTCCTCGCCCTCCTCGTCATGTGCGCAGGGATAGAGGTGTCCGAGCCAGAACAGCCTCTCGTCGAGGAGTTCGGCGATGAGTGAGGGGGCCGCCGTCGTAACCGGGTATGGAGGTGGGGATCAGGTCTGCGCTCTTCGTCACGGGCCACATCATGACGCCACCCGGTTCCTGACGAACGTCAAGTAGCTCGTGGTGATCTCGGGGCTGATTCGTGGGGTGGTTGGCGACCGGCCGGTTGCCGGAGCGCTTCGCGACTCCTCCCGCGTCGGGGGGCGTTGGCACGGGAGTGCGCACTGGCCGTGCGGCCGGTCGCCCAGAGGGTGGACGACCAGCTCGGCTGGTTCAGTCGTGATGGGGCCGCCAGCGGTCCGACTCACGTACGGCGCCGCGTGCGGCGAACATCGCCATCACCGCGGACAGCGTGACGAGCGCGCCCACGACCAGGGCGAGCGTCGAGCCCGGAAGCTCGCCGCTGCGGGGCGGCGTCGTCAGCGGCAAGGTGATCCACACGCCGCCCACCACGCCCATCGCGGCCGCCACGCACAGCGGTGCCATCAGCGTCCAGGCGGCGACGGCCGCGTAGACCCTTCTGCTGCCCGCGAGCACGCTCACCGGGGCGATGGCACGGGTGAACCGCATGACCTCGGCGAGGTTGTTGAGCGTGGCGGCGAGGGCGACGAGCAGGACGCCGAGGGTTCCGAACAGGGGGATCCAGCGCAGCTGGTCCGAGAGGAGCTGCGCGCCGCCGATCCAGCTCTGGCCGAGCGGTTCGACGGTGACGGGCGGGCCGACCGTGGCGTAGGCGCTGCGTTTGAGGTCGTGCAGGGGCAGGTCCGATCCCTCCCGGTCGAACACCACGAGCTGTCCGGCTGCGACGACGGCCGAGCCCCGTTCAACGTCGATCCGGTCCACGCCCGCGTCGGACACCAGTCGGCGCAGTGCCGGGGCGCCATCGGCCGGGTCCATGGTGTAGCCGGTTCCCACTCGTTCGGGGCAAGCAAGTCCCAGTGCCGAAAGTGCCGGGCATTCGCCGCGCACCATGACGTCCGCACGCACCTCGACGCTCTCCCCCGGACCGATGGCTCCGTCCGGACGTTCGCCGCTCATCGAGGTGCCGTAGGCGACGGTTTGCGCGCCGGCAGGCAGCGCGCGCAGCCACGACTCGGTATGCGACGGTGGCGTTCCCTCAGGGACCTCGACCACCAGCATGCTCAGGCCGAGCTGGGCCCGTGCCTCGCGGGCTCCGCGGACGAAGGGGTCGTTGACGCTCGGATACACCTGCACCAGGCAGAGCAAGCCCACGGCCATCACAACGCCGGCCACGAGTCGGGTGAGATAACCGGGCCGGCCCTGGGTCCAGCGCCCTGCCAGGAGAGTGCCGGGGGCTCCACGTCGTCGGCCGATCGCGGTCACAGCCCGTCCGGCGGCCGAGATCAGGAGCGCGGCGACAGCGGGGAGGGTGGCGAGGGTGCCGACCGAGCCGGTCATGAGGACCAGGGTCAGCTCCGGGGTCGCGCCCGAGCCGGCAGCCGCTGCGGGGTACCAGCTGAGGATCAGCAGGAAGAGCGGGCACAGGCACGCCATTACCTTCACCGCGCGGGACCGGGGACGCCCTTGTGGACGTGTGCTCGGGCCCGGCGCGGCCGGCGGATGGAGCAGTACGACGGCGAGGGCGACGAGCATGGGTGCCACGAGTGCGGCACCGGCCAGCACAGAGGCATGTGCCCGGAGGTCGGAGGCGCCGAGCAGGTAACCCGTCCACGGCACACGGATGTCGGTGAGGACCGCGACCGCGGCCAGAGGCGCGATCAGTACGGCCCCGAGCAGAATCGGTACCGCCGCCTCACCGAGGCCGAGCAGCGAGACCTGCCACCGTGAACCGCCGAGCGCACCGATCAGCGCGACTCGCCGGTCGCGGCCGGCGGCACCCAGCCTGGCCGCCACCACGGTGAGCAGGCCGGCCGGGACGAGCAGCATGGCGATGACCATGCTGAGGAAGACGGTCAGGGATTTGACGGATGCCGCGTCGCCGAGCGCCCAGGGCGACGACATCCCGAACCCGTAGACGGCGTAGGCGCTGTCGCGCCCGAGCAAGCCCTCTGCGGGGCGGACATAGGCGAGCCGCTCTCCGGGGTCGGCCAGCCCTTCGGGGCCGATCACACCGACGTGTTTTCCGTACCGGTCCTCGATCCCCTCGTCCTTGCCGTCCGCGAGAAGAGCGGGCGACAGCAGCACCTCACCCGGTGCGGGCCAGCGGGACACTCCGGGAGGCAGCGGCGCATCGGCGACGAGCGGCTCGATGAAGATGACGGAGAACTGCCGGTCGTGCACATGGTCGCCGGTCTCCTTCCACAGCAGGGAAGGTGATGTCGTGCCGTTCTCCGCCGCGTGGAGCAGCGGGGACCGTGCGGCACCACGAGCCTCACGGGCCTCGTACGCCGCCCACGTGGCGGCCATGGTCACGAATGCCAGCGTGAGCGCCGCCGTGGCGCAGACAAGCGCGATGAAGCGGATACGGCCGTCCAGTGAACCCCGCCCCGCAGCGCGCCCCGTCCTCAGCAGCTGCCGAGCCAGTGATGTCTCGTGTGTCACCGGGCGCCGCCGACCCCGGTCAGGGAGGTGTTCTCGACCAGCCGCCCCTCGGTGAGGGCGTACCGGCGGTCCGCCCGAGCAGCCACGGTCTCGTCATGAGTCACGACGAGGACACCGCAGCCCCATCGTGAGGGCAGCGAGAAGAGCAGCTCGGCTACGTTCTCACGGTTGCGCGCGTCGAGGGAGCCGGTGGGTTCGTCGGCCAGAAGAAGCGCCGGCTGGTTGACCAAGGCCCGGGCCACCGCCGCTCGTTGCCGTTCGCCTCCGGACAGCTCGGCGGTCGGCGTACCTTCCACAGGTACGCCCAGCTGTTCCAGAAGTTCCCTGGCCCGGTCGAACGCGGAGGACCGTTTGGCTCCGGCGAGGAGGGCGGCGAGCGCCACGTTCTCCAGGGGGGTGAGTTCGGGAAGCAGCTCACCGAACTGGAAGACCATCCCCATGGAGTCGCGACGGTGTCGGGCGAGCGCCCGTGAGCTCAGGCCGCCGAGGTCGGTTCCGGCGACGGAGATCCGCCCGGTGTCCGGGCGGATGAGCCCGAGGACACAGTTGAGCAGCGTGCTTTTGCCGCTACCGCTCGGGCCTGTCACCGCGGCGGCTTCGCCCGGGTTGACGCGTAGTTCGACATCGTCGAGCAGGGTGCGGCTGCCGGCGCCATAGCGGAGGGCGTGCACCTCGAGGGCGGGGGGTGGGGTGTTGATCACCGAGTGGCCTTCTGCGGGTGGGTGGGCAGATCACCGAACGGTGGCGGCCATGGGCCGCCACCGTGGTGGGTGTTACATGTACTTCCAGCCGGAGCAGGGGTCGAACTGAAGCGGGATGGACTCGCAGATGCGCATCTTGTACAGGCTGCTTCCGGTCCCGGAGGTGGTCAGCGTGCCGGCACCCGTCTTGTTCCACAGGTTGCGCTCGGTGTCCGGGCTGGCCGTGCGGTAGTACGTGTTGTAGACGGGGTTGTAGGCGTCCCCGTCCAGGCTGCTGTCCCATGCTCCGGCGTAGGCGGAGCTGCTGCTGGTGTTGTTGTACGCCCGCGCTTCGCCCGTTCCGGACAGCGCTATGTACTCGTATGCGGCAGCAGGAGCGACGCCCAGCATGACGATGCCGGTGACCAGCGCGGCACCGACGGACAGTCTCTTGGTGAGCAAGGTGATGTCTCCAGTCGAACAAGATCGAATATGGCTGGGTGATCTTGTCGCTCCAGCTAAGCGAAGTCAACGGCTCCGCCTGTACTGTCAGTTACTGTTCCAGCGTGGGGTTGTGACCACTGGTAACCAAGCAATCGGCTCCGCAGTCGAACACCTTCCTGTGCGGCCGGCTAGCAGGCCGAATGCGTCCGAGGCGCTGGAACGGAACCGCGCCGAGGCGCCACCTCCCGCGGAACGGCACCGACGACCTCTTAAGCTGTGCCGTCGATCAAGACGAGGAGGTACCGGGGTGGGCGGCGACGAGTGGTGGCAGACGGGCCCGTACCAGCGCGATCCGGCGGCGGCGTTCCGGCAGGCCCAGGCGGAGGAGTTGGCCAAGGACAGCCACGGTTTCGAGGGCCGGACCATAGAGGAGCTCTGGGAAGACGAGGGCTGGATCGAGTACATCCTCACCGGTGGCACCGGCACCGTGCTGGACCAGGTCCACATGGTCGCCGCGACGCATACCGAAGACCCCACACATAGCGATTGGGGTCCCTTCATGCGGCCGTTGACCGAGGAGGAGATTCGGGCGTGGTGCTCCAGTGGCCAACCCACCTATGCCGAGTGGCACGATGCCCTGACGTTCGATCGGCTGCCGTTCCCCGGTCGCGCCTGTGGGAATTGCACCGTGCTCTACCGCGATGGGCAGCCGGCGCAGATCGGTTACTGGGGCACCACGGCAGACTAGGCCCTGGTCCGTCGGCGTGGGAAGCAGGGCGGTTTGCGTCGATGTGCGAGGAATATCCGCCGGGGTGATCAGGACCGGGCGCTGCTGTACAGTCCCCGCCGCCCCGTCGTGACATAAGGAAAAGGCCCATGCGAACTCGCCCCGGACGCACCGTCCTGCTCGTCCTCCCGCTCGCGCTCTCGCTGGCCGCCTGCGGCGCGGAGGCGGAGGAGCCGGCCGGGGGAGGGGGCCCGGAGGCGGCGGCGCCGTTGTCCCCGGCGCCTGAGCCGTCCGCGGCGCCCGAGTCCGCGGAGGACTTCCTCGACCTCGCCGAGAAGGCGATGGCGGCACAGCCTGCCTGGACCTTCTCCGTGACGGGGGAGGAGGGGCTGACGCTCCAGGGGCAGAAGAGCGCCGCGACCTACCGGGGCACCGTCCGGCGCGGCATGGGGACGGCGACGCTGCACTCGCAGGGCGTCAGCACCAGCAGCAAGGGGAAGAAGAAGTCCGAGGAGCTCTACGTCATCGGCGACGCGGGGTACCTGAAAGAGGGCGGGGCCGCCTGGAAGGCCGTGTCCCCCGCCGACCCCGAGATGCGGAACAAGGCCGAGGACCCGGTCTCGGTCGTCGACGAGTTCCGGCTCTACGCGCAGGCCCCCGGCGGCGACGTGAAGGTGACCGAGGCGGGAGACGGCACGGTCGAACTCCGCGTCGTGAGCGGCAGGCAGAAGCTGAGTGCCGTCCAGGGCAGGGCGTGGGCGAAGAAGGCGAAGCGCGAGTTCGACCCCACGGCCGAGCAGCTCCGCGAGGCCGGCATCCCGGTGCAGGAATCGCGGTTGACCCTCGCCGGGCTGGAGGAGGTGCTGGTCCTGGACGCGACGACGTACCGGATCAAGAGTCACCGCCTCGACTTCGGCTTCCTGATTCCGTACAACGGGCAGGACATCACCTTCGAGCAGCAGGTCGGCGAGGAGAACCAGGGCCCGTACGACGGGAAGATCGAGCTCCCGGCGGGCGTGCGCTGACATGGAGATCGTTCCCCTCACCGGCGTGGCCGGCGTGGCCGGTGCGGCCTTCGGGCAGTCACGCGCCTCGGTGCGGGCCGTGCGGGGAGAGCCCGACTCCGCGTTCCGGCGGGGCGCCGACGCGCCTCTGACGGACATGTACGCAGAGGAGTCCTACGTCTTCTTCGAGTACGACTACGCCGACCTGCTGCACGCCATCGAGATCGCCTCGCCCGGCCCCGTCATCCTGCACGGGGTACGGCTGCTCGGGCGGCCCGAGGACGATGTCGTCGGCGAACTCCGCGACGCCGGGCACGAGGTGGTGGCCGAGGAGGAAGCAGGCAGCATCGGGTGGTCGCTGCCCGCCCTGGGCATCACGCTGGGCGGGACGGCCCAGGACAAGGACGGGTTCGAGAGCGTCCGGCTGCGTGGCGTGCCCACGACGCTCGACGCCTTCGAGTTCTTCGAAGGACATGACGGGCCGTCGGGCCCGGGAGAAGTGGCGGTGCTTCCGCACCGGGGCATCGGCCCGGTGCGGCTCGGCGCGGGCCGTGGCGACATGCGGCGACTGCTCGGCGGCGGCATCGGCTCCGTCCCGGAGTTCGGCGCTGCCTCGCAGGACACGTTCTTCTCCGGCGTGGTGCTCTCGTACGACGCGGACGAGACCGTCGTACGGATCGCCTTCACGGGGCGTACGTCCGTCGACCACGACGGCGTGCCGCTCCTGGGGCGCCCACGGCGGGACGTGAGGGCGCGGGCCACGGAAGTGGGGCTGCGGGTGCTGGACCGGGAAGCGGAACTGGTCTTCCCGGACGCGGGCTTCAGCGTGCTGACCGCCCGTGACGGGGATGGCCTGCCCACGACGGCCGTCGTACTGCCGGCGCCCGCCCCGCCCCCGGGTCCGGCTGCTCCTGGTCGGCGGTGAGGACGAACGATCCGTCCATACGCGCCGCTCCGGTTCAGCCGTTGAGCCAGTCGCCGTCGAGTGAGTTCCGTACGCTCTCGACGGCCTCCTCCGTGCGGCCGCGTATGTGGAGCCACTCACCGCCCGTGTCGCGGACGAGCACGCCGTGGTAGAGGAACCAGCGCAGGCTGGGCTCGCCGGGCGGGCACGCCGAGAACGCAAGCCTGACACCGTCCTTCTCCAGTGCCGCGACGATCCCCTCGTCCGGCGCGTCCAGGAAGTCGACGAGTTCGTCGGGTGCCTGGGTGGCCTCGGACAGGACGATCTCCAGGAAGGCGAGCGACGTCCGCTCCAGCCAGGGCTCCCACTTCTCCCTGCTCTTGTCGGCGAGATCGGGACGGATCCGCACCGGCGGGTCGTCGAGCGACAGGTCCGCGAGCAGGATGCCCCAGCGGGCCGCGCCCTGGTTCTCGTCGCGGAAGACGAGGGCCTCGCCCGTCTCGTCCACGCACAGCTCGGCCGGCTCGCGCAGCGTGTCGTGGTTCGACGTCAGGTCATCACGCCTGCCGAGCAGCGCGTACGCCTCGCGCAGCGCGGCCGGCAGCCGCAGCCCGAGCCGTTGCTCGGCCGCGACGAGCTCGGCCTCCGGCAGGCCGTCGTCGTCGCCGAGCGCGGTGTCCGACCAGTGCTCCGCGAAGCCCCGGACGAAATCCCATACCGCCTGCCGGTCCTCGACGCCGGCCGCCAACGACCGGCCCAGATCGAACTCGTGAGTCATGCGGTGAACCGTACCGGCGGTCTCCGACAGCGCGGGCGGGGACGGATTCCCCCGGGCCCGCCACATCCCACGCGGCGCTCGTGCGGCGCCGGCAGCCATCGTCGGCGCCTCGGTGCCTCAGTACCAGAACGCCTTCACCACCGCCTGGCCGGACGCGGCGGCGCGTTCGTAGAAGATGCGCAGGCCGGTGTGGTGCCTGAGGTAGATGCCTCTGATCTCGCCGGCGTCCCAGCCGGGGCCGAACCACGCGTGGATCTTCGCGCCGGCCACGTCCCAGAGCGTGTCGAACGGCACGGCCGTGAGGAAGGCGGCCGCACGCGCCGTTCCGGCCGGGTCCAGGACGGCGAACGGGGCCTCCGGGCTCGTCGGGTCGTGGACGACGCGGCCGCCGAACACGGGCAGTTCCCATGCGCCGTCGCGCCCCTCGGGGTGCTCCGCGCCCGCCTCGCACAGCTCGTTGACCGTGTGGAAGTCCTTCTCGATGGACTCCGCGATGCCCGCCGCGTGCTCGGCCCGGCGCACGTCCCGGTCCCAGGCCGCGCCCATGAAGTCCAGCAGCCAGGCGAAGCCCCGCCCCTGTGCTTCGGATTCCGCTACGGCACGCAGATGCATGTGGAAGCTCATGGTCCGGGACCGTACGCCGGGCCACTGACATTGGCCGTCGCCGCCGTGTCCGCTATGTCCGGTGCCTGGAAATCGGGCCGAGGTCCCTGTATAACCGGCCGCCTTGACGTGCGCGCGGCCCTGCTCCGGCGCGCTGTTCCCGACGAGCCAAGGATTTCCTCGTGCTGCGCTCTTCCCGTAGGTATGCGTCCGTGCTGGCCGCGGTCGGTGCCATGACCCTGGTGTCCGCGTGCGGAGGTCAGGAGCCGGCCGGCTCCGCAGCCTCCGTCGCGCCCGGTGCCACCGACAGCGACCACGAGGCGGGGGACGCGTCCGCGTCGCCGAGTCCGTCCGTCTCGGCCTCCGCCTCCGCGTCCCCCTCGCCCTCACCTTCGGCGTCCGCGTCCGCTTCGGCCAAGGCGTCGGGCAGCGCGACCCCCAAGGCGACGGCCACGGGGACCGGTTCGGGCAGCGGGTCCACGAGCGATCGGTCCACCGCCCCTTCGGCGCCGGACTTCCCCGTGCCCGTGAACGTCGGCAACGCCACCCAGGTCATCACCGTCAAGGCAAGCGGCTCGTACGCCACGGTCACCGCCTGGCAGAAGGGCTCCTCCGGCTGGAAGGCGCAGTTCTCCACGAACGCCGGGCGCGTCGGCTCGAACGGCGTGACCGACGGTGCCACCCGCAAGCAGAACACGTACACCACCCCCACAGGCACGTACACGATCACCGAGGGCTTCGGGGTGGAGTCCAGTGGCACCGCCATGCCGTACACCAAGGTGAACGACAGCCACTGGTGGGTCCAGGACCCGGAGTCGAAGTTCTACAACCAGATGCACACGGCGGAGGGCGCGGACTTCCCGCTCACCGAGACCGGCGAGCGCGGCAGCGAACACCTGGTCAACTACCCCACGCAGTACGCGAAGGCGCTGGTCATCAACTTCAACCGCTGGCCGGCCGTGCCGGGCCGCGGAGCCGGCATCTTCCTCCACGTCAACGGCAAGGGCGCGACGGCGGGCTGTGTGTCCGTGCCGCGCGCGACGATGGACCAGTTCATGGGCTGGGTCAAGCCGTCGGCCAACCCGCGCATCGCGATCGGCTGACGCGCGTCGGACCTCTCTTCGCTCCAGGTGCTGCTGCCGACCGCGTGGTCCGTTCCGGTCAGGCCCCGGACGCCTGGCCGCTGATGGTGATTCCCCGGCACGGGACCAGGGCGGTCCACTGCCCATGGGGCCGGCCGGCACGCTGCTGGAGTGGCTGCGAGGACGGTTCCGGTGGAGGGGGTCCTGGGGTACGACGCGCACGCCGATCCGCTGGGCTTCATCGGATTCGATCCGTACGGCCCGACTCCGTGGAGACGCAGGAGGAGTGAGGGACGTCGGCGGCCCCGGCGAGCGCGGTCAGCCGTCGGGCCGGTCGCCGGGTATCGCCGCGCGGACGGCGTCGAGCGCTTCCTCCTCTGTACGGCCCCGGGCCATCAGGCACGCCCCGGCGTCGCCGAGTTGCGCGCCCGCCCAGTGGGATCGCAAAGCCCGCGGATGAACTCCCGGACACGCGCTCGGCTCCGCGGCCGCCGCCGGCGACCGGGCCCGGGTCGAACTCATGACCCGGTCGAACTCGTGTGTCATGCGGCGACCCTGCTGCCGGGTCGGGCAGGACCGCTGCGAGCATCCGTAATTGCGGGGCGGAGCCGTGGTGGGCGGGCGCGGGGCCCCGTCTCGCGTATCGAATCCATTACGGATCGAGAGCGCCGTTCATCCCGTCGCGGGGCCCGGGCAGGCAGAAAGAAGGACGACCGGGGCCGCCACCCCCCACAGGAGAGGCCCCGATCGTCGCTTCGGACGGGGTCGCAGTGGTACCCCGTACTTCTCTCAGCGCCGTGCGTGCGGTTTCTGTCACACCGCGCTGCATTGTTAGGTTGTTGCCGCCTGTACTAGGCATGGACGTGCACCCGGACGACGACGTAGCGTGCTGGTTCGCGCAGGGTGGCGCGGCAGTGGTGACCAGCTGTGATTCAGACAGGTTGAGGTAGTGCTGGGGGACGACGCGGAGTTGACCGCCGCAGTGCTCGCGGCTCAGGACGGGGACGAAGGCGCCTTCCGGACTGTGTACCGCGCTGTGCATCCGCGGTTGATCGGCTATGTACGCACGCTCATCGGTGAGAGCGACGCCGAGGACGTCGCGTCCGAGGCGTGGCTGCAGATCGCGCGCGATCTCGACCGCTTCAGCGGTGACGCCGACCGGTTCCGGGGCTGGGCCGCCCGTATCGCCCGCAACCGCGCGCTGGACCACATCCGGATGCGCGGCCGCCGGCCCGCCGTCGGCGGGGACGAGACCGAGCTGACGGGCAAGCCCGCCGAGTCCGACACCGCGGACGAGGCCATGGAGTCCATCACCACCGACAGCACCATGGCGCTGATCGCGCAGCTGCCGCAGGACCAGGCCGAGGCCGTCGTCCTCAGGGTCGTCGTCGGGCTCGACGCGAAGAGCGCCGCGCAGACGCTCGGCAAGCGCCCCGGTGCCGTACGCACCGCGGCGCACCGCGGGCTGAAGCGGCTCGCCGAACTGCTGCACGAGGGCGGCCACACCCTCGAAGCCGGGTCGAAGTCGCAGGTGAGCGATGGGCACCTGGCCGGTACCACGGAGGAAGGACCCGCTCCGGATCTCGACGGTGTCCCCCCGCAGCGTGCCCGCCGGCCCGGCGCCACCGCGCCCGCCGGTGTGACGCATTCACGCTCGCGGACGCAGAAGGACATGTGATGGCCGACGAGCGGTACGAGTGGCTTGACAGGGACGCGGCGGAGAAGCTGCTGCGCGGAGAGCCTGTCGAGGCCGCCGACGAACACGCCCGTACGCAGGCCGCACGGCTCTTCGAGGTCCTGGACGGCGTCGCCGCCGATCCCGGATACCGCTACGACGACGGCGAGCTGCCCGGTGAGGCGGCCGCCATGGCCGCGTTCCGCAAGGCCAGGGCCGATGCGGCGGCGCCCGCGGGCGGCGTGCTCGGCACGGTAGGGGCGACCCGCCCCGCCGTGCCGGTCCGCGGGCTGCGCTTCGGCCGCCCCATGCGCTTCGGGATCGCCGCCGCGGTGGCCGCCTGTGCGCTCGGCGGGGTGGCGGTCGCGGCCGGCACCGGCGTCCTGCCCACCCCTTTCAGCGGCGAGAAGCGCCCGCTGCCCGCGTCCTCCGTGTCGGCGGCCGAGCCACCCGGCCCGCTGACGTCGAGCAGTCCGGGGGCGGAGGGCACCTCCACGCCCCCGGGTGCCGCTACGCCCGCGGTCCCGCCTCCGGCCGGCGGCGGCCCCTCGGATTCCGGTCAGGACGGCACGGCGATCCCCGGCGGTTCGGGAGCGGGCGACGGCGGACTGGCGACGCCCGGCGCGGGCGAATTGGAGCGGAACGCCGAGCTGCGCCGCAAGGCCGTCGAGTCGTGCCGGGACTACCGCAACGGGACGATCGCCCCGGAGCGCAAGAAGAGCCTTGAGGAGCAGGCGAACGGTGCCGAGCGCGTGCAGCGGTTCTGCGACCAGCTGCTCGGCGGCGAGGACGCCGGCGGCAAGGACGAGGGCGGCGGCGACGGCGACAAGAAGGACGACGGCTCCGGGGACGGAGACGGCAAGGGCGACGCCGACCCTGACACCGACGTCGGCAGGTCCGGCGGCGCCGACTCCGGCGACCTGGCCCCCGTCCCGCCCGTCTCCTTCACGCTCGTCCCCGAGGACCCGGCGCCGACGGCATCCGGCACGGCCTCCGCGAGCCCGGCCATTTACCCCTTCTGAACTGCTGGTTTTCTTCCTGGCGCGCGCGGTGTGACGTTTTTTCGCCGCGTGGCGCAGTAAGAAGTGAGCCGACTGGTCATCGGCCGCGCGAAGAGCCGGGGTTCCCCCCGTACCTACGGCTCAGCGCACATGGCGCGGGCGGGACACGTTCCCCCGGTCCCGCCCGCGCCCTCTCTTTCTCTTCCAGGCTTCCGCAGAGCCCCCGTCTTTCAGGCTTCCTCGGAGCCCGCGGGCCCGCTCACCGCCGGCCCGGTGCTCACCGCCGGCCGCCGCTCACCAGTAGATGACGACCTTGTCGCCCGTGCGCACCTGGTCGAAGAGCGCCGCGATCTTTCCCTTGTCCCGGACGTTGACGCAGCCGTGCGAGGCGCCGTTGTAGCCGCGGGCCGCGAAGTCGGACGAGTAGTGGACCGCCTGGCCGCCGCTGAAGAACATCGCGTACGGCATGGGCGTGTGGTAGATCGTCGACACGTGGTGCCGGGACTTCCAGCCCACGCCGAACGAGCCCTCGCGGGTCGGCGTGTACTGCGAGCCGAAGCGGACGTCCATCGTGGAGAGGACCTTGCCGTCGATCACCCAGGACAGCGTCCGGGTGGTCTTGCTGATGCACATCACCCGGCCCGTCATGCAGCGCGGGTCCAGCTTCGCCTTCGGCTTCTCGACCTCCTTGCCGTCCAGCTCGGCGCGGGTCGGCTTCGTCGTCATGCCGAGCAGCTTCTGCCAGGTCACCTCGTCGGTGCTGCCGGTGGCGGACAGACCGCGCTTGCCCTGGAAGCCCTTGACCGCCGTGGTGGTGACCGGGCCGTACGTCCCGGTGGGCTTGTCGTCGAACCAGCCGATCTGCGCCAGCCTGGCCTGGAGTTCGCGCACCTGCTCTCCCTTGGCGCCCGGCGCCATGAGGATCTTCGGCGCGGGCGCGGGCGCGGAAGCGCTGGGCGACGGCGACGGCTTCTCGGACGGCTCGGCCGGCTCCGAGGCCGACGGCGTGGCCGTGGTGGGTGCCGCACTCGGCTTGGCGTCGTCCTTCGGCGCCGTGACGGCGGCCTGTGCCGTGCAGCCCGCCGTCACCACGGCTACGGCCATCGCGGCCGCCGCTGCCAGCGTTCTGACCGCAACACCTCTTCTGACCCCAACGTCTTTCCTGAGCATGATCGCCCCCCTGAGCATGATCGCCCTCTTTGTCCTTGTGCCTGGTGAGACAGCTACCTCTGCCGCCCGGTTGCACGATCCCGCGCATCATGGGGGTAACAGTTGGGGGACGGCGACGATACGAGGACCTGTGAGCAAGGTCCCAGGGTGTGGCCCTCCACCCCTCGCACGCTCGCCGCTACAGTCCGTCGCAAGGGTCGTTACCAGTCAGTAGCTTCAGCGGGAGGCACAGAGATATGGCGCGCGAGTCCGAGTCGGGACTGCCCATCGAGCCGGTGTACGGACCGGCGGACCTGGCGGGCTGGGATCCGGCCGAGAAGCTGGGCGAGCCTGGGGCCTACCCCTTCACGCGCGGCGTGTACCCGACGATGTACACCGGCCGGCCCTGGACCATGCGCCAGTACGCGGGCTTCGGCACGGCGGTCGAGTCCAACGCCCGCTACAAGGAGCTCATCGCCCACGGCACGATGGGTCTGTCCGTCGCCTTCGACCTGCCGACCCAGATGGGCCACGACTCCGACGCGCCCATCGCGCACGGCGAGGTCGGCAAGGTCGGCGTCGCCATCGACTCGATCGACGACATGCGCGTGCTGTTCGGCGGGATCCCGCTGGACAAGGTCTCCACGTCGATGACCATCAACGCCCCCGCCGCCCTGCTGCTCCTCCTCTACCAACTGGTCGGCGAGGAGCAGGGCGTCCCTGCCGACAAACTGACCGGCACGATCCAGAACGACGTGCTGAAGGAGTACATCGCCCGGGGCACGTACATCTTCCCGCCCAAGCCGTCCCTGCGGCTGATCGCGGACATCTTCAAGTACTGCAAGGCCGAGATCCCGAAGTGGAACACCATCTCGATCTCCGGCTACCACATGGCGGAAGCCGGTGCCTCGCCCGCGCAGGAGATCGCGTTCACCCTCGCCGACGGCATCGAGTACGTCCGTACCGCCGTCGCCGCCGGCATGGACGTGGACGACTTCGCGCCCCGCCTGTCGTTCTTCTTCGTCGCGCGGACGACGATCCTCGAAGAGGTCGCCAAGTTCCGGGCCGCCCGCCGCATCTGGGCGCGGGTGATGAAGGAGGAGTTCGGCGCGAAGAACCCCAAATCGCTGATGCTGCGCTTCCACACGCAGACGGCCGGGGTGCAGCTCACCGCCCAGCAGCCGGAGGTGAACCTGGTCCGCGTCGCGGTGCAGGGCCTCGCGGCGGTACTCGGCGGCACGCAGTCGCTGCACACCAACTCCTTCGACGAGGCCATCGCCCTGCCGACGGACAAGAGCGCCCGCCTCGCGCTGCGCACCCAGCAGGTCCTCGCGTACGAGACGGACGTGACCGCCACCGTCGACCCGTTCGCCGGCTCGTACGTGGTCGAGAAGATGACGGACGACGTCGAAGCGGCGGCGGTGGCCCTCATGCGGCGCGTCGAGGACCTGGGCGGCGCGGTCAACGCCATCGAGCGCGGCTTCCAGAAGAACGAGATCGAGCGCAGCGCCTACCGCATCGCGCAGGAGACCGACTCGGGCGAGCGCGTCGTCGTCGGCGTCAACCGCTTCACCCTCGACGCCGAGGAGCCCTACGAGCCGCTGCGCGTCGACCCGGCGATCGAGGCCCAGCAGGCGGAACGGCTCGCCAGGCTGCGCGCCGAACGCGACCAGGGCGCCGTGGACGAGGCGCTCGCCGCGCTGAAGAAGGCCGCCGAGGGCACGGCAAACGTGCTCTACCCGATGAAGGACGCGCTCAGGGCGCGCGCCACGGTCGGCGAGGTGTGCAACGCGCTGCGGGAGGTGTGGGGCACGTACGTGCCCACGGACGCCTTCTGATCTTCCGGCATGCGAAACACCGAGGCGGAGTGTCGCACCCCCGTGCGACACTCCGCTTCATGCTGGGTGTGACCGATATTCCGACCTATCTCGCGGGCCTCGTCCTGATCATTCTGCTGCCGGGACCGAACTCGCTGTACGTGCTGTCCGTCGCCGCCCGCAAGGGCACCCGCACCGGCTACAAGGCGGCCGCCGGTGTCTTCACGGGGGACGCCGTCCTGATGACGTTGGCCGCGCTGGGCGCGGCCTCGCTGCTCCAGACCACCCCGCTGCTGTTCACCATCGTCAAGTACGCGGGCGCGGGCTATCTGACCTGGATGGCCATCGGCATGCTCCGCGCGGCCTGGGCGATGTGGCACGCCCGCGGCCGGACACCGGCCCACGGCACGGAGCCGGCGCCCACGACGGGACCGCCGGAGAACCCGTACCGCCGCGCCCTGATCATCAGCCTGGTCAACCCGAAGGCGATCCTGTTCCTGATCTCCTTCTTCGTGCAGTTCGTGGACCCGTCGTACGCGTACCCGGCCGTTTCCTTCCTGGTCCTCGGCGCCCTGCTCCAGCTCAGCAGCTTCCTGTACCTGACGACCCTGATATTCGGCGGCTCGCGGCTCGCCGCGGCCTTCCGTCGCCGCAGGCGGCTCTCGGCCGGTGCGACGTCGGCGGCGGGCGCGCTGTTCCTCGGCTTCGCGGTGAAGCTGTCGCTCAGCAGCGCGTGACGCGCGGGGCGAAGTGGTTGGCGGGCTCGGACCGGACGGCTCGTCGGTGCGTGGCGTGGACACGGCCGCCCGATGTCTTCCGCATGGTCCTGGAGGTCACGTCGACGAACTGGTCCAACGACATGGTGATCAAGGTGGAGACCTACGCCCGAGCCGGGATCCCCGTGTACACCGTCGTCGACCGCAAGCACGACCGGGTCCTGGTGTACGCCGATCCCGACGGCGACGACTACCGCACCTGCTCCACGTACAAGCGCGGAATGTCCATGGCCTTCCCCGCGTCGATCGGCGTGTCTCTCGACCTGCCCGTGGACCGACTGCTCGACGGCGACGGCGACGGCGACGGCGACGGCGGCTGACGCCCGAGGCCGCCTGGCGTCAGCCCTGGATCACTTGCAGTGGTCGCCGTTGTCGTCGCCACCGCCCGGCATCTTGTCGAGCAGCGCGGCCTCGACGGCCGGAACTCCGTTGATCAGGTCGCCGGTGAACAGCTCGTCCACGTTCATCGCTTTCTCCCTTACGGTCGCTGTGGACTCCACGGCTGATGCTGTGCAGTTGGACCCGTTAGGCTGCCGGACCTTGCGAAGAAGGCGGCCGGACGGGGTGCCCACCGCTTGCGGCTGGCGGGCCCTCCCTCGCCACAGGCGCGGGACCTGGATGCTGAGACCGGCACACCGTTGCGCAACGACGAGTCGGCGGTGAGCCACTGGCTCAGCGGCACAGTCCCCCGCAGCGCCGTGCGGGTGTGCATTCTCGAAGCCCTCTCCCGCCGCCTTGGCCGCCCTGTCACCCACGCCGATACCGGCCTACCTGTCCCCAGCGGTCACACCCGACGGCTGCGGATACCGTTGAAGGACTGATCGCCCTGGGGAGGCGCGACAGTGCGCCGTGGAAAGCGCATGTGGATTGTGTGGGGGTGAGAGACCTTCGCCGCTGGGCTGTCGCAGCAGCCCGGTGAAGCTGGGGGCAGCC
>NZ_JBIRZM010000024.1:0-113359 GCF_044390825.1 Streptomyces sp. NPDC018833 | reverse complement strand
AAGGAACGGACGCTTCCTTTGTACTCACCCCGGACACTGTCCGACGCTTTCCTCCGGGCGCTTCCCTTCGGTCTTGCGTTTCCGACTCTATCAGACGCTTTCGCGTCCGATTCCCGGTCGGCGGGACCGCTTTCAGATCTCCGCTTTCGCGTTTCCCTTTCGGCGTGGTCACTACTTTAGCCGATTTCCCCGGTGCCTCATAATCGAGTCGACTCAAGTCGATCGGATTTGAATTTCGGCATGCCGAAATCGCACCCGGTCGGGGTTGTCGTAAGTAGTGGATGGCCGCTCCGGGGCTGCTGAAAAGCAGTACCCGTTCAAGCGGCTCGGGCTACGTTAGGCGTCGCGCCGGCCCGAGTCAAGTCGCCCGTCGGCGCGGCACATGGGCCCGGTACGGGCTCACGGTCGGGTCGCCCTCGATCCAGAACCGCCACGGGTGGTACGCCCCTTCACCGCTGACACCCGTCCGCGGGCCGTTGAGCACCTGGTCAGGCGGGGGTGGGCTGCCGTGGAGGAGCGTCAGAGGGGAGGCCGGGCCGTTGCAGAGGTCCGCGCCGTTGATCGCGCGGTCGACATCGAGGGCCGTGGCCAGACGCGCGGGGCCTTTGGCCAGTTCCTTGTCATGACGGGCCGAGACACGACGTCTGCGGGTGAGCTCGGCGCCCACCTGGATCTCGCCGGCCCTCAGCAGGATTCCGCTCGCCTTGCCCTCCGGGCCGCACACCACATTGAGGCAGTGCCACATGCCGTAGGTGCGGCTCTCAGCATGTATCTCGTTCGGCCCGACAACGGGCCGCAAGCGAGGGGGTAGTGATCGAGATCAAGTGGACCAAGGACAAGGAAGTCAGCGGCACGCACTACGGATGGGACGAGAGCGGGGAACTCGTCGCAGCAATCCGTAAGGGTGCTGGCCGTAATGACTGGCGAGTGGAGGTCTCCGGCAAGCGTCAGATCTTCCGGGGCAACCTCCTGCGGCAGGCGAAGACGATCGCTGTGCGCGTGCTCTCCGGCCTGGAGCCCGAGCTGACTCCGAACCCCTTCGAGCAGGAGGAGCTTCCCGAGACTGAGGAGCAGGCACCAGCCGAGGCCGAGGTGACCGAGGAGGAGCGAGCGGTTGCATTCGTCGACCGACACTTTCCCGTTGTCGCTTCCTTCCTTGATGCCGAGCTCTGCGGCAAGCGCCGTCCCGGTTGGGAGCAGGAGGGTCCTGGCCGTCACCGTCTCCCCTGCCTCCTCCCCGCCGGTCACGGCGGACTGCACCGGGACGCCTTCCGCGCTGAGTGGCTGGAGTCCGAGGCGGGCCAGGTGATCGACCTTCGCCCCTTCACCGCCATCGTCGACATGATCGCCGGTACGGGCGTCCTGGTCTCCCCTCCGGCGAGCGAGGATCTGTCCCTGTCCGAGGGTGGCGCTTCCCTTCACGACTCCCTGCGTGCCGACGCTCTCCGTCGACTCCTCCCCCACGGCATCGAAGCTCTCGAAGGTGAGGAGGACGGACTCTCCCTCGAAGGGGTCACCGACGACGGACGGAAGGTGTTCAGCCTCTACGTCTCGGACTGCATCACGACTGAGCCGGACTTCGAAGAGGTCGCCGTGTCCATCGAAGCCCTTCGAGAGGCAGCCGGTCTCTGAGCGGCGAGCGTCACGGGGAGGCTGGCGCTGGCTCGCCTCCCCTCTCAGTCACACTTCAACAGAGCGAACGAGCAGGAAGACCACGATGCGAGCGATTGTGTACGCCAGGCTTTCCCCTACTCCCAGGGGCGAGGAGTCGAAGGGCGGGAACCTGGCGCAGCAGGTGGAGCTGAGCGAGGCGCTGTGCGAGCGGAACGGCTGGCAGATCGTTGACGTGATCTCCGAGAAGGACACGTCAGCTTCGAAGGGTCCGCGTAAGGGGTGGGAGCGGGTCAAGGCTCTGGTTGCTGCGGGCAAGGTGGACGCCATCGTCTCGCGCCACTACGACCGGATGTACCGCACGCCCCGTGACCTCGAAGACCTGGTTGACCTGGCCGAGTCGACCGGCGTCACACTGGCCGCCGCTCAGGCTCAGGGCGTCTTGGACCTCGCGACCCCTTCGGGTCGCCTCGCTGCTCGCATCGGTGCGGTAGTCGCACGGAACGAGACCGAGATGCGAGTAGAGCGTCAGGTGCTCGGACACCAGCGGCGCAGGGAGTCGGGTAGGCCGTTCTGGAGTACTCGTCCCTTCGGCTTCGAGCGCGACGGTAGGCACCGCGAGAAGGAGGCGGAAGCCCTGCGGCAGGCGTACCAGGACGTCCTGGCCGGTGTCTCCCTGTGGTCGATCGCGAAGGACTGGAACGGCCGTGGACTGCTCTCGCCTCACGGCAAGGAGTGGCGCAGCTCGAACCTCCGGGGCGTCCTCTTGAAGCCAAGGAACGCGGGTCTCCAGACCTACTCGCAGTGGGTCGAGAAGCCTGACGGAAGGCGCGTACGGCTGACCGAGGAGACCGGTGCGGGCAACTGGGGGTCGATCGTCTCTGAGGGGATGTTCCGGGCCCTGGTCCGCTACCTGAGCGACCCTGAGCGGAACACGGGTGGCGGAGGGAAGCGCAAGGCCCTGTTGTCCGGCGTGGTCCGCTGCTCGAAGTGTCAGGCTGTCGTCACGCAGGGGTGGAGCAAGAAGAACGCAGCAGGCGAGCGGTACCGCATCTACACCTGTTCAGGCGGCCGGTGCATCACCTGTCCGGCAGACCCGCTTGACTCCTACGTGGTCCGGAAGGTCATCGACAAGGCCGAGGAGTGGAACCAGGCTCCGGCCACGGATGCCGCAGACGAGGAGCGAGAGGCCGAGCTACTGGCCGAAGAGGTGGCCGCGTCTGAGAGGCGTACTGCCCTGGCGGAGATGTTCGCCGCAGGGGACATCGACGCATCGACGATGCGAGCAGGCATCGGCAGGTGTGACGCCGACCTGACGAAGGTGCGGACCGAGCTTGCCGACCTGGCAGCGAAGCGGGTGCGCGTCGACCTGGGGGACGTCGAGTACCTGTGGGAAGAGCTGGACTACGAGGACCCCGACCGAATCGACTACGTGCGGACGGTCGTCATGCAGGTCTGCCAACTCGTCGAGCTCATGCCGAGGGGGCGAGGAGTCCGAGGGTTCAAGTCGGATCACTGCCGGATCACCTTCCGGACAGTGACGGCCGGCTGAGCGGACAGTAGCCAGCGAGAGGGGCGCCCTACGGGGCGCCCTTCGTTGTTCCCTGGGCCTCTCGCGTCCCTGTGCACCCCTCTCTCCGCTCAGTTCATGCAGGGACGTGCATACCCGCGTTCTTGGGTAGACGGCCGTGGGTGGCGCTCGTACGGTCGTTGTCGATGGGCCCGACAGGGGCCGACAGACCAGGGGGTTACGCATGTCTGAGCGTGCAGGGCTTACCCGACTCACCGGCAACGGGAACGGCGAGTGCGGGCAGGGTGACTGCCCGAACGTCTACCGCACAGAGAGTGGGTCGTTCGTCATGCAAGGCGACGTGTCCAACGCCTTCACGCCGCCGCAGGGCGAAGGGCTCGTAGAGATCCCCGAGAGCGTTCTTCGGGAGGCTGTCCGTGCTCTTGGATGGTGACGACTGGCAAGCCAAGTTCCGCGACTTCCAGACGGAAGCGTGGCGACTGGAGACCCTTCCGCAGTACCTCGTACCGCAGGAGGCCGAGGAGTTCGAGGCGTTCAAGGCAGGGGCCCGGTTCCCTGGCCCTTACTCGGACTCCTGGACAGACATGGTCCGCACTCGGAACGTGGGGCGTGTCCACATCGTCCGGCGCCCGTTGAGCGACTACCTGCGCTTCGAGTTCGAGCGGTACTACCAGCACCAAGCACCGGCAGGAGAGGACATCCGCATTCTCGACCTGACGGACCGACCCAACCCACTGCCTGACGACGTCGGCGACTACTGGATGTTCGACCGCTCGACGGTCGTCCTGATGCGCTACGAGGACGACGGTAGGCAGATCGGCCGAGAGCTGTACGAGGGCGACCCCGCCCCGTTCATCGAGTACCAGCGTCTCGCCGTGGCCGCGTCGGTCCCCTTCCTGGAGTACGTGAAGAGCGAGTGACCTTCGAGCCCGAGGAGCTCGGCAAGTCCCGGCAAGAGCTGGGCTCCATGCTTCGAGAACTGCGCAAGGCGGCCGGTCTCTCCGGGGACCGGCTCGCCGCGCGTTGCGCCATGTCGCAGTCCAAGGTGAGCCGCATCGAGAACGGCCAGACACGGCCGACCCTCGTCGACATCGAGGCTCTCCTGACGGCCCTTGAAGCTCCGCCGGAAGTGGTGGCGGAAGTGACCGCCCTCGCCCGTACGGCGAACACCGAATGGCAGGACGCACGGGGGCTCCGCAGGAAAGGACTCGACAAGAAGCAACGGGAGTTGGCAGGGCTCGAAGCGTCGTCGGCAGAGTTCCGGTTCTTCCTGCTTTCGATGATCACCGGCCTACTCTCGACGCCGGAATACATCAGGGCGAGTCTGGCCCACATCCCCGGCGATCACAGCAAGGCCATCGCCCGGAAGCTGGAGCGACAGGAAGTCCTGTACGACCGCTCGAAGCGGTTCGCGTTCCTGTTGACCGAGCAAGCGGCACGGTCCCCGTTCCTGGCCCCTCACGCCATGGCCGTACAGCTTGACCGGCTCGCCTCGCTCACGCACATTCCGAACGTGCGCCTCGGCGTGATCCCCCTGGACACCCCGTTGCCGGGGTGCCCCTTGAACACCTTCACCATCTACGACGACCGATTGGCCACGGCGGAGATGTCCACGGGCGTGATGGTGTTCCGCGACCCGAGGGACGTACGGGCGTACGTCGAGGAGTTCGCCGGGTACGAGGGGTGCGCGCTCTTCGGCGAGGAGGCGAGAGCGAAGCTCGCCGAGTGGTCCGCCGCCTGCCGTGCGTGAGTTCATGCCACAACGCGACTGAACCGCCACCCCGCCCGGATCTCAGGCGATGCTCATCCCGAGACATGGAGTCGGGGAGGTCGCGCAGGATGAGCACACCGAAGACCACGATGGCCGGGCCGGTACACCTCTCGGCTCCGATCCAGGAGCCGGACCCCGTAGGGGGTTGCCGTGAGTGCCTCGGCATCGCCGTGACCCGAGCCAACGCCCGATCGGTCGGCGACCACTCGAAGGCGTCGGACGCGAACGTCGTACTCCGTACGCACCTGCGGGAAGGGCACGGGGCCGAGTGATGGTCCGCTCCGTCATGCGGTACGTGACTCACCGGATCACGCAGCATCCGGAGACTGACGTCACCTTCGAGGCCGAGTGCCTGAAGTGCGAATGGCAGGCAACGCCATCAACGGACGGCGGAGCGGTCGACATCGAGTGCATGAGCCACACCGGCCGGACGGGACACGCAGGGTTCCGGCGCCTGTGTACGTCCTTCGCCTTCGTTGTGCGAGCTGAGTAAGGCAGATCTCCGCCCAACCCCAGACCGAGCCCCTGTCAGTCGTTCCCTCGCGACTGGCGGGGGCTCATCATGTGACCTGCGCCTCACTTCCGCGATCGACCGCGACAAACCAAGATCGTTCTCCGTATCAGTAAGTGAGGGGTGTTCACTCCCCAACTGGCGGGTGACCGGCGTCACTGCCTGATCTCGTTCCGAGAAGGGCTGCTCATCCGGGACTTGTAGGTAGAGGGTTCATCGCCCCTGGCCCGAACGGGTGACCGGCGTCACGCCGAGGTGATCCTGACCGACGGCCCGCGCGCTGCATCCTTACAAGTGAGGGTGCTTCGCCCCGCCTCTTTTTTGGCTCGCGCCCCAACGACGGCGCAGTCTCTCGAACCATCACGGCAGGCCCTACCTCCTACCTGCCTCCTCGGGTCGAGCTCCGGTCCGCTCCACCGGGACGCTCCCCACCGGCTTCGCCCTCGCCCTCCAGCGTCACGGGACGGCGGGGGCGAAGCCATCTCTCAGACTTCCGCATCTCGCGCGTGGATGCGGGCAAGCCCCGGTCGCCTACTCACTCCGGTAGGTGGTCGGGGTCCTCTCTTTCGCAACCAAGACAACGGCGGCGCAGTCCGCCGAGAAAGGACGGTGACCCCGTGCCGTACGAGTTCCGAGCCGATGACTGGCTGACCACCGCGCAGGCCGCCGAGCTCCTTGGGCTGTCCGCCGGTTCACTCCGTGCCCGACGCTCCGAGGGGCGCGAGCGCCTGCCTCACATCCGAGTCGGTAACACCGTGCTCTACCAGCGCGCCCTGGTCGAGCGTGCCGCCGAGCGTGGCCAGTGAGCCGACGCGACAACGGCGGGATCTGGATCAACACCAACCATGCCGCCGACTGGCTGAAGGAGCCTCGCGGACAGGTCCGGGCGTTCGCCTTCCATCTGCGCATGGAGGGCAAGTTGCCGGAAGCCTGGGACTACGACCCGAGCATGAGACCCGCAACGGTGCTCGACCAACAGTTCATCTTCGACCACTGGCCCGAGTGGTCTGAAGCCTGGTCCGCCTGGCGCTCTCGCGTAGGCCAGTAACCCCCCTCCCCGAACCGCACACAGCCTCTCTCGCAGACGTTCCGAGCCTCATGGTCCCGATGACCGTGGGGCTCTTCCTGTGCCCACACAGCGGCACACGGAGCCTCGCCGACAGACGGCCGGCTCGCGCGCGTGCGCGCTACCACTTCCCCAGGAGGTAACCCCAGATGGCTACTGCCAAGACCAAGTCCCTGTCCTTCGCTGACATCGTCGCCGCCGAGGAGCTGAAGGCCGCCGAGAAGGCGGCCAAGGCCCGTGGCGACCTGGCCGAGCTCCGCGACAACATCGAGCGTTGGGAAGACGAGTACCAGGAAGCGGCTGGCCGTGTGGCCGGGATGCGCAACCGCTACGCCCGAGGCATCGAGACGGCGACGGCGGCCGAGTTCGCCGAGGCCCTGGCCGCCGAGGAGCGCGCCAAGCTGCTCGCCCACAAGCACATCGAGAACACCGCCCCGGACGGCAAGGACCCTCGCGTCAAGCGCGCCGAGCGCGCCCTTCCCGCCTCTGACAAGAAGGTCGCCAAGGCTGTCGCCGAGGCCCTGCTGAAGGCGAACGTCTTCCCCGCCGCTCAGGTGTTCTCGACCTACGCCGACCCTCGCGGCCTGGTCCCGACCGAGGGTGACGCCCCGGTCCTGATCGTCTCGCAGCCCGAGAGCTCGTACGACGGCACGTTCAACGATCGCCAGTACAAGCGGCACCCGTCCATCTCCGGTGTCACGCTCTCTGCCGATGTCGTGCTCACCCTGTACCGGCGCCCCGAGCACCGCGACATCGTGCCCGAGCGGATCGTCAAGGCCCTGAGCGAAGCCAAGGGCGAGATCCTGCACCCGAACGCGATCAACGTCCTGTCCACAGTCGTCGGCGATGGTCTGGAGAAGGACGAGGTTCGCTTCACCATGTCGAAGATCGACAACCCGGACGCCAGTCCGGAGCTGAAGGCGCGACGTGACGAGTGGTACGCCTCGCGTCGGACGACCCTGACGGAGTCCGCCCCGCAGTCCGGCATGGACCTGTGGATTGGCGGTCGGAGCAGCTACGCGGGCGGGCGCATCTGACGGACCGCTGAGTGTCCGCCCTGGCAAGGTCCGCTGCCGGGGTGGGTGCTGAGCGGTTCGGATCACGGACCGCCCGTACAAGGAGCACACCCCATGACCGTCGTCGCCGCCCTGCTCTTCGCCGCCTTCCTCGTCGAGTCCATGGCCCTCGCCTCCCTCGCGACCCGCGCCCTCCTTCCTGCCGAGCTCACCCCCGCGCAGATCCGAGCCAAGGCGAAGCGGGACCGTATCCGCGCCATGCGTCAGGCCGCCTGAGCACCCGCCTCCCGCCCGCTGGCAACCCCACCCGACCAACTCCCCGACGACGCCCCTACGGCCCGCACTTGGGCTGTGGGGGCGTTTGTCGTCGTACCCCAAGGAGGTACCTCACCCGTGCACAGCGCCACCCCGGCAGCCAAGAGAGCCGCTGTCGTCACCCTCGCCGTTGCCCTGACCGTCGTCATGAGCGCCGCGTTCGTCGCTTCGTTCTCCGCCACCGTGGGCGCGTTCTCCGCCCTCGGCCTCCCGCCCATCCCCGCGTACTGCGCCGCGATCCTGCCGGACGGCGCGACCGTCGTAGCGATGCTGGCCGTACTCACCCTGAAGGCGGACCCCGTGGCGCGTCGCCTGGCCGTGGCCTCCGTCGCCCTCTTCGCCTTGTCGTCCGGACTGAGCAACGCGTCCGGCGCCCTCGGCGTCACCCCGCATCACGTCGTACCTGAGCGCGTCGAGGGTGTTCCGGTGTGGCTGGCCCTGGCGTTCTCCGCGATCCCCGTTGCAGCCCTGGCCCTCTCCGCCGAACTGACCGGCCGTACCGTCGTCGCCCTCTTCCCCGCCGTCGAGAGCGTGGCGATACCCGAGGCGAAGCAGCCCACCACCGGCAAGGGGAAGCGCAGGAAGGGGAAGGGCCCGGCCCTCCCGCCCCGGCGCACCGATGACCAGGTGATCGAGCAAGCCCGTGCCGTCGCCGCAGACTTCCGCCGCACCGGTCGACGAGTCACCGCCTCCGGGCTGCAAGAGTCCCTGCGTCTGTCGTGGGAGCGTGCCGTACGTGTTCAGGCCGCCCTCGAAACCGAGGGGCTGGCGTGAGCAAGAGGCAGTACGTCGAGGCGTCCAAGCTCACCCCCGAAGAGCTCGGCTCTCTCCCTGTCGGCACGGTCGTACAGATCAGCCTCGGCCTCGGTCAACGGCTCCTGATGAGGCATACCGCAGATGGCCGGTACTGCCCCGTGAAGGGGTCCGGCCTGAGCGTCGGGGCGCTCGTCGAGGTCTCCGAGCTACTGGCGCCATGCTCACTCTCCGCTCAGCCGGCCGTCGACAACGAGTGACGAAGTTGACGGCTGAACACCCGATCATGTAGAACCCTCTTCCCGCCTCTTCGTGAGGCGGACCGTAGCTCCCGCCGTTCAGCGGCGGTTGAGCTGGCCACTCCGCGAGGGGCCGCCATCCCGAGGGGCTGGCAGGGGAAGCCAAGGGCACCCCGAGCGCGAACGGACGCGCGATCTCCCACCATCACGCCGAGGCGTAGCTCTGCGCTGCCCTCGGCCTCCCAAGGAGGTCGTACACCCATGCCCAAGACCAACAACCCCGCCGCCCCTTCCTGGGTCGGCTACGAGTCTCAGTACCTCACGCTCCCCGCGAGCGAGCCGTTCCGGCTCTCCCCTCGGAAGCTGGCCCGGAAGTGCTCCATCCCCTCGGCCGAGTTCGAGTCCGGACTCCGGTCCCTCCAAGAGGAGGGGTTCCTCCGGCGCCTCGGTTACGACACCTGGCAGCTCTCTCGGCCGGTGCGGTGACCCGTGCTTGAAGACCTGTTCCCCAAGGTTGAGGAGAACCGAATCAGGCTGCGGAAGCGTGGATACGCCCTGGCTGCCGAGCACTACCCGCCGACCGGGCAGGCTGCCCAGTGGTACGCCGACGTCATCCAGTGCGTACCGCGCAGCGGCCAACTGGTAGCGAAGCAACTCGCCCGGCTCTGTGGCGAGGACTCCCGCGTGACCGTGCCGTGGCGCTCACTGGCCGATGCCGTGGGCGTCCGGGACAGTGCCGGTCGAGAGCGCGCCTACACCGAGCGAGGCGTTCAGGTGCTCGTCGAGTCCGGGTGGCTGACGGTCGAGACGATCGGCGTCAAGCGCGGAGCGAAGACGACGTTCAGCCTGGAGCCCGGAGACCGGGCCACGGAGTGGCTGGGCTGGCTCGACGCTGACGACTGGCTCGACGACGTGGCCTGAGAACTTTTGGCCAGAGTAAGAGTCCCGGCTCGGACCCCGAGCCCGCTCCTGCTCGTCGAGAACTTTTGGCCAGAGTAAGAGAGCTCGGCGTCAGCCGGTCCACTCCGAAGTTTTGGCCAGAGTAAGAGCCCTCCGCCTGTCGAGAACTTTTGGCCAGAGTAAGAGCACTGTCGTGCTCGACTCCTGGCGGAGTCTCCGCGCGGACAGACGTAGTCCGTCTCGGGCAACGGCGAGAGCAAGCAGTAAGTAGCTCTGCGCTCTGGCCGGGCTCCCGCCCGGCACCATCCGAAGACGTCTTGCAGCTCTGCTCTGTGGCGCCCTACGGGCGCCCCTGACGTATGCCCGCTTACTCACTGGGGGCGCTACCGCGCCCCACTTCCCGAAGACCCTCACGGCAAGCGACTTCACCTTGCCGTTGCAGCTCTACCCAAGTGGCGCCCGACAGGGCGCCCCATCGCAAGGAGGACTTACACAGTGGCACCCCGCAAGCTCGACCTGACCGGCCACCGTTACGGCGCTCTCGCCGTCGTCGCCGAAGCTGAGCCCATCACCTACCCCAGCGGCTCGAAGGCTGCCCGCTGGCAGTGCGCCTGTGACTGCGGCGCAACGGTCACCATCGTTGGCGCCAAGCTCCGCTCTGGCTCGACCGTCACCTGTGGCGACCGAGCCGCCCACCGCTCCGGCAAGGCTCACCCGATGTTCGGCAAGCTCCGCGAGCAGTCCGGCAACTGGCGAGGCGACGCCATCACCTACACGTCCGCACACCAGCGCGTGAAGGCCGAGCACGGCCCCGCCTCGGACTGGCGCTGCGCCTGCGGCTGCGGCCGACAGGCCGAAGAGTGGGCGTACCTGGGCACCGACCCCGAGCCGAAGGTGTCGACGCACGCCGACTCCGAGGGCTCCCTGTACTCCACCGATCCCGAGCACTACGCCCCGCTCGCCAAGCCCTGTCACCGCAACTTCGACGTCTGGCAGGCACAGCGCCGTACCGGCCTCACCCTGGGTGCCGCCATCGTCGGGGCGGTGGCCGCGTGAGCGACAGCCTGTTCTGTGAGCACATCGAGGACTTCGAGAAGCCGATGTACCCGCACGGCGCCGACTGCGCCGAGTGCGCGCCGTACGCCCCGGCTCCTCCGTTCATGTACGAGAGCGATGCACAGTGGCGCCGTCGCCTCGGCCTGCGTCCGCTCTTCGGCCCCGGCTCCTACGACCACTACGACTACGGCGCCGAGGAGCAGTCCGAGCCCGAGGTGAACGCTTGCCCCGAGTGCGGAACGGTCCTGCCCGAGGACTCCCGAGCTACGTACTGCGGGGGCACCTGTCAGAAGCGTGCCGCTCGACGTCGAGCCCGCTCCTGATCCTGTCCCCTGTCCGGTCGACCCCCTGGCCTACCCCCGAATTCTCGGGGCGGCTGGGGGTCTCCCTGCACATGGGCCCGGATCAAACCCCCCACCCCTGGCAGTCGGCCGGCTCACCCTTCGACCCAGCGCCAATCCCGCGTCTGACCTGCGGCTCTCTCTGTCCGAGGCTCGATGTCCGAGCATGGTACAAACCGTGGCACAAGGGCGGGCGGTAAGACACGGCGGTGAGGAAGCGTGCACTCAGGGGGTCATCCCCCACCCCTCCGGCCCGAGTCGACGCACGTCGACAGCCACTCGACCGGCCAGGGACGCACCGCGCGCCACGCTCGCGAGCGATCACGCAGCGTCGGGCCCAACTCCTCGCCGACTCACTGACAGGCTGCGAGCGAGGCGCACAACGGCTCGACGGCTCAGCCGGACGGCTTGGCTCTCGGGCTCAGCCGGTACGCCGAGACCGTTGAATCACCGGCAAGGTAGAAGCGATGCGGCCAGTCATGGGCCCTGCTCACGCCTACCCGAGGACCAACCCGGATGAGCGCAGGAGGTACCCGCTCACCCCCGGACAGCGTGACCGAGGTACCCGTCAGGAGGTCTGCGCCGTTGTGCTCTGCCGTGATGCCGAGTGCCTGGCAGAAGTTCCCCGGACCTCGGGCAAGGCGTGGGCTCTCGATCTTCCCCCCTCGTCGCTTGCGTGCCAGGTCTTCCCCTTCGACGACTCTGCCTGCCCGAAGGAGGACGGCCGAGGCGATGCCGTCTGTCCCGGTGACGATGTTGGCGCACCAGTGGAGACCGTGGGAGCGGTAGACGTACAGGTGCCCTGCCGGGCCGAACATCACAGCGTTACGTTCGTTGCGTCCCCGGTAGGCGTGCGAGGCAGGATCAGCCTCCCCCTCGTACGCCTCTACCTCTGTGATGCGCGCCACAACTTCACCCTCGTCGGTCTGCGTACGGAGCAGGCATCCGAGCAGGTCAGGAGCCACTTCCTCCACAGGGCGACTCAGGTCGGGAAGGGGAAGGTTCATGCTGATCGACTTGACATGCCGTAGGTGAAGTAGACGTACGCATGGCCGGGCGGGCCGAACATCACCTCGTTGCGCGCGGTCCGACCGCGGTAGGCGTGCGAGCCGGGGTCGGACTCGCCCGCGTACGCCTCCACCTCGGTGAGGCGTAGCTCTATCGGGCCGTCTTCCGTCATGCGGACCAATGTGTGGCCGAGCAGTTCGGGTGCCACCTCCAGGACCGGGCGGTCGAAGAAGGCACGGGGCAGCGGCGTACGGTCGGAACTCTCGATCATCGCTTCGAGCGTACCGGGGAACCGACTACGGTCGTCGGGCGTATGTAGGGGTCAGGACCTAGAAGGAGTGGACATGGGCTTCAAGAAGCTGCTCGCAAGCCTCGGCGCCGGTGGTGCGTCCGTCGAGACGGTGCTCACCGAGGAGAACGTCGTTCCGGGTGGTGTCGTCCAGGGCGAGGTGCGGATCCAGGGCGGCTCGGTCGACCAGCAGATCGAGGGGCTGTCCGTCGGTCTCCAGGCACGCGTCGAGGTCGAGGGCGGCGACCAGGAGGTCAGGCAGGACATCGAGTTCACCAAGCAGCGGCTCGGTGGCGCCTTCGAGGTCAAGGCCGGCGCGGTGCACGTGGTGCCGTTCGGCCTCGAGATCCCGTGGGAGACGCCGGTCACGGCGATCGCCGGGCAGCATCTGCGCGGGATGAACATCGGTGTGACGACGGAGCTGGAGATCGCGCGTGCCGTGGACTCGGGCGACCTCGACCCGATCAACGTGCACCCGCTGCCGTCGCAGCAAGCCATCCTCGACGCGTTCATCCAGCTGGGCTTCCGCTTCAAGAGCGCGGACATGGAGCGCGGTCACATACGGGGCACGCGGCAGCGGCTGCCGTTCTACCAGGAGATCGAGTTCTTCCCGCCGCAGCAGTACCGCGGGCTGAACCAGGTCGAGCTGACCTTCGTCGCGGACGACCACGAGATGGACGTCGTCCTGGAGATGGACAAGAAGCCGGGCCTGTTCAGCGAGAGCAGTGATTCGTACAAGGCGTTCAAGGTCGGCCACCACGACTTCGCGTCGACCGACTGGGCGGCGTACCTCAACCAGTGGCTCGCCGACGTCGGTGGCCGTCGCAACTGGCTCTAGGCTCGGGTCACAGACGCAGGACAGCCGAACCGGAGGTTTTGACGTGACCCAGCTGAAGCGGGCGCCTCTTCCGCACGACTTCCATCCGCCGGTGCCGTCGTTCACGGTGGTGAGTGACGACATCGAGCCGGGAGCGGTGCTGAAGGACGCTCAGGTCTATGCGGCGGGCAACACGTCTCCGCATCTGCGCTGGGAGGGCTTCCCGGCGGAGACCCAGAGCTTCGCCGTAACGTGTTTCGACCCGGACGCTCCGACGGGCAGCGGCTTTTGGCACTGGGTCCTCTTCGACATCCCGGCGTCGGTGACCGAGCTTCCCGCGGGGGTGGGCACCGGGAAGTTCGAGGGGCTTCCCGAAGGGGCGGTCCAGGTCCGTAACGACTACGGATCGAAGGACTTCGGCGGCGCCGCTCCCCCGGCCGGTGAGAAGCACCGGTATGTGTTCACGGTGTATGCGGTGGACAGCGAGAAGCTGGGGCCGGACGCGGATGTCTCGCCGGCCGTGGTGGGCTTCAATCTGCGCTTCCACACGATCGCCCGTGCACAGCTGATCGCCGAGTACGAGGGTCCCGCCGAGAGCTGATTGTTCGTTTTTCGTTTGCCCTGCCCTGGTCTTGGAGAGATCAGGGCAGGGCAGTTTTGTTGCCGGGGGCCGGGGGTCCCGGCCAGCCCCGTGGATACCGACCACCGGCATGGACCATCAACGGCCCCTGCCCCGGTCAGCCACGGACCTGGCTGCACGTCTTCCCGGCAGGCACAGATATTGCGTTGTCCATCTCGGCGCGCCCGGCCAGAGTTGATCCGAGCCCGATGCCCGCCGAAAGGGCCGGGCCGGCGAACGGGAGGTGGGCGAGATGCGGGACACGCTGGTGCTGAATGCGAGCTTCGAGCCGCTGTCGACGGTGACGCTCAACCGTGCGGTGGTGCTGGTGCTCCAGGACAAGGCGGTCGTCGAGCAGGCCCACCCCGGTCTCCGTGTGCGCGCGGCCGCCGTCGACCTCCCGGTGCCCCGGGTCATCAGGTTGTGCAGATACGTACGGGTGCCGTTCCGAAGACAGGCGCCGTGGTCGCGGCGGGGTGTGCTGGTCAGGGACCAGCACCGGTGCGCGTACTGCGGCAGGCGGGCGACGACCGTTGACCACGTGGTGCCGAGGTCGCACGGTGGCGCGGACTCCTGGCTGAACACGGTGGCCTCGTGTGCCGAGGACAATCACCGCAAGGCGGACCGTACGCCGGAGCAGGCGGGTATGCCGCTGCTGCACGAGCCGTTCGTGCCGTCGCCGGCGGAGGCGATGCTGCTCGGTCTGAGGTCGGGCGAGCGGGCGGCGTTGCCGGACTGGCTGGCGGCGGACACGGCCGCGTAGTCCGCGGGCGTCCGGTCGGTGGCGGGCAGCGCGTGTTGGGCTCGGTCCCACGCCATGCGCCGTGGTGTTTCGTGAGGGAGCCCGTCCCCGTACGGATCGGGGGCGGGCTCTTGCTCGTCTCAGCGCACGAGCAGCTTCTCAGCGCAGGAGCAGCTGCACGATGGCGAAGCTGCCGACGACCACGATGAACGCGCGCAGTGCGGTGGGGTGGAGTCTGCGGCCGATCCTGGCTCCGAACTGGCCGCCGATCGCCGAGCCGACGGCGATGAGGAGCACTGCGGTCCAGTCGAAGTCGGCGACGAAGAGGAAGAAGAGTGCGGCGATGCTGTTCACGATGGCCGCGAGGACGTTCTTGACGGCGTTGAGGCGCTGGATGGTGTCGTCGAGCAGCATGCCCATGAGGGAGAGGTAGATGATCCCCTGGGCCGCGGTGAAGTAGCCGCCGTAGACGCTGGCGAGCAGCATTCCGCCGAAGAGGACGGGGCCGCCATCGGTCTTGGTGTCGGTGCCGTTGCGTGCACGGCGGCGCTGGACGGCCGTGGAGATGCGGGGCTGGAGCACGACGAGCACCAGGGCAAGCCCGACGAGGACGGGCACGATCGTCTCGAAGGCGGTGGAGGGCAGCATCAGCAGCAGGACGGCTCCGCCGAGACCCCCGACGGCGGCGGCGACGCCGAGGCGCATCACCAGGGAGCGCTGGCCCTTCAGTTCCGCCCGGTAGCCTATTGCGCCGCTGATGGAGCCGGGGATCAGGCCGAGGGCGTTCGAGACCGTGGCGGTGACCGGCGGCAGCCCGGTGGCGAGCAGTACGGGGAAGGTGATCAGGGTCCCCGAGCCCACGATGGTGTTGATGGTGCCGGCACCCATTCCGGCAGCGAAGATCGCCAGTGACTCCCAGATGGACAACGCCATCTCCTCCATGGTCGGTGAGACGCCTCCCCGCCATCAAGGTCGAGGGGCCTCACCGATCATGCACGAAGAAGTCCCGGCTTCAGTCGATGGGGGGCTGTTCGCGGCGCTCGGTACCGCTGCCGTTGTCCGCCTTGGCCGATCCGCCGCCCATGCCTGCCATCGGGTTGAAGTTGCCCATGGCTCCGGAGAGTCCCTTGAGCGCGTCGCCGATCTCGCTGGGCACGATCCAGAGCTTGTTGGCGTCGCCCTCGGCGATCTTCGGGAGCATCTGGAGGTACTGGTAGGCGAGGAGCTTCTGGTCGGCGTCGCCCGCGTGGATGGACTCGAACACCGTACGAATGGCCTGAGCTTCGCCCTCGGCGCGGAGGGCAGCCGCCTTGGCCTCACCCTCGGCGCGCAGGATCGCGGACTGCTTCTCACCTTCGGCAGTGAGGATCTGCGACTGGCGGATACCTTCGGCGGTGAGGATGGCGGCCCGCTTGTCGCGGTCGGCGCGCATCTGCTTCTCCATCGAGTCCTGGATGGAGGTGGGCGGCTCGATCGCCTTGAGTTCGACGCGGTTGACGCGGATGCCCCACTTGCCGGTGGCCTCGTCGAGGACTCCGCGGAGCGCGGCGTTGATCTCCTCACGGGAGGTCAGGGTCCGCTCCAGGTCCATGCCGCCGATGATGTTCCTCAGGGTGGTGACGGTGAGCTGCTCGATCGCCTGGATGTAGCTGGCGACTTCGTATGTCGCGGCGCGGGCGTCGGTCACCTGGTAGTAGATGACCGTGTCGATGTTGACGACCAGGTTGTCCTGGGTGATCACCGGCTGGGGCGGGAAGGGGACGACCTGCTCACGGAGGTCGATGCGGTTGCGGATGGAGTCGATGAAGGGGACGACGATGTTGAGGCCCGCGTTGAGAGTGCGGGTGTAGCGTCCGAACCGCTCCACGATGGCGGCGCTGGCCTGCGGGATGACCTGGATCGTCTTGATCAGGGCGATGAAGACCAGCACCACCAGAATGATCAGGACGATGATGATCGGTTGCATCGCGTTCCCTGTGTCCTTCGCTGCCGGATGATTCTGCGGATTGAGCTGACGACGGTCTGACGGCGGATCTGACGATGGATCTGACGGCTGTTGGGACGGTCGTGATGATCAGTTTCCCAGAACAGGTGCTGTGCTGTGGGCAGTTCGGTCCGTTCGGTCCGTTCGGCCGGTTCGCTCGCTTTCGGTCCGGTCGGCTCGGGGGGGTGCCGTGGCGGGCGCTCACATCACCACGGCGGTGGCTCCGTCGATCTCGACCACATCGACCTGCTGGCCCTGCTCGTAGGACATAGACGCGTCGAGGGCGCGGGCGGACCAGACCTCGCCGGCCAGCTTGATGCGGCCGCCGTTGCCGTCGACCCGTTCGACGACGATCGCCTGACGGCCTTTCAGCGCGTCGACGCCGCTGGCGAAGCGCGGCCCTTGCTGGGCTCTGTGACGGGCCGCGATGGGGCGTACGACGGCGATGAGCGCGACGGACACCGCGGCGAAGACGAGCACTTGAGCCACCGATCCGCCGCCGACCGCCGCGACGACGGCCGCGGCCACGGCTCCGGCGGAGAACATTCCGAATTCGGGCATCGCGGTCAGCACGAGCGGAATGCCCAGTCCGACCGCGCCGATCAGCCACCACACCCATGCGTCGATGTCCACGTGGTCATGGTAGGTCCGCCAGTCGCGGTCGGGACAGGGGGCGATGCCAGATGGGCCCCGCTTTCCGGGGAGTTCAGCCGAGCGGGAGACCCTGCGCGGTCCAGCGCTCGCCGTTGCGCTCGACGATGAGCGGGAGGCCGAAGCAGAGGGACAGGTTGCGGGAGGTCAGTTCCGTCTCCATCGGGCCCGCGGCGAGAACCTTGCCCTGGCGGATCATCAGGACGTGGGTGAAGCCGGGCGCGATCTCCTCGACATGGTGGGTCACCATGATCATCGACGGTGCGTAAGGGTCGCGGGCGAGCCGCCCGAGACGGCGCACCAGGTCCTCGCGGCCGCCGAGGTCGAGACCGGCGGCGGGCTCGTCGAGGAGAAGCAGCTCGGGGTCGGTCATCATGGCGCGGGCGATCAGGGTGCGCTTGCGCTCGCCCTCGGAGAGGGTGCCGAACCTGCGGTCGAGGTACTCGGTCATGCCGAGGCGGTCGAGGAAGGCGCGGGCGCGCTGCTCGTCGACCTCGTCGTAGTCCTCGTGCCAGGTGGCGGTCATGCCGTACGCGGCGGTGAGAACGGTCTGGAGGACGGTCTGGCGCTTGGGGAGCTTCTCCGCCATGGCGATGCCGGCCATGCCGATGCGGGGGCGGAGCTCGAAGACGTCGACGCCGCCGAGGCGCTCGCCGAGGACGTCGGCCCGGCCGGTGGTCGGGAAGAGGTAGCTGGACGCGATGTTGAGCAGGGTGGTCTTACCGGCGCCGTTCGGACCGAGGATGACCCAGCGCTCCCCCTCCTTGACCGACCAGGAGACGTCGTCCACCAGAGCGCGTCCGTCGCGGACCACGGATACGTCCACCAGCTCCAGTACATCGCTCATGAGCGCGTTGTCTCCCCATGCAATCGTCGAGGTCTTCGGGTGCGTGTGGGCGGTTTGTGCTCCTGTGGGCACAGCACCCAGGGAAAACCTACGCCACCTGCCCGGGGCGACGGTCGCCCGGCCCCGCGCTAGGGGGTGGGCGCCGGAATCAGGGCCGGACAGGTCACGGCGTCCGGTGCGTCGGGCCTGCCGGGGCCGCAGCGACGTCTCCCCTGGCCCCCAGGGCCGAGGAACCGGGCCACCCCGGACCACCAGGGCCGAGAGATCAGGGCTGGTGTGCCCACCAGGGCCGAGGAACCGGGTTTCCCCGGACCACCAGGAACCGAAGAAGAGACCACCCAAAGGCCCGCCAGGGCCCGAGAGATCGGGCCATCCCAGGGCAGCCAGGTGTCAGGGACGGGGCCCCAGGCCCGAAGGGACCGAGGGACGGGATCCCCTCAGGTCCGCCAGGGCCGAGAGACCCGCTCTCCCCAACCCGCCAGGACAGAGGCACGGTCCTCCCCCACGCCCGCCAGGACAGCGGAATGTGGCCTCCTCAGTCAGCCAGGGCCGAAGGAGGCCGTCTCCCCACGCCCCCAGGATCGAGGGGAAGCTCCGCAAGGCGCCGGGGTGCTCTGGACACGGAGCTGTCCGGGCAGCTCGGCAACGCGGCGTGGGGGCCCCGAAGGGCACGGGGCGGTGCCGTGGCAGCCCCAGGCGAAGCCCTGGGGAGCGTCGTGATCCCTGCCATGATCCGGCGGGTGCTCTGGGGACTGACCCCCGGACGCGCCTGACGCGCCTAGGGTATTGGCATGCTTTCGGAACCACGTTCAGGCCGCCTGGCGGCATGGGGAAACGCCCTCCTTGCCGGGCTCGTTTCGCCGGACGACGCGGTGCACGCGATCGTCGGCGACGATGCCGTGCACCGGGTGGAGGGGCTGCCGGGCGAGGCCGGTCCCGTCGGGCTCACGCTGGCGCTCGGGCGGCTGCGGACGCTGGGTGTGACCGGTTACCGGGTGGCTCTGCCCGCGCCGGGGCATCCGCTGGGTCTGAGCGGACCGCCCGAGTTCAACGCACGGGCGCTGGAGGCCGAGGAGGCCGTCGTGGCGACGGGGGCGGCGTACGGGCTGGTGCCGGAGATCCGCGAGGCGGGCCCGGCGGGGGACGTGCATGTGGAGGTGGTGTGGCACTGCCTTCCGGTGCGCCCGGCGCCGCCCGCGGACGTGCCCTCGCTCAGTGAGGCGGAGCGGGAGCTCGCGGAGGCGCTGCGGGATGCGACGGATGCGCTGACCCGGCTCGACGTGGCCGCGGCGGGGCCGGTGGCGGAGGCAGCGGTGGACGCGTACCGGGCGCGGGCGGAGCGCGGGGCGTCGCAGACGCTGGCGCCGGGGTATCCGTCGCGGGCGGCACGGGTGCTGGAGCTGGCGCAGCGGATCGGGGTGCTGATCTCGGTGGCGTACGAGAACGGGCACGGCGGCGCGGTGAGCGCGTCGGAGATGGCGGCCCGGGGCGAGGCGCTGCGCCCGGTGGAGCGGGTGGCGCGGCGGGCGCAGGTGGCGGCTTACAACGCCTATGTGGAGGAGCGGGAACGCGGGTGAGCGGGAACGCGGGTGAGCGGGAGCGGGCGGTGCGGTGTCCCTGCCGGGGCTGTGCGCCAGGACGCCTGCCGCCCGTCCGGGGCAGGCCGCGCTCGCGTCGGAGCCCCTGGGCACCTGACAGGTGCGGCCCGGGGGCCACGCCGCCACGGTCCGATCAGCCGGCCAGGCCGTGCCGTACCGCCCAGAGCGCCGCCTGGGTACGGTCCGAAAGGTCGAGCTTCATGAGGATGTTCGACACATGCGTCTTCACCGTCTTCTCGGAGAGCACCAGCGCCCTGGCGATCTCTCGGTTGGACCGGCCGTCCGCGATCAGCCCCAGCACCTCGCGCTCCCGCTCCGTGAGGTTGCCGCCGCGCCCAGTGCCGCTCGGCGCGTCGTCCTCGGACAGCAGCGCGCCCGCGACCTCCGGCTGCAACAGGACATGCCCCGCGTGGACCGAGCGAATGGCGCCGGCCAGTGCCTCCGGGTCGATGTCCTTGTACACGTACCCGGACGCGCCCGCACGCAGGGCGGGAACCACCGTGCGCTGCTCGGTGAAGCTGGTGACGATCAGCACCTTGGCCGGGTTGGCGAGCTCGCGCAGCTTGCGCAGGGCCTCGATGCCGTCCATGCCCGGCATCTTCACGTCCATCAGCACCACATGCGGCTTCAGCTCCTCGGCCCGCGCAACGCCCTCCGCGCCGTCGCCGGCCTCCCCCACCACCTCTATGTCGTCCTGGACCTCCAAGAACGTGCGCAGCCCGCGCCGCACCACCTGATGGTCGTCGACCAGCAGCACGCGGATCTTCCTGTCAGCCACCGGGGACCTCCATCTCGACCGTGGTGCCCTTGCCGGGCGCCGATTCGACGCTGAGTGTGCCGCCGACGCCACTCGCCCGGTCCCGCATCGACACAAGACCGAGGTGGCGCCCGGCCCTGCGCACGGTACGCGGCTCGAACCCCTTGCCGTCGTCGGTGACGCTGAGCAGGGCGCCCTGGCCGCGGCGGACGAGCACGACGTCGACCCGGTCCGCACCGGAGTGGCGCAGCGCATTGTGCAGGGCCTCCTGAGCGACCCGCAGCAGCGCTTCCTCCTGGGCTGCGGGCAGGGCCTTGATCCCGCAGGTGTCGAAGGTGACCTTGGCGGTGTGCGCGCGGTCGAGGACCTGGATCTGGGTGCGGAGGGTGTTGACGAGGCCGTCCTCGTCGAGCGCCGCCGGGCGCAGCTCGACAACGGCGGCGCGCAGCTCGTCGGCCGCCTCGGCGGCGAGCTCGGCGACCTGCTGGAGCTCCCCCTTCGCCCGGCCCGGGTCGCGGTCGACCAGGGCGGCCGCGGCCTGCGCGGTGAGCCGCAGCGAGAAGAGCTTCTGGCTCACGGCGTCGTGCAGCTCATGGGCGAGGCGGGAGCGCTCCTCGGCGATGGTGAGCTCGCGGCTGCGCTCGTACAGCCGGGCGTTGGTGAGGGCGATGGCCGCGTGCTGGGCGAGGATGCCGAGCAGCTCCTCGTCGTCCTCGGTGAATCCGCAGCCGCCGTCCTGGCGGGGGCAGCGCTTGTTGGCGAGGAAGAGGGCGCCCATGACCTCGTCGCCGTCCTTGATGGGCAGCCCCAGGAAGTCGGACATCTCGGGGTGGGCGGACGGCCAGCCCTCGAAGCGGGGGTCCTCGCGCACGTCCGCGAGCCGCTCCACCTTCGCCTCCCGCAGCATCGCGGCGAGGATGCCGTGCTGGCGCGGCAGAGGGCCGATGGCCTTCCACTGGGCGTCGCTGACGCCGTCGACGACGAACTGTGCGAAACCGCCGTGGTCGTCGGGCACGCCGAGCGCCGCGTACTCCGCGTCGAGGAGATCACGCGCGGAGGCCACGATCGTCTTCAGCACGTCGCGCACCTCGAGATGTCTGCTCATCGCGAGGAGGGCGGTGCTCACGGCGGCCAGGCCGGAGCTCGGTCGGTGACTCATGACCTCACCGTACCGGCGGGTTGTGACAGTCCGTATCGGACCGGGGACCGCCGCTGCCCGGGTCCGTGGTCGTAGGTCGAAGTGCCTTGCCGGGTGGGGTCCCTGGCACGAGGCGGCCAGGGTTTCCCCGTTCCTACGTTGGCTGCACCACACAGGACCGCGCAGAAGCGGTAGGGCGAAGGGGACGGTTCTCATGCCGGTAGCGGTGATCACAGGGGCGTCGAAGGGGCTGGGCCGCGCGCTCGCGGCCGCTCTCGCCGGACAGGGCTGGGACCTGGTGCTCGGCGCCCGCGGCGAGGGCGCACTGAAGGAAAGTGCCCGGCTCGCCGGTACGCACGGGACGCGTGTGGTGCCGGTGGCGGGGGACGTCACGGACGGCGCGCACCGCGCGGCGCTGGTGGCACAGGCCCGTGTGCTGGGCGGGCTCGATCTGCTGGTGAGCAACGCGAGCGCGCTGGGCGCGGAGCCGCTGGTGCGGCTGGACGCCCTGCCGCTGGAGGGTCTGCGGGCGGCGCTGGAGACGAATGTGGTGGCGGCGCTCGGTCTGGTGCAGGAGGCGCTGCCGCTGCTGCGGAGGTCGCCGGCCGGGGCGGTGGTGGCGGTCAGCTCGGACGCGGCGGCGGAGGCGTACGAGACGTGGGGCGGCTATGGCGCGTCCAAAGCGGCGCTCGACCAGCTGGCCGCGGTGCTCGCGGTGGAGGAGCCGGGTCTGCGGGTGTGGAGTGTCGATCCGGGCGACATGGCGACGGACCTCTATTCGGCAGCGGTGCCGGACGACGACGAGCCGCGGCCGTCGCCGGAGTCCGTCGTCCCCGGTTTCCTGCGGCTGCTCGCGCTGCGTCCGGTCAGCGGCCGGTATGCCGCCGCCGCGCTGCTGGAGGCCCGATGAGGACGATCGGGGAGGCAGGCGCCGCGCTGGAGGCGCTGAGGGTTCCCGAGGAGTTGTCGGCGCGGGTACCGGCGGAGGAGCGGGGCTCGGGGCGCGACGACGTACGGCTGCTGGTCTCGCGCGGGACGCGGGTGTCGCATCACGCGTTCGGTGCTCTTCCGGGGCAGCTGCGGGCCGGTGACGTGCTGGTCGTCAACACCTCCACGACGCTGGCGGCTGCCGTGGACGGCCGGGTCGGGGCCGAGCCGGTGGTGGTGCACTTCTCCACCCGGGGCGACGACGGGCGGTGGGCGGTGGAGCTGCGGCGCCCGGACGGCTTCGGCACTACGGTTCCGCGCCCGGGCGGGCCGCGGGGCACGGTGGTACGGATGCCAGGCGGTGCGCAGCTGGTGTTGGAGGAGCCGCTGGCGCCGGGCGCCCTGCGGCTGTGGTGGGCGTCGGTGCCGGTCGGTGTACCGGGTCTGCTGGCGCGGTACGGGCGGCCGATCCGCTACGGGTACACGACGAGGGACCAGCCGCCGTCCGCGTACCAGACGGTCTTCGCGCTGCCCTCCGCCGACGGTTCCGGCTCGGCGGAGATGCCGAGCGCGGGGCGGCCGTTCACGGCGCGGCTGGTGGCGGAGCTGGTGAGCCGGGGGGTGCAGTTCGCGCCGATCACGCTGCACACGGGGGTGGCGTCCGCGGAGGCGCACGAGCCGCCGTATCCGGAGCGCTTCGAGGTGCCGGCGACGACCGCGTGGCTGGTGAACGCGGCGCGGGCGGCGGGCGGGCGGGTCCTGGCGGTGGGTACGACGGCGGTACGGGCCCTGGAGTCGGCGGCGGATCCGGCGGGGATGGTGGCGCCCGCGGCGGGGTGGACCGATCTGGTGGTGACGCCGCGGCGGGGGGTGCGGGTGGTGGACGGTCTGCTGACCGGGCTGCACGAGCCGGCGGCGTCGCATCTGCTGATGCTCGCCGCGATCGCCGGCGAGGCGGCGCTGACCTGCGCATACTCCGAGGCGCTTGAGCACCGCTACCTCTGGCACGAGTTCGGCGACGTCCATCTCCTCCTCCCGGCGGGCGACCCTCACTCACTGGATTGCTGAAGCAACACATGGTGAGGACGCCACGGGCCCGATGTGAGCCCCGGCATAGGACGCAGGTCACTTACGAAGCTCGCTAGTGGATGCATAAGGGGCATCTGAGCATGGACAGCACGGGTGAATCGGACGTATGGGGCAACCGTGATCCACTATCCCGGATCGTACGTCACACCTTTGCCACAGGATTTTGCTGCCGCTAAGAATTGCCGACGTCGCTTCCGAACAGCGCAGAGCCGAACCGGCCTGGAGCGACTTTCCGCTATTCGAAGAGGTACGTCTGTATGTCCGCGTTCAGCACCGCAGCTATCCGTCGCCTTCGATCGCGCAAGGCCGCGGTCGCCGCCGCCGCCGTCGCCGCCTCCGCCGCCATGGCGCTCTCGCTCGCCCCGGCCGACGCGGAGGCCGGCACGACGACCGAGGTCGCCGCGGCCGCCCCGATCGCCTGGAAGGTCAACGAGAAGCAGGCCGCCGCGGTGCAGGAGAGCATCGCCAACCAGCAGACCGCCTTCGAGGCCCAGGTCAAGGCCGCGCAGGCGAAGAAGAAGGCAGAGGCCGAGGCCAAGAAGGCCGCCGAGGCCAAGAAGAAGGCTGAGGCCAAGAAGAAGGCCGAGGCCGCCGCGAAGAAGCGCGCCGCCGAGCAGGCCGCCAGCCGGTCAGCCGCCCGCAAGCCCGCGAAGGTGACCTACCCGAACAACCTGGACGGGTGGATCCGCGAGGCGCTGTCCATCATGAAGAAGCACGACATCCCCGGCACCTACGAGGGCATTCACCGCAACATCATGCGTGAGTCCAGCGGTAACCCGCGTGCCATCAACAACTGGGACATCAACGCGATCAACGGTGTCCCGTCGAAGGGCCTGCTGCAGGTCATCAAGCCCACCTTCGACGCCTACCACGTGCCGGGCACCAAGCACGACCAGTACGACCCGGTCGCCAACATCGTCGCCGCCTGCAACTACGCGGCCGACCGCTACGGCTCCATGGACAACGTGAACAGCGCCTACTGAGGCTCTGGCACGAACCGCACCGCGACGAAGCGGTAGCAGGACGTACGCCGAAGGGCGCACCCCACGTGGGGTGCGCCCTTCGGCGTCGTCGGCAGACTGTGCCATCACTTGCGCATGACCTCGGGTTCGTGGCGGCGCAGCAGGCGCTGGACCACGAAGCCACAGATCATGCCGATGGCGAGCAGGACGGTGATGTTCATGCCCCACTGGCCGGCCGTGTGCTCCCACAGCGGGTCGAGGTCGGTGGGGTTCTTCGGGTCCCACGGCGGCATGAGGTGCGCCAGGTCCAGCGTCGCACCGGCACCGGCGATGGCCCAGCGGGACGGCATCAGCCAGGCGAACTGCTCCAGCCCGGGCGAGCCGTAGACCTGGAAGAGGATGCCGGTGAAGACGACCTGGACGATGGCGAACATGACCAGCAGCGGCATGGTCTTCTCGGCGGTCTTCACCAGCGAGGAGATGACCAGTCCGAACATCATCGAGGTGAAGCCGAGCGCGATGACGACGAGGCAGATCTCGACGGCCGGCGGCATGATCAAGCCCTCTTCGGGCAGCTTGCGGGTCGCGAAGCCGATGCCGCAGATGATGACGCCCTGCAGCGCCGTGATCAGGCCGAGGACGATGACCTTGGACATCAGGTACGCCGAGCGGGACAGGCCGGTGGCCCGCTCCCGTTCGTAGATGACCCGTTCCTTGATCAGCTCTCGTACGGAGTTCGCGGCACCGGAGAAGCACATACCGACGGCGAGGATCAGCATGATCGTGCCCGCGTCGCCGTTGAACCGGGACCTGCCGTCGTCGGGAGCGGCCAGGCCGAAGTCGGCCGGGATGACGACGGAGACCAGGCCGAGGACGGCCGGCAGGATCACCATCAGGCCCATGAAGCCCTTGTCGGACGCGATCACCGAGGAGTAGCGGCGGATCAGGGTCCACAGCTGTGACCCCCAGCTCTGCGGCTTGGGCGGCCTGATCTGCTGCGGCGGCGGCATGTTGACCGCCTGCGGAGCGACGGCGTCGAGGTCGGCCGCGTACATCTGGTAGTGCTGCGAGCCGCGCCAGCGGCCGGCCCAGTCGTAGTCGCGGTAGTTCTCGAACGCGGAGAACACATCCGCCCACGTGCTGTAACCGAAGAAGTTGAGCGCCTCCTCCGGCGGGCCGAAGTAGGCGACGGAGCCGCCGGGCGCCATGACGAGGAGCTTGTCGCACAGCTGGAGTTCCGCCACGGAGTGGGTGACCACGAGGACGGTGCGGCCGTCGTCGGCGAGGCCGCGCAGCAGCTGCATGACGTCGCGGTCCATGCCCGGGTCGAGGCCGGAGGTCGGCTCGTCCAGGAAGATCAGCGACGGCTTGGTCAGCAGCTCCAGCGCGACGGAGACGCGCTTGCGCTGGCCACCGGACAGGGAGGTGACCTTCTTGTCCTTGTGGATGTCGAGCTTGAGCTCGCGCAGCACCTCGTCTATACGGGCCGCGCGCTCGGCCGGCGTGGTGTCCGCGGGGAAGCGGAGCTTGGCCGCGTACGTGAGCGCCTTCCGGACGGTCAGCTCCTTGTGCAGGATGTCGTCCTGCGGGACCAGACCGATGCGCTGGCGCAGCTCGGCGAACTGCTTGTAGAGACTGCGGTTGTCGTAGAGGACGTCGCCCTGGTTGGCGGGCCGGTAACCGGTCAGCGCCTTGAGCAGGGTGGACTTTCCGGAGCCGGACGGGCCGATGACGCCGATCAGGGACTTCTCGGGGACACCGAAGGAGACATCGCGCAGGATCTGCTTGCCGCCGTCGACCGTGACGGTCAGGTGACGAGCGGAGAAGGAGACCTCACCGGTGTCGACGAACTCCTCGAGGCGGTCACCGACGAGCCGGAACGTGGAGTGACCGACACCGACGATGTCGTTCGGGCCGATGAGGACCGAGGACGACTTGGCGATCGGCTGACCGTTGACGTACGTGCCGTTGTGGGAACCGAGGTCGCGGATCTCGAAGCGACCGTCGGGCGTCGCGACGAATTCGGCGTGGTGGCGCGAGACCTGCAGGTCGGAGACGACCAGCTCGTTCTCCAGGGCACGACCGATGCGCATGACGCGGCCGAGGGCCAGCTGGTGGAACGTCGTGGGACTGCGGTCGCCGTAGACCGGCGGGGCGTCCTGTGCCTTCTGCACGCCCTGCTGGTGCGGAACCTGGGGCGGCTGCTGTGCTTGTGGCTGCGGGGCCTGCGGGTGCTGCGGATGCGCCTGCTGCCATCCCTGCTGGGGCGCGGCCTGCTGGGGCGCCTGGGCCTGCGGCCAGCCCTGCTGCTGGGCCGGAGCCTGCTGGGCGGCGGCTTGCTGTGGGGCGGCGGCCTGGGCGCTGTAGGCACCGGCGGCGTTGAGGCTGACGCGGGGCCCGTCGGTCGCGTTCCCCAGGTGTACGGCGGAGCCGGGGCCGATCTCCATCTGATGGATCCGCTGGCCCTGCACGTACGTGCCGTTGGTGCTGCCATGATCCTCGATGACCCAGCCGTGCCCGCCCCAACTGATCGTGGCGTGCCGCCACGAGACCCTGGCGTCGTCGATCACCAGATCACCCTGCGGATCGCGGCCGAGGGTGTACGACCTGGACGGATCGAGGGTCCAGGTCCTTCCGTTCAATTCCAGTACGTGTTCCGGCACTCCATGCCCCACTAGTTGTCCCCCGAGCTACCCCCGTTGCCGGGAGCTTAGGGATGGCGAACATCGTGGGGAACTATTTCAGGCCGGGTCCCGTATCCGAAAGCCGGGCCCTGTGAAGACCTTGTTCGGTACGGAGTTGGGACGTTGGTGGCCACTTGGAGACGCGTCCCGGGACGGCACCGCACCACCACTGCTCATGGACGACCGTCAACAGTGTGTGACCGAGATGGGCCAGACCGTGAGCGGCCTGGTCGCACGAGTGTCCGGCAGACGGGACAGGACGTCGGATCGCGGCGGTCGCCGGATACGGTGGTAGCACCATGAGCGCATCGCAGCCCCCTCTCGGCACCGACGTCCCGACCCTTCTCGTCAAGATCTTCGGGAAGGACCGGCCCGGTATCACCGCCGGGCTCTTCGACACCCTCGCCGCGTACTCGGTCGACGTGGTCGACATCGAGCAGGTCGTCTCGCGAGGCCGCCTCGTGCTGTGCGCCCTCGTCACGGCGCCGACGGCCGGCGGCACCTCGGAGGGCGATCTGAGGGCGACCGTGCACAGCTGGGCCGAGTCCCTGAAGCTGCAGGCCGAGATCATCTCCGGCACGGGCGACAACCGGCCGCGCGGCAGCGGCCGTTCCCATGTGACCGTGCTCGGGCACCCACTGACCGCCGAGGCCACGGCGGCCATAGCGGGCCGGATCAGCGGTATGGGCGCCAACATCGACCGTATCTTCCGGCTGGCGAAGTACCCCGTGACGGCCGTGGAGTTCGCGGTGTCCGGCGTGGAGACGGAGCCGCTGCGCACCGCGCTGGCCACCGAGTCGCACGAGATCGGCGTCGACGTGGCCGTCGTGTCGGCGGGGCTGCACCGGCGGGCCCAGCGCCTGGTCGTGATGGACGTCGACTCCACGCTCATCCAGGACGAGGTCATCGAGCTGTTCGCGGCCCATGCGGGCTGCGAGGACGAGGTGGCCGCGGTGACGGCGGCGGCGATGCGGGGCGAGCTGGACTTCGAGCAGTCCCTGCACGCGCGGGTGGCGCTGCTGGAGGGACTGGACGCATCGGTCGTGGACAAGGTGCGTGAAGAGGTACGTCTCACCCCGGGCGCCCGGACCCTGATCCGTACGCTGAAGCGGCTGGGCTTCCAAGTGGGCGTCGTCTCGGGCGGTTTCACTCAGGTCACCGACGATCTCAAGGAGCGTCTCGGCCTCGATTTCGCCTCGGCGAACACCTTGGAGATCAAGGACGGCAAGCTGACCGGCCGGGTCGTCGGAGACATCGTGGACCGGGCGGGCAAGGCGCGGCTGCTGCGGAGCTTCGCGGCCGAGGCCGGGGTGCCGCTGTCGCAGACGGTCGCGATCGGCGACGGCGCAAATGATCTGGACATGCTGAACGCGGCGGGGCTGGGAGTGGCGTTCAACGCCAAGCCCGTGGTCCGCCGGGCCGCGCACACCGCGGTCAATGTGCCGTTCCTGGACACTGTGCTCTACCTGCTGGGTGTCACCCGCGAAGAGGTCGAGGCGGCCGACGACGGCACCGAGGAGCACTGAGCAGCACCGAGAAGTGACGAGGACGGATGCGGGAGGCCCCGGCGCACGGTGTGGGCGCCGGGGCCCTCCGGTTCCGCGGGTCGTGATGCCGGCCGCGGGTCGGTCGATGGTGACCGCGGCTCACTCGTGCGGGGTCCAGTAGTCGAGCAGCTTGCCCACGCCGTGCTCCAACGACTTCCATGAGCCGGTGAAGGAGACGACGGCGAACGCCGAGGTCGGAAAGCCGTCCTGGGTCATACGGGCCAGTGCGTCGCCCTCCGCGGTGCCCGCGAGCGCGTCGGCCAGCGCGTGCATGCCGGGGTTGTGGCCGATCACGAGCAGGTCGTTCACCTCGTCGGGGGTCTCGTTGAGCAGGGCGATCAGCTCACCGAGGGACGCCTCGTACAGCCGCTCCTCGTAGACCGTCTTCGGGCGGTGCGGCAGCTCGTGCACCGCGAGCTTCCATGTCTCGCGCGTTCTGGTGGCGGTGGAGCACAGGGCCAGGTCGAAGGAGATTCCCGTCTCGGCGATCCGGCGGCCGGCCACGGGGGCGTCCTTGCGGCCGCGCTCGGCGAGCGGGCGCTCGTGGTCGGACACCTGGGGCCAGTCGGCCTTCGCATGCCGGAGGAGGACGATCCTGCGGGACTCGGGAGGTCCAGGGGGTGTCCCCCCGGAAGACACAGCGGCGCTCATGCCCTCCAGCTTCGCATGAAATGAGCCAGTGGGCGCAGGGTGTTGACGGCCTCTCCCCCGAAGGGGGAACTCGTCAGCGGACCAGAATCCGCAGGATCTGACGCAGGGTGTCACCGGCCGCCGGGTCCCCCGCCGCCTGGGCCTCGCCGGGGGCGGCTATGAGCATCAGCAGTGCGGCGAAGGCGAGGACCGGCAGCGCGAGGGCCCACCAGGGCAGCGTGGCCGCGACGGCCCCGGTGGCCGCGGGCTGGGACCGGGTGTGCGTCTGGGCCGCCATGGCCGCCTCCGTGAGGTCTGAGGTCGAGTCCCTCAAACGTACGGATCACGAGGAGCGGGGCCCATCCGGTGACCCACCCACTTCACCCTGACCCTGGCCCCCTAGGGGACGGGGGTGCCGGCACCACCTCTTCTGGGGCCGGTCTCCCCCTGGCTGCGCCGGGGGACCCCCACCGGGCGCTCTCGACGTGTGTCGGCGGTCGATCGTGTCGATCCTCCCCCGGACCTCGTCCGGGGGTCCTCCCACGTTCCTCGGGATCTCCGCGCTCACCCAGCTACCGCTGGGAGGCTCCCCCACCCCCTTTCGACACCCGCGCGGCCCCTTCGGCTCACTCGCCCTCGTGCCGGGCCGGGCCGGGATCTGTCCGTCAGGGTGCCGCCACGGTGGCGATGATCGCGATCACCACGCCGATGAGAAGCATCGCGCCGAAGACTCCGAGGAGCTTCTTCTGGCCGTTCTGGGGGTTCGGGTCGAGCACAGGCATGGGATCAGTCTCGCACCCGCGGCTCGTCCTCGATCGTCCGGTCCCGTCCCGCCATCACACCCACGATCATCTGGGGCACCAGCAGACCCGCCATCAGTCCCAGCGGCAGCGTCCAGCCGCCGCTGTGCTGGTAGAGCACGCCGATCAGCAGCGGGCCGGGGATCGATATCAGATAGCCGGTGGACTGGGCGAACGCCGACAGCCGTACGACTCCGGCACCCGTACGCGACCGCATGCCGATCATGGTGAGGGCGAGTGGGAAAGCGCAGTTGGAGACGCCCAGCAGCAGCGCCCAGGCCCATGCGCCCGCCGCCGGTGCGAGGAGCAGGCCGAGGTAGCCGGTCAGTCCGCAGCCGCCCAGGGCGATGACGATGGGGCCCTGGTTCTTCATCCGGCTCGCGAGCCGCGGGATGACGAAGGCGAGCGGCACGCCCATCACCATGGTGACGGCGAGGAGCACCCCCGCGGTGGACGCGGAGACGCCCGCGTCGCGGAAGATCTGCGGCATCCACCCCATCGTGATGTAGGCACCGGTGGCCTGGAGCCCGAAGAAGCAGCCAAGGGCCCACGCCGTGGGACTGCGGGTGATACGCGGCGCGGGCACCCCCTCGGCGGCGGCCGCGCCTGCGCTGTCCGGGCGTGCGCGGTTCCGGTCGCGCACGAGGGCGATCCAGGGCAGTACGGCCATCACGGCGATCGACGCCCAGACCGCGAGCCCGACGCGCCAGCCGCCGCCCAGCATCTGGGTGACGGGCACGGTCGCTGCGGCGGCGAGCGAGGTGCCGAGGGCCAGTGCCATGGAGTAGAGGCCGGTCATCGAGCCGACCCGGTCGGGGAAGTACCGCTTGACGATCACCGGCATGAGGACGTTGCTGACGGCGATGCCCATGAGGGCGAGGGCGCTGGCGGCGAGGAAGCCGGCCGCGCCGCCCGCGAAGGGGCGGACCGCGAGCCCGACGGCGATGGCCGCCATGCCGGCGCACACGACGGCGCCGGGCCCGAAGCGGCGGGCCAGCCGGGGTGCTGCGACGCCGAAGACGGCGAAGCACAGCGGCGGTACGGAGGTGAGGAGTCCGGCGACGCTGCCGCTCATGTGCAGGCCGACGCGCGCCTCTTCGAGGAGGGCGCCGAGGCTGGTGATCGCGGGCCGCAGGTTGAGGGCCGCGAGGACGATGCCGACGACGACGAGCCGTGTGGTCCACACCGCACGCCGCGTCGCGCTCTGTGGGCCTGCGGAGTCCAGGGATGCGGCGGAGGAGGCCACCATGGCGGCGGGGCGGAGGGTCCGGGACTCGTCGTGCATGAGGCCCATCATAGAATCATGGGATGATTGGTTGTCCAATCCCGTGCAGGCTCCGCTTCCTCCCGGACGGGTCCGCGTACGAACATGAGTGGGCGACTTCCACGACAAGGAGCACCATGGCGCTGTCCTCCCCCCGGCGTTCCGCGCTCTCGGACCAGGTGATCGCACAGCTGCGGAACCAGATCACCTCGGGCGAGTGGCCGGTCGGCTCGCGGATCCCGACCGAACCGGAACTGGTCGAGCAACTGGGCGTCGCCCGCAACACCGTCCGTGAGGCGGTACGCGCGCTCGCCCACAACGGTCTCCTGGACATCCGGCAGGGCTCGGGGACGTATGTGGTCTCCACCAGTGAGCTGGCCGGCGTGATGCACCGCCGGTTCGCCGACGCCGATCCAGGCCATGTCGCCGAGCTGCGCTCCACGCTGGAGTCCTCGGCGGCCCGGCTCGCCGCCGAGCGGCGCACCGCCAAGGACCTCAAGCAGCTGGACACCCTGCTGGCCCGCCGCGAGGAGGCGTGGGCGTCCGGCGACGCCGAACGGTTCGTGGCAGCCGACGCGACGTTCCACCTGGCCGTGGTGGCGGCCTCGCACAACGAGGTGATGACCGAGCTGTACGCGGACCTGGCGGATCTGCTGCGCGACTGGCTGCGCGACGACATCGGTACGGAGCTGCGGCCGGAGCACCACATGGACCACGGACGCATGGTCGAGGCGATCCGCGCCGGGGACGGCGAGGCCGCTGCCGCGGAGGCGGCGGGCTATCCGTTCATGTGCCTGCGGCGGCCCGCTGCGGCTGGTGGCTGACCCACACGGCCCGGATCTCCTTCCAGCAGCGCTGGGTGAGCTCCGCGTAACCCGCGGGGTGCAGGTCGACCGGCGCCGAGTCGGCGTCGACGTCCCACCAGCGGGCGCACTCGACGTGCAGCTGTATGCGGTCGGTGGCGGGATAGGGGTTGTGGCAGTAGGCGGTGACCTTGGAGCCGTCGATCACCGTTCCGCAGTCGGCGCGGTAGTCGGGGGGCTGCTCCCGCGTGTGCTGCCGGGGGCTCCGCTGCTCGTGGCGACTGCCGGTCCGGGACGCCGTCGGTGTCGCCCACAGCAGGACCGTCACTGTGACGAGTACGCAGGCGGGACGCCAGTTCGTACGCACAAGCAGGACCCCCTCGGCCGAACTGCGGCGCCGGGCGCCGCAAAAGCACCACAAGGAAGAGTTGTCCCTCCAGCATCGCCGCCCCCCGTTCGTGCCGCTCACCCACAGGGCCGAACGGGCGACGCCCCGCCCCCCGCGCGCAGCGGGGAACGGGGCGTCGCTCTTCTACGTTCTGCCTGGTCAGGCACCCATGATGTGCACGCCGCCGTCGACGTGGACGATCTCACCGGTGGTCTTCGGGAAGAAGTCCGAGAGCAGGGCGACGACACCGCGGCCGGCCGGCTCCGGGTCGGCCATGTCCCACTGGAGCGGGGAGCGCTCGTCCCAGACCTTCGCGAGGTCCGAGAAGCCCGGGATGGACTTGGCGGCCATCGAGCCGAGCGGGCCCGCCGAGATCAGGTTGCAGCGCACGTTCTGCTTGCCCAGGTCACGGGCGAGGTAGCGGCTGGTGGCCTCCAGCGCGGCCTTGGCCGGACCCATCCAGTCGTACTGCGGCCAGGCGAACTGCGCGTCGAAGGTCAGGCCGACGACCGAGCCGCCGTTCTGCATGAGCGGCAGGCAGGCCATGGTGAGCGACTTCAGCGAGAACGCCGATACGTGCATCGCGGTCGCCACGGACTCGAACGGCGTGTTGAGGAAGTTGCCGCCGAGCGCGTCCTGCGGGGCGAAGCCGATGGAGTGGACGACGCCGTCGAGGCCGCCGAGCTCCTCGCGCACCACGTCCTCGACGCGGGCCAGGTGCTCGTCGTTGGTGACGTCGAGCTCGATGACCTTGGCCGGCTTCGGCAGCTTCTTGGCGATGCGCTCGGTCAGGGTGGGCCGCGGGAAGGCCGTGAGGATGATCTCGGCGCCCTGCTCCTGGGCCACCTTCGCGGTGTGGAAGGCGATGGAGGACTCCATCAGCACACCGGTGATCAGGACGCGCTTGCCCTCGAGAATTCCGCTCATGTGATCAGTGACCCATGCCCAATCCGCCGTCGACGGGAATGACGGCTCCAGTGATGTACGAGGCGTCGTCGGAGGCGAGGAAGCGCACGGTGGCGGCGATCTCCTCCGGCTGCGCGTAACGGCCGAGGGGTACCTGGGAGACGATCCCGGCGCGCTGCTCGTCCGTGAGCGCCTGGGTCATGTCGGTGTCGACAAAGCCGGGCGCGACGACGTTGAACGTGATGTTGCGCGAGCCGAGCTCACGCGCGAGCGAGCGGGCGAAGCCCACCAGACCGGCCTTGGAGGCCGCGTAGTTCGCCTGCCCCGCGGAGCCCAGCAGCCCCACGACGGAGGAGATCAGCACGACGCGGCCCTTCTTGGCGCGCAGCATGCCGCGGTTGGCGCGCTTGACGACCCGGAAGGTGCCGGTGAGGTTGGTGTCGAGGACGGAGGTGAAGTCCTCCTCCGACATGCGCATCAGCAGCTGGTCCTTGGTGACGCCGGCGTTGGCCACCAGCACCTCGACGGGACCGTGCTTCTCCTCGATCTCCTTGTACGCCTGCTCCACCTGCTCGGCGTCGGTGATGTCGCACTTGACCGCCAGGCAGCCCAGCTCCGCCAGGACGGCCGGGGGTTCCCCCGACCGGTAGGTGATCGCGACGTTGTCGCCGTTCGCGGCGAACGCGCGGGCGATGGCGAGGCCGATGCCCCGGTTTCCTCCGGTGACGAGAACCGAGCGGCTCAACGGATCACCCTTTCCCTATGCGGTCTGGTACGTCTGCAAACTATCGGTACGGCACTGCGTACGGAGAATCGGGCCCTGACAGCGCCTCGTGTCCACCACTGTCGGGTCCCTACAGAAAGCCCGTGGCCACCGACCCCGGGAACCCGCTGGCGACGGCCCCGTCCGCCGCGACATGATCGGGGCGACCCGTCTCGACGACAGGAGACATCCGTGCCTCATTCCCTCGACGAAGCCTTCACGGCGCTGCCGCTGCGGGCGCTCGCCGACGCGGCACTCGCCCGGGCGCGTGCGCTCGGCGCCGAGCATGCCGACTTCCGCCTGGAGCGCGTACGCAGCGCCTCGTGGCGGTTGCGTGACGCCAAGCCCGCCGGCTCGTCCGACTCCACGGACCTCGGATACGCGGTGCGGGTGGTGCACGGCGGCGCCTGGGGGTTCGCCTCCGGGGTCGACATGACCATGGACGCCGCGGCCAGGGTGGCCGGTCAGGCGGTGGCCATGGCGAAGCTGTCCGCGAAGGTGATCGCGGCGGCGGGCTCGGACGTGGGGGCACCCCCTGGACGAAGTCCTTGGGGGAGGGTGGAGCTGGCGGACGAGCCCGTGCACGCCGAGAAGACCTGGATCTCCTCGTACGGGATCAACCCCTTCGAGGTGCCCGACGAGGACAAGACCGCGCTGCTCGCCGACTGGAGCTCCCGGCTGCTGCGGGCCTCCGGCGTGGCGCACGTGGACGCCTCGCTGCTGACCGTCCACGAGAACAAGTTCTACGCGGACACCGCGGGGACGGTCACCACGCAGCAGCGCGTACGGCTGCACCCGCAGCTCACGGCGGTCGCCGTCGACGAGACGTCCGGCGAGTTCGAGTCCATGCGCACCATCGCGCCCCCGGCGGGGCGCGGCTGGGAGTACCTGACCGGCACCGGCTGGGACTGGGACGCGGAGCTGGAGCAGATCCCGGAGCTGCTCGCGGAGAAGATGCGCGCGCCGGGCGTCGAGGCCGGGCGCTACGACCTGGTGGTCGACCCCTCGAACCTGTGGCTGACGATCCACGAGTCGATCGGCCACGCCACGGAACTGGACCGTGCGCTCGGCTACGAGGCCGCGTACGCGGGGACGTCGTTCGCGACCTTCGACCAGCTGGGGAAGCTGGTGTACGGATCGTCGGTGATGAACGTGACCGGCGACCGGACCGCCGAGCACGGGCTGGCGACGATCGGGTACGACGACGAGGGCGTCGAGGCGCAGAGCTGGGACCTGGTCAAGGACGGCACGCTGGTGGGCTACCAGCTGGACCGGCGGATCGCGAAGCTGACGGGCCTCGGCCGCTCCAACGGCTGCGCCTACGCCGACTCCCCCGGCCATGTGCCGGTGCAGCGGATGGCGAACGTGTCGCTGCGGCCGGACCCGGGCGGTCTGTCCACGGAGGACCTGATCGGCGGGGTGGAGCACGGCATCTATGTGGTCGGCGACCGGTCGTGGTCGATCGACATGCAGCGCTACAACTTCCAGTTCACCGGACAGCGGTTCTTCCGCATCGAGAACGGCCGGCTGGCAGGTCAGCTGAGGGACGTCGCGTACCAGGCGACGACGACGGAGTTCTGGGGCTCGATGGAGCAGGTGGGCGGCCCGCAGACATATGTGCTGGGCGGCGCCTTCAACTGTGGCAAGGCCCAGCCGGGCCAGGTCGCGGCGGTCTCCCACGGCTGCCCCTCCGCCCTCTTCCGCGGAGTCAACATCCTCAACACGACGCAGGAGGCGGGCCGATGAGCCGCGTGAGCAAGCCGCACGAGATCGTCGAGCGGGCGCTCGAGCTGTCCACGGCGGACGGCTGCGTCGTCATCGCCGACGAGCACTCCTCGGCCAATCTGCGCTGGGCCGGCAATGCGCTGACCACCAACGGCGTGACCCGCGGCCGCACCCTCACCGTGATCGCCACGGTGGACGGGTCCGAGGGCACCGCGTCGGGCGTGGTCTCGCAGTCCGCCGTGACCGCCGCCGACCTGGAGCCGCTGGTGCGCGCCGCCGAGGCCGCCGCCCGGTCCGCGGGACCGGCCGAGGACGCGCAGCCCCTGGTCACCGGGACCGAGGCGTCCCCCGACTTCGCCGACGGGCCCGCCGAGACGTCGTCGGCCGTGTTCGCCGACTTCGCGCCCGCGCTCGGCGAGGCCTTCGCCCGGGCCCGAGCCGGCGGCCGTGAGCTGTACGGCTTCGCCAATCACGAGCTGACCTCGACGTACCTCGGTACGTCGACGGGGCTGCGGCTGCGCCACGACCAGCCGACCGGCACGCTCGAACTCAACGCCAAGTCGCCCGACCGGACGCGCTCGGCCTGGGCGGGCCGCTCCACGCGGGACTTCAAGGACGTGGACCCGGCCGCGCTCGACGCCGGTCTTGCGGAGCGGCTCGGCTGGGCGGAGCGCCGCATCGAACTGCCGGCCGGCCGGTACGAGACGCTGCTGCCGCCGACCGCCGTGGCCGATCTGCTGATCTACCAGATGTGGTCGTCGGCGGCCCGGGACGCGGCGGAGGGCCGTACGGTCTTCTCCAAGCCCGGCGGCGGCACCCGTATCGGCGAGGCGCTGTCCTCGCTGCCGCTGACGCTGCGCAGCGATCCGCACGAGCCCGGCCTCGAGTCGGCCCCGTTCGTGATCGCGCACTCCTCCGGCGACGACGCCTCGGTGTTCGACAACGGTCTGCCGCTGGCGCCCACGGACTGGGTGCGTGACGGAAAGCTGGAGCACCTGGTCACGACCCGGCACAGCGCCGGTCTGACGGGGCTGCCGGTCGCACCGGGTACGGACAACCTGATCCTGGACGCGGGCGGCGAGCGCTCCTTGGCGGAGATGGTCTCGGCCACCGAGCGGGGGCTGCTGCTGACCTGCCTCTGGTACATCCGCGAGGTCGACCCCGCCACACTGCTGCTGACCGGGCTGACCAGGGACGGCGTGTACCTGGTGGAGAACGGCGAGGTCGTCGGCGAGGTGACCAACTTCCGCTTCAACGAGTCGCCGGTCGACCTGCTCGGCCGGGCGACGGAGGCGAGCCGGACCGAGAAGACGCTGCCGCGCGAGTGGGGTGACTGGTTCACCCGCGCCGCCATGCCCGCGCTGCGGGTGCCCGACTTCAACATGAGCTCGGTCAGCCGGGGCGTGTGACCGGCCTAGACTGGCTCCCACCGATCCATTGACGTACGAGGAGACGGAAGAACCGTGACGGACATCGTCGACGAGCTGAAGTGGCGCGGGCTGATCGCCCAGTCCACCGACGAGGACGCTTTGCGCAAGGCGCTCGCGGACGGTCCCGTCACGTTCTATTGCGGCTTCGACCCGACGGCGCCGAGCCTGCACGTCGGGCACCTGGTGCAGGTGCTGACCGTGCGCCGGCTCCAGCAGGCCGGGCACCGGCCGCTGGCGCTGGTGGGCGGGGCCACGGGCCAGATCGGCGACCCGCGGCCGACCGCCGAGCGCACGCTGAACGATCCGGAGACGATCGCGCAGTGGGTGGCCCGGCTGCGCTCGCAGATCGAGCCGTACCTCTCCTTCGAGGGCGACAACGCCGCGATCATGGTGAACAACCTGGACTGGACCGCGGGCATGTCCGCGATCGAGTTCCTGCGGGACATCGGCAAGCACTTCCGCGTCAACAAGATGCTCACCAAGGACTCCGTCGCCCGGCGTCTGGAGTCCGAACAGGGCATCAGTTACACGGAGTTCAGCTACCAGCTGCTGCAGGGGATGGACTTCCTGGAGCTGTACCGGCGCTACGGCTGCACCCTGCAGCAGGGCGGCAGCGACCAGTGGGGCAACCTCACCGCGGGGCTGGACCTGATCCACCGCCTGGAGCCGGACGCCGAGGTCCACGCCCTGGCCACCCCGCTGATGACCAAGGCGGACGGCACCAAGTTCGGCAAGTCCGAGACCGGCACGCTCTGGCTCGACCCCGAGATGACCACGCCGTACGCGTTCTACCAGTACTGGCTGAACACGGACGACCGGGACATCAACCGGTACCTGCGCATCCTCAGTTTCAAGAGCCGCGATGAGCTGGAGGAGCTGGAGAAGCAGACCGCCGAGCGTCCTCAGGGCCGTGCCGCGCAGCGCGCGCTGGCCGAGGAGCTGACCACCCTGGTGCACGGCGCCGACCAGTGCGCAGCCGTGATCAACGCCTCCAAGGCACTGTTCGGGCAGGGCGAGCTGGCCGAGCTCGACGAGCCGACGCTGCATGCGGCGCTCTCCGAGCTGCCGCATGCCCGGGTCAGCGAGCTCGCGCAGGTCGTCGACCTGTTCGCCGAGGTCGGCCTGGTGGCCAGCAAGTCTGCCGCCCGGCGCACGGTGAAGGAGGGCGGCGCGTACGTGAACAACGTGAAGGTGACCGCCGAGGACGCCGTGGCGACGCGGGACGACCTGCTCCACGGGCGCTGGCTGGTGCTGCGCCGCGGCAAGAAGAACCTGGCGGCGGTCGAGGTGACGGCCGGCTGACCGGGCAGAACGGACGACGGCGGCGGCCGGGGGGGCATGGCGGCCCGCCCGGCCGCCGCCGCCGCCGCCGTATGTCGTCCGCCGTCCGTCGTCGCTCTACGCGCGCCGCTTCTTCCCGCCGCGCACCGACGTGTACGCCATGTCACCGAGGAACACGATGACGATGGCCGCCGCGAGCTGGAGTACGTGCCTGCCCCAGTCGATGCCGCTGGTCTCCGCGATGCCGAAGCCCCGCGCCACCGCGTTGCCGATGACGGCCCCGATGATGCCGAAGATGGTGGTCAGCCACAGGGGACTGTGCTGCTTTCCCGGAATGACGGCTTTCGCGATCAGACCGAGCACGAATCCCACGATGATCGCCCACAACCAGCCCATGGCTGCCTCCTTGTTCGGCTCCGCGTGAGGAGTTACGCCTGTCAGTCTCGGCCCCTGGGCCGTACGGCGCATGTCGGAGCCACCCATACGTGTCCCGGCGCACTCAGGGCCCGCACAGCGTCGACCCGCTCTCGTGGACGGCGCAGGGGCGGCGTACGGTGGATGTGGCCGGGGCGGGGATGTCCGGGAACGTCCGGGGCGGGGAATCGGGTGGTGGAGATGCACAGGCACGGCGGGACCGAAGTCTTCCGGATCACCGGGGCCCGGCAGGGGCTCGCTGACGATGTCCGCGGCCGGCAGCGCCGCTATGTGATCTCGATGTCCGTGCGCACGGTGGCGGTGATCCTCGCCGCGGTCCTGTGGAACGTGGAACGTCACGTGGCCGTCGTCGCGCTGGTGCTCGGCATTCTCCTGCCGTACATCTCCGTGGTCATCGCCAACGCCGGCCGCGAGAGCGCGCCGACGCCTCCTGCGACGTTCGTCCCCACGCCGTCGCGGCCCATGATCGAGGCGGGTTCCGACGACTCCCCGACGGCCGACGGATCTTTCACGGAGGAGCGCTCCGTGTCCGAACAGGGCTGATGACGACCGTCTGCGACGGGCTGCGCGAACCTCAGGAAAACCTCAGATCAATCATGAAGTTCCTGTGCACTCGGGCCCGTTGCCCATGACATACTGCGTACGCGCTCCGCATCCCCCGTCGGAGCGACGGACCGACGCCGGGCAGCTCCCCCCGTGGCTGCTCGGCGTCGCCATGTTGCGACAATGACCAGGTGAGTGACGAAACCCCGATCTGTTCCGCCAAGGGCTGCCGCACCGACGCCGTGTGGGTCCTCGCCTGGAACAACCCGAAGCTGCACACTCCCGAGCGCCGCAAGACCTGGCTGGCCTGCGAGGAGCACCGGGAGCACCTGTCACAGTTCCTCGGCGTACGCGGGTTCCTCAAGGACGTCATGACCCTGGAGGAGTGGGAGCTGCGGCGGCCCGGGGACGGATCAGCCGCCGATCGCTGACATGGGGCGCTCGGGCTGAAGGAAGGACGGGTCGTCGAGTCCTGATCCGGCTTTCTTCCCCCACATGGCCAGCCGCCATATACGGGCGACCTCCTCGTCCGGCGCGTCCGAGCGCAGCGCCGCCCGCAGGTCGGTCTCCTCCGTCGCGAAGAGGCAGGTGCGCACCTGGCCGTCGGCGGTGAGGCGGGTGCGGTCGCAGGCCCGGCAGAAGGGGCGGGTGACGGAGGCGATGACGCCGACGCGACGCGGTCCGCCGTCGACGACCCACCGCTCCGCGGGGGCGGAGCCGCGCGCGGCGTCGCCCTCGGCGGTGAGTGTGAAGCGGGTGCGCAGGGAGACCAGGATGTCACCCGCGGTGATCATTCCGTCACGCTTCCAGCCGTGCTGGGCGTCCAGGGGCATCTGCTCGATGAACCGCAGCTCGTAGTCGTGGGCGACGGCCCAGGCGAGCAGGTCGGGGGCCTCGTCGTCGTTCAGCCCCGGCATGAGGACCGCGTTGACCTTGACGGGGGTGAGGCCGGCGGCGCGGGCGGCCTTCAGGCCGTCGAGCACGTCGTGGTGGCGGTCGCGGCGGGTGAGCGTCTTGAAGACGTCGGGGCGCAGGGTGTCCAGGGAGACGTTGACCCGGTCGAGGCCGGCGTCCTTGAGAGCGGCGGCCGTGCGCCCCAGCCCTATGCCGTTCGTCGTCAGGGACATCTTGGGGCGCGGCTCGAGGGCGGCGACACGCTCGACGATGCCGACGAGGCCGGGGCGCAGCAGGGGCTCCCCGCCGGTGAAGCGGACCTCGGTGATGCCGAGGTCGGTGACGGCGATGCGGATCAGGCGGATGATTTCGTCGTCGGTGAGCAGATCGGGCTTCTTCAGCCATTGCATGCCCTCTTCGGGCATGCAGTACGTACACCGCAGATTGCAGCGGTCAGTCAGGGAAACCCGCAGGTCAGTAGCCACTCGGCCATAGGTGTCGATGAGCACTGTGGGCCCCCTCCCCGGTTCAGCGGATGTGACTCTTCCGAGCCTACGTCAGGCCACCGACAGTACTAGTGGCCCATTTGGCACGAGGCGCGGCACGGCCGCGTCGTAGGACCCTACGACGCGGCCGCTACGGCCGGGTGTCGGTCGGCTCACTCAGTGGGCCCCGACACCGGTGAGGGACTTGACCTCCAGCTCCGCGTACTTGCCCTTGTCGGGCTCCTCCTTCGACAGCAGGGAGCCGATCCAGCCGAGCAGGAAACCGACGGGGATCGAGATCAGGCCGGGGTTCTCCAGCGGGAACCAGGCGAAGTCGGCGTCGGGGAACATCGAGGTGGCCTTGCCGGAGACGACCGGCGAGAAGAGCACCAGGACGACCGACGACGCCAGACCGCCGTAGATGGACCACAGGGCGCCCTGGGTGGTGAATTTCTTCCAGAACAGGCTGTAGAGGATCGTCGGCAGGTTCGCGGACGCGGCGACCGCGAAGGCGAGGGCGACCAGGCCGGCGACGTTCAGGTCGCGGGCGAGGGCCCCGAGCGCGATGGACACGATGCCGATGGCGACGGTCGCCCAGCGGGCCGCCCGGACCTCCTCCTTCTCGGTGGCCCGTCCCTTGCGGATGACATTGGCGTAGATGTCGTGCGCGAAGGACGACGAGGAGGCGAGGGTGAGGCCCGCGACCACGGCCAGGATGGTGGCGAAGGCGACGGCGGAGATCACGGCCAGGAGGATCGCGCCGCCCGCGGAGTCGACGCCGCCGATGTGCAGGGCCAGCAGGGGGGCCGCCGTGTTGCCCGCCTTGTTGGAAGCGGTGATCTCCGTCGGCCCGACGAGCGCCGCCGCGCCGAAGCCGAGCGCGATGGTCATGAGGTAGAAGGCGCCGATGATGCCGATGGCCCAGTTGACGGACTTACGGGCGGCCTTGGCGGTGGGCACGGTGTAGAAGCGGATCAGGATGTGCGGCAGGCCAGCGGTGCCGAGGACGAGCGCGATGCCGAGGGAGATGAAGTCCAGCTTGGACGTCCCGGTGGCGCCGTACTTGAGGCCGGGCTCCAGGAACGCGGCGCCCTTGCCGCTCTTCTCGGCGGCCTGGCCGAGCAGCTCGGAGATGTTGAAGTTGAACTTCAGCAGCACCAGGAAGGTGATGAGCACGGTGCCCGCGATGAGCAGGACGGCCTTGACCATCTGCACCCAGGTGGTGCCCTTCATGCCGCCGATGGTGACGTACACGATCATCAGCAGGCCGACGAGGGCCACGATGGCGACCTTCCCGCCGTCGCTGGTGATGCCGAGCAGCAGGGAGACGAGGACGCCGGCGCCCGCCATCTGGGCCAGCAGGTAGAAGATCGAGACGACGATGGTGGAGGTGCCGGCCGCGGTGCGCACGGGGCGCTGGCGCATGCGGTAGGCGAGGACGTCACCCATCGTGTAGCGGCCGGAGTTGCGCAGCGGCTCGGCGACGAGAAGCAGGGCGACGAGCCAGGCGACCAGGAAGCCGATCGAGTAGAGGAAGCCGTCGTAGCCGAACAGGGCGATGGCGCCGGCGATCCCGAGGAACGATGCGGCCGACATGTAGTCGCCGGAAATGGCGAGGCCGTTCTGGAAGCCGGTGAACTGGCGGCCGCCCGCGTAGAAGTCGGAGGCGTCCTTCGTCTGCCGTCCCGCCCATACGGTGATGAAAAGGGTGGCGACGACGAAGGCCGCGAACAGGGTGATGATGAGCGGCCGGTGCTCGGTGGTCGCGCTCGACGCGGCGAGCTGGAGCGTGGGGCTCATACGTCGGCCTCCATACGGGACTTGATGGCTTCCGCCTTCGGGTCGAGCTTCACCGCGGCGTGCCGCGAGTAGAACCAGGCGATGAGGAACGTGGTCGCGAACTGTGCGAGGCCGAAGACCAGGGCGACGTTGATGTTGCCGAAGACCTTCGTGCCCATGAAGCCGCCCGCGTAGTTGGAGAGCAGGACGTAGAGCAGGTACCAGGCGATGAACGCGACGGTCAGGGGGAAGGCGAAGGAGCGGTAGGTGCGGCGCAGTTCGCCGAATTCCGTACTCTCCTGCACCTGAACGAACGACTCTGTCGTGGGCTGGGCGGGGCTGGTGCCCGTACCGCCCGGGGGCGGCGGTGCATCGGTGGCCACGGAGACTCCTCGCGACGCGGGTGCGGTGGTGGTCATGGGGATGGTGCCTGTGGGGGCGGTTTGATGTTGCTCCACTCCCTGACAACGGCACGGAGCACACACCGAACCGGTTCACCTCCGGGCTTTTCCTCCGCACTCCTTGTCCTACTTGTTGCCGTACATCTGCACGAATCCATTGAAGAGCCGCCTTGATCAGCGATAGCTTCGCCCGGCATGAACCCGCCCATTCGCAAGGGGTGTTTGGGCGGTTTGTCACGGATGATGTGGAGAACCCATGGCTCATCTGGGATCCAGACGTCGGCGCGCACTCGCGCTGCCCGTCGGTCTGGCGCTCACGGCCTCACTCGGATTCCTGCCGACGGGTACGGCGTCGGCAGCAATCACCGACGACGTCCCGGCAGCGGTCTCGACCGACGGCCCGAAGCTGTCGTACGTGGTCAATGTGAACGGCGGTCACGGCACCGCGAAGGCCGTCAAGAAGGCGATAGCCAAGGCCGGCGGGACGGTCGTCCATTCGTACGACCAGATAGGCGTCATCGTCGTCCACTCGCAGAATCCTGCGTTCGCGGAGACGATCCGTCAGGTCCGCGGTGTCCAGTCGGCCGGTGCCACGCGCACCGCCCCGCTGGCGCCCGTGACGGACACGGCCATCGAGTCGGAGCGTCCGCTGACCGCCGAGGAGGCCGAGGCGGCGGCGGGCCAGGCGACGGCGGGCCAGGACGCCCTCGAGCCTCTTCAGTGGGACCTGCCCGCCATCAAGGCGGACAAGGCGCACGAGAAGACGCTCGGCAGCAAGAAGGTGACGGTCGCCGTCATCGACACGGGTGTCGACGACACGCACCCGGACCTCGCGCCGAACTTCGACCGGGAAGCCTCCGTCAGCTGTGTCGGCGGTGTGCCCGACACGGCGGACGGCGCCTGGCGTCCGGGCCCGACGGAGAGCGACCACGGCACCCACGTCGCGGGAACCATCGCGGCGGCGAAGAACGGCACCGGCATCACGGGTGTCGCGCCGGGTGTGAAGGTCTCCGGCATCAAGGTCTCGCAGCCGGACGGCTTCTTCTACACGGAGGCCGTCGTCTGCGGCTTCGTGTGGGCCGCCGAGCACGGCGTCGATGTGACCAACAACAGCTACTACACCGACCCGTGGCTGTTCAACTGCAAGAATGATGCCGACCAGCAGGCTCTGATCGAGTCGCACAGGCGCGCCATCCGGTACGCGGAGAGCAAGGGCGCGGTGCACGTGGCCGCCGCAGGCAACTCGCGGATGGACCTCGCCTCCGACGAGCTCACCGACACCACGAGCCCGAACGACACCACGCCGGTCGAGCGGAAGATCAACCCGAGCGAGTGCCTGGACATCCCGACGCAGATCCCGGGCGTCGTCACGGTTTCCGCGTTGGGCGCGAAGAACCTGAAGTCCTCGTACTCCAACTATGGCAACGGCGTCATCGACATCTCCGCCCCCGGCGGCGACGCCACCCGCTTCCAGGCGCCCAACGCGCCGGCCGTCGACGGCCGGATCCTGTCGACCCTGCCGGGCGGTGGCTTCGGCTACAAGGCCGGCACGTCGATGGCGTCACCGCACGTCGCGGGTGTCGCCGCGCTGATCAAGTCGACGCACCCGTACGCGTCGCCGGCGATGGTGAAGGCCCTGCTCTCCGTGCAGGCCGACGACACCGCGTGCACCAACCCGTACGACATCGACAACAACGGGACGGTCGACGCGGTCTGCGAGGGCGACGAGGACGAGAACGGCTTCTACGGTGAGGGTGTCGCGGACGCTCTCGACGCCGTTCGCCGGTAATCACCTCTGATCCACCGCTTTTCCGGGGCCCGGTGCGGATGTCCGACGGATGTCCGTACCGGGCCCCTTCGCATGGCACTCGGTGCCATAGTGGCTGTATGGGTCAGACATCTTCGAGCGGTACGGCCGACGCCTGGGCCGCCCTGGGCGGCGATCCCGCCCTGGTAGACCGCGTGACGTACGAGGGCCGGGGCGCGCTGCCCGCCCGCCTGCCGGTCATGGAGCTGGCGCGTTCCACCGTGGCGGTGTGCTCGCTGGCCGCCGCGGAGCTCGCCGCCCGCCGCACCGGCGGCGGCATCCCCGCGGTGCGCGTGGACGACGGGGCGGTGACGACGGCGTTCCTGAGCGACCGGCTGGTGCGGGTGGACGGGGTGGCACCGACGACGTTCGCGCCACTGTCGCGCTTCTGGCCCGCCGCCGACGGCTGGGTGCGGACGCACGCCAACTACCCGCACCACCGGCCCCGGTTGCTCGCCGCACTCGGTCTGCCCGGCGACGCGGGCGTGGACGCCGTCGCGGCCGCCGTGCGCGAGCGGCGGGCGCTGGAGGTCGAGGAGAGCGTGTACGCCGCCGGCGGCCTGGCCGTCGCCGCGCGCGACCCGAAGGAGTGGGCCGGGCATCCTCAGGGCGCCGCCGCGGCCGCGCAACCGCTGCTGGTCATGGAGCGCATCGGGAACGGCCCCGCACCGAGGGCGGCCGGCGGTTCGGCGGCGCTGCCCTGCGCGGGGCTGCGGGTGCTCGACCTGACCAGGGTGCTGGCCGGCCCGGTCGCCACCCGCACGCTCGCCCTCCTCGGCGCGGACGTCCTGCGGATCGACGCCCCAGGTCTGCCGGAGAGTCAGGAGGCCCACAACGACACCGGTATGGGCAAGCGGTCCACCCGGCTCGATCTGGCGGCCGCCGCGGACCGCGCCGCGTTCGAGGAACTGCTCGCCTCCGCCGACGTGGTGGTGACCGGCTACCGGCCGGGCGCCCTGGACCGGTTCGGTCTCGCACCGGAGGAGTTGGTGGAGCGGCGCCCGGGCCTGGTGGTGGCCCGGCTCTCGGCGTGGGGCCGGCACGGGCCGTGGGCGGCGCGACGCGGTTTCGACAGTCTGGTGCAGGCCGCGTCCGGCATCGCGGAGATCGAGGGCGACGGGGAGCGGCCGGGCGTGCTGCCGGCACAGGCCCTGGACCACGGCACCGGCTACCTGCTCGCCGCCGGTGTCCTGCGCGCGCTGACCGAACAGTACGGGACGGGCGGCGCCAGGCTGGTGGAGCTCGCCCTCGCCCGCACGGCCGCCTGGCTGGTCAACGACCTGCACAAGACGCCGGACACAGCCGCCGGGGAGTACGACGCCGAGCGATGGCTCACCGAGGCGGACAGCCCCATGGGCCGCCTGCGCCATGCCCTGCCCCCGGTCTCGTTCGACGGCGGCCCGGCCAACTGGGCCTTTCCGGCGGGTCTTTGGGGCACGGACGCGCCGGAGTGGCGCGGCTGACGCGCACGGCGTGAGGCCTCGGCCGTCGCCTGGTGCCGCCGGGCACGCCGTCGCCGCCTTGGGACGGCAGCCCCGTCGGCGAGCGGTCGGCAGGGCGTAGTCCCATCGGCGGGCGGACCACGGCAGCCCCGTCGGCGAGCGGTCGGAAGTACGGGCGGACGCGGCAGGGCGCTCCCCCGCGGAGGAGACGGACGGCGGAGGAACGGGCCCCGCCAGGACACCGACCGCTTGAAGAACGGGCCCCACCAGGAGACGGACTGCGGAAGGGCGGTCCCCGCCAGGGGCGGCCCGCAGACGAACGATGCCCGCCAGGGGCGGCCCGCAAAGCCGGGCGGTGCGGGCCGCACCGGTGGTGCGTGCTCAGACGCCCGCCGCGCCCAGCAGCGTTCCCGCCGCGTGCGTGACCGCCATGGCCAGCGCTCCACCGCCGGTGTTGCGCAGCACCGCCGGGACCGGGTCCGCCGCGCCCAGGCGGGCGCTCCACCAGCCGGTGAGCGCCAGGGCCGCCAGCACCGACACAACGGTGACGTAGAGGCGGACCGACGAGGGCGGCAGGACGATCGCGAGCAGGGGCAGCAGCGCGCCCGCCGTGAAGGCGAGGAAGCTCGCACCGGCCGCATGCCAGGGGTTGGTCAGCTCGTCGGGGTTGATACCGAGCTCCACGCGCGCGTGGGCGCGCAGGGCGTCCCGCTCGGTGAGCTGTTCGGCGGCTTTGCGGGCCACGTCCCGGGACAGGCCGCGTTCGGTCAACAGGCGGGTGAGCTCCTCCAGTTCCTCCTCTGGCTGCTCGCGCAGCTCGCGCTTCTCGACGGCGAGGGCCGCCTTCTCCGAGTCGCGCTGGGTGGACACGGACACGTACTCCCCGGCGGCCATGGACATGGAGCCGGCGAGCAGTCCGGCGAGGCCCGCGGTGAGCAGGGTGCCGCGCTCGTCGGTCGCTCCGGCGACCCCGACGACGAGGCCGGCGGTGGACACGACCCCGTCGTTGGCGCCGAGGACCGCGGCGCGCAGCCAGTTGAGGCGCGTGCCGAGTCCGCCGCCGTGCGGTTCGTCGTGCGCTGCGCCCGTGGTCTCGTCACTCATCCCGGGAGGGTCTCACCGGTCCGTGCGGTGGGCGCGGACAACCCGCCGGACGACAGGTGGAGAGCCTGTGGACCAGGGCCCGTTGGCCGCTGCGATCCGGAACGGACCACGGCCGGGCACCCGGTCGCGGCGTCGTACCGGACGGCCGGGGGACGGGGCGCTCCGCCACTGTCGGTCCCGGCCCGTATTCTCTGTGACCATGCTCGACGACCGTACGACCGCAGCGACGACGTGGCCGGCCGCCTACCCGCAGGGGTACGCGGTCGTCGACGTGGAGACCACCGGACTGTTCAACCACGACCGGATAGTGTCCGCTGCCGTCTTCCGCCTCGACGGCCGGGGCAACATCGAGGACCACTGGTACACGCTCGTCAATCCCGAGCGCGACCCCGGCCCGGTGGAGATCCACGGTCTGACGGGCGAGATGCTCCGGGACGCGCCGCTGTTCGGCGACATCACGGCCGAGCTCACCGCGCGACTGGAGGGCCGCGTCCTGGTCGCGCACAACGCCGGCTTCGACTGGGGCATGATCGCGCGGGAGTACGCACGCGCGCGGCGGACCGCGCCGACCCGGCAGCGCCTGTGCACCATCGCGCTCGCCAGGGAGCTGGGGCTGCCGCTGCGCAACTTCAAGCTGGAGACGCTCGCGGCGCACTACGGCGTGGTGCAGCAGCGGGCCCACCACGCGCTGGACGACGCCCGGGTGCTGGCCGAGGCGTTCCGGCCGAGCCTGCACTCGGCCGCCCGCGACGGGGTACGGCTGCCGCTGCTTGAGTGCCTGCCGCTGAACGAGTGGTCCGACGCCCCGCCCGCCCCGCGCATCGGGTACCAGCCGTCGTACGGGCAGAGCAGCTGGCGGCCGTCGCGCAAGCGGCCCCCATGCCCCTTTCCCAACCCGGGCAGGTACCGGCCGGGCGGGCAGCTGATGCAGGGCATGCGGGTGGCGTTCTCCGGCGACACCTCCATTGAGCGGGAGTTGCTGGAGGACCGGGCGACCGAGGCGGGCCTGCACGTCGCCACGAGTGTGTCGCGGCTGACGAGTCTGCTGGTGACCAACGACCCGCGCGCGACGACGTCGAAGACGGTCAAGGCCGCGTCGTACGGCACACCGGTCGTCGACGAGGCGGCGTTCACCCAGCTGTTGGGGCATGTGATCCCGGCCGCGGGCACGACCGGGGAGACGGCAGGCGTTCCGGTGCGGGCAAGCGCGCCGGCAAGCGAAGGATCGCCGGTGAACGCGCGGGAGAGCGAAGACCCACCCGTGACTGCGCCGGAGAGCGAAGGCCCACCGGAGACGGGACGTGCGGGTCTCTCGCCGGAGCAGGGAATCCTCCCGGGGGCGGTAAGTGCGGAGCAGGGAATGCTGCCGGGCATGGCACCCGCATCGGAGTGAACCCGGCGCGACTCGCCCGCCGTCCGCTCGCCCCCGCCCGCCTCGCGTCCCACCCTGTGGCGCATGGCACGTTGCGAGGTTTGCGGAAACGACTACGGCATGTCCTTCGAGGTGCACGCGCAGGGCGCGGTGCACGTCTTCGACTGCTTCTCCTGCGCCATTCACCGCATGGCGCCCATCTGTGAGCACTGCCGGGTGCAGATCATCGGCCAGGGCGTCGAGGCCGAGGGCCACTGGTACTGCGGCGCCCACTGCGCCCGCGCCGAGGGGAGGGCCGGCATCATCGACAGGGTGTGACCGCGTGGTGCCACCGGCCCGGGGACGGGTGCCATCGGGACCCCCCGTCCCGGCCCGGGGGCACTGCAGGTACGGTCGAAGCCGTGTACCGCTTCCTGTTGTCCCGGCAGTGGGTGATCCTCACCCTCATCGCCCTCGTTCTCATCCCCACGATGGTCGAGCTGGGCTTCTGGCAGCTGCACCGCCACGAGCGCCGCGTCGCGCAGAACGCCCTCATCGCCCGGAACCTCGACGCGAAGCCGGTGCCGGTGGGCGAGCTCACCTCCCCCGGCCACACCGTCCCGCGCGGCGACTACTGGCGGCAGGTCACCGCGACGGGCTCGTTCGACACCGTCCATGAGGTCGTCGTACGCCGCCGCACCAACGCCGACGACCGCGTCGGCTTCCACGTACTGACCCCCCTGGTCCTGACCGACGGCACGGCCGTGCTCGTCAACCGCGGCTGGGTCCCGGCGGCCGCCGACCAGAAGGCGTTCCCCGAGGTCCCGAAGGCCACCGCCGGCACGGTCACCGTCACCGGCCGGCTCAAGGCCGATGAGACGACCGGCGCCAGCGGGATCAAGGACCTGGCCGGTCTGCCCCCGCGCCAGGTGATGCTGATCAACAGCGAGCAGCAGGCGAAGCTGCTGGACCGCCCGGTGCTCGGCGGCTATCTGGAGCAGACGGAGCCGAAGCCGGCCGCCGGCCCTGAGCAGATCCCCGACCCCGACCACGACTCCATCGGCGCGCACATGGCGTACGCCGTCCAGTGGTGGCTGTTCGCCGGCGCGGTGCCCGTCGGCTGGGTGATTCTGGTGCGCCGGGAGAAGCGGGACAGAGTGACGGCGGCGCTCAACAGCGTGCCGGATCCGGTCCACGCGCCTGCTTAGGGGCCAAGCGGGCCGGGAACACGCCAGAGCGTGAGCCAACGTATCGAGGACTACGCCCTCATCGGCGATCTCCAGACCGCTGCACTCGTCGGTGCGGACGGTTCCATCGACTGGCTGTGCCTGCCCCGCTTCGACTCGGCGGCCTGCTTCGCGGCGCTCGTGGGCGATGAGGAGAACGGTCACTGGCGGATCGCGCCCGAGGGCGCCGGACGGTGCACGAGTCGTCGCTATGTCGATGAATCGCTGGTGCTGGAGACGTTGTGGCATACCCGCACCGGCACGGTCAAAGTCCTTGATTTCATGCCGCAACGGGACGAAGCGCCCGATGTGATCCGCATCGTCGAGGGCGTCGTCGGCACCGTGGAGATGGCCGCCACCCTCCGGCTGCGCTTCGACTACGGCAGCGTCGTGCCCTGGATGCGGCGTGCGAACGGCCACCGGGTCGCGGTCGCGGGCCCCGACTCCGTCTGGCTGCGCTGCGAGCCGCCGGTGCACACCTGGGGCCAGCAGTTCAGTACCTGCTCGTCGTTCAAGGTCGCGGCGGGCGAGAAGGTCGCCTTCGTCCTCACGTGGCACCCCTCGCACAGGCCGCGCCCCAAGCTGGTCGACCCCTATGTGTCACTGCGCCACTGCCTGGAGGACTGGGCGCAGTGGTCGTCCCACTGCCGGTACCAGGGGCCCTACCGCGAGGCGGTCCTGCGTTCTCTGATCACCCTGAAGGCGCTCACCTACGCGCCGACGGGCGGGATCGTCGCCGCCCCGACGACGTCCCTGCCCGAGGAGATCGGCGGCGTACGCAACTGGGACTACCGGTTCTGCTGGCTGCGCGACTCCACCCTGACGCTCGGCGCCCTGCTCGCGGCCGGCTACCTCGACGAGGCCGCGGCCTGGCGCGACTGGCTGCTGCGCGCGGTGGCCGGCGACCCGGCCGACCTGCAGATCATGTACGGACTCGCGGGCGAACGCCGGCTGGCCGAGATGGAGCTGGGCTGGCTCGGCGGCTACGCGGGATCCGTACCGGTCCGGGTCGGCAACGACGCGGCGTACCAGCTCCAGCTCGACGTCTACGGCGAGGTCATCGACTCCCTGTTCCTCGCCAGGACGATGGGGCTGAAGACCGAGCGGCACGCGTGGAACATTCAGTTGAGCCTCCTCGGCTTCCTGGAGTCGAAGTGGCGCGAACCGGACCAGGGGCTGTGGGAAGTACGCGGACCGCGCCGCCACTTCGTGCACTCCAAGGTGATGGCGTGGGTCGCGGCCGACCGTGCCGTACGCAGTCTGGAGGCCGACCCGACACTGCGCGGGAACGCGGCGCGCTGGCGCGCCATGCGTGACGAGGTGCACCGGGAGGTGTGCGAGAAGGGCTTCGACCCGGTACGGAACACCTTCACGCAGTCGTACGGCTCGACGGATCTGGACGCGGCGGTGCTCCTGATTCCGCACGTCGGCTTCCTGCCCCCGGACGATCCCCGGGTCCTCGGCACGGTCAAAGCGGTGCAGGCCGAGCTGGGCAGCGGCCCGCTGGTGCGGCGCTACAGCACCGCGGGCGTCTCCGTCGACGGGCTGCCGGGCGACGAGGGCGCGTTCCTGGCGTGCTCGTTCTGGATGACGGACGCGCTGTGCATGACGGGCCGTGAGGACGAGGCCAGGGAGCTGTTCGAACGGCTGCTGGCGCTCCGCAACGACGTGGGTCTGCTCTCCGAGGAGTACGACCTGGTGGCCGGCCGCCAGCTCGGCAACTTCCCTCAGGCATTCAGCCATATCGGGCTGGTGAACACCGCCCTCGCGCTGGGGCGGCACGAGGCGGCAGGATAGGGCCATGGATCTTGGACTCAAAGACCGCGTCTACATCGTCACCGGCGCCTCCAGGGGCCTGGGCAACGCCTCCGCGCGGGCGCTGGCGGCCGACGGTGCGAAGCTCGTCATCACGGGGCGGGACGAGCAGACGGTCAAGGACGCGGCGGCCGAACTGGGCCCGAACACGGTGGGCCTGGCGGCGGACAACGCGGACCCGGCGGGCGCGGAGCGTCTGGTCGCCGCGGCCCGGGCACACTTCGGCCGCGTCGACGGCGTCCTCATCAGCGTGGGCGGCCCGGCGCCGGGCTTCGTCGCGGACAACACCGACGAGCAGTGGCAGTCGGCGTTCGAGTCGGTGTTCCTGGGCGCGGTGAGGCTGGCACGGACCGCGGCGGCGGAGCTGTCCGAGGGCGGGGTGATCGGTTTCGTCCTGTCCGGCTCGGTCCATGAACCGATCCCCGGCCTGACGATCTCCAACGGCCTGCGCCCGGGCCTCGCGGGCTTCGCCAAGTCACTGGCCGACGAGCTGGGCCCACGCGGCATCCGCGTCGTCGGCCTGCTGCCGGCGCGCATCGACACCGACCGGGTACGGGAACTCGACGCGCTGTCGGGCGACGCGGAGGCGGCGCGCGCGGGGAACGAGTCCCGCATTCCGCTGCGGCGCTACGGTACGCCGGAGGAGTTCGGCAGGGTCGCGGCGTTCCTCCTGTCGCCCGCGGCGTCGTACCTGACGGGCGTGATGCTCCCGGTCGACGGCGGCGCACGCCACGGTTTCTGACGGCTGCCATGTTTGCGCCGGGCCTCGGCGCCTTGCCTTTGACGCCGACGGGCGAAGCCCGGCGAGTCCGGCCCGTCCGGCGTCACGCCACCCGTTCCGCCCGGTGCTTCGACTCGCGCAGTCGCACCTCCACCGGGAGCTCCTGCAGGCCGGCGGACTCGCGCGCATGCGCCACCGCCTCGTCCACCAGCCGGGCCAGCGTCCCGGCCGGTTCGGCGTGCGGCTCCAGCTGCAACTGGACCCGCGCGGCCGGAGCACTGCGACTACGACCCGTCAGCATGACGTGGGCGTGGGACACGCCGTCCAGCGACTCCGCCTCCCCGGCCATCACGGTCTCCAGCGCCCGGCCCCGCACCAGCGCGCCCTCGCCGTCCCCGGTGTCCACCAGGACCTCTGCGAGGCGGGCGCGGCGCAGCTGAGCGAGCAGCCACCACAGCGCGAGGAGCACCAGCACCGCGAGGACCGCGATGACGACCGGCCACCACCAGCCCTCGTCCCGCCACCTCATGCGGTCCGCCGCACTGAGCAGCACGTCGCGCCGCCCGCTGTAGGGCCACCAGGAGGGCACGGACAGCCCTGCCCCGGCCGCGAGGACGGCACCGCCTGCGCACAGCAGCGCCAGCCCGGCGAGACCGAGCAGGACCCGGTTGACCGCTCTGAGCATCCCTGTCACCCCTTGTCCCTCACCGCTTGCCCGCCGGCGGCCGGCCGACCTGCACGGCCAGCGCCGGGGGTCTGGCGAGGCCCAGTTCCCTGATGCCCGCCCCGAGCGCGGCGTCCAGATCGGCGCGTACGTCGTCCAGTTCGCGGAAGTGCGAGCGGGCCCGCACCCGGGCCTTGGAACGTGTCATCCGTACCCGTACCGACTGCACTCCCGAGACTTCCATCGCGCGGTCGCGCAGCACGAGCGCCGCCGCCTGACGGCTGAGGCCGGCCCTCACGTGCGCGCGGTCGCGGTGCATGGGCAGCACCGTGCGCAGCCCCGGCGTCACCGCGAGAACGATCAGCCAAATGCCGATGAGGGCCACGGCCCCCGCGACAGTGAGCACCGCCGCCTCGTCCAGGCGCCACCGGTCAAGATAGTCCGCCAGCGCGCGCCGCCAGTGCATGGCCTGCCGGCCGGCGCGTACCGCGGCGATGTCGTAGAGCAGGAGCCCGGATCCGGCGAGGATCACCAGGGCGACCAGCGCGGCGGGAACGCGGCGCGCCGACCAGAAGCGCCCTGCCTTGCCGTGCTTCCCTTTCGCGGGGGCGGGCGCGGGGTCGTAGTCCGCCGCGGATGTGGACTGGTCCAGTTCCAGAACGGGCCGGTCGCTGTGCTCAGGCTCGGTCATCGGATCCTCCCCTGCGCCCCGTGACGGGAGTGGACGGAGTGCAGGCGCTCGACCTGGACCGCCACCTCGGGCACCTCCATCCCTGCCAATGCCCTTACCCTCTTGGCCACTTGACGACGCACCGCGCCGCACTGGCGGCCGATGTCGCCGGGGTAGTCGAGTTCCAGGCTGACGCTGACGCGCGCGGTGTCATGGTGCACGACGACCATCGCGTGCGGAGGCGCGCCCACGGGCACGCCCTCGAGCGCCTCGCGTGCCGCCTTCGCGGCGATCTTCGCAACGACGCGGTCGGCGATGGTGGTCGCCCCGCGTTCGGCGGCGGCGACGCGTTCGGCGGCCACCGTGCGTCACCGCCGCCCGTCGCCGCGATCGCGGGCCCGGAAGAAGTCGCCGACCTCCAGGTCGCCCTCGAGGAACCTGCCCACCACGAAACCGACCGCTCCCAATGCGGCGACCAGAAGAAACGCCCCGAACCCACCGAAGTAGCCGGCGAATCCGAGCGCCATGCCGGCCAACAGGCCGACCACGGCCATGCTCATGCTGAGCTCCTCACCGGAGACGCTGCTCCGACTCGTCCTCTTCCTCGTCGGGCAGCTTGACGTCGGTCACGGCGATGTTGACCTCCACGACCTCCAGGCCGGTCATCCGCTCGACTGCGGCGACGACGTTCTCCCGGACGTCGCGGGCGACATCGGAGATGGCGACGCCGTAGTCGACGACGATCTCCAGGTCCAGGGCCGTCTGCACCTCACCGACCTCGGCCTTGACGCCCCGGGTCACACTGGACCGGCCGCCTCCGCCCGGCACACGGTCGCGGACTGCGCCCAAGGTGCGGGAGATGCCGCTGCCCATCGCGTGGACGCCGACGACGTCCCGTGCGGCGAGTCCGGCGATCTTCTCCACGACGCCGTCCGCGATCGTGGTGCGTCCGCGGATTCCCGCGTCCACGCGCTTGCCGATGGAGGTCCTGCGGGCCGACGGCTCGCCGGGTTCGTTCCCCGAGCTCTGGGGCCTGTTGCGCTCACCTGTCTCGGTCATCGCGTTGTCCTTTCGGGTGGTGATGACCTCCCTTTGCCCACATTAGGTGCGTTTTACCGATTTTGCGCCAGAGATACGGCAGGCTGGAGGAATGACCACTGCGGGAGCGATGGGGCGGATGCGGCGGGCGCTGGGGCTCGGCCGGCTGGTGGCGCTGGGCGGGCCGGAGGACGGCACGTGGCTCGCGGAACGCGCGGCCGGATCGGTACTCGCGAGAGCAGCCGCGAACGCGGTGCGCGGAGCTGCGGTCACCCGCCTCAACGTGATGCTCGCGGACCCCGAGACGGCCGCGGAGCCCATGCTTCCGCCGCCGCCGAGCGCGCTTTGGCCAGGGTCGTACCGGCTTTCGGCGCAGGTCGCGGTGTGGAGCGGTGAGCCGCTGCCCGCGGTGACGGCGGCGCTTCGGTCGGCGCTGTCCCGGGCGGCGGCGGACCGGCTGGGCCTGGTGGTCGGCGAGGTGGATCTTCGGGTGGCGGACCTCCCGGACAGTCCGCTACGGCCCGCCCCCGCCCCTGTCCCCACGCCGGTGGCGCCCTCGGACGCGGCCGGTGAGGCGGCGGCAGCGACGGCGGGCGTGGCGGGCCTGACGGCGGAGCTGAGTGGCCGTGCCGTGCACCTGGCCGACGACCACGTACGGATCGAACTGGCCACGGCCGAGGGGTTCCGGGCGCTGGACGTGGCCCGGGCGGTGCGCGCGTCGGTGTCGGACGCAATGGCGGACGGCCGCCCTGTCACGGTCCTGATCTCATCGGTCGCCTGACCTCGCCTTCGCAGGGCGCGCACCAGGACCGGTGGGCGCCCTGCTCAAGGGCCGGCGGTCAGTCGCCGAGGCCCGCGAGGTCCCTGAGCCGGCGGGCCTGGGCGGCGCGCTCGGCCGCGCACTGCTCCTCGTAGGAGCGGCCCGCCGCACCTTGCAGCAGCGCCTTGGTCTCGATCACGGCGTCACGGGGCGCGGCGACGAGCGCCGCGGCGAGGTCCCGTACGGCTGCGTCCAGCTCGGTCCCGGGCACGACGAGGTTGGCCAGGCCGGTGCGCTCGGCCTCCTCCGCATGGACGAACCGGCCGGTCGCGCAGATCTCGAGCGCGCGGGCGTAGCCGACGAGCGACACCAGGGGGTGGGTACCGGTGAGGTCGGGGACAAGCCCGAGGGCGGTCTCCCGCATGGCGAACTGCACGTCGTCCGCCACGACCCGCAGGTCGCAGGCGAGGGCGAGCTGGAAGCCCGCGCCGATCGCATGGCCCTGCACGGCCGCGATGGTGACGATGTCGCTGCGACGCCACCAGGTGAAGGCTTCCTGGAACTCGGCGATGGCCGCGTCGACCTCCGCGTCACTGCCGCGCGCCAGGTCGATGAACGACGGCTCGCCTTCGAAGCCTTCGGGCGTGAAGGCCTGCCGGTCGAGCCCGGCGGAGAAGGACTTGCCCTCACCGCGCAGCACCACGACACGCACATCACCCGGCAGTGACCGGCCGGCCTGCGTCAATGCCCGCCACAGCGCGAAGTCCTGGGCGTTGCGCTTGTCCGGCTTGGTCAGGGTCACCGTGGCAACGGCGCCGTCGACGGTGAGTCGCACACCGTCCTTGTCGAGCACGGGGTCGAGCGAGGTCATGGGACGCCTCCGGTTCGGTGCAGTGATGCCTACGAAGATAAGCAACTGCACAGTAACCACCCGGACCGGTCGGACGACCGCCCGGGTGGCCACCGCGAAACCGATGGGCCGAAGGAGTCCTTACGACGGGCCGGTCAGGCCGAGGTGGCCTTCTTGCCCCTCGTCGCTCCGCCACGTCCACGCAAAACGACTCCGGACTCACTGAGCATCCGATGGACGAATCCATAAGAGCGACCGGTCTCTTCGGCCAGCGCCCGGATGCTCGCACCGGAGTCGTACTTCTTCTTCAGGTCTGCCGCGAGCTTGTCGCGCGCGGCGCCGGTAACCCGGCTGCCCTTCTTCAGAGTCTCGGCCACCCGTGCCTCCTCATGGGAAGTGCGCTCTGGACTTCTCATGATCACCCCTCACGGGCGTCCTGGCCACCCATTCGACAAGGTCCGTACGGATCGCTTGGCAACGCGATATGCGGCCACGGTGACCGGAATCAACCCTTCCGATCCGGCGCGAGGGAACGTATCGCCTGGCGTCCCGCGAAAATGCCTGGTCAGCGGGTCGGCGGAGGCCACCCCGGGATCGGGGGCCGGAACGCGGCAGTTGGCCAGCCGCCACACTGCGATACCAGACGCTCTCACACAGATGACGGATCACGCGTAGGCCGAATGATCCATACGGAGTGGATCAACAGCGCCCGGAAGTGCCGACCGAGCGCGTCAGGCGAGGGCCACCAGGTCCGCGTAGTCCGCACCCCACAGGTCCTCGACGCCATCCGGCAGCAGGATGATCCGCTCCGGCTCCAGCGCCTCGACCGCTCCCTCGTCGTGCGTGACGAGGATGACGGCGCCCTTGTAGGTGCGCAGCGCGCCGAGGATCTCCTCGCGGCTGGCCGGGTCCAGGTTGTTGGTGGGCTCGTCGAGCAGCAGGACGTTGGCCGACGAGACGACGAGCGTGGCCAGCGCGAGACGGGTCTTCTCACCGCCCGAGAGCACCCCGGCCGGCTTGTCGACGTCGTCACCGGAGAAGAGGAACGAACCGAGCGTCTTGCGCACCTCGACGAGGTCGAGGTCGGGCGCGGCGGAGCGCATGTTCTCCAGGACCGTGCGGTCCGGGTCGAGGGTCTCGTGCTCCTGGGCGTAGTAGCCGAGCTTGAGGCCGTGACCGGGGGTGACCATGCCGGTGTCGGGCTTCTCGACACCGGCGAGGAGGCGCAGCAGCGTCGTCTTGCCCGCACCGTTGAGGCCGAGGATGACGACGCGCGAGCCCTTGTCGATGGCGAGGTCCACATCGGTGAAGATCTCGAGCGAGCCGTACGACTTGGACAGGCCCTCGGCGGTCAGCGGGGTCCGCCCGCACGGTGCGGGCTCCGGGAAGCGCAGCTTGGCGACCTTGTCGGCCATCCGTACGTCCTCGAGGCCGGACAGCAGGCGCTCGGCGCGGCGGGCCATGTTCTGCGCGGCGACCGTCTTCGTGGCCTTGGCGCGCATCTTGTCGGCCTGGGAGTTGAGGGCTGCCGCCTTCTTCTCGGCGTTCTGCCGCTCGCGCCTGCGGCGCTTCTCGTCCGCCTCCCGCTGCTGCTGGTAGAGCTTCCAGCCCATGTTGTAGACGTCGATCACCGATCGGTTGGCGTCGAGGTAGAAGACTTTGTTGACGACCGTCTCGACGAGGTCGACGTCGTGGGAGATCACGATGAACCCGCCGCGGTACGTCTTCAGGTAGTCGCGCAGCCAGACGATCGAGTCGGCGTCGAGGTGGTTGGTGGGCTCGTCGAGCAGGAGGGTGTCGGCGTCCGAGAAGAGGATGCGCGCGAGCTCCACACGCCGGCGCTGACCGCCGGAGAGCGTGTGCAGGGGCTGGCCGAGGACCCGGTCGGGCAGGCCGAGCGCGGCGGCGATGGTGGCCGCCTCGGCCTCGGCGGCGTAACCGCCCTTGGTCAGGAACTCCGTCTCCTGACGCTCGTACTGCTTGAGCGCCTTCTCCCGGGTGGCGCCCAGTCCGTTGGCGATGCGGTCCTCGTTCTGGCGCATCTTGCGGATCAGCAGGTCGAGTCCGCGGGCGGAGAGGATGCGGTCGCTGGCGAGGACGTCGAGGTCGCCGGTGCGGGGGTCCTGCGGGAGGTAGCCGACCTCGCCGGAGCGGGAGATGGTGCCTGCGGCGGGGATGCCCTCGCCGGCAAGGCATTTGGTGAGGGTGGTCTTGCCCGCTCCGTTGCGGCCGACGAGGCCGATGCGGTCGCCCTTGGCGATACGGAAGGAGGCGGACTCGATGAGGACGCGCGCGCCGGCGCGCAGCTCGATACCGGATGCGGTGATCACGGGGAAATACTCCAGGGCGGTGGGACGGCGGAAGGGACGGGCGCAGCGACGCTTCGACGCCGTCTAATGCACAAGGAGAATTGCCATACGGGCCAGTCTAACGGGGCAGGGCAAGTGCTTTTCCGGCTGCGACAGCGGCCGGACGGGTGCCCTGCGGCCCCGTGAGCGCATGGCGCGCAGCCGTGAAGCACCCGCCGGAACGGGGGCGGACGGCCGCGGCGGTCCGGGCGCGGAGCGGCGATCGGGGGCCGGGGCCGGGGAGCCGATCCGGGAGCGCCACCAGGGCCGGGACGCCCCGAAGGCCGGGACGGATGGCTCGGCGGCGCGCACGCGGCAGTCGTTCGCGACGGCCGCGGCACAGGTCAGGGGCCGCTGCGACACGTTCGCCTGAGCCGTACGGAGCGGTGTTGACGGGCGCGGCCGCTGCGGGCCGGGATTGTCGGAGGGCGGTGCCAGACTGAGACGCAGATCACCATCCTGTCGTCGAGCGAGTGAGGAGTGATCGGGATGACGCAGTCGCCGAGCATCTGTCCCACGCTGGTCTACACGGACGCCAAGGCCGCGATCAGACAGCTCACCGAAGCTTTCGGCTTCACCGAACACGCGGTGTACGAGGACGAGGACGGCGGGGTGCTGCACGCCGAGCTGACGTATGGGAACGGCATGGTGATGCTGGGCAGCAGGGGCACCGGCAGCGAGTTCGACAAGCTGATGCAGGATGCCGGTCCGGCAGGGGTGTTCGTGCATGTCGACGACGTGGACGCGCACCACGGCACCGCCGTGGAGCACGGCGCGGAGATCGTCATGCCGCCGACCGACCAGGACTACGGGGCGCGGGACTACATGGCCCGGGACGTCGAGGGCAACATCTGGAGCTTCGGTACGTACACACCGGGGGCGGCGGAGTCCTCGTAGCCCTGCGCCGCCCCGGATGCGTGGTGTGCCGGATGTCAGGCGTGACCGGTGTGCACCTGGAAGGCCGCGCGCCGGACGGCCTTGGCCAGGGCGGGGTCCGGGTGTGCGGCGGCGAGGGCGACGAGGACCTGGACCGTACGGGGGTGCCCGCCGGCCCGGACCTCCTCGATGAGCGCGGGGACCGTGCCCTGCACGGCGGAATCGAGGTGGCGCAGCAGCAGCTGGGGCTCACCGTGGTCGGCGACGGCGGCCGCGGTGTCCACCCAGAGCCAGGTGGCCTCCTCGCGGGTGAGGACATCGGCGGCGTCCTCGGGGTCGGCGCCCTCGTACTCCGCCAGCCACAGCAAGGCGTAGGGCCTCAGGGACGGTTCGGCGGCGGCGGCGCGCACCTCGGGCTCCGCGGGGCCGCCGACGACGCGCAGCGCCTCGAAGGCCAGTCCGCGCAGCAGGGCGTCCTCGCCGCGTGCTACGCCGAGGAGTTCACCGACCGCGCTGGAGACGGTGCGGGCGGCGAGCCAGGCGCGGTACTCGGCGCGCGCTGGTCCGGGGGTGAGGCGGGCGCATCCGCGCAGCATGTCCTCGGCGGACTGCTCGATGTTGCCCGCGGGGCTCTGGGCGGCGACGCAGATCTGCTCCAGTTTGACCCACACCGCCCAGTTGCCGAGGGGGGTGAGCGTGGCCTGACCGCGCTCCAGGGTCAGCGCGCCGATGGCGGCCAGTCCTTCCAGGGCCCAGTCGAGCAGCAGTGGGAGGGGGACGTCGTCGTCACCGGGGCCTGCGGGGGCCGGAGAGGCGGGCACGGCGGGGCCGGCGGCGGGCTGCTCGTCGGCAGCGGGGGCCGCCTCGCCGCGGGGGCCGTAGGGGACCTCGCAGCGTTCCTCGCGCAGTTCGGCGACGCGCTGCCGCAGCAGATCGAACAGGGCCGGTACGAGCACGGGTCCGGCCGAGAGCTGGAGGAGGGAGAGCACCTGGGGCACGGCCTCGACGACCTCGGCCACGGCGGTGGGTGCGACGTCCTCGGGGGCGGGGTGCGCGAGCGACCAGGCGTCGAAGAGGGCGACCCAGCCGCGCAACACGGCCATGTCGTCCCGGTCCCAGGCGCGCAGCCGCCAGCCGGGGCGTGCGGTGCCACCGTGCAGTTCGACGAGACCGGCGAGGCGGGCGCGGTCCCAGCCCGAGCGGACCTGGTCCGGTGTGAGGTCCAATGCGGCTGCCGCCCGTTCCTGGGCGCCGATCGCCGACGGGACCGTGGGCGGGGGGCCTCCGGGCGGCCCTTCGGGCAGGGAGGGGGCCACGCCCGCGGCCGCCCACCGAGCGATGCGTACGGCGTCGGCGAGGACCGCGCGGGCCTGTCGGGCCAGCTCGGCCGGGGCGGGGGTGCCCTCCGGCGGGCGGGGCGCCGGACGAGTGCGCCGGGTCGTCACGGCCCGTCGTGCGGTGGCCAGCGATCGCGGGCGGACAAGACGGAGTCTGGAGTTGCGCGCCAATTGCTCATCAGGCTTTCGGGACGTCACGGGGAGCAGTCTTCCCGCTGACGGCCCGAAAGCCCAAACGGAACGTGGGGGGCCGGGCCGTGGACGTCTCCCGCCTGCGGCTGTGTGAGTTACATGAGAGGCGTGAGGAAGCGGCGGAGCGCTTCTTCGTACGCCATGGGGTCGGCGTTCCACATCGCCGCGTGCGGGGCGCCGGGGACGGTGTGGAGGGTGGCCAGAGCGGGGCGGTCGGCGGCCAGGCGGCGCGAATGCTCCCACGAGGCGATGGTGTCGTCCGGCCCGTGGAAGAGGAGCATCGGGACGCGGACGGCGAGCGGGTCGGCGGCCTCGGCGAGCCGGTCGCCGTGGGGGCCGGTACGGCCGAGCGCGGCGCGCACCGCGAGCGGCAGCAGCAGGGCGGGGGTGCGCCGGGCGGCGGCCAGGGCGCGCAAGGTCGCCTCCCAGTCGAGGACCGGGGAGTCCAGGACGAGTCCGCTGATCCGATCGCGCAGACCGGAGTTGGCGGCGGCCCGCAGGGCCATCGAGGCGCCGGTCGACCAGCCGAGGACGACGACGCGTTCGGCGCCGTGCCGCACGGCGTGCCGTACGGCCGCGTCGAGGTCGCGCCACTCGGAGTCCCCGAGGTGGCTCAGGCCGTCGGGCGGCCGGGGGGCGCCCTCGTCGCCGCGGTAGGCGAGGTTGAGCACGGGGAACTGGTGGTCGCGCAGGAACGCGAGCAGGTTCAGCGGGTGCTCCCGGGTGGTGCCGATGCCGTGCACCGTGATCACCCAGGTGCTGCGGGAACCCGGCACGAACCACGCGGGCAGCGCGCCCAGTTCGCCGGGTACGAGGACATCGGCGTACGGGATGCCGAGGGCGTCGGCGGGGTTTCCGCTGTACACCTGCGGGGTGAAGCGGACCCGGCTGCCGGGCCGGAGCCCCCCGTCGGCAACGCGCTCCAGGCGGCGTACGACCGTGTCAGCGGAGTGCGCGACCTCGTCGAGCACGGGCCCGACGACGGCGTGCACCCCGGAGCCCTGGAGTCCGTACGTCCCCGGGCGCAGGGAAGCGAGGCTGCGGGTGAGCGTCACGCGGGCGGGACCGGTCTCGTGCACGGTGAGCTCCGGGTCGCCCGGCAGAGGGCGGCGGAAGGGTGCCCCGAGGGCGGCGCTGGACGCGTGACGGCCGGCGGCGACCGTCGCCGCGCCGACGCCGATGAGTGTGGTGACGGCCGCTGCCGTCGCTGTAGCGGGGCGCACGGGTCCAGTGTCGACGGGGGCGGGCGGGGGTGCCAGTGGGCGGGACGGGGCGGGTCTCGGCGGGGGTCTTTCCCCACCCCGCCCCTTCCCGTGACTGGGACTCCGCCCCAGACCCCGCCCTGCCCTTCGGGTGGGGGACCTCCCGCGGGCGCCGGACCGTACGGGAGCGTGGTCCTCAAGCGCCGGACGGGCGGGAATCACCGCCGCGCCGGGCGCCGGATCGCCGCCTCACCGCACCCCGGGGCTCCACCCCGGACCCGTGCCACCTGAGGCAGAGCGCCTCCCTCAGCCACCACGCCGCAGAGCAATGTCCTCAAACACCCGGACAGGCGGGAATCACCGCCGCGCCGGGCGCCGGATCGCCGCCTCACCGCACCCCGGGGCTCCACCCCGGGACCTTGCCGCCCGAGGCGGAGCGCCTGCCACGGCCGCCAAGCCGCAGAGGAATGTCGTCCAACACGGGGCACCGCCGCGCGGGCGCGGGTGCCGGATCGCCGCCTCACCGCGCCCGGGGCTGCACCCCGGAGCCGCATGGCCTCCGTTCGTGTCCTCACTGGCGTGAATCACCGCCGTGCGGCAGCCCGGGCTGGCCGTAGGTCGTCAGGCGGGTGGCGGCCGACGCGAGTTCCTCTTCGGACAGGAGCCGCGGTGTGAGCGGCGGGACCGAGGAGGCCGTCAGCCAGACCTGGCACATCCATTCCAGCTGGGCCGTCCTGTCGTACGCCTCGGCCGGCGTCGTGCCGTACGCGACCGTGCCGTGGTTCTGGAGGAGGCAGGCCGTGCGGTCCCGGAGGGCCGTGAGCATGGCGCGGGCCAGTTCGGGCGTGCCGTAGAGGGCGTAGGGCGCCACGCGGACCGGGCCGCCGAGGGCCGCCGTCATGTAGTGGATCGGCGGAAGCTCGGGCACCAGAGTCGAGACGGCGGTGGCGTGCACTGCGTGGGTGTGGACGACGGCCGCGGCCGCTGTGTTCCGGTAGACCTCCAGGTGGAGCGGCAGCTCGCTGGTGGGGGCGAGCGTGCCGATGGTCTGTCGGCCGTCGAGGTCCACTGCGACGACGTCGCCGGGCCCGAGCCGGTCGTAGGGCACCCCGCTCGGCGTGACGAGCACCAGATCACCGACCCGTACGGAGACGTTGCCGGACGTGCCGACCACCAGTCCCTCCGCGGCGGTTCTGCGGGCCGTCGCTACGACGTCGTGCCAGGCCTGTTCGATCGTGTCCTGTCGCACGTGATCAGTCATGACGACGATCCTTGCAGCCGGGCTCGGAGGCCGACAGGGACGGCGGCCACGACAGAGTGTGTTCGAGTGAACGCCGGGTGCTGTCAACGGGTCCCGAAAGGCCAAACGGAATGCCCCGTACCTACTTAACGACACCGTGGAGCCGGACCCAGTTCATCTTCCGTTCACCCAGGTTGCCTACGGTCGGCCAGTCAATGACGTCAAACGATTGCCTGGGTAAATGGAACACATCACGCTGCTGCTCGCGATTGTGATCGTGACAGCTCTCGTGTTCGATTTCACGAACGGTTTCCACGACACCGCCAACGCGATGGCGACGACCATCTCGACCGGCGCCCTGAAGCCCAAGACCGCGGTGGCCATGTCCGCCGTTCTGAACCTCGTCGGTGCGTTCCTGTCCGTGGAGGTCGCCAAGACGATCTCCAGTGGCCTCGTCGACGAATCAGGCATCTCCCCTGAAGTCATCTTCGCGGCGCTCGTCGGCGCCATCCTCTGGAACCTGCTGACCTGGCTCATCGGTCTGCCGTCCAGCTCCTCGCACGCCCTGATGGGCGGCCTCATCGGTGCCACCGTCGCCTCCGCCGGTTTCAACGCGGTCAATGGCGGCGTCGTCATCACCAAGGTCCTGATCCCCGCGGTCGCCGCGCCCCTCGTGGCCGGTTTCGCCGCGTTCCTCGCCTCCCGGCTGACCTACAAGATCGGCAAGAACGCCGACCCGAAGGCCACGGCCAAGGGCTACCGCTCCGGGCAGATCGCCTCCGCCGGCCTCGTCTCGCTGGCGCACGGCACCAACGACGCGCAGAAGACGATGGGCATCATCACCCTGGCCCTGGTCGCCGGGAACGTCATCGCCCCGGGCTCCAACCCTCCGCTGTGGGTCATCGTCTCCGCCGGTGTCGCCATCGCCCTCGGCACCTACCTCGGCGGCTGGCGCATCATCCGCACCATGGGCAAGGGCCTGACCGACCTGCAGCCGCAGCAGGGCTTCGCCGCCCAGACCGGTGCGGCGAGCGTCATCCTCGCCTCCTCCAACCTCGGCTTCTCGCTGTCGACCACGCACTCGTGCTCCGGCGCGGTGATGGGCGCGGGTCTCGGCCGCAAGGGCGGTGTGGTCCGCTGGTCCACCGCGACCCGGATGTTCGTCGCCTGGGGTCTGACCCTGCCGGCCGCGGGTCTCGTCGCGGCGGGCTCGGAGTTCGTCACCAAGCAGGGTTCCTGGGGCGTCGCGGCCGTGGCCGTCTTCCTGGTCGCGTCCTGCGTCGCCATCTGGTTCGTCTCCCGCCGCCAGGTCGTCGACCACACCAACGTCAACGACGTCTCGGACGGGGAGCCGGCGGGCGTCGTCACCGCGGCCATCGCGGCCGTCACCCCGCCGCCCGCGGGCGAGCTCAAGACCACCATCCCGGCCCCGGCCACGCCGCCGGCCGACCCCGAGCCGGTCCGTCCGGCCACGGTGTAAGGAATCATCAGCATGAAGATCGACTGGGCAGCTCTCGGCTCCGTGTTCAGCGTGAGCCTGATCGCCACCGTCGCCCTGGTGGGCCTGTTCACCCTGGGCATCGTGGGCCTGACCAAGCACGAGACGGCGAGCGCGAACGGCGGATCGGCCACCATGGTCCGCACCGGCGCCTACGCCTGCTTCGCCCTGTGCGCCGCGGCCGTGACGTACGGGATCTATCTCATCGTCACCTGACTCCCGCTGACACCTGTCGTCCGCTGACGACGCCGTCCCGCTCGGAGCCGGGCCGGAGGCACCCCGTGTGCCTTCGGCCCGGCTTCGGCGCATCCGGGATGTGGGGCTTCGCACACTGTCCTGCCGCAGGTCAAGGGTGAGTTGACGGGCGTTCGCGGGCATGGTGGACTGCCGGGGCCAAATACGGCGGCAGAAGAGGAAGTCCGGTGCGAATCCGGCGCGGTCCCGCCACTGTCATCCGGCGCACATGCCGGGGAGCCAGGAACTCTCACCGCCGGTCACGTCGAACCAGGGCGCGGACCCTGAGTGAGGACCTCACCATGCCTGGCTGCCGTTCAGCCCTGTCCGTCGGACACCACCTGCGGGACCACTGACCCGATGCGTGCCGACCGTGTATTCGTGTACGGCGCCGCCGCCGGCCTCGCCAGTGACCTGCTCGTCGGCGACCCCCGCCGCGGGCATCCCGTGGCCGCCTTCGGGCGGGCCGCGGGCGCCGTGGAGCGCCTGCTGTGGCGCGACCACCGGGGCTGGGGCGCCCTGCACACCGCCGTGTGCGCGGGCGGCGCCGCGGCTCTGGGCGCGGTGGCGTCCCGTGCCGTGCGCCGCTCCCCCGTCGCGTCCGTCGCCCTGACCGCGGCCGCCACCTGGGCCGTGGTCGGGGGCACGACGCTGGGCCGGGAGGCCCGCGTCATCGGCGAGGCACTGGCCGCGGGGGATGTCGAGGCTGCCCGTGCGCGGCTGCCCCATCTATGCGGGCGTGACCCGCAGGCCCTGGACGAACAGCAGATCGCCCGTGCCGTCGTCGAGTCGGTCGCCGAGAACACCTCGGACGCCGTCGTCGGCGCGCTGGTGTGGGGCGCGGTCGCGGGTGTTCCCGGGCTCGTCGGCTTCCGGGCGGTGAACACGCTGGACGCGATGGTGGGCCACAAGTCACCGCGCCACCGGCGCTACGGCTGGGCCTCCGCGCGGCTCGACGACGTGGCGGGCTGGCCCGGCGCACGGCTCACCGCGGCGCTCGCCGCCGTGGCGGGCCCGGACCCACGCGGGGCGGTCCGCGTGTGGCGCGCCGACGCGGCGAAGCATCCGAGCCCCAACGCGGGCCCGGTGGAGGCATCGTTCGCGGGCGCGCTCGGCGTACGGCTGGGCGGGACCCTGTCGTACGGGGGCCGCGTCGAGCACCGGCCTGTGCTGGGCGGGCAGGGCCGAGCGGTGGAGTTCGGCGACATCGACCGGGCCGTGCGGCTGTCGCGGCGTATCGGAATGCTGACGCTCGTGGCGTGCGCGGGAGCGCGGCTCGCCTACGGGGCCATGAGGGGGAGGCGTACATGAGCGGTGGCGGACTGCTGGTCGCGGGGACCACGTCGGACGCGGGCAAGAGCGTCGTCACCGCCGGGATCTGCCGCTGGCTGGTGCGGCGCGGGGTGAAGGTCGCGCCGTTCAAGGGCCAGAACATGTCACTGAACTCGTTCGTGACGCGCGAGGGCGCGGAGATCGGACGGGCGCAGGCGATGCAGGCGCAGGCGGCCCGCGTGGAGCCGACCGCGCTGATGAACCCGGTGCTGCTCAAGCCCGGCAGCGACCGCTCCAGTCAGGTCGTGCTGATGGGCCGGCCGGTCGGCGAGCTCAGCGCGAGGGGCTATCACGGCGGCAGGCAGCGGGAGTTGTTCGAGCCGGTTCTGGCGTGCCTGGAGGAGCTGCGGGGCACGTATGACGCGGTGATCTGCGAAGGGGCGGGCAGTCCGGCCGAGATCAATCTGCGGCGCACGGACATCGTGAACATGGGCATCGCGCGGGCCGCGCGACTGCCGGTGCTCGTGGTCGGGGACATCGACCGGGGCGGGGTGTTCGCGCAGTTCTTCGGGACGACGGCGCTGCTGGCACCCGAGGACCAGGCGCTGGTCGCCGGCTACCTGGTGAACAAGTTCCGCGGGGACGTGACGCTGCTGGAGCCAGGACTCGACATGCTGCACGGGCTCACCGGGCGGCGGGCGTTCGGCGTCCTGCCCTACGCGCACGGCCTCGGCATCGACGAGGAGGACGGGCTGCGGGTGTCGCTGCGCGGGGCGGTCAGGGAGTCGGTCGTGGCTCCGCCGGTCGGCGATGACGTGCTGCGGGTCGCCGTGTGCGCGGTACCGCTGATGTCGAACTTCACCGATGTGGACGCGCTGGCCGCCGAACCGGGTGTCGTGGTGCGCTTCGTGGACCGCCCCGAAGAACTGGCGGACGCCGACCTGGTGGTCGTCCCGGGCACGCGCGGCACGGTACGGGCGCTGGCGTGGCTGCGGGAGCGCGGGCTCGCGGACGCTCTGGTCCGGCGGGCGGCGGAGGGCAGGCCGGTGCTGGGCGTCTGCGGCGGCTTCCAGATCCTGTCGGAGCGCATCGAGGACGAGGTCGAGTCGAAGGCCGGTGCCGTCGACGCACTCGGACTGCTGCCCGTGCGGGTGCGGTTCGCGCACGAGAAGACCCTTGCGCGCCCCGTCGGCGAGGCGCTCGGCGAGCGGGTGGAGGGCTACGAGATCCACCATGGCGTCGCCGAAGTCCTCGGCGGCGAGGCGTTCCTGGACGGCTGCCGGGTCGGGTCGGTGTGGGGCACGCACTGGCACGGCTCCCTGGAGAGCGACGGCTTCCGCCGGGCGTTCCTGCGCCGGATCGCCGCACAGGCGGGCCGCCGTTTCGTGCCGGCGCCGGACACGAGCTTCGGTGCGCTGCGCGAGGAGCAGCTGGACCGGCTCGGCGATCTGATCGAGGAGCACGCGGACACGGACGCGCTGCTGCGGCTGATCGAGCAGGGCCCGCCGGACGGGCTGCCGTTCGTCCCGCCGGGGGCACCGTGAGCGCCCCGCGGGTCCCGTCCCCAGGTGACACCCCGTCACGTCAAGGAGTGAGCATGAGCACCCGTTATCCGTTCACCGCGGTCGTCGGCATGGACGACCTGCGGCTGGCGCTGCTGCTCAACGCGGTCAGCCCGGCGGTGGGCGGTGTCCTGGTTCGCGGAGAGAAGGGCACGGCCAAGTCCACCGCGGTGCGCGCGCTGGCGGACCTGCTGCCGCCGGTGCCGGTGGTGGCGGGGTGCCGCTTCGCCTGCGATCCGGCCGCGCCCGATCCCCGGTGCCCGGACGGACCGCACACGGACAGCCCGGCGCAGCACCGGCCCACGCGCATGGTCGAACTGCCCGTCGGCGCCTCCGAGGACCGGCTGGTCGGGGCGCTCGACATCGAGCGAGCGCTCGCGGAGGGGGTGAAGGCCTTCGAGCCCGGCCTGCTGGCGGACGCGCACCGCGGGATCCTGTACGTCGACGAGGTCAACCTGCTCCACGACCACCTGATCGACCTGTTGCTGGACGCCGCGGCCATGGGCGCCTCCTACGTGGAGCGCGAAGGCGTCTCCGTACGGCATGACGCGCGCTTCCTGCTCGTCGGGACCATGAACCCCGAAGAGGGCGAGTTGCGGCCGCAGTTGCTGGACCGCTTCGGCCTGACGGTGGAGGTCGCAGCCTCCCGGGACCCCGACCGGCGGGTGGAGGTCGTACGCCGCAGGCTGGCGTACGACGAGAACCCGGCGGGCTTCGCGGCGCGCTGGGCGGACGAGGAGGCGGCGCTGCGGGACCGGATCGTGGCGGCGCGGGAGCTGCTGCCGCGCGTGGTCCTCGGTGACGGGGTGCTGCGTCAGATCGCGGCGACCTGCGCGGCCTTCGAGGTGGACGGCATGCGCGCGGACATCGTGATGGCGCGTACGGCGACGGCGCTGGCCGCGTGGGCCGGCCGCCGTGAGGTCACCCCCGACGACGTACGGCAGGCCGCGCTGCTCGCCCTGCCGCACCGCAGGCGACGCAATCCCTTCGACGCACCCGGCCTGGACGAGGACAAGCTCGACCGGACGCTGGAGGAGTTCGGCGAGGACGAGCCGGAGCCCGACCCGGACCCGGATCCCGGTCCCGGCGATGGCGGTCCCGGCGGCGGCGGGCCCGGCGGCGGGGGCGGGGTGCCTCCGCAGGGCCAGGGTCCTGACACGTCACCCGAGTCCGCCGAACACTCCGAGCCTTCCGAGGAGGCTCCGCGACCCACGCCGGCTCCAGGGGCCGGGAGCGGTGAGCAGCAGCCCGTACGGGCCTCGGAGCCGTTCCGCGCGAAGATGCTGAGCGTGCCCGGTCTCGGCGAGGGCGCATCGGGCCGCAGGTCCCGGGCGCGTACCGAGCACGGGCGGACGACGGGTGCCCGGCGGCCGCGGGGCGCACTCGGCAAACTGCACCTGGCGGCCACCGTGCAGGCCGCGGCGCCCCACCAGCGGGTCCGCGGGCGCAGCGGCCCCGGGCTGGTGGTGCGCCGGGACGATCTGCGGCAGGCCACCCGCGAGGGGCGCGAGGGCAACCTCGTGCTGTTCGCGGTGGACGCCTCGGGATCCATGGCGGCACGGCAGCGGATGAGCGCGGTCAAAGGCGCGGTCCTGTCGCTGCTGCTGGACGCGTACCAGCGGCGTGACAAGGTCGGGCTGATCACGTTCCGCGGGAAGGACGCGGAGCTGGTGCTGCCGCCGACGTCGTCGGTGGACGCGGCCGCGGCCCGGCTGGAGTCACTGCCCACGGGCGGCCGTACGCCCCTGGCGGCGGGCCTGCTGAAGGCGCGCGAGGTGCTGCGCGTCGAGCGCCTGCGGGACCCCTCGCGCCGCCCGCTGCTCGTCGTGGTGACGGACGGCCGCGCCACGGCACGGGGGGCGGGTGACGCGTTCGCGCTCGCCATGCGGGCTGCGCGGCTGCACGCCGCCGAGGGGACGGCATCGGTCGTCGTGGACTGCGAGTCCGGCTATGTACGGCTCGGTCTGGCCGGCACCCTCGCCGGCGAACTCGGCGGCACCGCCGTCACGCTCGACGAACTGCGCGCCGACTCGATCGCCGGTCTCGTCAAGGACGTTCGCTCCGTATCCGCCAACAGCAGAAGGGCCGCGTAATGCCCCAGGGACAGCCGTCCGTCGTACCGGACGACGGACTCACCACCCGCCAGCGCCGCAACCGTCCGCTCGTGTTCGTGCACACCGGCATCGGCAAGGGCAAATCGACCGCCGCGTTCGGGCTCGCGCTGCGGGCCTGGAACCAGGGGTGGCCGGTCGGGGTCTTCCAGTTCGTGAAGTCCGCCAAGTGGAAGGTCGGCGAGGAGAACGCGCTCAAGGTGCTCGGCGCGAGCGGAGAGGGCGGCACGGTCGCCTGGCACAAGATGGGCGAGGGCTGGTCGTGGATCCAGCGCCCCACGGCCGAGGGCGAGCTGTCCAACGAGGACAAGGCGCGCGAGGGCTGGGAGCAGGTCAAGCGGGATCTGGCCGCGGAGACGTACAAGCTCTACGTGCTCGACGAGTTCGCCTATCCGATGCACTGGGGATGGATCGACACCGACGAGGTCGTCGAGGTGCTGCGCACGCGGCCCGGGACCCAGCATGTGGTGATCACCGGTCGCAACGCCCCGCAGAAACTGATCGACTTCGCCGACCTGGTGACCGACATGTCGAAGGTCAAGCACCCCATGGACGTCGGCCAGAAGGGCCAGCGGGGCATCGAGTGGTAGCACGTCTCGTCATCGCCGCGCCGTCCTCCGGCGCGGGCAAGACCACGGTGGCGACGGGGCTGATGGCCGCGTTCGCCGGCCGTGGCCTCGCGGTCTCACCGCACAAGGTCGGCCCCGACTACATCGACCCCGGCTACCACGCGCTGGCCACCGGACGGCCGGGGCGCAATCTCGACGCGTACCTGTGCGGTACGGAGCTGATCGCGCCGCTCTTCGCACACGGCGCGCGCGGCTGCGAACTGGCGCTCGTCGAGGGCGTCATGGGTCTGTACGACGGCGCCGCGGGCCAGGGCGAACTGGCCTCGACGGCACAGGTCGCGAAGCTGCTGCGGGCGCCGGTGGTGCTGGTGGTGGACGCATCCTCGCAGTCGAGGTCGGTGGCGGCGCTGGTGCACGGCTTCGCGTCGTGGGACCCCGGAGTGCGGATCGGCGGGGTGATCCTGAACAAGGTCGCCACCGACCGGCACGAGCGTCTGCTGCGGGAGGCGCTGGAGGAGTCGGGCGTGCCGGTGATGGGCGTGCTGCGGCGTGCGGACGTCATGGCGACGCCGTCGCGGCATCTGGGGCTGGTGCCGGTCGCCGAGCGGCAAACAGATGCTCTTGACGCGGTCGCCGCCATGGCGGAGCGGGTGCGGGCCGGGTGCGACCTGGACGCGTTGCTGGCCCTCGCCCGGAGCGCTCCCGCCTTGCACGCGCAGGCATGGGACCCGGTGGTCCTGGGGCGGCCGCCGACCGCCGGTGGTCGGGGTGTGCCCACCCTCCCCCGGAGCTCCGCTCCGGAGGTGCCCGCGGTCCCACGCAACTCCGCCCCGGAGCTGCCCGCGGTCTCGCGGAACGACCGCCCGGCACCGGTCGTGGCGGTGGCAGGGGGCGCCGCGTTCACGTTCTCGTATGCCGAGCACGTCGAGCTGCTGAGGGCCGCCGGGGCCGAGGTCGTCACCTTCGACCCGCTCCGGGACGAGCAACTGCCCGACGGCACCCGCGGTCTCGTCATCGGCGGCGGCTTTCCCGAGGTGTACGCGCCCGAGCTGTCGGCGAACGAAGCGCTGCGCAAGGCCGTCGCCGAGCTGGCGCGGTCCGGTGCACCGGTCGCGGCCGAGTGCGCCGGGCTGCTGTACCTCGCCCGTTCCCTGGACGGAAAGCCGATGTGCGGGGTGCTGGACGCGGACGCACGCATGACGGGCCGGCTCACCCTCGGCTACCGGGAGGCCGTCGCCGTGGGGGACAGCCCCCTGGCCGCGGCCGGCACGCGCCTGCGCGGCCACGAGTTCCACCGCACGGCGTTGGAACCGGGGGCCGGGCCGACGCCCGCGTGGGGCATGGTCCGTCCGGAGCGCCGGGTCGAGGGCTTTGTGCAACAGGGCGTGCATGCCAGCTATCTGCACACGCACTGGGCATCGCGGCCCGAGGTCGCCGCCCGGTTCGCCGAGGCGTGCCGGGCATGACGCGGGCGGGTTCACTCGGCGAGGCCGACCACCAGCCAGATGAAGCCGACGCCGCCGATCGTGCACAACAGCGTGGAGCGGGCGGGGTGTTCGTGGTGCGCCTCGGGCAGGATCTCGGCGGCCGCGAGGTAGAGCAGCGCGCCGCCGAAGAATCCCAGGTAGCTGCCGAGAAGTTCCTCAGGAAGAGTGAACAGCAGGGTGGACGCCGCGCCGATCACCGGCGCGAGCGCGTCGGCGACGAGCATGGCGACCGCCTTGCGGCGGGTGTTCCCGTACAGGCTGGTGAGCGTGTACGTGTTGAAGCCGTCGGCGAAGTCGTGGGTGACGACGGCAAGTGCGACGGTGGCGCCCATGCCGCCGCCGACCTGGAAGGCGGCGCCGAGCGCGATGCCGTCCATGAGGCTGTGGGTCACCATCGCCGCGGCGGCCGTCAGGCCCACCTGCGGTACGCGGCGTTCCCCGCCGTGCGCGGCCTGCCGTACGGCCAGCAGCCGTTCCACGCAGTGGGCCGCGAGGAAGCCCCCGGCGAACAGCAGCAGCGCCTGCGGTACGCCGAACACCGGCCGGCCCGCCGCCTCGGTCGACTCGGGCAGCAGGTCGAGTCCGACCACGCCGAGCATGAGGCCCCCCGCGAGGCCCAGCACGAGGTGTCTGCGGTCGGTGACGCGGTGCGCCATCCAGCCGCCGAACAGCGTCATGAGAAACGCGCCGAGCGCGACGAACACCGCCATGCGCCCTTGCTAGCCCATCGCCCCGTCCCCGTGCACATCACTGCCGCGCCTGATTGACCCGGTTGCCCCGACCTTCGAGGAGTGCTCCATGACACGTTCGACCGCTCTCGTCGTCGGCCTGGGTGCGTCCCGCGGTGTGCCGGTGGAGGAGGTGGTGGAACTCGTCCTCGCGGCGCTGCGCGGGGCGGGCCTGGCGGCGGCCGACGTGGTCGAGGTCGCCACGCTCGACGTCAAGGCCGGCGAACCGGGGATCGTGGGCGCGGCCGGACGGCTGGGCGTTCCCCTGGTGACGTACTCCGCCGCGCGACTCGCCGAGGTCCCGGTCCGCGGACCGTCCGCGGCGGCGCTGGCCGCGGTGGGGACGCCGTCGGTCGCCGAGGCGGCGGCCCTGGCGGGCGGCGGCGAACTCCTGGTGCCCAAGCGCCGGTCGTGTCCGGTGGGACGGCCCGCGCGTGTGACATGCGCCATCGTGCGGAGACCGCGGTGTACGTCTCCGACATCTGCCGGTATCCGGCGGCAGGGGACATGATGACGGTCGTGCGTTCTTCAACCCCCCACACATCGAGGAGACCCCTGTGATCAGTCTTCCCGTACCGCTGCGCGGCGGCCATGTACACGCGCACTGACGACCGGGGCCACCCCGAGCACCCCGAGCACCCCGAGCGCTCCGAGCGCTCCGAGCGCTCCGAGCCCTCCAGCGAGCCGCACGACCTGCGGCACCACGGGGACGCCGAAGTCCGCGACGGCGGCGCGGACCTGGTAGACCTCGCGGTCAACGTCCGCACCGGCACGCCTCCGCAGTGGCTGCGAAAACGCGTCGCCGCGTCTGTGGCCTCCCTCGCGGCGTATCCGGACGGGCGCGCGGCACGGGCCGCCGTCGCGGCACGGCACGGCCTGCCGGCGGAGCGGGTGCTGCTGACGGCGGGTGCGGCGGAGGCGTTCGTCCTGCTCGCGAGGGCGCTGCCGGTGCGCAGGCCCGTCGTGGTGCATCCGCAGTTCACGGAGCCGGAGGCGGCGCTGCGGGACGCGGGCCACGAGGTGGGCCGGGTGCTGCTGCGGGAGGAGGACGGCTTCCGGCTGGACCCGGGAGCGGTGCCGCAGTCGGCGGACCTGGTCGTGATCGGCAACCCGACCAATCCGACGTCCGTCCTGCATCCCGCCGCGCGGATCGCCGAACTGGCGCGTCCGGGGCGGCTGCTGATCGTGGACGAGGCGTTCATGGACGCGGTGCCCGGCGAGGCGGAGGCGCTCGCAGGGCGCACCGACATACCCGGTCTGGTGGTGCTGCGCAGCCTCACCAAGACGTGGGGCCTTGCGGGGCTGCGGATCGGCTATGTGCTGGCCGAGCCGGAGACGATCGCCGCGCTGGAGCGGGCGCAGCCGCTGTGGCCGGTGTCCACGCCCGCGCTGGTGGCCGCGGAGGCGTGCATGGGCAGTGCGGCGCTGGCGGAGGCCGAGGACGCGGCACGCCGGATCGCCGCGGACCGTGCGCATCTGCTGGCCGGTCTGGCGGAGTTCGACGAGGTGCGGGTGGTGGAGGCCGCCGAGGGCCCGTTCGTGCTGGTCCGCGTCCGGCGTGCGTCGCAGGTGCGGGAACGGCTGCGGGGACTGGGCTTCGCCGTCCGGCGCGGGGACACGTTCCCCGGGCTCGACGGGGACTGGCTGCGGCTGGCGGTACGGGACCGGGCGACGACGAATCGTTTCCTTCAGGCCCTGGACCAGGCCCTGGTCATGGTGGGCTGACGCCGAACGGCTGGACCGGTGGGCTGACGTCTCCCGGCTGCGACCGGCGGACCGGGCCGGGCCTGCGGAACGCGGCGGACCGAGGCCGGCTGCGGAACGTGCGGGCCGGGGCCTCTCCTCGGCGCCGCTCCGCCGGAGGCGCGCGGCCGGGCCCCTCGGCGGGGCCCGGCCGGTACGGGGCTGCTCAGTCCTGGGAGCGCGAGCGGCGGCGGGTGAGGACCATCGCCGCGGCACCGGCGGCCAGCAGCAGTCCGGCGCCGCCCGCGATGTACGGGGTGCTGGAACTGCCGCCGGTCTCGGCCAGGTTCTCGTCGGGCTCCTGTCCCGACTGCGCCGCGACGTTCTTGGCCGGAGCCTTCGACGGCTGTTCCGCCGTCGGCTCGTCGATCGGCTTCTTCGGGGCGTCGGGCGCTGTGCAGGCGGCTTCGGCGAGGGTGACCTCGCCGGTGACCTTGGCGACGTTGAGCTCAACAGGGGCGACCGACACCGTGAGCCGCAGGGCCGTCGCGGCGGCCGTGCGGGACGTGGTGTGCGTCGTCGACAGGTCGAGCGTCACCTCTCCGACACCGGGCACCTCGACACGGGTCGGTCCGGCCGCACTGAGCGTCACCTTCTCGCCGAGCACCTTGACGTGACCGAGCACGTTGGACTTTGCGACGGGCTTCCTGCCCGCTTCGCACACGGCCTCGGAGGTGACCTTCTCGACCTCGACGAGCGACAGCAGGGGCAGTCCCGGCACATGGACCCGTGCCCGCGCGAGATTGCTGTACGCCGCGGCCCTGCCGTCCTCGACGGTAGCCCTCGCGGTGGCCACGTCGGCGCGCAACACCTGGAACGGCCGCCCCTTGTCGACGCCGTCCAACTGCACGCTCAGCGTGGTCTTCTCGGCGCTGCCGGGGGCCCGCACCTCGTTGAGCGTGGCCTTGAGCGGCACGTCGCCGGCCGTGTCGCGCAGGGAGACGTCGAGGCCGGCACGGAGAACAACCGCGTTCGCCCGTCCTTCGCCCCCGGTGGCGTGCGCGGGCGCCGCGAAGGCCAGCGGGACGGCGACCAGTGCGGCTGCGGCCGTTGCCGCGGCGGCCTTGCGTGCGGGCACACGGGTGGGCAGGCGGAAGGTGTTGCTGTTCACGGTGGTGGAACCCCCACAAGAGACATGGCGTCGCCCGCCACCACGGGGACACGTGGCGGCGGGGACGAAGACACCCCGATCCTTACGCACAGAGAGTGAACTGACCGTCGCCTGAGGCGACTTCACCCTAAAGGGAGGTTTCCGCGTCAATATTCGATTCTTGAGGCAGCCCTGTTCCCCGTGACCGCATCCGCCACAGCCGAAGGGCGTGCGTTCTGTGCCACTGATTCCTCATGCCGTTTGTCAAGCCGCAAGTGCGGTGGGCGGCACGAACGGCGCATGCCCGCCGCCGCGGCGGGTACGACCCCTGCCGTACGGGGGAGTCGCGGAGGCGGCCGAGGAACGAGGGGTGTCGGAAGTGATTCGAAAGCTGCAGGCGGTCGCGCTGGACTGCGCCGATCCGGTACGGCTCGCGGAGTTCTACGCGGATCTGCTCGGCGGCCGGGTGGTCGCGGACCCGGAGGATCCCGACTGGGTCGAGGTGCAAGGGTTCGAGGGAACGCCGCTGGCCTGCCAGCGGGTGGACGGCTACCGGCCGCCCGAATGGCCCGGACAGCAGCACCCGCAGCAGCTCCACCTGGACTTCGACGTGGACGACCTCGACGGGGAGGAGAAGCGGGCGCTCGCCCTCGGCGCGACCGTGCTGGAGCGGACGGACCAGCTCCGCCCGGAGGCCAACTGGCGGGTCTACGCGGACCCGGCCGGCCATCCGTTCTGCCTCTGCCTCCACTGAGTCAGCCGGCGTGAAGGATCCGAAAGCGATCGGGTTCCGCCGGATCTCGATCAACGACTTGGATGGGCGGCCAAGTCCATTGCCAAACGCTGATGCCCGGCGTGCGGGAGAACTGGATCTGCCCGCGGGTGCCTTCGACTGCAACGCGCGGCCATGATTCGGCAGTGCGCGCCCGGTCCGCGCCGTGAGAACGCAGCACATCGGCGAGGACGGCGATCGTGTCGTAGCCCTCGAAGGCGACGAAGGAGGGTGCTTCGGCCAGCCGCTCGCGGAGGGCCGTCTCGACTCGTGCGCCGAGCGGGCTGAGGCGCTCGGGCAGGTAGCGCAAGAACGGGATCGCGGCGCTGTCGTCGCCCAGCAACGTCGCCCATTCGGCGAACTCCGGTTGCCCGGCCGGAGCACCAATCATGATCTCGGCGAGGCGCTGGTCGTGGCGGACGGACTTGACGATCGACACTGCCGGCTCCGGGTGGCCGACCAGAAGAAGGAGGGCTGTCGCGCGGTTGTCGACGAGTTCGTCGCACAGGGCCGTGGGGGCGAGCGCGCGCATGTCGAGTTCGATGACCGTGCCGCCGCGTGGAGCGAGGTGGTCACGCAGAATGCGGGTCCCAGTCGCCCAGTAGACACTCGGCTGGGCTGCTACGGCGATTCGGCTGTGGCCCGCGCTGAGGAGGAAGTCTGCGTAGATCTGCCAGCCGTGGGACTGCGGCGGGGAGATGCGCGCAACCCATTCCGTTGGCTGTTCGGTGAGCGCGTCGAGAACCGCTGACGAGCAGAGGAACGGCAGGCCGAGGGCGTCGGCCCTGGCGGCAGCGGCGCGAGCGACGACGCTGTGATACTCCCCGGCCAAGGCAGCCACGCCCAGGCGGGCCAATTCATCTACGGCCGCCGCGGCCCTCTGTGGATCAGCCGCGGTGTCTCGGACCACCAGCTCGAGTGGTCTTCCGCCGATCCCGCCGGCGTCATTGACTTCGGATGCGGCCAGCTCGAGTCCAGCGAGCAAGTGTTGGCCTGCCTCGACCCAGCCAGGCCGAGTCAGCGGAACGAGAACGCCGATCTGGACGGATGATCCGTCAGTCCGCTCCGGTCCACGCGGCGGTGGCGCATTCATGCGTCGGCGTCTCCCCTGTGGTGATTCGGTTGCGGTTCGCCCGGATCGCAGAGTGGCAAGGCCCGGTAGTACGCGTTCATCTCATCTCGCCGTGGCGGGCGCACCTGGGTGACCATGCCGGACATTGCATCCTCCACCATCGCCGACAGACAACCGATTATCTGATCGCTGTGCTGCCCTGCTTCAAGGGACCGGAGACGACGGGTGACCCTGCCGGGTCACGCTCGGTCGACACACCGCCCGGGACGGCCCGGCCGCTCCGGGCCGCCGCGCCACGACCGCCTGCCGAGGTGCCCGTCGGCCGGCCCGACGGGTTCAGCCCACGACCCGCCCGTTCAGCACCACCCGCCGCGGCGCCGCGAGCGCCCTGACGTCGGCCCGCGGGTCCTCCTCATAGACCACCAGGTCCGCCGGGGCGCCCTCTTCCAGCACCGGGCGGCCGAGCCACTGCCGAGCGCCCCAGGTGGTGGCCGACAGTGCCCGGACCGGCGGAATACCGGCCTTCACCAGCTCGGCGACCTCGTCGGCGACCAGACCGTGCGCCAGCGATCCGCCCGCGTCCGTACCGACGAAGACCGGGATGCCCGCGTCGTAGGCCGCGCGCACGGTGTCGTAGCGGCGCTCGTGCAGTCTGCGCATATGGGCGGACCAACGCGGGAACCTGCTCTCGGCGCCCGCCGCCAGGCCCGGGAAGGTGGCGATGTTGACCAGCGTCGGGACGATCGCGACGCCGCGCTCGGCGAACAGCGGGATCGTGTCCTCGGTGAGTCCCGTCGCATGCTCGATGCAGTCGATCCCGGCCTCGACGAGGTCGCGCAGCGAGTCCTCGGCGAAGCAGTGGGCCGTCACACGCGCGCCCAGCCGGTGCGCCTCCGCGATCGCCGCCTCCACCGCGTCGCGCGGCCAGCAGGCGGTCAGGTCACCTGCCTCCCGGTCGATCCAGTCGCCGACGAGCTTGACCCAGCCGTCGCCGCGCCGGGCCTCCTGCGCGACATACGCGGCCAGATCCTCGGGCTCGATCTCATGGGCGTAGTTGCGGATGTAGCGGCGGGTGCGGGCGATGTGGCGGCCGGCCCGGATGATCTTCGGCAGGTCCTCGCGGTCGTCGATCCAGCGCGTGTCCGAGGGAGACCCGGCGTCGCGCAGCAGCAGGGTGCCCGCGTCCCGGTCGGTGAGCGCCTGCTTCTCGCTGGTCGCCGCGTCGACGGGGCCCTGGTGGTCGAGCCCGACATGGCAGTGGGCGTCGACGAGTCCGGGCAGGGCCCAGCCGTGCACGGTGACCGCCTCGGCGCGAGGACGGTCGTAGGTGATGCGGCCGTCCACCACCCACACCTCGTCCCGGACGTCCTCGGGTCCGAGGAGCACCCGCCCCTTCACATGCAGCACCGTGTCATCGCTCATGCCCTGCACTGTACGAGGCGTACAAAGGCGGTGGCCCGGGGCCTCCGTAGGCCCCGCCGAAGGCCGGGGACGCCGGGCCCGCGCACCTGACGCGCCACTGATCGGAGCAGGGCCGGCAGACGGCCGGGGAAGATACGCGGCGGGCGGCCGGAGAGAGCCGGGAGCATCTTCCCCGCACCTCTTTGACGCAAAACAATTCATAGCATGGCCCGTAAATGCGGAGAGCAAATTCAAGTGAACAGGTCCCCGCATTCTGCTGCCCCCGATCTCCGCCCTTAAACGCATGGATTCCCCTCGGTTTTCCGAGGCGCTTCACGGGCGCGTCAGCGTCGTTACGGATATGTGACCGACCCCACAGGAAGGTCGTTTTGCCCCCTTAAATACGGGCAAACGGCGCGATCGCACAGGGTCACGTCGAATCGCTCGCGCCCGCGCGATAACACAGGCGGCGCCTCGACCCAACCCCTTGGCTCGATGCAATCTCGAAATTTGCTCGGTAAATTCAATTCGCATGACCGCCGCACAGGAAGACCTTGTACGAGCCCGAGACGGATTCACCGATTCTGCCGACTCCCCGGAGTTCCTGGAGATAGACACCCCGCGAGTGGAGGACGGAGCCGCGATCTGGCGCATCGCCCGCGACTCCGAGGTCCTGGACCTCAACTCCTCGTACAGCTATCTGCTGTGGTGTCGCGACTTCGCCGCCACCTCTGTCGTGGCGCGCGGCCCCGGCGGCGAGCCCATCGCCTTCGTCACCGGCTACGTACGGCCGGACCGCCCGGAGGCACTTGTCGTCTGGCAGGTCGCCGTCGACCGCGAGCACCGCGGCCGGGGACTGGCCGGCATCCTGCTGGACGCCCTGACAGCCAAGGTCACCGGCGGCCGCGGCGTGCGCGAGATCGAGACGACCATCACGCCGGACAACACGGCGTCCGACGCCTTGTTCACCTCCTACGCCCGGCGTCACGACGCGCCGCTGCGCCGCGAAGTCCTCTTCGACGGCGGACTGTTCCCCGAGGGAACGCACCAGCCGGAAGTGCTCTACCGCATCGGCCCCCTCGCCGCCTGACCCCCACCCCCATGGAGACCGCTGTGACCATCACCCCGCCCGCCCTGAGCGTCTTCCAGACCCTCGAGTCCGAGGTGCGCAGCTACTGCCGCGGCTGGCCCGCCGTGTTCGACCGCGCGCAGGGCAGCTACCTGCACGACGAGGACGGCCACACCTACCTGGACTTCTTCGCCGGCGCCGGATCGCTCAACTACGGGCACAACAACCCCGTCCTGAAACGCGCGCTGCTCGACTACATCGAGCGCGACGGCATCACCCACGGCCTGGACATGGCGACGAGCGCGAAGCGCGCCTTCCTGGAGACGTTCGAGAACGTCGTCCTGCGCCCCCGCGACCTGCCGTACAAGGTCATGTTCCCCGGCCCGACCGGCACCAACGCGGTCGAGGCCGCGCTGAAGCTGGCCCGCAAGGTCAAGGGGCGCGAGGCGATCGTCTCGTTCACCAACGCCTTCCACGGCATGTCGCTGGGCTCGCTCGCCGTCACGGGCAACGCCTTCAAGCGTGCCGGCGCCGGCATCCCGCTGGTCCACGGCACCCCGATGCCGTTCGACAACTACTTCGACGGCAAGGTCCCGGACTTCCTCTGGTTCGAGCGCCTGCTGCAGGACCAGGGCTCCGGCCTCAACAAGCCGGCCGCCGTGATCGTCGAGACGGTCCAGGGCGAGGGCGGCATCAATGTGGCCCGTCCCGAGTGGCTGCGTGCGCTGGCGGACCTGTGCAAGCGCCAGGACATGCTGCTGATCGTCGACGACATCCAGATGGGCTGCGGCCGCACCGGCGGGTTCTTCTCCTTCGAGGAGGCCGGCATCACCCCGGACATCGTCACGCTGTCCAAGTCGATCAGCGGTTACGGACTGCCCATGTCGCTCTGCCTGTTCAGGCCGGAGCTGGACATCTGGGAGCCGGGCGAGCACAACGGCACCTTCCGCGGCAACAACCCGGCGTTCGTGACCGCGACCGCCGCGCTGGGCACCTACTGGGCCGACGGGCAGATGGAGAAGCAGACCATCGCCCGGGGCGAGCAGGTCGAGCGCGCGCTGCTCGCCGTCGTCGACGAACTGGGCGGCGAGGGCGTCGGCTTCCGCGGCCGCGGGCTCGTGTGGGGCCTGGAGTTCGCGGACAAGACCCGCGCCGGCAAGGTGTGCGCCCGTGCCTTCGAACTCGGACTGCTCCTCGAGACCTCGGGCCCCGAGAGCGAGGTCGTGAAGCTCCTGCCGCCGCTGACCGTCTCCCCCGAGGAACTGGACGAGGGCCTGCGCATCCTGGCGCGCTCCGTCCGCGAGACCGCCTGACCACCGCAGAGACAGAAAGGGCAACAACTCACCGTGATCGTCCGATCGTTCAAGGACCTCGAGAACACCGACCGCCATGTGAAGGCCGCGTCCGGCACCTGGGAGAGCAAGCGCATCGTGCTCGCCAAGGAGAAGGTCGGCTTCTCGCTGCACGAGACCGTGTTGTACGCGGGCACGGAGACGTCGATGTGGTACGCGAACCACATCGAGGCCGTGCTCTGCGTGGAGGGCGAGGCCGAGCTCACCAACGACGAGACGGGCGAGACCCACTGGATCGAGCCCGGCACCATGTACCTGCTGGACGGGCACGAGAAGCACACCATGCGCCCCAAGACCGACTTCCGCTGCGTCTGCGTCTTCAACCCGCCCGTGACCGGACGGGAGGACCATGACGAGAACGGCGTGTACCCCCTGCTGACGGAGGAGGGCTGAGACATGACGACCGCACCCGCACGCACCGATCTGTACCCCACCCGTGGCGCGAGTGAGGTGACGACCCCGCGTCAGGACCCGGTCGTCTGGTCCGCACCGGGCACCCCGGGCCCGATCGCCACGGCCGATCTGATGGGCTTCGAGCGCGACGGCTTCCTCACCGTCGACCAGCTGATCGGTGACGACGAGGTGGCGCTCTACCGCGCCGAACTGGACCGGCTGATCGCCGACCCGGCGGTACGGGCCGACGAGCGCTCGATCATCGAGCCGACGTCTCAGGACGTGCGGTCCGTCTTCGAGGTCCACAAGCTCAGCGAGGTCTTCGCCGCGCTGGTGCGCGACGAGCGGGTGGTGGGCAGAGCCCGCCAGATCCTCGGCTCGGACGTCTACGTCCACCAGTCGCGTATCAACGTGAAGCCGGGCTTCGGCGCCTCGGGCTTCTACTGGCACTCGGACTTCGAGACCTGGCACGCCGAGGACGGGCTGCCGAACATGCGGACGGTGTCCGTGTCGATCGCGCTGACCGAGAACCTCGACACCAACGGCGGCCTGATGATCATGCCCGGGTCGCACCGGACGTTCCTCGGGTGCGCGGGCGCGACGCCGAAGGACAACTACAAGAAGTCACTGCAGATGCAGGACGCCGGGACCCCGTCGGACGAGGCGCTGACGCGCTTCGCCGACGCCCACGGCATCCGGCTGTTCACGGGCCGGGCCGGGTCGGCGACCTGGTTCGACTGCAACTGCATGCACGGCTCGGGCGACAACATCACCCCGTATCCGCGCAGCAACGTCTTCATCGTGTTCAACAGCGTGGAGAACGCTGCGGCGGAGCCGTTCGCCGCGCCGGTGCGGCGGCCCGAGTTCATCGGGGCGCGTGACTTCACCCCGGTGCGGTAGCTCCCGGTCACGAAGAAGGCGGGGCCGGTCTCTTTTCCCGAGGAGACCGGCCCCGCCTCTTTGCCGCTGCCGCTACCGCTACCGCTGCGCTCGGACGAGGGCCGGGTAGTCGATGAATCCCTGGTCGCCGCCGCCGAAGAAGGAGGACGGGTCGGCGGTGTTGTACGGACCGCCGGCCCGGAGTCGGTCCGGCAGGTCGGGGTTGGCGAGGAACAGGGCGCCGAACGACACCAGGTCGGCGACGCCGTCCTCGATCAGGGCCAGCCGGCCGGCCGGGCCGTCGGCCGGCACGTTGAGCACGACGGTGCCGCCGAACAGCTTCCGCAGCGTCAGCACGAGCTCCCGCTGGTCGGGGGTGGATTCCAGGACGTGCAGGTAGGCGAGTCCGAGGGGTTCGAGCCGCTGGGCGAGGGCGGTGTAGAGGGCGTCGGGCTCCGGCTCGTCGATGTCGTTGTACGAGTTGCCGGGCGAGAGGCGGATGGCGGTGCGCTCGGCGCCGATCTCCTCGGCCACGGCCCTGACGGCCTCCACGGCGAAGCGCATGCGGTTCTCGGCGGAGCCGCCCCACTCGTCGGTGCGGCGGTTGGTGTTGGGCGCCAGGAACTGGTGGATCAGGTAGCCATTGGCGCCGTGCAGCTCGACGCCGTCGAAACCCGCCTCGACGGCGTTGCGCGCGGCGGCGGCGAAGTCGGCGATCGTCGCCCGTATCTCGTCGGCGCTCAGTTCCCTGGGGGTGACGAAGTCCTTGGGGCCCTCGTGCGTGTAGACCTGGCCCTGGGCGGCGACCGCGGATGCGCCGACGGGGACGAGGCCGTCGGGCAGCAGCACGGGATGGCCGATGCGGCCGGCGTGCATCAGCTGGGCGAAGATCGTGCCGCCCGCGGCGTGCACGGCGTCGGTGACCGCGCGCCAGGCGGCGATCTGCTCGCGGCTGTGGAGCCCGGGGGTGTCGGGATATCCCTGGCCGACGACGGAGGGCTGGATGCCCTCAGTGATGATCAGCCCCGCCGAGGCGCGCTGCGCGTAGTACTCCACGACCGACGGGGTGGGCGTCAGGCCGGGACCGTGGGCGCGGCTGCGGGTCATCGGCGCCATGGCGATGCGGTTGGCGAGCTGCCGTCCGCCGAGCCGGATCGGGTCGAATGCGGTGGTCATGATCGTCCCCAAACTTTATGTGGTCGGCCAATTAATGAGCACGGATGTCACTGTACCGCATTCATTGGCCAGCCAAGGTAATATGTGTGACAGCATCGGGAACGAGGGCCGGACGGGCCCGCCGCCGCAGTCGGCCGAAGGGCGGAGCCGCTCCCCCTCGCCGCTCCTGGCCGAGGAGGTCACCATGTCCGCCGCGCCCGAGACACAGGACGATGCCGTCTGTGCCGAAGCGCTCCCGCATGCCGCCCGCGGCGGCCCCGTGAGCCATGCGCTGTCCAGGGTGGCGAGGCTGCACCGCATCGCCGCGGGAAAGCTGCTCAAGGGGCTGGACCTCTACCCCGGCCAGGAGTTCCTGATGATGCGACTGTGGGGTGCGGGCCCCGTGCGGCAGTCGGAGCTGATCAAGGAAGTGGGCCTGGATCCCTCCACGGTCACCAAGATGCTCCAGCGCCTGGAACAGACCGGTCACGTCAGCCGCAGCCCCGACCCCGACGACCGCCGCGCGGTCGTCGTCGAGGCGACGGAACGCAGCTGCGCGCTGCTCGCGGACATGTCGGCCGCGTGGGCCGAGCTGGAGGAGCAGACGCTCGCCGGCCTGGACGCAGAGGAACGCCGCGAACTGGCCCGCCTTTTGGGCAAGGTCGAGGCGAGCCTGTGCACGCAGACGGCGGACTGCGGGGAAGCGAAGGGGTGAGCGCGGCTGGCGCGCGCTAGCGCGGGCCGATCTGCTCCAGTGCGCGGTCCACGTCCGCCTGCGTGTTGTAGAGGTGGAACGCCGCCCTCAAGGCACCCGAGCGTGAGGAGAGAACGATGCCCGCCGCGCCGAGTGCCGCCGCGCGGTCGCCCAGACCCGGGACGGCGACGATCGCCGAATCACCGGGGACCGGTGCGTGGCCGAGCGCGTCGAGCTCGGCCCGGAACCGCCGTGTCAGCGCCACGACGTGCGCGTGCACCACGTCGATGCCGATCTCCTCCAGCAGCGCGAGCGACTGCTCGCCGCCGTGGTACGCGAGGAAGGCAGGGGGCTCGTCGTAGCGGCGGGCCGAGTGGGCGAGCTCGTCGATCGGACCGTACGTCGTCTCCCACAGCCGCTCGGCCGCGAACGTCCCCGCGTGCATCGGGGACAGCGCCTCCTGCGCCTCCTCGGCCACCGTCAGGAACGAGACGCCCCGCGGACACAGCAGGAACTTGAACCCGCCGGTCACGGTGTAGTCCCACTCCCCCGCCCGCAGCGGCAGCCAGCCCGCCGACTGGCTGGCGTCCAGCAGCGTACGGGCGCCGTGCGCCGCCGCCGCCGACCGTACTGCGGCCATGTCGGCGATCCGGCCGTCGGCCGACTGGACCGCCGAGAAGGCCACGAGCGCCGTGCCGGGCCGCACGGCGTCGGCGAGCGCGTCCAGCGGTGCGTACCGCAGCTTGAGGTCGCCGCGCACCGTGAAGGGGGTGATGACGGAGGCGTACTCCCCTTCGGGGAAGAGGACTTCGGCCCCCGGCGGCATCGACGCGGCGATCAGCCCGGCATGCACCGACACCGAACCGCCGACGGCGACGCGACCCTCGTCCACACCGGCGAGCCGTGCGAACGAGCGGCGCGCGGCGTCCACCGCCTCCGACTCGCCCGAACCGCCCGGGCGCCCGTCGGCCAGCTCCTCGGCGAGCCGGGTGACCGCGCGGACGGTACGGCGCGGCAGCAGCCCGCACACGGCGGTGTTCAGATACGTCGACGTGGGCGCGAACTCGCCGCCGACGAGGGGGTGAAGACTCTCCATGGACCCACCCTCCGATGCGCCGGGTGCCTGGTCAATGGCACCCCACGGCACCACCCGAACGGAGTAGCGTCCTCCCATGCCCGCACTCGCCCACACCGTCCAACGCCTCCGTGCCGATCACGCTCCCGCCCTCCTCGCGTTCGAGCGGGAGAATCGGGCATACTTCGCCGCATCGGTCCCGGACCGGGGCGACGAGTACTTCGCCCGGTTCGACGAGCGGCACGCCGCCCTCCTCGCCGAACAGGCCACAGGGCTGTGCCACTTCCATGTACTCGTCGACGAGGTCGGCCGGGTGCTCGGGCGGGTCAACCTGGTCGACGCGGCGGGCGGCAGTGCCGAACTCGGCTACCGCATCGCCGAGAGCGCGGCGGGCCGGGGCCTCGCGACCGCCGCCGTGCGCGCGGTGTGCGCGTCGGCGGCGGAGTACGGGCTGAGAGAACTGCGGGCGTCGACGACCGCGGACAACGCGGCCTCACAAGCCGTGCTGGTCCGCACCGGCTTCACGGCCACGGGCGAGGTCGTGCTGGACGGCCGACCGGGCATCGCGTTCGTTCGGCGCCTGTAAAGGCAGTGAAACGTGCGGGCCGGCCGCCGGGCACCATGTACGGCGCCTGCAGAACCGACCGGGCGGGCGTCAAGGCATCGGAACGTCAGGCGTCAGCGGACAGGCGGACAGGTGTCAGGCGGTCAGGCGGTCAGGCGGTCAGGCGGTCAGGCGGTCAGGCGGTCAGGCGGTCAGGCGGACGGAATCTCACAGGATCCGTCGGCGTCGCAGGCCGCGGCTGCGGCCGTGCCGGCCAGGGTGAGTGCCCGGCCCTGCCACGCCTGCTCCAGCGCCTGCGTGAAGACCTCGGCGGGCTGCCCGCCGGACACGCCGTAGCACCGGTCGATGACGAAGAACGGCACCCCGGTCGCGCCCAGCTCGGCGGCCTCGCGCTCGTCGGCCCGTACGTCGTCCGCGTAGGCACTCCCGTCGGCGAGGACGGCGCGCACCTCGTCCTCGTCGAGGCCCGCCTCGACGCCGAGCCGGACGAGCACGTCCGTGTCGAAGACGGACCGCTCCTCGGCGAAGTTCGCCCGGTAGGCCAGGTCGAGCAGCTCGTCCTGGCGGCCGCGGTCCCTGGAGAGGTGCAGCAGGCGGTGGATGTCGAAGGTGCTGCCGTGGTCCCGGCCCTCGGTGCGGTAGCCGAGGCCCTCCGAGCGCGCGGTGGCTGCGACGTGCTCCTCCATGGCCTGCGCCTCCTCGCGGGTGCGCCCGTACTTCGCGGCGAGCATGTCGATCACCGGGGCGGTGTCGCCCTTGTCGCGGTTCGGGTCGAGCTCGAAGGAGCGGTGCACGACCTCGATGTCGTCGCGGTGCGCGAAGGCGGCGAGCCCCTTCTCGAACCGCGCCTTGCCGATGTAGCACCAGGGGCAGGCGATGTCGCTCCAGATCTCGACGCGCATGTCTTCTCATCACTCCAGGTCGTGCGGCACAGGGGCATGCGGAGGCCACCTCCGCGGCAGGGTCAACACGGCGTCGGGCCGTCTCATTCCGCCATGGGCCGACGAACGGGGCGTCGGTCCGGCTATGTCGCCTCGTCGGGCCGCAGCACGAGGTCCAGCAGCCCCGGGAAACGCGCGTCGAACTCCTCGCGCCTCAGGCGGTTCACCCGCTTCGGCCCCTGGTCACGCTGTTCGACCAGACCGGCGGCGCGCAGCACCGTGAAGTGGTGACTCAGCGCTGCCTTGCCGACCGGAACGTCGAAGCTGCCGCAGCTGCGAGTCCACACCGGGGAGCCGGCCAGCTCGCGGACGAGCTGGATGGGCCGGCGCCCTGGACGAGGCCCTTACCGACATCGCGCCCGCGGTCGGCCCCGGCACGGCCGTGGTCCCCCTGCTCAACGGCATGCGCCATCTCGACGAGCTGAACGCCCGCTTCGGGGCCGCGCGCGTCCTGGGCGGCGTCGCCAAGGTGCAGACCACGCTGAACGGCGCAGGGGACATCGTCAGACTCGCTCCCGGCGGCGTGCTGACCGTCGGCGAGCAGGACGGTCGCTCATCGGCCCGCGTGGACGCCGTCCGCATCTGCTGCGCGACGCGGACATCACCTCGGAGAAGCCGGCGGACATCGTCGCCGCGATGTGGCACAAGTGGGTCTTCGTCAGCACGGTCGGGACGCTGACCTGCCTGCTGCGCGGCACGGTCGCGGACATCAACGCCGTGCCCGGCGGGACCGGGCCCGGCCCGGCGGTTCTCGCCGAGGCCGCCGCGGTGGCCGCGGCGGCGGGACATCCCGTACCGGACCACGAACTGGCCTTCACCACCGGTGACCCGCCCCGGCGTGCCGCTCTCGTCCTCCCTGTACCGGGACGTCGTGGCCGGACGGTCCACCGAGGCGGAGCACATCCTGGGCGATCTGGTGTCCCGAGCCCGTGCGTACGGGGTCCCGACGCCGCTGATGGACCTGGCGACGCTGCAACTGCGCGTCCACCAGCACAGGCTGAACGGCTGACTGGCTGAACGGCTGACTCGCCGTCGCGAGGCTCGGCACCGGGTGGTCCCCGGATCGCGGCTCGTCCGGGTCCGGGAGCCCCACCTGCCGAGTGCAGAAGGCCTGGGCCCCGGTGTGGTGCTCGAACACCTCCAGGCGGGCCGTCGTCACGCCCGCGCATACGCGGCGGGTGTCGGGTCTTCGCACCGGCCTCGGCCGCATGCGGGCCGAGGCCGCAGGGATCATGCCGGCGCCGGATACACCGGGCCGGCGCGGGGGATCACGTGCCGGCGGTCGCAGGTCACGCCCAGGCAGACGCAGGGATCACGTGCCGACGGGCACCCGGTGCAGGCGCAGGCGCCCGGGGCACGCGCCCGGCGGTCAGCGGTACCAGTCGCCGGCCTCGGTCAGCGCCCGCCGCAGGTAGTCGCGCAGACCGTTCGCGGCCCAGCCGCGTCCGTCGGTCTCGTGGTCCCAGACGAACACGTCGTCGCGCGGCGGAGTGCGGACGAACGCGAACTGGTCACCGCCGCCGTTGTCGCCGAAGAACACCAGCGGCTCGAACGGCATGTACAGCTCGGCGAACGCGGGCTCGGTGCGGAAGGCCAGGTTGTCCCGCCGGATGCGGTCGAGCTCCCACACGACGTCCAGGCCGTCGGGCCCCACGATGCCGTCGCATTCACCGAGCAGCTCCGACAGCGCGCTCGGGAGCGGCCTGCCGAGGGCCTCCTCGGCCGCGCGCAGGGCGCCACGCTCGGCAGGTGCGCCGAGCCCGGCGTCCGGGGCCAGTTCACGGATCAGTTCCCGCCACATCCGGCCGATGATAGAGGCCGGATCCCGGGCCACGCGCTCAGGGGCAGTTCTCGCGGCGTCCGTCGACCCGTCGGGGGAGACCGAGGGGGTTGTCGTCGCGCAGCTCCGGCGGGAGCAGTGCCTCGGGGGTGGTCTGGTACGTGACCGGGCGCATCCAGCGCTCGATCGCGGTGCCGCCGACCGAGGTCGACGTGGAGGTCGTCGCCGGGTACGGGCCGCCGTGGTGCTGGGCGGGCGTGACTGCGACACCGGTCGGCCAGCCGTTGACGAGGACCCGGCCGGCGAGCGGGGTGAGTTCGGTGAGGATCGTGGCGCCGTCGCCATTGCCCTCGGCCTCGTCGCCCGACAGGTGGAGGGTGGCGGTGAGGTTGCCGGGCAGGCGGGACAGGACGGTGCTGACGTCGTCGTGGCTGTCGTAGCGGGCGACGACGGTGACCGGTCCGAAGCACTCCTCGAGGAGGAGATCGTGGTCCCCGTCGGCGGCGAGCCGCGCGGCGGGGACGGTCAGGAAGCCGGGACTGACGGTGTGCGCCGAGCCCGCGCCGGGAGTGACGGGAGTGTCCACGTCCGGCAGGGCGGCGCGCTCGGCGACCCCGGCCACGAAGTTGTCGCGTATGCGGTGGTCCAGCAGGACACCGGCGGCGGCGCTGCTCACGGCGTCGGTCAGCGTCTTGACGAGCTGGTCGCCCGCCGGTCCGACGGGCGCGAACACCAGGCCGGGCTTGACACAGAACTGGCCGACGCCGAGCGTCATGGCCCCCGCGAGGCCGGTGCCGATCTCTTCGGCGCGCTCCGCGGCGGCCGCCTCGGTGATCACGACCGGGTTCAGCGAGCCGAGTTCGCCGTGGAAGGGGATGGGCACGGGCCGGGCGGCCGCCGCGTCGAAGAGCGCACGGCCGCCGCGTACGGAACCGGTGAAGCCGGCCGCCGCGACCAAGGGGTGCTTCACCAGCTCGACGCCCGCACCGAAGCCGTGCACCAGGCCCACGACCGCTTCGGGCAGGCCGTGTTCGGCCGCCGCCCTGCGCAGCACGGCGGCGGCCAGCTCGGAGGTCGCCGGATGGTCGGGGTGGGCCTTGACGACGACGGGGCAGCCCGCCGCGAGCGCGCTGGCGGTGTCGCCGCCGGGCACGGAGAACGCGAAGGGGAAGTTGGACGCGGAGTACACAGCGACGACGCCGAGGGGCACCTTGTAGCGGCGGAGGTCGGGAATCGGCGGGGTGGCGCTGTCGTCCGGGTGGTCGATGATCACATCGAGGAAGGCGCCCTCGTCGACGATGTCCGCGAAGGCGCGCAACTGGAAGCACGTCCGCGCGAGTTCCCCGGTGAGGCGAACGGGCCCGAGCGCGGTCTCGGCGTCGGCCGCCTCGATGAGCTGGTCGCGCGCCCCGTCGAGCAATGCGGCGGCGGTGCGCAGGAAGGCGGAGCGGAGCGTACGGTCGGCGAGGGCGGCGCGGGCGGCGTGCGCCGACCGTACGGCGGCGTCGACCTCCTCGGCTGTGGCTTCCACCGCAACCTGTTCGCGCTGCTTCCCGGTTCGGGGGTCGACACTCCAGACTTGTGCTGCTGCCACCGCGTATTCCTTCCCGGTCTCTGTCACCCACCCGACCTCGTTCGGTATTCTGAACGGTGTTCCTGGTGATGAATTTGCTGGGGACTCTATTTCCAGGCCTTCCGCAGGTCAAGGCATTCCGCGGTCAGGACGGGCACCCGCGCGGTCGAGAGGGGCGAACAGCGATGTCGGCAATCGATTCCGGTGGAGCGCAGGTCAAGTCCGCGGTGCGGACGGTCGAGTTGCTCGAGTACTTCGCCGGGCGCCCGGGCATGCACTCGCTCGCCTCCGTCCAGGAGGCCGTCGGTTACCCCAAGTCCAGCCTCTACATGCTGCTGCGCACGCTCGTCGAGCTCGGCTGGGTCGAGACCGACGCCACCGGCACCCGCTATGGCATCGGCGTGCGCGCCCTGCTGGTGGGCACCTCCTACATCGACGGTGACGAGGTCGTCGCGGCGGCCCGGCCCACCCTGGACCGGCTCTCCGACGACACCGCGGAGACCATCCACCTCGCCCGCCTCGACGGCATCAACGTGGTGTACCTCGCCACCCGGCAGTCGCAGCACTATCTGCGCCCCTTCACCCGCGTCGGCCGCCGGCTGCCCGCCCACTCCACCTCCCTCGGCAAGGCCCTGCTCGCCACCCACAGCGACGAGCAGGTGCGCAAGATGCTCCCCGAGACGCTGGCGCCGCTGACCGAGCACACGATCACCGACCGCGAGAAGCTCATCGAGGAGCTGCACGTCATCCGCGAGCAGGGTTACGCCGTCGACCGCGAGGAGAACACCCTCGGGCTGCGCTGCTTCGGCGTCGCCATCCCCTACCGCACCCCGGCCCGTGACGCGATCAGCTGCTCGGTGCCGGTGGCCAGGCTCACCCCCGCACACGAGCAGATGATCAAGGACGCCCTGTTCGACGCGCGTGACCGCCTGACGCTCGCGACGCGAAGGCTCTGAACCACAAGCTCCGAACACGACTGAACGGGAAGGCTACGAACCCGGCTGAACCGGCAGCTCCGAACCGGAAGCTACGAACCCGGCTGAACCGGCAGCTCCGAACCGGGAGCTCCGAACACGGCTGAACCAGAAGCTCCGAACACGGCTGAACCGGAAGGCTGCGAGCACGGGCCGCGCGGCGACCCGGAGGCACAGGCCCGTCTCAGCCTCACGGCGGAGGGAGATCGTCGCTACGCAGGAGGTGGCCCGGCTCCGCGGCGAGGAGTGTGGACGGCATGACACCGACCTCGCTCCCGGCAGACGCCGGCATCCTCCTTCCCGTGCGGCGCCGCCCGCTGCGGTCCGCTCTGCGCGCCGTCGCGATAGCCGCCTGCCTGCCGTACCTGGCACTGAAGATCGCCTGGATCACCGGCAGCCGCATCGGTATCCCCGAGGGCAGCGTGCTGCTGGACCACCGTGCCCTGATAGCCGTCGTCAACAGCGTCACCGTGCTGATGGACGCGGCCGTCGTCGTCCTCGCCCTGCTGCTGACGCAGCCGTGGGGCATGCGCGTGCGCGGCCGCCTGCTCGGCGTGCCGATCTGGGGCGCGACCGGGCTGCTCGCACCGATCATGGTCGGCTTCCCGGCGCAGCTGGCGGCCTCCGCCGCGGGCGGCACCACGACGCAGGACACGAGCGGCGAACCGTTTCTGGACGGCTGGGTGTTCGACGTCGTCTACAGCGGCTTCATCCTTCAGGGCCTCGCCCTCGGCACGCTCTTCCTGCTGTACGCCAGGGACCGCTGGAGTCACCTGTGGCGGGGACAGGTGTGGGACCTGCCCTCCGCCGTGACGGGCCGGCCGGTGCGCGCCCTTGCCGTGGCCGGTGCGCTGCTGGCGGTGTTCCCCGGCGTCATGCATCTGATGTGGGCGGCCGGATCGACCGCGGCGCTGCCCGCCGCCCGGGTGCTGGAGCGCACGACCGACTTCTACGTCCTGGAGGGCGTGCGCGTCGGCTTCGTGGCCCTCGCCGTCGCCGGAACGCTGCTGCTGGCCTTCCGCCTCGGCCCCGGCCTGTCGGTGAAACTGCCGCTGGGCATGGCGTGGGTCGGGGCGAGCGCGCTGGGCGCCTGGGGCGGCTGGCTCACCATGACCGCCGCGATGCCCCTGGCCGATGGCGCCGAGCAGCCCACAACGCTGCTTACGCTGACCTACGCTGGGGAAATGATCTCCGGCCTGCTGCTGAGCGCCGCCATCGCCGTGCTGCTGCGCAGGCGCGGCGCGTGAGCGAGCCGCGCGCGGCACGCCGCGGGATGACCACCGGCGGGACGTCCCCCGGCGGGAGGGCCTCCGCCGGGGGAACCACGGGCGGAACGGGCTCCGGCGCGAAACCCGCAGGCCGAAGGGGCTCCGGCGCGAGGACCACCGGCGGAAAGCGCTCCGGCGGGAGGTGGCGCGTCGCGGCGCGGGCGCTGTTCGGACTGCAGGCAAGGCTCCGCTGGGTCCATCTGGTGCTCGGCGGCGCGCTGTTGATACCGTTCTGGCTCGTGGGGATGGTCGTGGTCGGTCCGCTGTCCGACACGGGGAACATGTTCGCGACCTCGTTCGTCGTGCAGTTCGGCGCCTACGCCGTCGCCCTGCCGCTCGCCGCGATCGTCGGGCTGCTGCCGCTGGCCAGACCGCTGTCGGTGGGCATAACCCGGGCACTGACCGGGGTACCCGCGGAGCTGTTCGCGGACGAACCCGCGCGCAGCCGGGCCGCGCGCCTGCGCACCTCGGCCTGGTTCACCCTGCACGCGGGCGTCGGCGCGCTGGTCAGCGGTGCGTCGCTCGCCCTGCCCCCGTTCGCGACCACGCTGATCATCGCGCCGCTGAGCCGCTCGGTGCAGGACTTCCTTCATGTGCCGTGGTCGATGCGCCCGTTCGATCAGGTCCTGCTGCTGCCGCTCGCCGGGGTCGGCATGCTCCTCGCGCTCGCCGCGTTCTCGGCGGCGGCCGGAGCGCTGCTCGCGCGCCAGGCACCGGTGCTGCTCGGACCGACGCCCGCCGACCGGCTCGCCGCGGCCGAGCAGCGGGCTGCCGAGCTGGGCGAACGCAACCGCCTCGCCCGCGAATTGCACGACTCGGTCGGCCACGCGCTCAGCGCCGTCACCCTGCAGGCGGGCGCCGCCCGGCGGGTACTGGACAGCGACGTGGAGTTCGTACGGGAGGCGCTGGCCGCGATCGAGGAGACGACACGGCGCACCGTCGGCGAACTCGACGCGGTCCTCGGCCTGTTGCGGCAGGACGGCGAGGGGGTCGACCGGGCCGCCGGTCCGACGCTGGACACCCTGGACGGTCTGGTGTCCCGCAGCGGGGTGCGGGTGGCCCTGCGTACCGAAGGCGATCCGGCCTCGGTCCCCGCGCATGTCTCCCGCGAGGCGTACCGCATCGTCCAGGAGGGGCTGAGCAACGCCCTGCGCCATGCCGGGGCGGTCCCGGTGTCCCTGTGGATCGCCGTACGCGGCGAGGAGTTGGAGATCACGATGGAGAATCCACTGCCCGACGTCGCCCCGGTGGTCCGCCCGGGCGGCGGCCGCGGCCTGCGCGGGATCACCGAGCGCGCCGCGCTCCTCGGCGGCCGGGCGGCCGCCGGGCCGCAGGACGCGGTGTGGCGGCTGTCGGCCCTGCTGCCGCTGGGAGGCGGCCGATGAGCGCGGTCCGGGTCGCCCTCGCCGACGACGAGCGGATGGTCCGCACGGCGTTGCGCGTCATCCTCGACGCCGAGCCCGACCTGGAGGTGGTGGGCGAGGCCGCGACAGGCGCCGAGGCAGTGTCGGTGGTGCGCGAGCTGCGGCCGGACGTGGTCCTGATGGATGTGCGGATGCCGGAGATCGACGGCATCCGGGCCACCGAGCAGATCCTCGGCACGATGGAGGCGCCGCCGCGGATCGTGGTGGTGACGACCTTCGAGAACGACTCGTACGTGTACGACGCGCTGCGCGCCGGCGCGGCCGGTTTCCTGCTCAAGCGTGCCGCCGCCGAGGAGCTGGTGCAGGCGGTACGGCTGGTCGCGCGCAGTGATTCGCTGCTCTTCCCGGCGGCGGTGCGTTCACTGGCCGCCGAGTACGGCCGCCACCGGCCGACGGCGCTGCCCGCATGGGCGGGGCGGCTGACGGAGCGGGAGGCGGAGGTGCTGCGGCTGATGGCCACGGGCCTGACCAACGCGGAGATCGCGGGGCGCATGGGCGTGGGCCCGGCCACGGTGAAGACGCATGTGGCCTCGGTTCTCGCGAAGACGGGCGTGCGGGACCGGACCCAGGCGGTGATCGCGGCGTACGAATCGGGCTTCATCTCCCCTCGCTGAGGGCACGCCGGACAGCCGGTCCCACGCCACCGGTGTTCATGAGGAAGTCCTGAGAAAACGGCCCCGCGGAACGACGTGCGGCGTCCCGCTCGTCCTTCCACGGGATGAACAGAACGATCGGCCGGGGGCCCTCGGCCGGAGCACGTCAGCTGATGCCCAGCAGTTGCTCGACGGGGTCGATGGCGAAGTACACGACGAACAGGGTCGCCGTCACGCCCAGGCAGAAGACGAGCACCGGCCAGCCGGAGAGGTGTTCACCCGCTTCGGCGACCCCTCCGTGGCGGTGCTGGACATGGTCTCGTTCGCCGTGGCGGCGGGAGTCCTCGCGCCGCTGCGGCTGCCACGAGGCCGGGGCCAGGGCCGGTCACGCCGTGGGCCGGGCCGCGGTCACGCCGTGGGCCCACGGCTGGCCGGGCGCGCCGGGGAGCCCCGGGCGGTCCGGCGGGTCAGGGAGAGCGACGTCAGTGCGGCGCGGACCCCGGCCAGATCCGCGTCCGACGCCAGTCCCGCGTGGTGGAGGCGCAGTTCCGTCGCACCGGCGGTCGCCGCCAGGGTGGGGTCCGCCGCCAGAGTGACCGGGGATCCACCCGTCCCGGCGACGACGGTCGGATTCGCGGCAGAGCGTCGCCCGGCGCATGGCGCGGGAACGGCTCCAGCAGGCCGGCCCTGCCGTCCGCCCCCACGACGACCGGAGTGATCGTCGTGGGCGTCGAACCGTCCAGGCCCCGACCGCAACACCCCCGGGCGTGAGGAACCCCGCCCCCGTATTCCCGGACTACGCACCGTTGCGCGCCGCCCGGACACGAGCGAACGCGGGCAAGCAGAACGCCCGAAAGCCGTTCGGGCCGTTCGACTGAGCACGGGTCCTGGTCAAGAGGACTCACTCCCGCTCAGCCCATAGGAACGGTAAAGCGCCTTCGCTCGTTACCTCTGGCATGACAGCTATGACCCCCGGCTCGAACATCCCCCTGGCCGTCGCCCGTGTGGCGGTGGACGTCGCCGCCCCGGTGCGGCTCGACGTATCGGGCCTGCTGCTCACCGCCGACGGCAAGGTGCGCTCCGACGACGACTTCATCTTCTACAACCAGCCGCAGGGCCCCGGCGTCACCTACCGCTCCGGCGGCGGCACCGCTCCGGACGCGATCGTCGTGGACACCGCGTCCGTCCCCGCCGGCATCGAGAAGATCGTGGTGACGGCGAGCCCGGACGCGACAGGGCAGACCTTCCAGGGCATCGAACCGACCGCGACCATCCGCAATGCCGACGACGGCAGCGCGATCGCCACCTTCACTCCGCCGCGGCTGGGCGCCGAGACCGCGCTGGTGGTCGTCGAGATCTATCTCCGGGGCGGCGTCTGGAAGGCCCGTGCGGTCGGCCAGGGCTATGCGAACGGGCTGGCGGGCATCGCCACCGACTTCGGCGTCTCGGTCGACGAGGAGCCTGCGGCCGCACCCGCACCTGTCGCCGCGCCGCAGGCCCCCGCCCCCGCGGCTCCGCCGGCACCTGCCCCCGCCCCCGCGGCCGCCGACCCGCGGATCGCCGCCGCCGTGCCGCCCCCGCCGGTGGCTCCGCCGGCCCCCGTCGCAGCCCCGGCCGGGAAGATCAACCTGGACAAGGGCCGCGTCAGCCTGCAGAAGAACCAGACCGTCTCCCTGGTCAAGGGCGGCCGTCCGCTGCTCTCGCAGGTGAAGATGGGCCTCGGCTGGGAGCCCGCGTTCCGCGGCAAGGACATCGACCTCGACGCCTCGGTCATCGCCTACGGCCCCAGCCGCAATCACCTGGACAGCTGCTACTTCGGCAAGCTCTCCATCCTCGGCGGCGCGATCAAGCACTCCGGTGACAACCTGACCGGCGAGGGCGCGGGCGACGACGAGGTCATCGTCGTCGACCTCGGCCGGCTGCCCGCCGACGCGACGGGCCTGGTCTTCACGGTGAACTCCTTCTCCGGGCAGAAGTTCACCGAAGTCGCCAAGGCTTACTGCCGCCTGTTGGACGCCGCCACCGGCGAGGAGCTGGTCCGCTTCGACCTCACCGGCGCCGAGCCGCAGACCGGCGTGATGATGGCCAAGCTGATCAAGCAGTTCTCCGGCGAGTGGGAGATGACCGCGATGGGCGACTTCGTCAAGTCCCGTACGGTGCGCGGCATGGTCAAGCCCGCGGCGCAGGCCCTGTGACACCCCGGCCACCGGGGACACCCCCACGGCGTCCCCGGTGGCCGCTCACATCCAGGGCCAGTCGGCCGACAGGCCCTGCTCGACGAGCGGCACCATCCGGAAGGCGGCATCGGTCAGCCCGCCGAACGTGTGCCGGTTGGCGGCGCCCGAGGGGCCATGACCGGCCCGATAGCCCGCCAGATTCCAGGTGTAGACGGGCACACGACCCGGGACCTGTTCCGTGGGATCGCCGTAGTGGTGGTACATGGCCTGCTCGTCGGTGACGATCAGCACCCGGTCGTGGTCGCGGTAGTGAGCCCGCACGGCGCGGGTGGTGTCGGTGCCGCCGAGCTCGCGGAAGCGCGCGAGGACCTTCAGCACCGACTCCCCCCTGGTGTACGCGACCCGGCTGTGGTCCGTACCGAACTGCACCAGGTCCGCGTCGTCGGCCCGCATCGCCACCGCAGTGCCGAAGATCGCGGCGGCGTCGGCCCGGTTCAGCTGCGAGCGGTTCGACAGCGGTGACCACATCGAGCCGGAACGGTCCACCAGGATCAGCGTCCGTCCCGGCAGGACGGGCACCTTCGCCAGTGAGTGCCCGAGCGCCACCTCCAGCGGGCAGGCCCAGCGCGGCGACGGCGCGTGCTGGTACGCCGCGAGGTAGCGGATGGGGAACTGCCGTGCCGCGGCGACCACATCCGGATCCGAGATCCGCGCCGCCACCCGCGCCGCGACCTCGTCCGAGACGCCTGCCTCGTCGAAGTTCCGGAGATTGCGGACCAGGGCCATCGGCCCCATGGACGGTATGACGGCCTCCCACGCCGCGGCGTCCATCGGCCCCTGGAGCCAGCCGGCCAGCGACTCCCACGTCATCCCGGCAGCAGCCAGCCGCTCGGCACCGCCGGGCGCGGTGACCACGGCCCGCCGCTCCCCCACGGGCAGCTCCATCAGCTCCCGGTGCGCCGTGAGCACCGGCAGCGAAGCGGGCGGCTCGGCACGGTCCGGGCGGTGCCGGCGGTCGAGCGCGTAACGGAACAGATCGCCCTGCCACGGCTTGGCCGGGTCCGGCGAGGCGTGGACGAGGTTCAGCACGTCGCCGAAGCGGTGGCCCTTGCTCGCGGTGTCGTACTTGAGCAGCGATCTCGCGCCGTACAGCCTGCGCACCGCGTCGGCGGTGCCTCGCTTGACCGGCTTGGGCACCGCACGGCCCCACCGCGACATCCAGTACCCCAGCAACTCGCCGGGTTCGTCCGCACGTTGCAGCACGGAATCCACCACTTGGCGGTTGTGTCCGCCCTTGGTGTGGCCCGCCGCGAGCCGCGCGTGCACGAACTCGGCGGCACCCACGACTGAGGCGGTCCTCATATGGGCCCGGTTGCGCAGCCAGCCGAGCATTGCGGTGGTCCACTGCGGGTCCTCGACGGCGAGCCCGCGCACCAGCGCCACGAACCGGTTGTCGCGGTCGCCCGCCTCCTCGTAGAAGGTCTGCTGCCCCACGAAATTCGCCAGTGCGAGAAGGAAGAGCTCGGAGTGCGGGTCGCGCTCGAACCCGGCACCACTCTCGTAGGTGCGCACCACGGGCCGGGCAACGAGGGGGCGGGTGGAGCGGGTGGCCGAATGCGGTGCGGGTTCTTCGTCCAGATAGAGGACCCGGCCGCCGGCACCGACGTAGGAGTACGGTGCAGCCTCTTCGCGGGCCGCGGCGCTGTTGAAGCGAGTGATACGAAATCCCCCCGAATTCCGGACAAGCACATCGGACGCCGGTGAACGGGCGCCTGGCGAACTGTGCCTCCCGAGATCGCAGGTGGCAGCGGTGCTTTTTTTGTCAGAGGAAGTATCCGCGGCCGACGCACCGGGAAGCACAGTTCGTGGGGAGACTCTAGGAAACGGGCCGCCGGGCACGCCACTTGTTTTCCGGCGCCTTTCCGCGCCCGGAGCGGGAGACCGGTGACGATGCGGCAGGCGCTGTCAGGTCAGAGAGCGAGCACGTGGCCGGTGCGCGGCGCGGTCCGTCCCGACTGGACCTGGTGCCAGACCTGCTCCAGGGCCTGGGGGCCGCTGCTGTGCACGACGTCCACCCACCCCTCGACCACGGGAGCGAACCGCTGCCATGCGTCGGCGAAGCGACGGTCCAGCCCCTCGCGCCCCCAGTCGCCGATGCGCTTGCGCATCTGGTCGGGTGCGAAGAACATGCCCGGTCCCGTTTCGGCAAGCGTGCCGGCGGACCCTGCCTGCTGGCTGGTGACCCCGACGACCACGTCGTGCACCAGGGCGTCGCCGAGGTGAGTGTGCAGCGCGGCGGTCAGGGACTCGTCGCCGGCGAAGTCGGCGTACAGGGTGGGCGTGGTCGAGGAGAGCTGGGCGACGTCCTCATACGCCAGCACCCGGTCGTAGCAGCCGAGGCTCTCGGTGAAGGCGAGATTGCGCCGGGATGTCAGGCCCACCACATCGCACCCCTGCCCCTGGAGCAGGAAGGCGGCACCGTAGGCGGTCTTGCTCGACGCGGACGACAGGACAGCGGTGCGGCCACCGAGCCAGGCGTTGTCGACGATCCAGTCGGCCAGCATGTAGGAGGTCCAGAACAGCGGGCGGTAGAGGATCTGGAGGTCCTCGCGGTCCGCCTCGTAGGCGAGGTCGCCCGTGGTGAGGGCGTAGGCGCTGTAGGGCGGGGGCAGCGTCTTGCGGTGGGGGCTGGCGTCCCGGAAGCCGCGCTCGTCCACCCGCCCGGGTCGTACCAGCAGGTGGCTGCCGGACGGCAGATAGCCGTAGTGGCGGCTTCCGGGCTCGACGCCCTCGACCCGGGATGCGACGACCTCGGCGAAGCCCCAGAGCGGGACGATGCCCCAGCCTTCCGGGGCCGGGAAGAACTCCCAGTAACGGAAGGAGTCGCCGAGCGCGGCGTAGGTGACGTTGTTGGCGGTGAGGCCGATCCGGTCGACGCGCAGCAGTACCTCGCCGTCCCGGACCTCCGGGATCGGCGCCTCGACCAGCTTGGTGGTCGACAGGTCATCGCGGGCGACGAGCAGGTTCCAGCCTGTGCGAGCGGCAGTGGTGTCCATGGGCGGAACGTACTTGAATCCGCATTCGGATTCAATACCGGCTAGGATGTGACCCATGCCGCCCTCTGACCTCGCCTCTTCCGAGCCCGCGCCCTCCGAGCCCCCTGTCCCCCGGCGCACCCGGCGCGGGATCCGCACCAAAGACGCCCTGGTCGCCGCAGCCCGGCGGATCTTCGAACGGGACGGCTACCTGGACGCCCGGATCGTCGACATCGCGGCGGAGGCCGGCGTCGCGACCGGCAGCTTCTACACGCACTTCGCGTCCAAGGACGACGTCTTCACCGCGGTCCTGGCGGATCTGCAGGACGAGATGCTCCACGCGGGAGTCAGCGACAGCCCCCGCAAGGACGTGGGCCGGGGGGTGGAGGACGCCAACCGGGCCTACCTGGAGGCCTACAGCCGCAACGCCGCGCTGATGGCAGCGATGGAGCAGGCCGCCGCCGTGGACCGGCGCTTCCTCGAACTGCGGCTGCAGCGATCGCAGGCGTTCATCGACCGCAGCGCCGCAGCCATCACCCGCCTCCAGAAGGCAGGCGTCGCCGATCCGGCACTCGACCCGGCCGTCACCGCCCGCGCCCTCAGCGCCATGATGAGCCGCATGGCGTACGTGACCTTCGCCGCCGACCAGCCCGTGCCCTTCGAGACACTGGTCCAGACCCTCACCAGGGTCTGGATGAACGCACTGCGCATTCCCCAGGATTGAGCCCCGACCCGCCGGACCGAGAACCCCCAGTCGCCGCTTTGGCTGGCGACGAGCACGATCGCCCACACGACCCCGCACCCCAGGCGCCGCTATCCGGCAGGGCCACGGCCCCGCACCCGTCAGCGCGCCCAGGCACGGGGCCTGAGACGCGCCGCACCTCCACCGCAGTGGGCCTGTGAACACAAGTCCCTGGGCAGGAAGCCCGGGACGCACCGCACCTCCGCCGCAGGAGCCCGGGGGCGCCGCACCGAGGGCCGCCCGAGTACCCATGCACGCCGGCGCGGCCAACAGCCCCCTCGGCAAGAACCGGCGGGACCCGGCCCTCTGGGGCAACGGACCCCGACGCACCCGTCAGCGCGCTCCCGCAGGGGGCCTGGGAACGCCGCCCGACCCAAGCGAGGTCCACGCCCCGGCACCAGGATCGCCCCAGAGGCACCACCCCCTGCAGGGGCAATCCCCCGACCGTCAGCGCGCCTCCGAAGAGGCCCGGCAACGCGCCGCATCCGCCACCAGCGCCTGGGACCCCGCACGTGCCTGGAAACGCCGGCTCCCCCCGCCGGGCCCGCCGCGATGCGCCTCAGCACCCGCAGGGGCCCCGAAACGCCGCGCACCCAGCAGGGCACGCCAACGCGCCTCAGGCCGCACAGCGACCCGGGCGCCGCACACCCGCAGGGGGCCCGAAACGCCGTGCAACCCGGCACGGGTGCCAGGAAGGCGGCGCACCTCCGGCAGGAGCCCGGGAACGCGGCGCATCCAGCAGGGAATCGCCGGGTCGCGTCGCACCACCGCAGGCCCCCTGGCACCGCGCCCCCGCGTCACGGAGCCGCGAGCGTCAGCGAGCAGAGCGGGACTTGAAGGCAGCCTTGCGCGCCTCCTTCGCCAGCCCCCTGTCGCTGTGCAGCCTGCCCATCGCCTCCAGCACATCCGCCGTCCGCGGATGGTCCACCCGCCACGCCGCATCGAAGAACCCGCTGTGCCGGCCGACCAGACCCTCCACCAGGTCCCGCAGTTCCTCGGCCTCCCCGTCCGCGTCGAGCTGCGCGGCGATGGTGTCGATCGCGAGCCAGAAGATCATCGACTCCGGCGGCGGCGGTACGTCCGACGCGCCCCGCTCGGCCAGCCACACCCGTGCCAGACCGCCGAGTTCGGCGTCGTCGAGTACCGCACGGACCTCCGGCTCGGCGTGCGGGCCGACCAGGGTGAGGGCCTGCTGGCAGTGGAGGCGGCGCAGCGGCGCCCCACGGTCGGCGCCACGCGCCGCGGCGAGCAGTTCACGGGCGGCGGCGGCCGGGGCGCGGCGGGCGAGCCACTGCTCGGTCTCGGCCTGCGCGGCGGTCTCGGGGAAGTGGGTGAGCCGGTCGAGCAGCACATCCGCGCCCTTGCCCGCAAGATCACCGACGGCGGGTGCGTCGATGCCGGCCTCCAGCATCCGGGACCGGATGCCGTACAGACCGAGCGGAGTGAGCCTGACCATCCCGTACCGGGAGACGTCCTCGTCCTCGGCCGGGGTCTCGGTTTCCGCGCCCTCGGCCTCCTCCGCCATCAACGCCTCGTCCACCGGCTGGTATTCGACGAGCCCGATCGGCTCCAGCAGCCGGAACTGGTCGTCCAGGCGCATCATCGCCTCGGAGACCTGTTCCAGAACGTCGTCCGTCGGTTCGCCCATGTCGTCGGGCACGATCACCGATGCGGCGAGTACGGGCAGTGGGACCGGCTGGTCGCCGCCGTCGGAGACGGTCAGCAGGTACAGATTGCCGAGCACGCCGTCCAGGAAGTCGGCCTCCGCGTCCGGGTCCCAGCCCAGCGCATCGAAGTCGATCCCGCCGTCCTCGCCGATGACGTCGGCGATGTCGTCGAGGACGGGGGCGGTCGCGTCCGCGAGGACGACGTCCAGGGCGTCCAGCCACAGCCCGAGCACGTCCTGGGGCGAACCTCCGGTGACCAGCGTCAGGTTGGTGCCCGCGACGGCGCCACCGCCTGCGTCGTCGTGCGCGTCGTCGTCCCCGTCTTCGAGGGCGTCGACCTCGACGAGACCGGTGTCGACGGCGACCCGCCATGCCTCGCTCGCGTACGCGGGCCCGTCCGCGTCGTCGGGGGCGAGGCCCAGCACCTCGGCGGCCTCCGGCAGCTGCTCGTCGACGAGTTCGCCGCCGACACCGACCCGCGTCCCCGGCCCCGCCCAGCGGGCGAGCCTGACGGCCCGGGCGAGCAACGGGGCGCCGAGGGCGGCCCGAGCCAGCTCCGCGTCCGAGTGCAGCCGGACCGGCGGGAGTGTGGGGCGGTCTTCGGGCATGTGGTGGTTCTCCTCCGCGGCGTACGGGATCCTGGGCAGGCTCACGGGCCCCCGGACGTAAGGGCCCCGGACGCTGGGGGACCCGGGCGGTGCCAGCGTAGACGCATTCGAGGTGGTTTCGGGGCCCACCGGGAAGAGGCCAGCTCCAAGGGTGCCTGTGCGGGACCACCCGGGCAGGCTCCGGCCGCCGCGTTCATCCACGCGTCCGCCGCCGTACATCCGGGGGCTCTTGACAACTGCACTGTCCAGACAAGAGATTGACGCGCGTAGAACAGTGCAGCACCCCGCCGGCACCGCCGGCACCCCTCATCCCTCACATCCGGAGTACCTCGATGCCTTCCTCCGTCGTACCGAGAACGCCCGCCGTCGCCGCCCTCGTCGCCGCCGCGCTGGCCACTGGTCTGCTCGCCGGCTCCACCGGCGCCACCGCCGCCGAGACCGCCCAGGTACGGATCCACGACATCCAGGGCACCACCCGGACGTCCCCGCTGGTGGGACGGCAGGTCACCGATGTGCCGGGCATCGTCACGGGCGTTCGGACGTACGGCTCACGGGGCTTTTGGTTCCAGGACCCGCAGGCCGACGACGACGCCGCTACGAGCGAGGGCGTCTTCGTCTACACCGGCTCGGTCCCGACCGTCGCCGTCGGGGACCAGGTGCTGGTCTCCGGCACGGTCGGCGAGTACGTCCCGGGCGGCACATCCTCCGGCAACCAGTCACTGACCCAGATAGCCAAGCCGGCCGTCACCGTCGTCTCGCAGGGCAACGAACTGCCCGCAGCCGTCACGGTCTCGGCCGCGTCCGTGCCCGCCGAGTACGCTCCGGACGGCGATCCGTCGGCCGGCAACAGCATCAACGGCCGCGCCCTGCGGCCGCGCACCTACGCCCTGGACTACTACGAGTCGCTGGAAGGCAGCAACGTCCGCATCGGCACGTCCCGCGTGGTCGGCGCCACCGACCCGTACGCGGAGCTGTGGGTGACGGTCAAGCCGTGGGAGAACGACAACCGCCGCGGCGGCACCGTCTACGGCTCGTACTCCTCGCAGAACACCGGGCGCCTGCAGATCCAGTCGCTGACGCCGCGCGCCGAGAAGCCGTTCCCCGACGCGAACGTCGGTGACATGCTCGCCGGCACCACCGAAGGCCCCCTGGACTTCAACCAGTTCGGCGGCTACACCCTGACCGCCCGCACCCTGGGCACGGTGGTGGACCGCGGACTCGCGCGCGAGCGCACGCGCCCGCAGCGGGGTGGCGAGCTGGCGGTGGCCACGTACAACGTGGAGAACCTGGACCCGTCGGACCCGCAGGAGAAGTTCGACGCGCTGGCGAAGGCGGTCGTCGACAACCTCTCCTCGCCCGACATCCTCGCCCTGGAGGAGATCCAGGACGACAACGGCGCGAAGAACGACGGCACGGTCGCGGCCGGCCAGACGCTGAAGAAGTTCACGGACGCGATCCTCGCGGCCGGCGGCCCGGCCTACGCATGGCGGTCCGTGGACCCGCAGAACAACAAGGACGGCGGCGAGCCCGGCGGCAACATCCGGCAGGTCTTCCTGTTCAACCCGGAGCGGGTCTCCTTCACCGACCGCGCGGGCGGCGACGCCACGACGGCGACCGGCGCCGTGCGCGAGCACGGCCGGGCAGCCCTGACGCTGTCGCCCGGCCGGATCGACCCGGCGAACTCCGCCTGGGAGAACAGCCGGAAGCCGCTGGCGGGTCAGTTCACATTCCGCGGCCGTACGGTCTTCGTGATCGCCAACCACTTCGGCTCCAAGGGCGGCGACGAGGGACTGACCTCCCACCACCAGCCGCCGAACCGTATCTCCGAGGCCAAGCGTCTGCTCCAGGCGCAGTCGGTCAACGCCTTCGTCAAGGACATCCTCAAGGCCGACCGCAAGGCCGACGTCGTGGTCCTCGGCGACATCAACGACTTCGAGTTCTCGGCGACGACGAAGGCGCTCACGGACGGCGGCGCGCTGTACCCCGCGGTCAGGTCCCTGCCGCGCTCGGAGCGCTACTCGTACGTCTACCAGGGCAACAGCCAGGTCCTGGACCAGATTCTGACGAGCCCGTCGATCGACGACTTCTCCTACGACAGCGTGCACATCAACGCGGAGTTCGCGGAGCAGAACAGCGACCACGACCCCCAGGTGCTGCGCTTCCGCCCGTAGGGCGAGCTGCGTGCCGGTGCGCCCGCCGCCTCCCGCGGCCGGCGCACCGTGCGCCACCACCGCGACACCGCCGCGGACTGCCGCGCAGCGCCGTGACCAGGCCATCCGGGCATCTCTCAGCGCTGCTTCACAGTCGTCGGAAGCAGATTTAACTGGAGCTCCACCGCCCCTTTGGCCACACTGCGGACATGTCCTCCTCACGCCCTTTCGGCCGCGCCCTGTGCGCCATGGTCACGCCCTTCACCGACGACGGCTCCCTCGACCTCGACGGTGCGCAGCAGCTCGCCACGCGGCTCGTCCACGACGGCTGCGACGGACTGGTGCTCTCCGGAACCACCGGCGAGTCCCCGACGACGTCCGACGCCGAGAAGGCGGCGCTGGTGCGGGCGGTTGTCGAGGCGGTCGGTGACCGGGCCGCGATCGTCGCGGGCGTCGGCACCGCGGACACCCGTCACACCGTCGAGCTGGCGCGCGAGGCCGAGCGGGCGGGCGCCGACGGAGTGCTCGTGATCCCCCCGTACTACAGCCGCCCGCCCCAGGCGGCGATCGAGGCACACCTGCGCCGGGTCGCCGATGCCGTCGGCGTGCCGCTGATGCTGTACGACATCCCCGGCCGCACGGGCGTCCGCATCGAGCCCGACACGATGCTGCGGCTGGCGGAGCACCCCCGTGTCGTGGCCGTGAAGGACTGTGCGTACGACCTGCTGGGCAGCACCAAGGTCATCGCGCTCGGCGGGCTCGCGTACTACTCGGGCTGCGAGGAGACGAACCTGCCGCTGTACGCGGTGGGCGGGGCCGGTTTCGTGTCGACCGTCGCCAATGTCGCCGCGCCCCGTATGCGGGCGGTCCTCGACGCGTACGACGCGGGGGACAACGCCCGGGCCGCTCGGCTCAACCAACTCACACTGCCGCTGGCGGAGTTGATGATGGCTTCGGGGCTGCCGGGCACGGTCACCGCCAAGGCGCTGCTGGGCGCGCTCGGGCGGCCCGGGGGCCCGGTCCGGGAACCGCTGCAGCCCGCCGGCCGCGAGACGGCCGACGGGCTGCTGGAGGCGTACGAGCGCTTGGAGCGCGCCGCGGATCAGCCGTTGGTGTAGGTGCTGCCGAGAACGGCGGCGTGCTCGAGAACGTCCTCCAGCGGATCGTCGATCTGACCGATCGAGACCACGGTCACGTGGTCTCCGTTGTGCGAGCCGGTGTGCGTCTCGTCGGCGTGTGCGACACCGTGCGGTGACATCGCCGCAAGCAGTGCGCACGCGCCGAGAGCGGTCGGCCTGGTCTTCATGTGGTTCCTCGCCTGTGCGGTTCGGCACGGGGTCGTATGACCCTGCGTCGACCTGCTTATCGACCCGCACGCAGCGAAGGTTGCGCGGGGTCACACGATGGGAGCGAGGAAAAGCGACGATCAGTTGTGGCTGTGGAGCACCTCGTTGAGGCCGCCCCAGACCGCGTTGTTCGGGCGGGCCTCGACGGCGCCGGTGACCGAGTTGCGGCGGAAGAGGATGTTCGACGCGCCGGACAGCTCGCGGGCCTTGACGATCTGCCCGTCGGGCATGGTGACGCGCGTACCGGCGGTGACGTACAGACCGGCCTCGACGACGCACTCGTCGCCGAGCGCGATGCCGACTCCGGCCTCCGCGCCGATGAGGCAGCGCTCGCCGATGGAGATGATGACGTTGCCGCCGCCGGACAGGGTGCCCATGGTGGAGGCGCCGCCGCCGATGTCGGAGCCGTCGCCGATGATGACGCCCGCGGAGATGCGCCCCTCGACCATCGAGGTGCCGAGCGTGCCCGCGTTGAAGTTGACGAAGCCCTCGTGCATGACCGTGGTGCCCTCGGCGAGGTGCGCACCGAGCCGGACGCGGTCGGCGTCGGCGATCCGCACGCCCTTGGGGGCGACGTAGTCGGTCATCCGCGGGAACTTGTCGACGGAGGTCACCTGCAGGTGCAGGCCCTCGGCGCGGGCATTGAGGCGCACGGCCTCCAGCTGGTCGACCGCGACGGGGCCGAGGCTGGTCCAGGCGACGTTGGAGAGCACGCCGAAGAGGCCGTCCAGGTTCTGCCCGTGCGGCTTGACCAGGCGGTGGGAGAGCAGGTGGAGGCGCAGGTAGGCGTCGTGGGCGTCCAGCGGCTTGTCGTCGAGGGAGGCGATGACGGTGCGGACGGCGACGACCTCGACCCCACGGCGGGCGTCCGGGCCGATGGCCTTCGCGGCGCCGTCGCCGAGGAGCTCCACGGCGCGCTCGGCGGTCAGCCGCTGGGTGCCGGCGGGGCCGGGCTCGGCAGTGAGCTCGGGGACGGGGTACCAGGTGTCGAGGACGACGCCCTCGGCGGTGACGGTGGCGAGGCCGGCGGCCACGGCACCGATGGTGCGCTGAGCAGTGGTGCTGTGGGACGAGTCAGTCATGACAGGAAACCTAACCGGCCGGGGCCCACGGGGGCGAACCGATCTCAGGTGCCGGGCGGCGGTGTCGCGCGGAAGGGCGCGAGGAGCAGGGGATCACAGCAGGGGATCACATGCGGCGCGGTCCGCGTCGCGCGCGTCCACGCGCAGAAGGCGGGGACAGGGGGAGGCGGGGGCGGAGTGGGCCGCGGCTCCGGGCCCGGCTACCTTGTTCGTCCGGACGGGCGGCCGCAGCGCCCCGTCCGGTCATCATCCGACGTGGGGGGTCCAATGGCTTACGGAAACACGCCTGGTCCGGGGGGAAACCCGCCGCCGTATCCGGGTCCGCCCGCGTGGGGCGCCTGGGCGCCGCCGCCCAAGCCCGGAGTGATACCGCTCGGGCCGCTCGGCCTCGGCGAGATCCTCGGCGGGGCGTTCGCGACGATCGGCCGGCACTGGAAGCAACTGCTGGGCTTCGCGTTCGCAGTGTACGGCATGGCCGTCGTGCTGTTCGGCGCGGCGCTCGCCCTCGCCTATGTGGCGGTGAAGACGGAGCTGCACCGCCTGCTCGAGCGGCCCGACGAGAGCGCGCCGGGCAGCGACGAGGTCATGCCGCTGGTGCTGACGTTCGGCGCCGTGTACCTCTTCGGGCTCTTCGCCCTTCTGGTGGCCAACGCCGCCGTGTACGCCGGCTGCCCTGCGGTCCTCCAGGACGCGGTGCTGGGCCGCCCGTCGAGCTTCGGCGCCATCTGGCGCCGGGTGTGGCCCCGGCTGTGGGCCGTGCTCGGCACCGTACTGATCACCGCCCTGATCGCCGCGGTCCCCCTGGTCCTGATGACCCTTGCCTTCGTCGGGATGGTCGTGGCGTTGATCGCGCTGGCCGCCGACGGCTCCGGCGGTTGGGGCTGGTTGGGGCTGATCGGCATCCTCGGGGCACTGGCCACCGGGCCGGTGGCGGTCTGGCTGTGGGTGCGGTTCATCTTCGCGCCCGCCGTCGCGGTCCTCGAGGGGCAGGGCACCATCAGCGCGATGGCGCGCTCGGCGCAGCTGGTGCGGGGCGCCTGGTGGCGGGTGTTCGGCATCTCGCTGCTGGCCGCCGTGATGGCCGCCGCGGTGAGCTACCTCATCCAGCTGGTGTTCCAGTTGCTGAGCCTCGTCCCCACCGGGCCCGCGTCCCTGTCGGACGAGGCGGCCGACGGCGGTGCGGCCGTCACGATCGTCGTCACGACGATGGCGTTCGGACTGCTGACCATCCTGGTGGGTCAGATCCTCACCTCGGCGTTCCCGCAGCTGGTCATCAGCCTGCTCTATGTCGACCAGCGCATCCGTAAGGAGAACCTCGCCCCGGCGCTCGCCGAGGCCGCCGGGCTGCCCCCGCAGCGGGCACCGGACGCGTACGGGCTCTGAAGACGTACGGGCACTGAAGGCGTACCGGACCTGAAAACGTACGGGACCCCGCCGACCCGGAAGCCGGGCGGGCGGGCTCCCGCGGAGCGTGCACGGTCACAGCGGCATGCCGTACCCCGTGCAGGTGGGCCGGAAGTCGTCGGGGCCGTCGGCCAGGGCGTTCATGGTGATCTGGAGCGTCGGGTCGTCGTTGAACAGCCCCATGTGGCCGGCCCTGTCGTCGGGGCACATGTCCTGCAGGACGATGTTGTTCACGTCCTTGCCGGTCAGGGCCTGGGAGGCGTACGGGGTGACGACCTTCTCCTGTCTGGTCATGATGACCGTGTACTCGGGTCCGTCCGGCACGCTGTCGCCTTCGGCCCACATCTCCTCGGTGTAGTCGCTGGTGCGGAGCTGCTCGACGACTCCGGGGAACCGGCCCACCCTCGACGGCCCGGTGACGAAGCCCATGAGCTTCAGCGAGTCGCCGAGCCGGGCGATGCCGTTCAGGTCGGTGCCGTGGGAGCTGGGAGCCCAGCCGACGTAGTGGTCGACCTTCTCGGCGCCGCCCATCTTCTTCATCCACCACATCGGCACGCTTCCGCCGAGCGAGTGGCCGACGATGTCCACCTTCTCGGCGCCGGTCGCCCACTGGACCTCGGTCACGAAGGCGTCCAGTTGTGCGGCCGAGTCGCGGTTGGAGCCGAGACCGCCGACGCGGCCGAAGGACGCGGGTGTGAAGCCGTAGTTCATGGCGAAGACGCAGTAGCCGTTGTTCTTGAGGCGGGGAGCGGCCTTCACGAAGTTGGCTCCGATGTTGAAGAAGGTGCCCGGCAGCATGACCACCGGGTTGGGGTGTTCGGCACTCGGCCGGCACGACCAGTCGTTGGCTCCCGGCACGGCAGCCGGGGAGACCGCGTAGTTCCACAGCGCCTGGGCGACGCCGCCTTCGCGCAGCGGCTCCCGCTCGGCGGCCTGCGCCGGGGCCGCGGCGCAGGTGAGGGCGACGACGGCGGCGACCACGGCCGCGGCCGGTCCGGTCCGCCATCGACGGGCGGACCGATCGATCCCTGACATCGGGTGCTCCTGGGGGTTGATCAGCCCGTCCGGGGGCTGATGGAGGCGGAGGCAAACGGGCATGTGCATACCCGCAAGCAGCCTGACCGCGGTTCGGTCCTTCGGGCCCCGGGCCGGGTCCAAACATTCGGCGGCAGGATTGTGAGCCGTCACAAAACCCTCCCGGGGTACGGGCCCTCGGCCGCGCGTCGGCATTGACACCCCGCGTGTCCTGCGGCGACCTTGGTTACTGGTAAGTAAGATCAGCAGCTTCGATGAGGTCGCCACCGTGGACAGTGAGGGATACGTACCGCTCTCCTTCGGAGGGGTTCCGGTGCATCAGCGGCTCGCCGGGTCGGTGGACGAGCTGGCCGCCCGCGTCCTCGCCCGGCTCGTCGACCATGTGCCGGTGTACGGCACGCTGCCGGTCGAGCAGCTGCGCAGCGAGATCCAGCGGGTCATCGGCCAGGGCATACGCGCGTTCGTCTCCGTCCTGCGCACCGGTTCGCTCCCGAACGAGGCGCAGTTGCAGGTCGTGCGGCAGTCGGCCGCCAAGCGGGCCGAGGAGGGCGTTCCCGTCGAGGCGGTGATCAGCGCCTACCACGTGGGGGCGCAGGAGTGCTTCGAGCAGATGTCGGCGTATGCGACGCCGGACGACCTGCCGGAGGTGAAGGCCGTGAACGTGCTGGTCCTGCGATTCCTGGAGCGGATGACGGCAAGTGTGGTGTCGGGTTACTTCGCGGAGCGGCAGGCGGCCGCGGGCGAGGAGCAGTCGGCCCGGCAGGCGATGCTCACCGCGCTCGTCGACGGGGAGGACGTCCGGGCGACGGCGGACCGCTGGGGCATCGCCCTCCCGGCCTGCTATCTGGTCCTCGGGCTGGCCATCGGCCCTCACCCGGACGAGCGGGCCCCGGGAGTCAGCCCCGTGTTCGCCAGGACGCGGAAGCTGCGGCGGCTGCGGGTGGAGCTGGAACGTCACGCCGAGGGCCCGGTGCTCTCCGCCCTGTCCGGCGACGGCGGGCTCGCCCTGATCCCGTACGGCACGGAGGCCCGGCTGCTCGCCGACCGGGACTGGGACCGGCTGTCCAGCGTGGTGTCCCACATGAGCCGGGTGGCCGGGGTCGACATCATGGCCGGCGCGGCGGCGGCCGCCCCCGAGGGCGTGTCCGCGGCCGTCCGGCAGGCGGAGGAGGTACGGCGGGTGGCGGTCTCGGCGGGCCGGGATCCGGGCGTCTACCGGCTCGGGGACGTCCTGCTGGAGTACCAGTTGATGCAGCCCGGCCCCGCCCGCGACGCCCTGGCCGAACTGATGAGGCCACTGACCGGCCGGCCCGAACTGCTGGGCACACTGCGGACGTTCCTGGACAGCGGGCTCAGCCGCCAGCTCACCGCCGAACGGCTGCGCGTGCACCCGAACACGGTGGACTACCGGCTGCGTCGTGCGGCGGAGGCGACCGGCCTCGACGCCACGTCAGGTGCGGACGTGATGCGGGTGCGGGCGGCGCTGAGCGCCCATGACGCGCTCGGCGCCCGGCCCGGAGCGGCGGCCGGCGCCGAGGGCGGCGGCCCCGACGCCGGGTGACGCGACCCGGCGTCGTGGCGTCAGTCGAGCAGGGTCTTCTTGGGCCGCAGCACACAGAACTCGTTGCCTTCGGGATCTTCTGTAACGCGCAGGATGATCCAGAGCGGCCGTATCGCAAGACGTCGAAAGCGACAGTTTCACCCGGACCGACAGGCCCCGCCTCCGCCCCTTCGTGGGCCAGGGGGCTGTTCGCATGTCCGGGGCCGGTCACGGACAGCTCGGCGGGCCAGAGCGCAGAGTGATTACGCGGTGGCCGGGACGCTCACGGCCTGGGCCCGCTCGTACAGGGCCTGGGCCGCCCGGTTCCGTACGTGGGGGCGGATGAGGGCCTTCATGGCGGCCACCCGTTGATCCGCCCGGCCAGACTGGACCAGCGGGTAATCATCCAGCACGCGGTCCCAGGTGACGCACGCGGCCTCCAGGTGGCCAAGCTCCAGTTGGCGTTCCGCCATCATCGCGTCATAGCGAACGCGGGTCCGGCGGTACACGTCGTGGCGGAGACGGGACGACTCCTCCATGTTCTTCACGGACCCGGCCAGGTCCCCTAGGCCGTACTGGACCTGGGCAACGTGGTAAGCCAGGGATGAGGGGTCATAGCTTCCGAACGTCTTTGCCCGGGACTCCGCCTTATCCATGGCCACTTCCGCCTCCCGGATGTACTGGAGTGCGGTGGCACGGTGGCCGCTCGCGGCGTGGGCGTGGGCCTGTTGCCCGGCCAGGAACGCGCGCATACGGGGCCCGGCGTTCGGGGAGGCTGCGGCGGCAGCGTCGGCCAGGCGGAGGGCGTGGGCGTTGTGGCCCAGGTCCACGGCCTGGAGGCTCATCCCGCGCAATGTGGTGCAGTAGGTCAGGTGGTCGTCGGCGGCCCCGGCCAGTTCCAGGGCTTTGACGTAGTACCGCTGTGCCAGGCCGTGCAGCCCTTCATCCACGGCCATGTACCCAGTCAGGTCCAGGAGGTCGGAAGCGGCGGAGAGCATGGCCTGACGTACGTCGTCGGAAGCATCAGCTCGGAGGTGGGGGGCGACCGTGTTGACCAGGAATGCGGCGGCCATGGGCCTGGCGTGGCGGCCGCCGAACATGTCGTCCAGCTCTGACACCTTGTCCGTCATGGCCACCACCGCGTCCACTTCCGCGTACCCGATACGGCGAGAGCGGCCGGCCTGGACGGCCTCCATGCGGCCCACCACGTTCGGCCAGTCCGGAATGGTGAGCGCGACGGAGAAGAGAGCAGCGCCCAGAACGCCACGGCGGGATGGGTCCAGTTGAGTCGGCCCGGGGCGCGGTTCAGGCATTGCTGCCTGCCCGTTTCCCCGGACCGCTCTCCGAACCCGGCGTACCC